>DATFAB010000055.1:0-4487 GCA_035255025.1 Geomonas sp.
CTCGATTCTAGTTTTGAAACAACTGACTTTTAAAAAAGACCCACATAGTGATTCGTCTACTATTTAGTTTTCAAAGACCAAGCCGTTCGTCGCGGCAGACTTTGCACCCTATACCAACCGGAGTTGACTGTCAACCAAAAAAGTTTCTCAGTCTTTCGTTTTCCTTTCCCTGACAGAGCCCAATGGCTATGACAGTGCCCGGTAAACGTTTGTACTCCTGTCGTTTTGGTTGTGCAAAGAGCGTTGCTGCGAAGTCACACTTTATAGCAGAGCCGATTACTGCTGTCAACTCTTTTTCTTTCGCCGCTGTCACCGGCTTCTTTAACTAAGGTGCCCGGTCAACAGCGAGGTGTGTTTATAGCAAAAGGGTATCCCAGCGTCAACGCCTTTATGGTTAGATTTGGCTAAAGGTAATTTCAGGCTGCGCTGAGGCGGGTTCCAGAAGGAAAAGCAATCCCCTTTGCGCCCCCTTTGGGGGAAACGTGAGGCGGCTGTAAAAAACGAACTGCCCGGGGTGTCATCCACCCCGGGCAGTTCGTTACTCGCGACAGTGCAGCTAGCTACGGCTATTGTGCCGCCTGCAACGCCTGCTCGATATCGGCGATGATATCTTTGACGTCCTCGATACCGATCGAGAGCCTGATGAAATCCGGGCTGACACCGGTGGCGAGCTGCTCCTCGGGGGAGAGCTGCTGATGGGTGGTGGACGCCGGGTGAATGACCAGGCTCTTGGCGTCGCCGATATTGGCCAGGTGGGACAGGAGCTTCAGGTTGTCGATGAACTTCTTGCCGGCCTCGAGTCCCCCCTTGATACCGAAGCCGATGATAGCGCCGTTACCGTTCAGATACTTCTTGGCATTTGCATGATCCTTGTGGCTCGGCAGGCCAGGATAGTTGACCCAGCTCACCAGCGGGCTCTGCTCCAGCCACTCGGCTACCGTCTGCGCATTTTCCACGTGGCGCTGCATCCTGACGTGGAGAGTCTCAAGCCCCTGCAGGATCTGGAACGAGTTGAAGGGGGAAATGCAGGCGCCCATGTCCCTCAGAAGTTCGACCCTCATCTTGATAATGTAGGAGATGTTGCCGAGGGCATCCCAGAACTTCAGGCCGTGATAGGAGGGATCGGGCTCGGTGAACTCCGGGAACTTGCCGTTGTTCCAGGGGAAGGTGCCGCCATCTACCACGCAGCCGCCTATGCTGGTGCCGTGACCGCTCATGAACTTGGTAAGGGAGTAGACCACGATGTCGGCGCCGTGCTTAAGCGGCTGGAAGACGAAGGGGGTTGCCGCGGTGTTGTCGACGATGTAGGGGATGCCTGCATCATGGGCGACCTTGGCGATGGCCTCGAAATCGTCCACGTTGTTCTTCGGATTGCCGATCGCCTCGCTGTACACGCAACGCGTGTTCTCGTCGATGGCTTTGCGGATGTTCTCGGGATCGGAGGAATCCACGAACTTGACGGTAATGCCCAGCTTGGGAAGCGTGTAGTGGAACAGGTTATAGGTTCCGCCGTACAGGTAGCTGGTGGAGATGATATTCTGGCCGGCACTGGCGATGTTGAGGACCGCGTAGGTGCTTGCTGCCTGGCCGGAGGCCACCGCAAGCGCGGCAACGCCCCCATCCAGTTCGGCAACCCTCTTCTCCAGCACGTCGGTGGTCGGGTTCATCAGACGGGTGTAAATGTTGCCGAACTCCTTCAGGCCGAAGAGGTTGGCCGCGTGTTCGGCACTTTTGAAGACGTACGAGGAGGTCTGGTAGATAGGTACCGCGCGGGACAGGGTCGCAGTATCTACCTCTTGGCCGGCATGGAGTGCAAGCGTATCAAATCCAAGGGACTTCTCTGACATATGGTGGTCTCCTCCGCTTTATAAACCGTTTTGATAAAGAATGGCGTTTCAAATCTATACAAAACGGTACCGCATCTGTCAACAAATTTACAGAACAAAAGTTGACCGAGCGGATTTGGATCATCGGGCACCGCCCCCTCTCAGCGGACCCGGTTTACCGGCAGCCTGCCGTAGAGCTCGGTGGCTTTGGCGAGCTTGCCAGCCAGCTTTGCCGTGAAGGCGTCGGGCGGGCACCTCCAGCTCCAGTTGCCGCCGGCCACCCCGGGGATGTTCATGCGGCCTGAGCTCGGCAGCTCCAGCAGGTCCTGCATAGGGATGATGGCGTACTCGGCCACCGAGCTCAGCGCGCACTTGATCATCTGCCAGACGATTTCCTCTTTGTCCCGGTCGAAATAGGACAGCACCGCTTTTTGCTCCTTGGGCTTCAGCGCTTCGAACCAGCCGGCGGTGGTGTCGTTGTCATGGGTGCCGGTATAGACCACGCAGGACCTGACATGGTTGTGCGGCAGGTACGGGTTGTCGGGCCCTGAGCTGAAGGCGAACTGCAGGATCTTCATGCCGGGGAAGCCGAACTGGTCGCGCAAAGCCTCCACCTCACCGGTGATCACCCCCAGGTCCTCCGCGATGATGGGGAGATTGCCCAGAGCGTTGCGCAGGGCATTGAAGAGTTCGGCACCCGGCCCCTTGGTCCAGCGTCCGTTGATGGCGGTCTTTTCCCAGACCGGGATCTCCCAGAACGCCTCGAAGCCGCGGAAATGGTCGATGCGGACCATGTCGTAGAGGGAGAGATCATTGCGCATCCGCGCGATCCACCAGCTGTAGCCCTCCTTCGCCATCCGGTCCCAGTTGTAGAGCGGGTTTCCCCACAGCTGCCCGGTCTTACTGAAATAGTCGGGCGGGACCCCGGCGACCACGATGGGGGCACCCTTCTCGTCCAGGTGGAACAGATGCGGGTTCGCCCAGACGTCGGCGGAATCGTAGGCCACGAAGATCGGCATGTCCCCGACGATGGTGATTTCCAGCACATTGGCAAAGGCCTTCAGCTTCATCCACTGCCGGTAAAACTGCCACTGGAAATACTTCTGCTCCCCGATGGCGGGACCAAGCTTGTCGCTCCAGCTGAGCAGGCCGGCCGGCTCCCGCCTGGCCAGCGGATCTGGCCAGTCCTTCCAGCTCTTCCCCTGGAAAAAGTCCTTGGCCGCCATGAACAGGGCATAGTCGTGCAGCCAGAAGGTGCTGTCGCAGAAGTGCCAGAACTCCTCCATCCTCTTGCGGGGGGCCTCGGCGAAGAAGCGGCCGGCCGCTTGCCGAAGCAGCCCCATTTTGTAGAGCGCGCTGGCACCGAAGTCGACCCGCTCCGAAGGCAGGTCGGGCTTCAAGTCCTGGGCGGTGAGGTCGCCCTCGTCTACCAGCGCTTCCAGGCTGACCAGCATCGGATTTCCCGCGAAGGCCGAATAGCAGGAATACGGAGAGTCACCGTAGGCGGTGGGACCGAGCGGGAGGATCTGCCACAGGGACTGACCGGACTTGTGCAGAAACTCGATGAAATGGCGGGCTTCCTCTCCGAAGGAGCCGATGCCGCCGGGCCCGGGAAGGGAGCTTGGGTGCAGGAGGATGCCGCTCTTTCTTTTTCTGGTCATAACCACCTCGAGGGTATTGAGATTTCCGATCGGCACGGGGGCTGTCTTTTCTTCCATTCCTGGCGGGAAAAGACCGCTCTCTTCCGCGACCGGAACGATATAGGAGCCGGCCGGCTCAGAGACCGTGTCTACTGCAGTGGACGGCACAAGAGGATCGTCGGGCAAGTTCGTTTCCTCCCTCAGTCTAGGGCCGATAGCATCTTCGTTCAGCACAGCCCAGGTCTGGCAAGCTGTCAGGAACCGTCCGGCACAATCTGGACGGCAGCCTGACACATCTGAGACAACGCCTGTCTAGATAAGGATGGGATGGAAGCGGCATCTGGTAGGATAACAATTTGAGCAGAGTGTACTATGACATAAAAAATATGTAATGGAAAGAGTGAGGGGTTTACCCTCCGTGGAATTAGTGCTATATTGCGCGCCATGGAAACTATCAAGACAGCAAGCTTTGAGTCACTTCTGGAGTTAGCAGTGCCGGATGGCGATGGCGGGTACATCTTCACCTTGGAAGGGGAAACCTTCAACATCAAGGACACCCTGGAGATCACCGGGATTGCCACCAGGAAGGGATACATCATCATCTACTGACGCGTCCTGCCCTGAACGCCCTTTTCGAGTAATCAGTACGGCTCCTCGCCTCCCCCTAAAGGTCAAGCCTCACTCGGTGGGCTTCCGCTCACATCTGCCCGCTCTGTCGCGCTCTCCCACTAACAGCTATCAAGCAGCCGCCAGTATCTGGTCCACCCGCTCACCGTCCAGGGTCTCCTCTTCCAGCAGCGCCGAAGCCAGAGCATCGAGTTTGTTGCGGTTGGAGCTGACCAGCTCCGTCGCCTTCCCTTCCGCCCCCCGGATCAGCGCAGCGATCTCCTGATCGATCAGCCAGGCCATCTCTTCCGAAAAGGTCTTTTCCTCAGCCAGCTTCATGCCAAGGAAGGGATGCTCCTCTCCCCTGGGAAAGGTCATCGGGCCGATTTTATCGCTCATTCCCCACTGGCAGACC
>DATFAB010000056.1:0-16252 GCA_035255025.1 Geomonas sp.
GCCAGGGTTACCCCGCTGATGACCGGTTCCACCCTGCGGGCCAGCACAGCTTCCGACAGGTAATCGAGCGGACGTACCACAAGTCTGCGATAGGCGGAGTCGAAGTAGTAGCCGCGGGAGACCGTCTTGTACAGGACGCCGCCGGGACTGTTTCCCTGGCGTCCTTCGCCCCCGTACATGAGCCAGGCGAAAAGGATGCCGCAGGCCGCGATCCCTACGGCCACCGTCATCAGCGCGAATTCCAGGCTGAGGTCGGCAAGCGGTGCGGCGTTCGGCAGGCAGGAAAGGACCGGGGAGAGGAATTCGTAGAAAGGTGCCCCCACCCCCAGCTTTTCGGTGATCAGCCCCGGCATGCCGATCAGGCCGGCTGCCAGGGAAGAGATCGCCAGCAGGCCGAGCACCACGGTCATGGAGATGGTCGGCGGATGGATCCTTCCCTTGATCTTGCCGGCGACGTTATCGCTCCCAAAGAAGGTGAGCAGGATGGCCCGGAACATGTAAAAGGCGGTGAGGGCCGAGGTGGCGCTGGCCAGCACCCACAGTAGCGGCGAGCCTCCCGGCGCGGACCAGGCCTTCCACAGGATCTCGTCCTTGGAGAAGAAGCCGGCGAAGGGAGGGACGCCGCAAAGCGCCAGGCTTGCCATGAGGAAACAGCCAAAGGTGAAAGGTATCCGCTTCGCCAGCCGCCCCATCCGGCGCATGTCCTCCTCGCCGTGCAGAGCGTGGATGACCGCGCCGGCACTGAGGAAGAGGCAGGCCTTGAAGAAGGCGTGGGTGTAGAGGTGGAAGATGGCAACCGGGAAGGCACCCAGCCCGCAGGCCATGAACAGGTAGCCAAGCTGGGACATGGTCGAGTAGGCGAGCACCTTCTTCAGGTTGAACTGGGTAACCCCCATGCTGGCGCCGATCAGGGCGGTAAGCGCGCCTCCCCAGGTCACCACGGTCATGGCGAGCGGCGCGTGCAAAAACAGCCCGTTCAGCCTGGCCAGGAGGTAGACGCCCGCGGTGACCATGGTGGCGGCATGGATGAGCGCCGACACCGGGGTGGGGCCAGCCATGGCGTCGGGAAGCCAGACGTGCAGCGGAATCTGGGCGGACTTGCCGGAGGCACCGACCAGCAGCAAAAGTGCCATGGCGTTCACGGCCAGCACCGGGACGTTGGCTGCGCCGAAGAAGGCGTTTATCCCGGCAAAATCCAGGGTGCCGGCGTAGAACCAGATCAGGAAGGCTGCCAGCACGAAGCCGGTGTCCCCTACCCTGTTCACCACGAACGCCTTCAGGCTGGCGGCGGTCTTGGCATCGTCCTGGAACCAGAAACCGATCAGGAGGTAGGAGGCAATCCCCACCCCTTCCCAGCCGGCGAAGAGCACCAGCAGGTTCTTGCCAAGCACCAGCAGGAGCATGAAGAAGAGGAAGAGGTTGAGATAGGCGAAATAGCGGGCGAATCCCTGGTCGTGCGACATGTAGCCGATGGAGTACAGGTGGATCAGCGTTCCCACCCCGGTGACCACCAGGCACATCACCGAGGTCAGCCGGTCGAAATAGAGAGCGAGGTCGACCTGGAAACCGGCCACGGAAACCCAGGAACCGACTGTCTCGACCACCGGGGTGCCCCCCGCGGCGAGGTCGAGGAAATGGACGACGGTGAGGGCGAAGGAGACGGCCGGCAGTGCGCAGGCGATCAGCGCCACCACCCCGTTGGGCAGGCGCCTGCCGACCATCCCGTTCACCAGGAAGCCGGCCAGGGGGAGCAAAGCGATCAAAAGCAGAGAGTTCATAGTGCAGTCAACCTTTCAGATGCCGGTGCGAGGAGAGATCGAGGGAGCCGCGGCGCTTGACCAGCAGCACCACGATTGCCATGGCCAGGGCAATCTCGCAGGAGGCGGCCACGTAGACGAAAAAGGTCATCGCCACCCCGGACAGGGTCTGGGTGCGGGCCGCCGAGCTGACGAAACTGAGCACGACGGCGTTGACCAGGATTTCCATGCACATGAGGACCACCAGCAGGTTGCGGCGCACCGCCACCCCCAGAAGTCCCATGGCGAACAAGAGCCCGGCCAGGGCCAAAAGCAGCTGACTGCTATCCATGGTTCCCCTCCCTGACAGCGGTCCAGGCCGCGATCAGCCCTACCAGCAGCAACACGGTCGCCAGTTCGAAATGAAACCAGTAGCGCTTCATGAACTCGCCGGCGAAGGAGGCGAAGGTGAACAGGCTGCCGCCGGCCGCGGCCACCGGCAGCGTTGCGCCGGCGGGGCGCTCCGTCAACTGCCAGACTCCCCCCACCAATAGCGGCAGGATGGCCAGCGCCGGCAGGAAGCTGCCGGAGAAACGTTGACGGAAGGAGTCGTCCCGGTCGTCCAGCAGCATGATGGTGTAGACCATGAAGACCATCACCGCCCCCACGTAGATGAGGAGCTGGAAGACGGCTACCACGTGCACGCCGAGGCAGGCGTAGATGGCGGAGAGACAGACCATGTGCGCCACCAGGGCAAGCGCCGAGCGCATCGGCTGCCTGAGGGCGATCACCAGCCCGGCGAAAAGTACCGCCAGCACCGAAAAGAAGACGATCATCAGGCCGCCCATGGCTGCACCTCCCTAAGCGGTTCGCCCACCGGCTCCTCCACCGGCGCAGGCCGCGGCGGTTCCGGGTAGACCTTGGCTGGATCGGCGGTCGGGCGCCACCCCTTCAAGAGGTCCATGGTCGCCCACATGGCGTGGCGGTCGAAGCCGGGGAAATCGGGGACCTCCTTCACCATGCGGATGGCATCCTCGGGGCAGGCCTCGACGCAGAAACCGCAGAACACGCAGCGGGAGTAGTCGATCTCGAAGCGCTCGGGAGCCTTGGGGTGGCCGGGGTCCTCGTGGTTGGCGGCGGACTGGATCTCGATGCAGTAGCAGGGACAGGCGGTCGCGCACATGTGGCAGGAAACGCACTGCACCTCGCCGTTTTTCCGCTGGGTCAGCACGTGGCGGCCGCGGTTGTTGGGGGAATAGTCGCTTCTCACCTCCTCCGGGTAGTAGGCGGTGAGCGCCCCCTTTCTAAAGGTGAACCATTTCCACATGTTCTCGAAGAAGACGGAGCCGGTGATGATCAGGCCGCGCGCCACCTCGAACAGGTAGAGGCGCTCCCAAAGCCCCATGTCAGGCTCGTTCCAGTACTTGTTCTTCATGTCAACCTCTCAGGGTAAGCCAGCGCACAAAGGCGGTGGCGACCAGGTTCAGCCCCCCCAGGGGAAGCAGGAACTGCCAGCCGAAGCGCATCAGCTGATCGTAACGGAAACGCGGCAGCGACCAGCGGATCTGGATCTGGAAGCATCCCGCCAGGGTTACCTTGACCAGGAAAGCTGCCATCTGCAGGAGGACCACGGCCAGGTGGGGCAGCGCGAGTGAGCCGCCGAAGGGAAAGGCGAACCCGGTCTCGCCAAGGTAGGGAACGCTGTAGCCTCCGAAGAAGAGGGTCACCAGCAATGCGGAGACCACCACGATCTCGATGAACTCGCTCAGCATGAAGAGCCCCATCTTCATGGCGCTGTACTCGGTGAAGTAGCCCGCCACCAGTTCCGACTCGCATTCGGGGAGATCGAAGGGGACCCGCTTGTTCTCGGCGATGGCCGCGGTGAGAAAGAGCACGAAGGCAAGCGGCTGCACGAAGATCCCCCAGGCCGGGACCACCCCCATGATCAGCTCGCGCTGCTTGACCACCATCTCGTTCAGGTCGAGCGTGCCGTAGGTGACCACCAGGCTGATGAGGGCAAGCCCCATGCTGACCTCGTAGGAGATCATCTGCGAGGCGGCCCGGGCGGATCCCAGCAGGGAGAACTTGTTGTTGGAGGACCACCCCGCCAGCATGGTGCCGATGATGCCGACACCGGAGATGGCAAGGATCACCAGGATGCCGGCGTCGATGCGCGCCACCTGCATCCCGTAGCCGGCGTCGCCGAAAAAGGGATGCAGCGCCGGCAGGAGTTGCCCCGGCGCGACTGTCCCGCCGAAGGGAATCACGGCGAAGGTGAGCAGCACCGGCACCGCCACCAGCCAGGGAGCGAGGTTGTAGCAGAACCGGTCGTAGGTGGTGGGGGTGAAGTTCTCCTTGAGGAGCATCTTGGCGCCGTCGGCGATGCCGTGAAAGAGTCCCCAGGCGACCAGCTTGAAGTCGGTGAAAGGGACGCGCAGATAGCAGCGGTTGGCCCCGATGCGGTCGGCCATGATGGCGGACTGCTTGCGCTCCACCCAGGTGAAGAGGGTCGCCAGCCCGAGCATGAAGCCGATGGCGTAGGCCATGTAGAGAAGGGATACGATCAGGTCCGGCATCATGCAGCAAGCCTCCGCAGTACTTCGGCCGCGTCCTGCACCAGGGGGGCCCTGTCGAAGACGGCCTGAAAGCGGTTGTCTTTCCCCTCGAAATTGGTGAAGGTGCCGCTTCTTTCGAAGAGCGGCGCGATGGGGATCAGCACCTCGACGTCTGCCCCTGCCGGGGGGAGGAAGGGGGTCAACTGGATGAGGCGGCAGCCTGCGAAGGGTGAGTAATCCTGCAGTTCGCCCCAGATCACCACCACGTCGTGCCCCGCCGCGGGATCGAAGCTGTGCCGCTCGAACCGCTGGTGGACGCCATAGCCGTTCGGGTTCTTGTCTGGCCGGATCAGGAAGTCGTCCTCGACAACTTCGTCGGCCTGCACCGAACAGTCCTCGCGGGTGTAGACGGTGACCTGCAGGGCGAGAGTGTCCCGGAAAGCGTCCAGCTCCTCGTTGGAGGCGTGGGCCGAGACCACCACCGCCGGGAGCGACGCCGCGCTCACCAGCTGCCAGGCTTGCTGCAGCGCCTGCGAGACCGTCGCCTCCCGGCCGCCCACCAGCGGTTTGAGCGCGCGCTCGCGGGCCATGGCCTTGGGGAGGTCGAATCCCTTGTTGCAGATCCAGCTGCCGTTCACCTCCGGGTTCTCCAGGGGCGAGATCCGGTAGATGGTGCGGTTAAGCTCGGAGGACAGGGAGCGCACGTGCCAGTTCTTCTTCCTGCGCCAGGCCTGGATGCTGCAGCAACGGGCGCAACCTGTGCAGACGGAGCGGACCGGCTCCAGGTACCAGACGCGGCTCTTGTAGAGGAAGTCACGCGAGGAAAGCGCTCCGGAGGGGCAAATGCCGATCACGTTGTCCGAGTAAGGATCCTGGAACTCCCTGGTTTCCAGCGCGGTGACCCGGGCATGGCTTCCCCTCTCCACGATTCCCAGCATGTTGCTCCTGGAGATCTCGCGGGTGAAGCGGACGCAGCGGCTGCAGAGGATGCAGCGCTCGTTGTCCAGAAGCAGGCGCTCGCCCAGTGGCTTCAGCTTCGGCTTGTGAGCCTTCAGTTCGGCCGAGATCCCCTCCCCTTCCCCGTACTTGACGTGGTAGTCCTGCACCCGGCATTCGCCTGCCTTGTCGCAGATGCCGCAGTCGGCAGGATGGTTGAGGGTGATGAACTGCAGCACCGCCTGGCGGGCAGCCAGTACCTCCTCGGTCTCGCTCTCGATCTGCATGTCCGGGGCAACCGGCAGGTTGCAGGAGGGCATCAGCTTGGGGCGGCCGTCCACCTTCACCAGGCAGACCCGGCAGTTGCCGGCCAGCGACAGGCAGGGGTGGTAACAGAAATGCGGGATGTCGACGCCGCTCCTTAAGGCCGCCTGCAGCACGGTCTCGCCCGGGTAGGCCTCGATCCTCTTGTTATCGATGGTGAGGTTGATCATCGCCTCAGATCTCCAGCCGGCCGCCGTACATGGAGCAGCCGTGTTCGATGAAAAATTCGAATTCGTGTCGGAACTTGCGCAGGAAGCCGGCGACCGGCATGGCGGCCGCGTCCCCCAGCGCGCAGACGGTGTTGCCCATGATCCCCCTGGTGATCCGCTCCAGGCTATCCAGGTCCCCCGACTGTCCCCGCCCAGCCGCGATGCGGGCCACGATCTTGTCCATCCAGGAGGTCCCCTCCCGGCAGGGGGTGCACTGCCCGCACGACTCGTGGGCGTAGAAGCGGGTCAAGACGTGCAGCAGCCGCACCATGCAGGTCCCCTCGGCGATCACGATGGTACCGCCGGAGCCGAGCATGGATCCGGCCGCCTGCACCGACTCCGCGTCCATGGTCAGGTTCTCGATCTCCTCGGGGAGAAGCAGCGGTGTGGAGGAACCGCCGGGGATGACGGCCTTCAGCTTCTTGCCCCCCTCGATCCCCCCCGCGTCCTCGTAGATGAACTTCTTCATGGGATAGCCGACCGGCCGCTCGAAGAGTCCCGGCTTTCTCACGTGGCCGGAGATGCCGAACAGCCTGGTGCCGCTGTTCTTCTCGGTCCCCATTTCCTTGTAGGCGGCAGCCCCGTGGGCGATGATCCAGGGAACCGTGCTGAGGGTCTCCACGTTGTTTACCACGGTGGGAGACTGGTAGAGCCCTTTGACCGCCGGGAAGGGGGGCTTGTTCCTGGGATAGCCCTTGAAACCTTCCAGCGAGGAGATCAGGCTCGACTCCTCGCCACAGACGTAAGCCCCGCCGCCGCGGTGCGCGATGATGTCGCAGGAGAACCTGCTGCCGAGGATGTGCTCGCCCATCAGCCCGGCGCTGCGCGCCTCGGCGAGGGCTTCCTTCAGCCGCCGCCAGGAGAGGTCGAACTCGCCCCGGATGTAGATGAAGGCATGGCGAACCTGCAAGGCGTAGGCGGCGAGCAGCACCCCCTCGATCAGCTGGTGCGGCGAGTGCTCGAAAATCCAGCGGTCCTTGAAGGTGCCGGGCTCCCCTTCGTCCGCGTTGCAGCAGAGGTAGACCACCGGACTCATCTTGTCCACGAAGGACCACTTCATGCCGGTAGGGAAGCCTGCCCCGCCGCGGCCGCGCAGGCCGGAGGCGGTCACCTCGTTCTGCACGTCGATGGGCTGCAGGGAGCAAAGGGCCTTCTGCAGCGCGCCGTAGCCGCCACGGTTTCGGTAGGCGTCAAGGGTGTGCGACTCTCCGGTTATCTCGAAGTTGAAGAAGACGTTGGCCGCTTTCATGGCAGCTCCTCCAGGATGCGGTCGATCTTCTCCTCGGTCAGGCACTCGTGATAGGTGTCGTTCACCTGCATGGCCGGCGCGGTGCCACAGGAAGCGAGGCACTCCACCAGCATGAGCGTGAAGCGCCCGTCGGCAGTGGTCTCGCCTGCCTTGATGCCGAGCTTGTGCTCCAGGTGGGCGATCAGCCGCTCGGCGCCCAGCAAGGAGCAGGCGATGTTGCGGCAGACCTTGATCACCTGCCTTCCCACCGGCTCACTGTAGAGCATGGTGTACCAGCTCAGCACCTCCACGGCCTGCATGGCCGGCACCCCAAGGTAGTCGGCCACGAAAACGGCGTCGCTTTCGGTCAGGTGGCCCTTGGCCTCCTGCATCGTCTGCAAAAGCGGCAGCACCAGCGAGGACGCCATCTGTTCGGGATAGGTTTTCCGCAGCGCATCGAAGGCATCCAGGTCGACCCCGGCGGGGACTGGCTCCGCAGGTGCCAGTCCCCCTTCCGGGACGCCACCATCGTTAACGTACCGGTCGAATTTGTCTTTCAGGCAACTCATCTGTCACACTCCCCGCCGATCATGTTCATTGACCCGAAGGTGGCCACCACGTCCGCCACCTGGTAACCCTCCAAAAGCACGTGCATCCCACCCATGTGGGCAAAACTTGGCGAGCGGACGTGCAGCTTGTAAGGGCGGCCGCTGCCATCGCTCACCAGGTAGAAACCGAGTTCCCCGTTGGGAGCCTCATGCGCCACATACACCTCGCCGGCCGGCACCTGTACCCCTTCGATGATCAGCTTGAAGTGATTGATGGTCGCCTCGGTCCTGGTATAGACCTGCCGTTTCTCCGGCAGCATCACCCGCGGGTCGCGTACGCTGACCGGCCCGTCGGGGAGCAGCCGCATGCACTGGCGGATCATGGAGACCGACTCGTCCATCTCCCGCATCCGGACATAGTAGCGGTCGTAGTTGTCCCCCTTGATCCCCACCGGCACCTCGAACTCCAGCTCAGCGTAGGCGAGGTAGGGATTCACCTTGCGCAGGTCGAGCCCGATGCCGGTGGAGCGCAGGATGGGGCCGGTGAAGCCCCAGTTGAGGGCATTTTCCTGGGTGAGCACGCCCACGTCGCGGGTGCGGTCGATGAAGATCCGGTTCCGGTCCAGAAGGCCGTGGATGCGTTTTATGTAGCGCTCGTAAAACTGAAGGACCTCCTCCAGGCGCTTCAGCCACCCCTGCGGCAGGTCGCGGGCCAGGCCGCCGATCCTCGCATAGGAGTAGGTGAGCCGCGCACCGGTCAAATGGTTCAGATGCTCGAAGATCAGGTCGCGGATGGTCATCAGGTAGAGGAAGGCGGTCATCGCCCCCATCTCCATGACGGTGGCCGCGATGCAGGTGATGTGGTCAGCCAGCCGGTTGTACTCGCTAAGGAGCGTCCTCAGGTACTTGCAGCGAGGGGTGATCTCGATACCCAAAAGCCCCTCGACCGCGGCCGCGTAGGCGAAGTTGTTGTTAAGGCTGGAGCAGTAGTTGAGCCGGTCCGTGTAGGGGACTACCTTCTGATAGGTGTGGTGCTCGGCCTGTTTCTCGAAACCGCGGTGCAGATAGCCGCAGTGGATGTCTGCCTTCTTCACCGTCTCCCCGTCCAGCTCGGCGATGATCTGGATAGTGCCATGGGTGGCCGGATGAGAAGGTCCCAGGTTGACCAGCACGTTGTTGGGATCACAGCTCTCTGCGAGATTGGTTGTTACGGGAGATTGATATGCCACCTGGTTCACCTGCGGTATTCGACGATGGGCTGTTCACGGTCGATGGGGTAATCCTTCCTGAGCGGATGGCCGACAAACCCTTCGTAGAGGAGGATGGGACGAAGGTCGGAGTTGCCTGCGAAGCGGATGCCGTACATCTCGTGCACCTCGCGCTCCAGGAAGCGGGCCGAGCCGTACAGGGGGGTGAGCGTTGCCAGCGAAAGGTCTTGGTCCGGCACCGCCACCTTGATCCGGACGCGCAGGCATGCGGCGGAACTGAACAGGTGGAAGACCGCTACGAAGCGCGGCTGCCTCTCGGGGTAATCGATGGCCGTTACGTCGAGCAGCACGTCGAAAAAGAACTCCTTCTTGAGCCTTTCGACCAGGAGAAAAAGGTGGTCGGCCCCGGTTTCCAGCACCGGCATCCCGAAGCTCTCCCAGGAGTGGGAGCAGAGAGAGCCGAGTTGTGCAGCTAGGGTTTCGTGAGTCATACGAGTTTTCATTCCTTTTGGGACCACTTCTTGAGAGGTCCTTAAAGTCCCCCTTGGGGATTCAGGGGGATGGCCTTGGCTTTTGTCGGCCATCTGCAAACATCAAAAGCAATCCCCCCGTCCCCCCTTTATCAAGGGGGGAGCTGGAAGCCCACCGTTGTATGGAGGCCGGTATCCACGTCCCCTTCCCTTCAAGGGGAGGGTCAGGGTGAGGATGGGGTTTGCTTCTCGAACGGCAGAATCGGATGCCTCTCGCCGGCGATCTTGTCCTGCAGCTTCATGATGGCATCGATCACCATCTCGGGGCGGGGCGGGCAGCCGGGCACGTAGATGTCCACCGGGATGATCCTGTCGATCCCCTGCACGACCGAGTAGTTTCGGTAGAAGCCACCGCTGGTGGCGCAGGCGCCGAAAGCCATCACCCACTTTGGCTCGCACATCTGCTCGTAGACCCTCTTCAGGACGGGGGCTTCCTTATGGGAGACGGTACCGACCACCATCAAGAGGTCCGACTGGCGCGGCGTGAAGCGCGGCAGCGCCGCCCCGAAACGGTCGGTATCGTACATGGTGGAGCTCACCGACATGAACTCCATGCCGCAGCAGGCGGTGACGAAGGGATAGGGAAACAGACTGAACTTGCGCACCCACCCCACCAGCTCGTCCTTCCGGGTCGTCATAAAATCCATCATTTCCATGCAAGTCCACCGTCCCGCCAGATGTAGATAAAGGCCAGGGCCAGCACCCCGGCGAAGAAAAGAAAGGAGAAGAGCGAAACGGTCGCCGTCTCGCGCTGCCCTGCGGAGACTGCCCAGATGAAGAGCAGCACCGTTTCCAGGTCGAAGAGGAGAAAAAATATCGCCACCGGGTAATACTTGATCGAGATCGGCCGGGTGTTGCGCTGCTGCAGCGGCAGCGAACCGCACTCGAAGGGCTCCAGCTTGACCGGCGTCGACACGCTCTTCGGTCCCAGCAGCGCGTTCAGCAGCACGATCATGCCAACCAGACCCACCGCCGCCGCCGCAAAGATAAGAAAGCTCATGTACTGGTTCATCCGCATCCTCCGCCGGCCACCTTCCGTTTTACCCTCATCCCCACTTGGCGATCCGGAGTGAGCCGATTACCTGCCCAAGCCCCCCCACCACCTGGTGTATCCACCTGCCGTGCACGTTAGCGTTTGCCGGCAGGTAACTCATGAGCAATACAGGTGCCAAGTGGTAGAACCAAGTTTTGAGATGTTGACAACATTTTGTCGCCGCCGCTTACCGGCTGACTTTTCGATTCATTTCCAAGCGATGGACGGCCGGCTCCGGGCGATTACCATTGGGCGCCGCTCTTTCGCCCGCCCCGCCGGTGATCCAGGATGGAACACCGGCAAATAGCCGGCGGTGCAAAAAGGCACAGGATGTTATTTTATGGAACACCCCGGTTCAGCCGCGGCAGCACCTCAACAGCCAGCCAAACACCCCCTCCCTTTCCAGGAGAGGGGCAAGTCCCGACTCGCACCAACTCGAAAAATCGGATAGCGATTATCCTTCCGCTAGGTCTCCCTTTCGTCCCAGTGAACACAGTTGCTCTCCCTGAAGGAGAGCGGGAGTTGCTCACGGCGGACGAATTGGTTAGTCAGAAAAAAAAGTTCCTCACTTGAATCCCGAAACAGCCCTGCTAGTATCGAGATGTATCGTTAACCGAAACTAACCAAAACATCGTCAAGTGAAAGGAGGAACCATGCGTTTCAAAAAAGGCTTTCCCAAAAACCCCGCGCAGTTTCTCGTGGTATGTCTCGCCATCACTGGTCTGCTGTCTAAGGTCCCCGCATTAAAAGCGCGGGGGGACGTGGTTGCTTCAGATGAATACATCACCAACCTGGTCAACCTTTTCAAGCTGTTGTGCGAAGAGGCAAAATACAACAGCCTCAAGTTGGCCCAGCGAAACAAGGTCCAGGAGGAGCTTCGCATCCTGATGCAGAAGCTTCTCCATTTCCTGGAAGCCGTAGCGGATGACAACGACATCGCTCTCATCCAGGAAAGCGGGATCGAGCTTATGAAAGCCCATAAGAAAAAGGGGAGCCGCCCTCAACCCGCGGCCGCCACTTCCCAGGACTGATCCGCTTATCAGCCCTCTCCCTTCCGAGGAACCATGCTCCACACCCCGGGCGCCTCACACCGAGGCGTCCGGGCTTCCTGCCAGCCAACGATCCACTAGCCTCCCTGCCGCCCTGCGGTAGGTCCCCCCTCAAATCAGTGACGTTTCAGCTCCCCCCGACCACAGTGACATCGCCATCAACGGCCGCCTCAATACAACCGTCCACGGCATAGGCCCTCCTGTCTGCGGCGCTGGCACCACCCACTGGCGTCCTGTCGATCCTGTCAGCTGTCTTTCCACACCTGACGACAGCTGTATCGAAGCTGGCAACCGCTTGATCAAAGCTGACATTCATCATCTCACACCTGATATCGGTCTTGTCAGACCCGGCAAGGCCTTATCTCACCTGCCGAGCGTCCTGTGACACCTCACCGCGTCCTTGCCACTTCTGGCGACAGCCTTGCCACTTCTGGCGACGGACTTGCCACATCTGGCGACGGACTTGTCACATCTGGCGACGGACTTGTCACATCTGGCAACGGACCTGTCACATCTGGCAACGGACCTGTCACACATGGCAACGGACCTGTCACACATGGCAACGGACTTGTCACTCCTGGCGACGTCGTGATCACTCCTTAGCACGGGCTTGCCACATCTGGCGACAGCGTCGCCAGTGTCTCAACAACTCCAACCGGTGCATCATCAGGCTCTGTCGGTATCATCAGCGACGGTGAGCAAGCCGACGGAACCGGCGACAGCAACGTGCGAGCCGATGGCGGTACAATTTCTCGTATCGCCATGGACAACAGAGGCCAAGGCAGCACAGATTTGGAGGCCGACACCATATGCACTTCAAGTAATTTGACCGTCAGTGAGGCTGGCAACACTGACGACGACGCTGACAGCATTGGCATCGACGCTGACAGTATTGGCGACGACGCTGACAGCATTGGCGACGGCACAGAAAGCATTGGCGACGGCACAGAAAGCATTAGCGACGGCACAGACAGCATTGGCAACGACGTTGCCAACACTGACTATTATGGCGAGCGTGGGAGGGATCAGGGTATTGGAGAAAAACGGGCTTTAGCTCTTCCCTGAAAAGAAGGAAGAGCACAGTGAGTGGCCTCTCGAATCGAGTTTGAAGGGGTTACCGCATGCCGACCAGGCGGATCGGGTAAAAGGACAATACCTACCGCAGCAGCTGCCTGAAGTGGATGCGGATGGAAAACAGAAGACACACCCTTGTCGCTTGTAGGCTCAGTCCGCTGGGTAGGTATTCTCGTGATGTCGACCTTGTCCAGAATAAAGAAGGAGCAGCCGCTACTATCGATATCACTCCGTGGGAGAGGATCGTGGTGTTGAGGCAGACGCCGGCGGGATCATACCGGTCTCCTCATCCCACTCCCCTCGCCGCTCCATCTCCTCTTTCAGAAGCCGCAAAGTTGGACGTGGCATCGATTCTCCCGCAGGGACAGGAGGAAAGCTGAGCCCGATCAACCTGCTGCGTTTGACATCGCTTAGGCGATTCAACAGCCTGGTCAGTAACCGGACCCGTGCCAGGTAAATCCGAGCCCTATGCTGGTCGCCGGCGGCACGCGCTTCGCGATAGTAATCTTTCTGCATGTCAAGATTATCCCAGGTCTCCGATTCGAATTCCGACCAGTCCTCAAGCTTCATAAGGTATTCCATCATCACCTTCATCATCACCACCTGGGCCTGCGCCATGAGAGACTGCGGCGAATCCTCATTTACCAAGTAGTGGATATCGTTCTTGGTAACCTCATCCGCCAGCAAACATATCTCCCGGTCCAGAATCCTCTCTTCAAGCGGGTCCATAAACGCACCTCCCGGTCGTTAAATGAGTAAATACTAACCATGAAGGGGATGGCGTCAAGGAGTTATCTAAAGTAGGTGGAAGATCGCAAGCGCCCTGGCGGCAACGACGTTGCCAGGAAGCTGGCAAAGGCGCCCAGGATCGAAGGTGGCTGTTTTCAGCGAGGGGCCAGGACCAACGGGCTCTCAGGGGGGAACGCAGTAAAGAACTTCCCTGCTGTCAACGTCCTCTATGAAGCAGAAAGGGTGATAGCGTGCATCGCAGAGGTTCGCGCGTCAAGTAGCATACCTGTGTTAAGGTTCCTGCCGCGGCCTTTTCAGTACCGCATGGCATTTGAAGGAATCCCGTGTCAGCTGGTGCTCTAGAAAATCGACCAGTTCCCATCCCTGCTCCCCCAGTTCGTTAAGCGCCCGCACACCGCTATGCAGGCGCTCTTCGTAGACCCGCTCGTCCGACGTCGGCTCGAAACCCATGTGCACCATCTTGTATTCCCATTTCATATTGGCCCCCTTGCAGTTAGCTACGATTGTACCATCTGCCACAGCTGCCACGTCCAGCACATCTGTCAAGCCGTCGGCTCAACAAAGTAAATCCCCCGGTCACCCCTTTTGTCCAAGTGGAAATGACTGGGAAAAGCTGAAAGTCCCAGTGTCGTATTAAGGCGAGAAGTCCGCGAGCGGCTACGGAGAGAGATGGGGGATGGCAATCGGCACTGAATTGGTTTAGTATGCGGGTCATGTCCTTGCGCAACCTGCAAATACTGACCGCCATCGCCCGTAAGGGGAGCTTCGCCGCGGCGGCCTATCATCTCGGGCTGACCCAGTCGGCGGTAAGCCTGCAGATGAAGAACCTGGAGGAAGAGCTGGGTGCCCAACTCTTCGAGCGCACCGGGCGCAGCCCCAGACTCAACGCAAGCGGCAGGCTGGTCGTGGAGCGGGCGGAGGAAATCCTTGCCATCTACGATGGCATCAAAGGGGAACTGAATCCGGCAGGCGCCATTGGGGGTACCCTGACCCTTGGGGTGGTGCCGACCGTGCTTACCGGTCCCCTCCCCTCCGTTCTCGGGAGGTTGCGGAAGCAGCACGAAAATCTGAATGTCCGGCTGCTGTCAGCTCTCTCCGCCGAACTGTTCAGCAAGGTGGAGGACGGTGAACTGGATGCCGCCCTCACTACCGAACCACCTTTTGCCGTGGCGCCCCAGTACGAATGGCGCCCCTACGATGTGGAGCCCTTCTTCGTGGTTGCCCCCAAGGGAAGCGGCACCGGCGACATGGAAGAGCTGTTCGGACGTTTTCCCTTTGTGCGCTTCGACAAGACCGCCTGGGCCGGTGCCATGGTGAACAGCCAGCTGGTCGCCCAGAAAATCCGCCCCCGCTATGTGATGGAAGTCGATTCGCTGGAAGCGGTCCTGAGCCTCGTCGAAGAAGGCCTCGGCATTGCCGTGGTGCCCCTCAACAAGAAGCGTCTCCTGCAGGTCGGCTCCCACTTCAGTCTGACCGGCTTCGGCTCCCCTCAGCTTACGCGACGGGTGGGCATGTATCAGAAGCTGCGTAATCCACGCCATGCCTTGACGGAACTGGTCCTGGAAGAGCTTTGCGTGGAGTGCAATCCGGCAAGTATTACTTGAGGAACCTTCAAGTATTATCAATTTTTATTTATGGATAAGCCGTGCTATGCTCGCCTCACAAAGGAGGGCAAGCCGTGATTTCCATAACCGACACCCTGGTCCCCGTGCTGGCCATGATCCTGGCCGGCTTCCTCATCCAGCGCAGTAACTTCCTTCCTGCTTCCTTCTGGCCCCCCGCCGAAAAGCTCACCTACTTCCTGCTGCTGCCGGCTACCCTGATCCACAGTCTCGCCGGGAAGAGGATCGGCGATCTGCCGTGGCTGAAGATCATGTTCACCGTGGAAGGCGCGGTGCTGGCGAGTGCCCTGCTGGTAACGCTCTGGTGGCTTCCCAACCGGCAGATGGGGGGGGCGGCCTTTACTTCGCTGTTCCAGGGAGGGGTACGCTTCAACACCTTCGTGGCGCTGGCCTTGGCGGAGAACATGTTCGGCAAGGACGGCCTGATGCTGGCGGCGCTCGGTGCGGGCTTCATGATCGTGCTGATCAACGTCCTGTGCGTCTCGGTATTCTCGGTGGCCGTCAGCCATGGTGGCGGCGTCGACCTGAAGCGGCTGGTGGGCGACCTGGCGAAAAACCCGCTGATCCTTGGCTGTGTGATAGGTGTGGGGGTGAATGCGCTGGGTGTGACGCTGCCGAAATCGATTGACGGCATCCTGTCCATGGGGGGCAAAGCAGCCTTCCCGGTGGGGCTGATGGCGGTCGGGGCCGCCTACCGGGCCGGCCACCTGAGGGCTCACTGGCGGCCGCTGGCGGTGAGCAGCGCCATCCAGTTTCTTTGCAAGCCCCTGATCGCCTGGGGACTGGCCGGCTACCTGGGGCTTTCCGGCATGGCCATAGGCGTTGCCGTGCTGCTGTTCAGCGTGCCCACCGCTCCTTCCGCCTACATCCTTTCCCGCCAGATGGGGGGCGACCACGACAGCATGGCGGCGATCATCACCGCACAGACCTGCCTGTCCTTTCTCACCTTGCCGCTCACCATCGCTTTGCTGCGCTGAGCAAGGCAAGCCGGTAGCCGCCCCATCCGCACCCCTTCCCACTGCACCGCTCTCCATCCTCTCTCACCACGCCCTGCGACCATCTCGTGAGCCAACCCGCTGGCGACCGGGGGATGCAGACACCTTTCCATGCCCCGGGTACCCGACCTCTCTGGTCTGCCTCCGCGAGCGCCCCCCGCAGGCGACCTGCGCTCCCCACCCTATCCCCCCTCCTGCTCCCATCACACGAGCCGTATCCCCATCGATCTTTCTTCATGTTCTTAAGGTAACGTTAAGGTTTGTCGTCAACAGCGGACATTATTTCACTAAATTTTGCTGCTCCCTTAAGGTTCAGCTAAGCTTTCTCGCTTGCCACAGATTATCTTCAATGTATACAACATATTTCAAAAGGCTTAAGGTTCAGTTAAGCTTGGTGCTACATTTATCACAGCCGTTGAAATTATCTTATTATTTGTGTTGTTTTTGATCAACAG
>DATFAB010000057.1:0-24234 GCA_035255025.1 Geomonas sp.
TCCTGGGTCGACTCTTTGGTTATTCCTTCAATTTTTCGTATTGTCTGTGTCATGTCCGATTCTCCTATATGGCTGTTACCCAAAAAACCAACTGGCGAACGATTTCGAGGTCAGGTCGGCGGCTTCCAAGGAAGAGCGCGGAGGCGTGGCAGCGCCACGTCGCACAATTTCACTTGTGAAATTGGACCGCGAAGGCGCCCCGCAGGGGGCGGCCGTCAGGCCGAGTCACAAGCGATGACGCAGGAAACGTCGAGATGGCCCAAAAGCGTTTGTCATTTCGCGGCCGCCTCGGCAACCCCCACGATCGACTCATCTTCCGCTTCCATGATGCCGAACTCCATGAGCAGATCTTCCAGCTCCTCCATCTCCAGGGGGTTCGGCACCACCAGCATCTTGTTGTCGAGGATCTTCTTGGCCAGGGTCCGATACTCATTCGCCTGCGGATGCTCGGGAGAGTACTCGATGACGGTCATACGCCGCAGTTCCGCGCGTTGTACCTGATTATCGCGGGGGACGAAGTGGATCATCTGGGTACCAAGCTTCTTGGCCAGGGCCTCGATGAGGTCGTACTCCCGGTCGGTCTTGCGGGCGTTGCAGATGAGGCCGCCAAGGCGAACTTTGCCGGAGGAGGCATACTTGAGAATACCCTTGGCGATGTTGTTGGCGGCGTACATGGCCATCATCTCGCCGGAACAGACGATGTAGATTTCTTCCGCCTTGTTCTCGCGGATCGGCATGGCGAAGCCGCCGCAGACGACGTCGCCCAGAACGTCGTAGAAAACGAAGTCGAGGTCGGGGGTGTAGGCGCCGTTTTCTTCCAGGAAGTTGATGGCGGTGATGACGCCGCGGCCTGCGCAACCGACACCCGGCTCCGGTCCGCCGGACTCGACGCACTTGACGTCGCCGTAGCCTACCTTCAGAACGTCATCCAGTTCGAGGTCCTCGACGGTGCCCAGTTCGCGGACCAGGTCCATAACGGTGGCCTGGGCCTTGGCATGCAGCATAAGACGGGTGGAATCGGCCTTAGGGTCGCAGCCGACGATCATGACCTTTTTGCCCAGCGAAGCGAGGCCCGCTACCGTGTTCTGGGTGGTGGTGGATTTGCCGATGCCGCCTTTGCCGTAGATTGCGATCTGTCTCATGTTCCCTCTCCTTTTGGTGCCCCGCGCACCGTCATCCCGGTGCGGGGCTGGTTGGATTTCGAGGCCCAATAAAAAAGGCGCTCCGTTAGTGCTTACGGTGGGCGCCTTTGCCAATCTCATCTTGTCGAGTACGTCGTCGTACTCTTTCGGTTTTGTACTATCTCTTAGCAGCTACCGTGCCAAGCCGTAAGTTGTCGGTTTCCTGTAGATCTAGCCTTTCGTGTAGATCTGCTACCGCGTATACAAAGGCACTTGCACAAATATTAGTCACCTTCCCCCGGCATCCCGTCGCCTCCCTTTCTCTGCATCCCGTCGCCTCCCTTTCTCGGAATCCCGTCGCCTTCAAATCACATCCAGCCATGCATCGCCCGTCAGAGTCCCCTCCCCCGAACGGGGGAGGGTCAGGGAGGGGGAACCAGGTATCCCAAAGGATGGAGCACCGTGTTTCGGGCCAGAACTTCCCCTCCCAGCATCCCCCCGTCCGGGGGAAGGAGAGTCGGGCGGAAAGAGGTAACGCTAGACAAAAAAAGGACCTGACCGCGGAGAGTGTGCGAGTCAGGTCCAATTGCATCGGCGGACCAAAAGTTGTCAATTAGCGGGTAGCAGCGTAATTTGATCAGGCCGCCGCCAGTGTCATCGCTTCGTGCAGTCTCACGAGGTCGGATGCGGCGAGCGGCCCCTTGATCTTCTGAGCGGTGCTCCTCACCTTGGAAATCAGCTGACGTGCCTCATCACGGGAGACCGGTATGCCGATCTGGCGGTAGCTTTCCACAATGCCGTTGGTCCCGGAGTGTTTGCCAGCCACGATATGCCTGGTCAGCCCCACCTCTTCGGGCTGAAATCCTTCATAGTTGGCAGGATTTTTAAGAACGCCGTCGGTATGCAGCCCGGATTCGTGGGAGAAAACCCGCTCGCCGACCACCGCTTTCCAGGCAGGAACTTCACGGTTCGACGCCTGCCCCACCAGCCGGGAAACCGAGCAAAGCCGCCGGGTATCGATCCCCACGTCGATACCGCAGGCGACTTTAAGGGCCATGACAACCTCTTCCAGGGCGGCGTTGCCGGCCCGTTCGCCCAGGCCGTTGACCGTGGTGCTGATAGAACTGGCGCCTCCCCGCACGCCTGCCAGCGCGTTGGCGGTGGCAAGCCCCAAGTCGTTGTGGGTGTGCACCTCGATCGCCATCTCCGGTACGGCGGCCTTTAAAAGGCTGACCTTTTCGTACATGGAGAAGGGATCCAGAATGCCAAGGGTATCGCAAAAACGGAAGCGGTCCGCACCGTTTTCCCGGGCAATGCGCATCAGTTCCGCGAGGAAGCAGAGGTCGGCGCGGCTGGCGTCCTCCCCCCCCACGCAGACATAGAGCCCCTTCCCCTTGGCAAAGTCGAGCGCGCGCCGCAACTGATCCTTTACCCACTCCCGGCTTTTGTTGATCTTGTTGTGTATCATGATGTCCGAAACACTGAGCGAGATATCCACGGACCTGATGCCACAGGAGATGCTCGCCTCGATATCGGGGATGAGCGCGCGGTTCCAGGTAATGAGCCGCGCAGAGAGGCCGAGATCCACCAGTTGCCGTATGTTGCCACGCTCCTCCTTTCCCATGGCCGGAATCCCGCATTCCAGTTCGTGCACGCCCATGGCATCGAGATGGCGGGCGATGGCAATTTTCTCCTTGCCGCTGAAGACAACGCCCGCCGTCTGTTCGCCGTCACGTAGCGTTGTGTCGCCGATAAAAATGGAAGGTTTTGCAATGTCGTTCATGCCCTCTCCTTTCCGGTCCACCCCCCAACTGCAGCACCGGGGATGTCCGTCCCTTCCCCGGACTTTGTTGACGCGTCGCAAACAGGTTTAGCAGGAGATGTGCCAGAGCCGAGCAACACACATCAAAGATGTGGAATTACGCGGAAAGCTGCTGAAAACGAAGGCGACGAGGGACGTGGAGGGAAAGAAAAAGGGGCAGGTGCGTCAATGATGAGCTTAAATTTGCGGCAGGGGTGCCGGGAAATTTCCCGTTCCTGCCAGGGGTTGGTCCGCTGGCAGGCTGTCCGGATGACCAGAGGTTTGCCCAAAGCATATCAGGCCAGCAGGTGACAGATAAGGCACTGCTCTTTCGGGGGGTGGTTAGTTGGCAGCGGAGAGGAACTCTTTCCATGGCAGGTCATGCAGACCAGTTCGGTCTCAGCCTGGTTTCTGCCGTCTTTCAGGCCATCATAAATCGTCTGGTGCGGCGCATCGAAAGGGACATGCTTGCCATGCCCTTTACCCGGCAAAACAATCAGGGCGGAAACCAGGGCAACAAGTAGCACAATCATGACATAATCAATGCTTTTCAACTTTTTCACGGGGCACTCCTAAAACGCCCATTGGGCGCGCAAACCGGTTACCAAGGCGTTCAGGAAAATCTCGACCTAGGCACCCTGATGGGACAGTTTTGCCAGAAAGGTCCGGATCCTCTTGGCATTTGTGCCCAAATCGCTTATCCCGACCCGGGAAACGGAACGGACATCGACCAGGGAGCGGGGCCCGGCAGCAACGACACGAATAACGATGTCATCCTTGAAGCCGAACCACGCGGTGGTGTCCGTCGCCTCGATCCTTCCTTCCGCGGGGACTGCTGCGACGATCTTCCATCCCATGCTGGTTGCAGTATCCAAGGCAGACTGGAAAGCCTGGTCTTTAGCAACGGGCAGCACCAGCGTCCTCAAGTCGGGGTACGCCTTCAGTTGCTGGGCGGCTACCGCCACACCGGGGTACTCCGCCGGCCCCGGCCGCAGAGGAAGGATTGCCACAAACCGGGGGGGATTGTCAACATCGGTGCTGATGTCGTGGATGCGCGGATACTGCTCCGCCTTGAGTTTCCAGGAGTATGGCACCCCGAAAGCCAGTATGGCACCGGCGAGGGCGACTACGGCGAGCAGCACTCCGGCGTAGCGCCGCTTCCTGATGGCGAGCACACCGGTAAGTATGGAAAGAACTGCACAGCCGACCCCGCAGTAGGCGGCGAACTTGAATATGGAGATACCGGTCCGGAACTGCCAAAGATCGAATCTGGTGCCAAAACCGGAAGCCAGCAGCACCAGCACAGCGATCACCGAACAGGCTACGGCAAACAGGGGAAGAATGAGCGAAGAGCTTTTTGAGAAACGCGGCTGTTCTTCCTGTTGCGAACGGTCATCTTTGCCAAGGCGATCCATGTTTTACCCCGCTAGAGAAGGATATGTGGCATTGAACGAGCAGTTATATTATAGCGCTCTCCTCTTGCTGCCGGCCATCAGTCCATCAGCGGGTTGGCGCGGGTAGGCTTGATACGGTTAAAACCGCTGATAGGTCTCACGCAATTCCGGCCACCACGCCGGCGCCATTGGGCAGTTGCAGCGGAATCCGGCGGACATCCTTCGCGCCGGCTCGTCTCAGCATGTCGAGAAGCTCGCGCTCGCTGTAGGATTGCCCCTCCGGAGTGCCGATCAGCATATTGAGCGAGAAGAGAGCAGGAAAAAGCGGTGCGTCCTTGTTGTCGTCGAGGATGAACTCCTGGACCATCAGCATCCCCCCCGGCTCCAGCGATGACATCGCCTTTTTGATGATTTCGTCGCAGGTCTGCGGCCCTGAGCTGTGCAGTATGTGCGACAGCCAAGCGACGTCGAAGCCTTTCGGCAATTCCTCGGCCTCGAAATCTCCAGCCTGGAAGGTGATGCGGTCGGAAAGTCCGAATCTTGCTACCGTGTTTTCAGCGAAACTCTTGGTGGTGGGGAGGTCGCAGATGACGGCGCTCAGTTCGGGGTTCTGCTTGCAAAAGTGGATGGCATAGGTGCCGGGACCGCCACCGAGGTCGAGCAACCGGCGTCGGCCGGAGAGGTCGATCTGCGGCACGATTTTGGGCGCGATCAGCATGGCCAAGTTGAACATCCCCATCAGGAAGCTCTCCCGGGAAACCTCTTCGTCTTCGTGCGACACGCGCTCGCGCACCGGCTTGCCGGTTTGCACCGCCTTGTCGAGGTTGTTCCACCCCGCAACCAGGTGGTGGTGATGCATTACGATATGCCCCATGTAATCCGGGGACGATTTGCTGAGGTACTGGGCAGCGAACCCGGTGGCAAGGTAATCGGCCCCTTTTTTCTCCAGGAGGCCCAGGGCCGCCAGGGCATTAAGCAGCATGGCCAAGGCACGCGGGTCGCAGTTCAGCTTGGAGGAAAGATTCTGAGCGGAAAGAGACCCGGCGGCAAGGTGGGTGAAGACATCGAGTTTAACGCCTGCATGCAACGTGCAGGTGGCCCAATAGGCATCGGAGACATTGAGAAGCTGGGGAATTGTCCACTCTTTAATTTCCAAGGCTGCCCTCCTTTGTGCGACAAGTGAATTTACAATATGTGTCAGGATCAATGTCAGTGCCAAATCAATGCCAGTACCAGATCAGACAATGCCACTACCGGACAATGATAATATCGGCACTTTTGCCGCGGGTCCCAACGCGTCCCCTCCCCTTCAAGGGGAGAGACAGGGTGAGGATGGGGTCAAGCCCCCCCAAACCTTCCTACACTACCTTAATATCCAGGGTCGATTCCCAATACCCGTGCAGGTTGCATCGCTGGTTGGCAACCAGGGTGAGCATCCCGTTGGGCGCTGCTTCCTTCGGGACCACCACATTGAAGGTCACCCTCGGCTTCAGATACCCTTTCGGCTGGAATTCCGCCCTGCCTGCCGGTTCGTTGCCGATATAAAGGGCGACCGTCTCTATCCAGTGCACCGGTGACATGTCGTGAAGTTTCTCGCCAACGCTCACCTCGACGGTGAAGATCTCCCCCGCCTTTACCGTCGCCGGTGCCTTGATTACGGGCGCGTGCGACCTTTCCAAGGGTGTCTTTTTGGCAGGATCCTTTGCCCGGTTGATGTTCTGGAACAGAGACTGGTCAACCGGCGTCGGAAAGAAACGCTCCGCCGAAGCAGTGGTGGCAAAACCAGCCGCGAGGGTACCAGCTACTGCACTCTTTAGAAATTGCCGTCTGTCCATTTCACCCTCCAGCTCGAAGCGGTAAATACAATGGGGCAAAGTCTACACTGCAGCAAGAGGTAGTCAAGTAACTTGGTATTATGACAGAGCAATTTCGACTAAGCGTATCTGCCGCGTCGAGAACAATCTACGCAGTGTTCAAAAGGACTTTCATCCAGGTTACGATCAAGGGTCTCGATGAAATTACCTTGAAAGGCGCCAAAACTGCATGTTATGTTGCGCAAACTTCACATTTGATGGATCACCGGAGGGCTGCCCAGTGGGTCGAATTGAAAACGGGGATGACATGGCCGGCGCTGCACATCAGCTTCGTCCCGGACGTTACCGGCACTACAAGGGGAACTATTACGAGGTGATCGGCATCGCCCGTCACAGCGAGACCGAAGAAGAGATGGTGGTCTACCGGAAACTTTACGGGGACCATTCACTGTGGGTCAGGCCGCTTGCGATGTTTTTGGAAGAGATCGAGATAAACGGCCGCTTACTGCCCCGTTTTGCACCAGTGGATGAATGAGGAATCGCTGTTTCCGAGGTAAATCTAAAAATCCCGTAACCTGCCAACCTTAACGTTGATCGCGGTCTCACTGGCGCTGCCTCGCGAAGTAAGATAGATGATCCCATCCGAGATGGTAATCGACCAGGAAATGACCCGCTGCAGCGAGGCGGCCAGGTTTGCGACGAATGATTGATCGACGCTGAGCACGGTCAGATTCGGGATGCCCTGCAATTTGGGCAACTGCTGCTGGTCCCAGGTCGAAAGCGCCCTCCCCCCAAAAGCCAGCAAGGCGACCCTCTCCGCATGACGCGCCGCCTTCACGACGCGCTCCGCCTCAGGCAGCCCCACCTCGACCCACAATTTGGCCCGCCCGTCCGGACCCAGAACCCAGATATCCGGCTCCTGTGTGGCAGACAATCCCTTGGTGAATACCAGTTCCGGCTCAAAGAACAGTGCCAGCGCCAGCAGGCGCGCCACCATGCGCTCCTCGGTTTCGGACGGGTGGCGGGCGACGGTGGCGGAGAGAGTCTCGTAGACGCCACGGTCAACATCGGAAAGTTCGATAGTAGCGCGATAGATAGTCGATGGTAGTGCCATATTATACGGGTCGCTTTCCTTTAGTCATTTGTGTAAGCAGCCTGTCAAGTGACGAGGCAAAACGCTGGCGGTCCGTGAGGGAAAAGGCGGCAGGCCCGCCAAGCGAAAGGCCGCCATCCCGAAGTTCGCTCATCAGGTTGCGCATCGCCAGGCGTTCTCCCACGTTTTCCTCATTGTAGAGTTCACCGCGGGGGTCGAGCGCCACGCCTCCCTTCTCCACGACCCTGGCTGCCAACGGGATGTCGGCAGTTATCACCAAGTCCTCGGGGTCAGCGTGTTCGGCGATGTAATCGTCCGCCACATCGAAACCATTTGCTACCACTATGGACCGAACCAGCTTTGTCTCGTGTTTGCCCAGGGGTTTATTGGCCACCAGCAAGACGGGGACCTTGAGCCGCTCCGAGGCACGGAACAGGATCTCCTTGATCACCCTCGGGCAAGCGTCGGCGTCAATCCAGATTCTCATCGCAAAAGCCTTTCCCCTTTTGGTTTGATACTGGCCGGCAAGGGTACCACAACCGGCAGCGACGTGAAAGGTAAAGTAGACGTCATGTCCGGCGGTTGAAAACTTCTTTTCACGCCAGAAGTCGCTCTGTCACGATTGAAACTCGGCTTCTATGTGTTGAAAAAGGCTTTTCAGATTTCAAATTCGACTTTTCCAATTTCAAACCCGCCTACCGGCAGTTGAAAAAAGTTTTTGTGCTTTGAAAATGGCATTGCTTGATTTCAAAACCATCTGCTGGCGGTTGAAAAGTGCCTTTCAGTTTTGAAAACCGCCTTGTCTGATTTCAAATCCATCTTCCCGCAGTTGAAAAGACTTTTTGAGAGTTGAAACCACATCTTCCCATTTCAAAACAGGCCTCCTGCAGTTGAAAAAGATTTCTTTGATTTGAAAATGACATTGTCTCTTTTCAAATCCGTCTTCCGGCAGTTGAATAAACTTTTTGACGTTTCAAATCTCGATCTTTCGATTTCAAATCGGTCTTCCAGCGGTTGAAACCTCTTTTTGCAATTTGAAACTGGCACTGCCTGATTTCAAATCCGTCTTCCGCCCGTTGAAAGAGTTTTTTCAGATTTGAATTCGCAATGCTGAGGTTTCAAATCCACGTTCCTCCGGTTGTCAGCTTCCATTGCGGTTTGAACCGCCCGTCGCCGCATTTCAAAGCCCGGCTTCAGGGCGCGGAAAAACCAACGGGTAACGAACTTCAAACCGCAGGAGCAACGGCCGGGCTCGGGAACAACAGGTTTAATGGGAGTAGAGAAAACAGGGACGCTGCTGGAAGGCGAGGAGCAAAGGGCTGGGTGGTGGGAGGAATCCGGAGGGCGAAAAGGTTTCGCCCTCCGGAACCGGGTATTGCTACTTCACTTCGGGAGACTTGATCTCATGCTCCGGCTTGAACTGGAGCTTCTTGGCACCGCGGTTGTTGGTGTACTTGGAGAGTTCGAGATCGATCTTCTCGGGAACCTTCACCCCTGCCTTGGCCATGATCTGGCGCACTTGGGCATCGGTCTGGGCTGCGTAGCGGGCGGCATCGTTGAGGACGCGCATGGTCTCCTTCGGGTTGTGGAAACCGGTGGAGTTCTCGGCACCGATGAAGATCAAGCGGTAAAATGCCTGCTCGTAGTTCTCGCGGGCCTCTGCGTAGAGGGCCTTGTCGAGCTTGGCCCCGCCCTTCTCGGCCTTGTTGGCCATCTCGAACAGCTTGGCATCGGTGGCGACCGCGTAGCCGGTCCTCAGGTAGACCACCATGGTGGCATCCTGGATGGCCAGGACCTTGGCGCGCAGTTCCTCAGGTTTCTCCTGGTGGCAGGCGGCGCAGGCGATCAGGTCGTTTTTGAGCGGGCTCATGATCCTGTGGTCGGAGACTTTCTTGCCGTTGGCGTTGACTACCGGCATGTGGCAGTCGGCGCAGGTAACACCATTCATCCAGTGCGGGCTCTGGTTGGAGAAGAGCTCGTACTCGGGATGACGGATGAAGGCGAGCTTGAAGCCGGTGACACTCTGGGTCCATTCGCCGTTGGCCGGGGAGCTCTTGAGTTCCTTGATGATGTTCTCGATGGTGATGTGGCCGACCGTGCTACCCTTCCAGGGGAAGACCACGTCGGTGGAGTGCATCTCCTTGTCCTTGGGGATCATGTAGCTGACATGGCACTGGGCGCAGACCAGCGTCCGCATGTCCTGGGTGGTGAGTTTCGATTCGTCGACCCCCATCTCCTTGAGAGCCTTGCCAAGGGTGAAGCCGCGGGAGATCTTCAGCCCCATGCCCCTGTTGTTGTGGCAGTCGATGCAGGTGACGCCAAGGGTCTGCTGGTCCTTGGGCAGTCTCGCCAGCACTTCCTTGTAGGGGGTGGAGAAGTAGGCCTTGCCCATCTGCTTCTCGAGGATCGGCGCGTAAGGAGTCTTGCAGGTCAGGCAGGAACCGCCGGCCTTGATCCTGCCGGGGTCGACTTCCAGCTGGTCCTGGACCATGAAGTAGTGCCCGCGCGGCTCACGGTATTCCGAGCCAAAACCCCAGCCGTTATAGAGCAGCGCCAGGAAGGGGTACTCGTCCAGCTTGTCGCGGCGGTCCTCGCCCACGTCATAGCCTTTTTTGTACTTGCTCTTGCCAGCCGGAGTAGGCTCGCCGGTCTGTTTCCAGAGCTTGTACTCCTCCGGATACATCTTGCCCCAATCGGCGGGATCGATGGCGTTGTCGGCGATCTCCTGCTTGGTCAACGATTCCGTCTTGTGCTGGTTACAACCAGCACCAACAGCTATGACAGCCAACAAAGCGGCCACAACACTCCTTTTTGCGTATTTCGTCTGCATCTCCTTCCCCCTTTGGATGGAATATCAAATAGCGACACCATACCAGTGAGCTATTTGGACTTCTTTGACGTACGTCAAAAATTCTACAGAATAGAATACGACAATCAAATAGGGACTGCCTGAGCAAGCAGGTCAGCTTCAAAAAGAAGAGTCTGATTCAGCGAGTGCGCGTCCCCGCCATCGGGATGAGTATATCATCGTTCCCAGATACTTTTTTCAATGGACGCTTTTTGAGCATATTTAGTATCCCGTCATCTCCAGGTAGCCAGAGCCGCCCACTACACCGGCGTTGCTGCTGACGGCAACCGCCCCCTCCCAATACCTGAAACTGGTCAACAGTTCCTGATTCTCAAGCCTGGGCACGATTTGCAGGTCGAGGTTCTCTGACGGTATCCGCAGCCGCCACTCTGCAGGGTACCTGGATCTGCTGGCCGGGCTGTTCCACCAGCTTTTCACCTCCAGGCGGACATCCTCCCGCCGCAGCCCGATGCTGCGGCCGTCGGCGGTAACCAGGGTGCCGGCAGAAAAGGGATCGACACTGCCGTCACTTCTCCTGAGCCGGTAGAACATGAGATCCCGGCCGTCATCGAGTTGCAGGGCGAACCAGTCCCAGCCGACCTGGTTCGCTTCCAGTGCGCTGGTGCTCCATTCCCGGTCCAGCCAGGAGAAACCGCTGACCCTGAAGGTATCCTTCCCGGAGCGGATGGTCCCGGAGGTGCGCATCCTGGGAAGGCTGTAGTAATAGGAGGCGTTTCCCGGCGTCCCGCTCTTGCGGCTGAGCCCCCCCTCTCCGTTCAGGATCTCCGGCGTCAGGCTCTGCAGGTCCAGATCGATGGACATCCCGTCGTCGCTGGCCGCCAGTTTCATGCTCCAGGGCTGCGCCTCCGTCTCCCGGGCAGCCCAGTCCTCCAGCCAGACCGAGAGAGGGCGGCCGCCAGCTCCGGCCAGGCCAAGGGCGGCGCGGCTGTACCTTTGGGCGAAGCGGAAGCGTTTTCCACGGACGTCAGTAAGCGCGAAGTGGGCCATGAAGATCTCGTTGGCCGTCCAGCGGGAGGTTCGCTGCACAGCCTGCGGCAGCAGGGAGACGCGGAAGAAGGTGAGCTGGTAGCCGAAACGCTGGCCGTCGGCACCCTGCAGGTTGCCCGTGAAGTACCACCACTCGTTGCGGAAGCCGGGATGCGGCCCGTGATCTTCGGGAAAATGAAACGGCCGCGGGGCCACAGCCCTGGAGAACCCCGCGCTGGCGTTACCGCCCAGAACTTCCCCGACACTCATCGCCATCTCTTTTCCTGCCGGCCCCGCACCGTTTCGCCCGCTGACAAGGAGAAACGCCAGACAGATAAGGAGAGTCGCTCCGGCAAGGGCAAGTATCAGTGGCCGCATGGCTACTCGTCCTCCTTGAGGGCCAGGGCCGGAGAGGTCCGTGCAATGCTGGCAGCCGGATAGAGACCCGCCAACAGCGCGGCTGTCACCGAAAGCAGGATGGCTTCCACCAGATAGGCTGGATCAACCTGGAACTGCATGGTCCAGCCGAAAGAGCGCAGGTTGACCACGAAGACCAGGATGAGGGCTTCCAGGATGCCCAGCGGAAGCGAGAGGACTCCTGCCAGCAGGCCGATCAGCGCGGTCTCCCCGCAGATCACCCCCAACACCTGCAGCGGCGTAAGCCCCACCGCGCGCAGCACGGCAAGCTCCCGGGCACGCTCCACCTGCATTGCCATCAGGGCCGACAGGATGCCCACGAAAGCGACCACCAGGGTAAGGATCCTCAGCACACCGGTAATGGCGAAGGTCCGGTCGAAGATGGTCATGGTGGCCTTCTTCAGCTCCTTGTTGGTGATGATGGTAAGCCTCTGCCCCCCTCCCCTGGCCCTGATCTCGGCGGCAAGCTGGGCGGTGCTGACTCCGGGCCGCGCATAGAAGGACATGCCGTCCACCTTGGGATCGTCGAAGTATTTGAGATAGCCGGTCCGGCTCATGATGACGATGCCCGTGTCGGAGCCGTAATCGTAGATGATGCCGCTGACCGGCAAGGAGACCGCCCCCTGCCTGGTGCGCAGGGTCAGCCGGTCGCCGACCTTCAGGTGGTGCCTGAGGCTGTACGGTTCGGACAAAAGGACCGACTCTCCGCGCTGAAAGCTAGGCCAGGCACGGCGAGGGTCTCCCTTTTTGAAGGGGTAGCCGAGGAAGGTGGTGCTCGGTACCTCCATGGACAGGATCTCGGTGAATCCCTCCGGGGTCTCCATGCTGGCACGCCGGGAAAGGGAGAAACTTCCGGCGCCAGGCAGACGGGAGAATCGCTCCACCAGCGCCGGGTCGAGGGGCGGATGGCTGCGCCCGCTGCCGAAGTCGGCGCTTCTCAGGTAGACGTCGGCCTGCAGCCAGCTTTCCAACCAGGTCTGTACCGTGAGGCGAAAGCCTCCCACCATGATGCCGACTCCGATACCGGCGGCGACCGCAACCACCAGGGCCGCCGTCGCCACCCCTGTCCTGGAAAGGGAGACCACCACCCCACGGGCGGCCATCTTGCCGATGACGCCGAACAGGGCGGAAAAGAGCGGACGGACGCCGTTCACCAGCAAAACGACCACGGCGGGGATCGCCATGGCGTAGCCGATGATCATGGCAAAAAGCCCGGCGAAGCCTCCAACGATACCGCCACCCTCATAGAGAAGGAGGAGCCCGCCTGCCGCCATCAGCAAGACCCCGCCACAGGCGGCCAGGGGCAACAGTTTTCTGTGGCGGGCCTCGATCACGGAGCGGGAAAGAACCGCCCTGGGGGGAGCGCCGGTCGCCTCCAGGGCAGCGGGAACAGCTGCGGCCAGGGTGGCAACGATGCCGAGGAGTGCCCCCTTCACCAGTGCTCCAGGCAGCAAGGGGAGCCTGCCCACCTCCATGACGAAGTAAAGGTCATTGATGGTCCTGGTAACCAGCCGGGTCAGCTCGCCTCCCAAGAGCTTCCCGCAGGCAAGGCCCAGTGCGGTCCCGGCCACCCCGATCAGCAGCGCTTCGCCGCAGATCATGGCGAAGATCTCCCTGCGGCTTACCCCCAGCGCCCTCAGCATCCCGATCAGGCGGCGCCGGCGAACCACCGAAAAGGTCATGGTGTTATAGATGAGGAACATGCCTACCATGAGGGCAAGCAGGCTCAAGGCGGTAAGGTTCAGGCGGAAGGCGCGGGTCATCCGGTCCAGGGAGCTTGCGCGGGTTCCAGCCGGGATGACGGTGGCATCCCCGGGAAGCAGGGCGCTGATCTCCTTTAACTGCTGTTCGCCGGCGGCACCTTCGGGAACCACCAGGTCGATGCGGGACAGACGGCCGGTCATGCCGAGCAGTTCCTGGGCCGTGCTTATGTCGCACACCATCACCGAGCCAAGCCCCAGACGGGCAACCTGGTCGGGTGGCGCCAGATACCCTGCCAGCGCGATGTCCCGCCTGGCCCCGGCCACCTCTACCGGCAGGGATTGCCAGCGCTTAATGCCGAGTTCCTCAGCGGTTTCGGGGAGCATGAGGACGGAACCGGGAGTGGTCATCAGGGAAGTCAGGGTACCGCGGTCGGTGAAGTTGGAACTGAACGAGCGGATGGGGGGCTCAGCAAAGGGGTCAATACCGACCACCTGGAAGGTGGTGCCGGGTTTGGCAACCGGCTGCAAGGAGCCGGTGACCACCGGGGCGCTATTGTCGAAATGCCCGGTCAGGCGCAGGCGCCGATAGACATCTTCCGGAATTCCGCTCGGCCCGCCGACGACCTGGTGGGTGGCGCGGCCGGCGACCGTCTCAGCGGCGATCATGAAGGCGCGCTCCGCAGCCCGGTTGGCGAGATCGACCGCGCTGACGACTGCCACGCCCAATGACACCCCGATCACCGCCAGCACGGTAAGCCAGGGATGGCGCAGGGCGTTGCGGTATCCGGCACGCCACAAGATCATGAAGCGACCTGCCTGGCGGCATCGACCAGGTTGCCGTTATGGATGGTCAATATCCGGTCGGCCAGGGTGGCGATCTCCCGGCTGTGGGTGACCAGCAGCATGGTGGTCCCGGTCTGGCGGACCAGGCGCTGGAAGATCTCCAGCACCTGGCTGCCGGTTTCCGCATCCAGGTTCCCGGTCGGCTCATCGGCCAGCACCAGCCTTGGACGGTGCACGAGTGCACGCGCCACGGCCACCCGCTGCTGCTCTCCCCCGGAGAGGCGGTCGGGATAGGTTCTCCCGCGGTCGGAAAGTCCCACTTCCGCCAGGAGATCCCCTGCCCAATCCTTAAGCTGTGCGGTAAGCTTTCCCGTCAACTCGAGCGGAAGCAGCACGTTTTCCTCGACCGTCAGGGTCGGAATGAGGTTGTAGAACTGAAAGACGAAGCCGATGTGGTTGCGTCGAAAAAGGGTCCGGTCCCTCTCGCTGAGCCGGTTGATGGTATGGCCGTCGACCACGATATCACCGCCGTCCGGCCGGTCGATGCCGCTGATCAGGTTAAGAAGCGTCGATTTGCCGGTGCCGCTGCGCCCGAGCAGGAACACCCACTCCCCGGCGCTAACGGACAGGTCGGCCTCTCGCAGGATCACCCGTTCCCGGTCACCCTCCCGGAAACTCTTGTAAACAGCCTTCAATTCCACAAGCGGTGCAGACATGGTTACTCCAGAAGGCTCACCAGCAATTTAATGTACTTGATTCAATCTGCTGTATCATTTCCGGCTGAGACAAGGAAGAGGCAAGCTCTTCGACAGTCATAACATCCTGCAATGACAGACGATACTATAGTAGGAGGAATTCATATGTGCAAGTCTCTACCGACAGCCATGCAAACAACAGAGCTTATGAAAAGCGTTCATGACTCTTTTGTCAGGTTGAAGTCACTTTTGATCTGTGAAGAAGAATCTAAACTGGCGAAGGCTGCCATCCAGTCATTATCTGACCTGGAGCGGTTGCTGGTGGACCGGGAAACGAGGCTTGACGCAGTTAACCAGGTACTGGAGGAATTCAACTACTCGGTGGCGCACGAGCTATGCGCGCCTCTCAGGAGGATCAGCGGTTTCACCCGGGAAATCAAGCAGCGCTGTGCCGGCCAACTCGACCCGTCAGGGACCGAGGATCTCGACACCATCCTCAACTCCTCCCAGCAGATGAACGAGCTGATCGAGGCGCTTATCCAGCTCTCCCGCCTTCTGCACGTCGAGCTCGAGGTAGCCACGGTCGACCTGGCCGGGATCGCGGCATCAATCGCGGAGGAGCTCAGCCTGAGATCGCCGGAGCGCCAGGTGGAGTTCGAGATAACGCCCCAGCTGAAGGCTCAAGGTGACCAAGCACTGCTGCGTATCGCGCTGGCCAAGCTGATGGAAAACGGATGGAAGTTCTCGGCCGCCACCAATACCTCGCGCATAGAGGTAGGCGGCTACCAGGTGAACGGCAGGCAGGTCTACTACGTTCGGGACAACGGGCTAGGCTTCGATGCGGCAGCCTCAGACCGGCTGTTTCATCCCTTTCAACGCCTGCACGATGCGGCAGGCATCTCCGGCCAAGGGCTTGGGTTGACCATCGTGAAGCGGATTGTGGACCGGCATAAAGGGGAGCTCTGGGCTGAGGGAGCACCCGGCCGCGGGGCCACCTTCTATTTCACGGTGGGGATAGCTGAAAGGGATTGTTAGGGTCGGCTATCCCTGCAGCGGCCCCCCTCCCCGGCCCTCCCCCTGCAGGGGAAGGGCTTTAGGCAGGGGTGCCAAAAGCGCAACGCGCTCCTTACTCACCTTTAATGGTCTCTTTTGTTTTGTGCCCTGCTTCCTTGAAGGCGTGACCGGTAGCCTTGCCGGCTTTCTTCACGGCATGCCCTGTGTCCTTGGCACCTTCCTTGACGACATGGCCGGTTTTCTTGGCGCCTTTTTTGATGGCATGGCCGGTTGTCTTGGCGCCTCTTTCGACGGCATGGCCGGTGGCCTTGCCGACCTCCTTGGTCCCCTCTTTGATCTCGTGGCCGCCGCCGTTACCCAGGTCCTTGAAGCCCTGCCCGATCTCCTTGCCACCTTCCTTGACGCTTTCCTCTGCGATCGCTACGCCGTTACCGATAAATGAAGCCATCAATAATGCCATTAGTATGCGAAGGCGCATAGCCTACCTCCCGAAAATCCCTGTCACACTGTGTACCGGACCGTTTCTCTAGTCGGCCGCCACACGTTGCCCAGGGAGCGTTTGCGCCGGTGTCTGACCGGCGTTTGTTTGCGCGGCAGCTTCCCCTGCAGCGAGGGACGCCCGTATTCTTCCGGATGCCGCACCTTCCGAATCCTGTTCGGAGCTCAGATTGCCCTTCTGCAGGGTGATCATGTTTCCGTGCTCACGCCTCTTGGTGGCGAGGTACTCGGCCTTGTCCATCTCCTTAAGCTGGCGGGGATATCTGGAGGTCAGATCGTACCAGCGGCTAAGGCGCTTCTCCAGACGTTCACCTGCCGGATACTTGAGGGTATCGACAAAGGTCTCCACGGCCAGGTAGTAGCGGACCGTGTTTCGTTCCACCGCTCCCCGCACCCCGCCCACGTAGTAATATCTCCCCCCCTTGCCGGCAACCACGCTGAAGCCGACCTTGTCACGGCCTATGGTGGCGAAGTAGCTCTTGATCGCCATCTTGGCCATCGGGCCGTAACTGTAGGTGTAGCTGAAATGCACAAAGGTCTTGTCGTTATCGAGCGGAGCCGCTTCCAGATTTATCCTGTGGTCCTTGGTGTGCAGCGGCCCCTGGTCGGCCGACATGTTTATGTTCAGATAGTCTGCAGTGTCGGATGCCAGGTTGAACTTGAGCTTGAGCGGATAGGCGTCAGATGGGGGCTGGTAGTACTTGCGGCCGTTGTAAATGGTGACGTACCACTGGTCGCCGCTCTTCGCGGTAGTGCAGGCCTTGACGTTTATGTGCAGGGAGGTTATGTCGCACCAGTTGGGAGGGTTGCGCAGCGCCTCCTTGATCACCGCGAAGGGATGCGGGAAAACCCCGTACATATCGACTACCACCGAGCGACTGGTTTCGGTCGAATCGAGGTGGATGGGGGCGCCGAACGGGTTCTTGTCGAGTTCGGCCTTCAAGACGGGATACCTCGCCAGCAACCGCTCGCCGCCTCCCGGATCAGCCCAGGCAGCGCCACTGCCCGCCAACAGCGCGCCCCAGACGGTCAGCAGCAGCATTGACAACCTTAGCTTGCAGCTGAACCGTCCTGTGGGGGAAGGCAGCGAAGGAAACCGGCGCAAGATAACTCTGTTGGTCAAAGCCACCCGGCAGCCGTCAGTTATGTTCTTCATCTTCCCACCTTCTTTCATCATGACGGTAACCGCCGGCTCCTTCATCGTGGTGCTCGTCATGGCGGTGGTGCTCCTCTTCCCGGTACTGCTCATGGTTATAGTAACCATCGCGGCCGCCGTGCTCGTCTTCATCCGGGTAGGGAACTAAGCATCCGGAAACCGTGGCCGCCACCGCAAACAGCAGGACTGCCAAGGCAACGCGTACCCTTTTCATGATCTTTGCTCCTCATTGCTCCCAGACCCGGGAGAAAAACAGCAGCAAGGCGCACGAGCAAAGGCATCGGTTCTGGCGCCTACAGCCCCAGTATATACCTTTTCCTATGTTCCAATGAAGTTAGATGGAGGGTGGGCGGCCGGGAGCCTGGCCAGCGCCCTTCCCTTCAGGCTCGACCTCGGTCATGAGCTGGCCCCAGATGCTCATCAGGATGGCGAAGATGACCGGTCCCAGGATGAGACCGAGCAGTCCCATGGTGACGACCCCGCAGATGGCACCCAGTACGATGGCGAGCACGGGGATATCGCTGGCGGCGCCGATGGCCAAAGGGCGGATCGCGTTGTCAGCCAGTCCGACGAAGATCATGCAGTAGAGGGCCAGCAGCAGCGCGTGCAGGTAGGAACCGTTGAGAGCAAGGAGGGCGGTGAGCGGCACCCAGATGACACCGGTCCCCACTACCGGGATCAGCGCGGCAATGGCGGTCAGGGCGCCGCAGAAGATGGGAGCGGGAAGTCCCGCGACATAGTAGCCGAGGCCGGCGGTTACCCCCTGGGTAGCGCAGGTGAAGAGGGTGCCGACGGTGACCGCCGTGGTAATGGAGCGGATTTCGGTGACGTAGCGCTCCGCCTTCTCCTTGTTCGGCGCCAGCTTGGCGATGCAGACGTCAACGATCCGCTCCCCGTCACGGTAGATGAAGAAGAGGATGAAAAGCGCCACGCCGAGGGTGAAGAGGAGATCCAGCAGGTTCTTGGCCGCCGCCGTGGCCACGCTGACCAGGAAGCCGGAGGCGGCCGCCGCCACCTTCCCCCCGAGCCCTGCGAAATCCACCCCGAAGCGGTGCCCGAGGTTGAGGATCCGGGGGAGCAGCGGCAGGCGGTCCATGGTATCGGTACCGGTCTTGCTGATGGTGGAGATCAGCTGAACGATCTCTGCGTACCACTCGTTGCCGTTGATGGTAGCGGTGACGATGAGGGCGGCGGTGGGCAGGATGATGCAGACGAGAATTGCGAACACCATGATGCCGGCGCAGCGGGCGGGATGACCCGGAAACCACCTCAAAAGGCGGTTGTAGTGAGGCATGGTCGAGATGCCGATGATCAGCGCACAGGCGAAGGGGCCTGCCACCGGGGCAGCCAGCATCACGAAGAGAACGATGGCCGCAACGGTGGCAAAGGCGGCCAGGATGCTCAGGTAGAGTTTTCGGTGCATTATTCCGACCTCACGTGGTAAACAAATGACATCGAACAGCCAGGGGCTTGGCATAGCATAATCAGCCAGTCATTCGGAATCGCATCGACAGCCGGGTAGAGCTTAGTGGGGCGTCTCGATTTTGCGCTGTTCACCCGTCGAAACGGGAGGAGCACCAGGAGGCTGCACGGATTGCGGCTTCTGGAAGGGAAGCGTCTGCTCGTTGCGCTCGTTGGTCAGCACAGGCGCCTGTTCCTTGACCTGCCAGTTCTTGCCGACCGGTACTGCAAGCTCCTTGGGGACAACCGGAGGCGACTTCGATTCCTTGGCCTGGAACATGGTGCAAGCGCCAAGGCTAGTGGAAGCGATCAGGATGGTTAGCAGGGGAAGATGTCTCATTCCTGGACTCCTTGATTTGCGAGGGCATCGAAAGTGCCGGTCAGGACACTCAGTATAACCTTTCTCTATAAGCATACCAAGATGTTGGCATGTTGGCCTGATTTTACTGTCAGATTTCCGCCCTGTCTGAAGATGGCCCGGCTATGAGATTGACTTGCAGTTATTTAATCCATTCCTTGATCTGTTATGATTTCTGTGCTTTGATCTGTGCCGGACAGGGAAATGACAAAAGGGGCTTTTCATGCTGAAAATGCGTATGTTGATACTGTTAGCCATATCCATTCCTCTTATGATGACAGTGGGACTCGCCCAGGCAGTGGCAGAGGAAGCCCCGCCCTTCCCCGCCGCCAGCAAGGAATTCAGCTTTCTGCTGGGGTACGGCAGCACCATACCCGGTTTCGGCGCGACCAGGACCCGGGTGGAGACCGTTGATTTCATCGGCCGCTACGGTTATTTCCTCAGCGACGAGGTGGGCAGCGGCTGGTACCGCGGCCAGTTCCAACTGGTCCTCGAGCTCCCGTTCCACCTGGCCACCGCCCCCCGGGTGCGGGTGATGACCGGCGGCAACGTGCTGCAAAAGTACAACTTCCACGGTCTGAAAGAAGAGCGGCTGATCCCGTACGTGTTCGGCGGCGGCGGCGTCCTCTACGTCGACCTCGGGCAGCCGACCATGGGGAGCAAACTCGACTTCTCCTACGGCGGCGGTGCCGGCCTGCAGTACCTTTACCGCAAGGACCTGGCACTCTCCCTGGAAAGCCGCTATCACCACATCTCCAACGCCAACACCGCCGAGCCCAACGAGCCGCTCAACTCGGTCAAGGTCCTCGTTGGCGTCTCCCTTTTCCGTTAGGGAAAGTGTCCTGAACCGGCCACAGCCCCCTCACCCCTTCTTCTGCCCCCAGATGGCCATGAAGGCGGGAAGCGAAGCCATGGCCAAAATGGCGGTGGCGCCCACACCGTAATTGGTGGCGGAACCGATGGAGGCGAGGGCGCCGTAGTCGGAAAAGGCCAGCGACCCGAAACCGGCGATGGTGGTCAGGGCGGAGAGCAGGACCGCCCGCCCGGCCTGGACGAACTCCCCCCCCCTCTTCTCCTCGTCGGCAGCGGTTACCCTGTTGATGACGTGCACTCCGTAGTCGCTCCCCATTCCCACCAGGGTAACCAGCACCATGGCGTTCATGAAGTTCAGCCGCATCCCGGTCACGACCATCATCCCCACCATGGCTATCACCCCGCCCACCACCGGGTAGAGGGTAAAGAAGAGCCCGGCCAGGGTTCCGAAATGGGATATCAGCAGGAAGAGGACGATGGCCCCCCCCAGAATGAAGGCGAGGGTGAAGCTTTTGCGGACCGAATCCTCCAGCTGCAGGCTGACCAGGTCGGGGCTGGTGGCACGCGCCGAAGGATCCACGGCTTTGAGATCAGTCAGGAAGCTTTTCTGGCTGAACTCCGCTCCCCGGTAGTACAGGTAAAACAGCAGGTGGTAGTCCCCCCCGCCGCCCATCAGGTGCCGCTCCACCACGCCGCGCAGCGGCGACTCGGAAAGATGCGAGACAGCCTCCAGCGAGGGAACCGGGGCTGTCGCTGCCAGCCCGCCCAAGCCCGTGATCACCGGCTGGAACATGTCAGCCGCAAAACCGTCTCTCTCCAGTGCCCGCCGAAGCTCGTCACCCGGACGCTCGCCTGCCAGGGCAGTACGAAGCCCACCCAGCACCTCCGCCTGCAGTTCTTGACCGTTTATCACCTGCTCCAGAGAGGAATAGCCGGCCAGCTCTCCTTTTTGCAGGTATCCCTCCAGCAAGCGGTCGACCCGGGAACCGCGGGCGAGGACGTCCTCCAGTTCCTTTCCCTCCACCGCAACCAGCATCTGCCTGGGCGACAGGCTCAGGTGGTTCTCGATCTTCTGCGCGGTCAGGAAGGCCTCGGAATGCTTGGGCTGAAGGTTCTTCAGGTCTTCCTCGAAACGGAGGTAACAGCCTGCCACCAGCAGCGAGGCGATCAGCAGCAGGGAAACCGCGACGGTGCGCCTGGGGACCCTTCGGCTCCACTTCCACAGCGAGCCGAGGGCGAAGCCTGGCAGCGGCTTGTACCCCTTGGCCGGGCAACGCCGCTCGGCGTAGATCAATAGCGGCGGCAGGAACAGGAAGGAGGCGTACATCGAGAAGATCACCCCGAGCCCCACCAGAAGTCCCAGCTCGAAGAGCGCCCGCACGTCCGAGACCATCAGCATCAGGAAGGGAAAAGCAGTCGTGGTAGCGGCGGTATAGACGCCGTGGCCGGTCTGGATGATGGCGAGCCGCAGGGCCTCCTCGGTGCCGGTACCGGCCGAGCGCTCGGAATAGAAACGGTCGTAGATATGGATCGAGTAGTCGGTGCCGATGCCGATGATGAGGGCCATGAAGGCAAACGAGATGATGTGTATGGAGCGAAGGAACAGCCCGGCGGTCCCCAAGGCCAGCGCGACTCCGAACAGCAGGATGACGGGGATCAGCATGGTCGGCATAACCCGCCGGTAGGTGAGATAGAAAAGCCCGAGCACCACCACCAGCGAGGAAACGATGCTTTCCAGCACGTTACGCTTCATGGTCGCTTCGTCGATGACGGCCGCGACCTGGGCACCGGTGCAGGAGATATGCACCGTGAAGCCGCGACGGGCAGCGTTGATGCCGGCCACCATTTTCCTGGCGAAGTCGATGTCCTGCACGGAGTGAGCGGTCTGGGCGATGATGATCAGCACCCGCCCATCGCGCGACAGGAAGTACGGCGAGGCGGGGTCGAGATCAAGCGACTGGCTCGCCTTCTTGAGGCGTGGCAGCACCAGGTCCCGCAGGTAGAGAGGGTCGGCGGCGATGATGTCGCGGGCGGCCATGCCCGCCTGGCTCGCCAGTTCCGCCTGGGCCCGCTTCAGCGCAGCGTCCATGCTGGCCGGCCTTAACCTCCCGGCATAGTCGGGGACCTGGCCGGGCGACAGGAAGAGCTGCGGCCTGGTTACCGCATAGGAGACGAAGGAGGCAAAAGAAGCGGCTTCGGCCGGGTCGAAGGTGCGGTAGATAACCTTCTCGAAGGCGGGCTGGCCGTCGACCTGGAGGGCCTTCAGCCGGCCGGCAAAGACCTCCCCCTCCCGAAGCAGCGAGTCGCGGTCGCCTTCCAGGAGGAAGTAGGCTTCCCGCGAACTGCCGCTCCAGTTGAGAGTGTCAAGGAAGAGACGCAGGGCGCCGCGCTGGGAGGGGAACAGCTTGAAGAAGTCCGTTTCGAAGCGGATGCTGAAGATGGAAACCGCCGACAGGGCAAGCAGGACCAGGGAGACCGACATCACCCGCAGGGGATACCTGGTGGTAACCCGGTACATCCATTCCAGATGGGCGGCAACGGCGGTTTTGGTAAGGGCGGCAAGCCTGGTGAGGATGGGCATCGCTCTCTAAAAGCCCTTGAACTCGGTCAGGGGGCGGACATTGTACCCCTCGGTGACAGGCTTGAGAGCCGCCTCTTCCACCGGCTGGTTGATCTGCGGCTCGTCGAAAATGATCTTTACCACGGTGCCGAACCGGCTGCCGATCACGATGGATTCGGGGAAGGCCACGCCGTCCAGGTTGCTGTAGTCCTGGTAGGCGACCTTGTCACCGTCCGGGGAAACCTTGCGGTCAACCAGCCCGTTTTCGTCGAAGTAGTAATGGTCTCCGGAAGGATCGGTGGTTTCCTTGGTGCCGGGCGGAACAGTGCCGGGGGCGGGACGGACCTGCACCCACTTCATGATGGCCATGCTCTGCAGCGGGCTGTTGTCGGGAAGCTGGGAGAAGCGCCCGCGGTAGGCCATCTGCTTGCTGGGCACCAGGCAGGTGATATCTTCCCCGTCGATGAAGACCTCGAAGACGGTCAGCCCGAAGGGGGAGAGCAGGGCCAGGTGAAAGCGGTCGGGCGACTTGTAGATGAGATAGCCGCGGCCGCTGGTGGTATGCTCGCCGCTCTTCACGGAAACAGATATGGAGGACTGCAGCGTCTCCACCTCGCGCCCGGCGACGATGCCGGTGAGCGGCTTTTTGACGGTGGCGCAGGCGGAGAGCGCAGAGAGGATCAGGAAAAGGAGCAGGCTTTTCAGGAACAGGCTCAACGAGGTGGAAGGCACGGTTGGTTTCTCCATTGAACGTAGTGGTGCGAAATGGATCGTTCTCGTTCGGTCACTCCACCCTGAAGTCGGCATCCTTCAACCCGACGTTACGGCGGACGTTCTTGAAGGAGAGGATGGTCTGGTCCTTGTTCCGCTCGTCGATGACGATTCGGCTGATCTTCCCCTCCAGGTCGAAAGTGAGCGCCAGCTGTTTCACCGCCCCCTGTTTTTTGGGGAAGATCTGCAGGTTCCAGAACCTGCCGCGCCGTTCAGCCTTCACGTCGGCCCCCTCGGGCAAGCTGGTAATGGGCTTTCCCAGGAAGGAGAACCATTTTTTCAGTCCCTCTTCGGGCGGCAGCACAACCTTCTCGGTCACCGACTGTTCGGGAAGGCGCATGGTCATCACGTTGTCCTTCAGCATCAGCCGGCTCGGATGAGGCGGGTACAGTTCCATAAAGAAGGTATCCGGCTTCTTGAAGCGGACGGTCCCCTTGGAGACCATCTTCTTTTTCATCAGGGCCAGGTGCTTTTCCTGGGTGATTTCCGCGGTGAAATCCGAGGTGCCGGCAAAACCGCGCCGCAGCGTCTCGAGGGCCTCGACCGCTGGATCGGCGGCATGGGCGGAGAAGGCCGTTATCAAAAGCGCCAGCAGCGCGATGAAAAGTCTGGTCATGGCAGGGTCCCTCTATCGGCGATGGGCAAAAAGCTCAACGCGTCTGGCATTCTCATTCCACTAGTACAGGGCCCTCTCTCCTTCAAGGAAAGGACCGGGGGGAGGATGGTGTTACTTGTTGTCCCCCTAGAAGGGAGGCCGCGTAGCGAAGGACATCGCCAGCAGGAAAGAGCAGCGCTGCAGGCCATGACAGCTCTTACGGCTGGCTCCCAGCCGTCATGGCCAAGGTGACGGTCGCGGTGGCAAGCACCTCGCCACCCTGGCTTACCTCGCCTTCCACCTGCACCAGCGGGCCGAAGATCTTGATCACCTTGCAGGTGATAAGGAGCTT
>DATFAB010000058.1:0-62931 GCA_035255025.1 Geomonas sp.
TGCGAGCCCCGTAGGGGGCGAAGCAATCTCGCCAAGCAGCGCGACGCTGCCGGGACATGAACCGACTGCTCGGTGCATGTCATTCCCGCGATCTTCTAGTGTCCTGCCTCAGAAGTCCGCGGAATATTTTATCACTCACCCCAGCCCTCTCCTGGAAAGAGAGGGAGAAGAAGTAGGTTCCCTCTCCCTCCGGGAGAGGGTCAGGGTGAGGGGATCTTCCACGAAGATACGAGGCTTCCCTCACCCCGGCCCTCTCCCGCGGGAGAGGGGGAGATGGAAGCCGCTTGTAGCAGTAAAGTGAAGTAGCAGTATCAGCTCTGGAATTTATTGAACTGGGTGTGCGGCAATCGTGCCGCGCGTGATGAGGTGGGGGTATTCAGATGCGAGATCTGCATACAAAAAAAGAGCGCCAGCGCCAGGTAGCCCATAATCGGGTGAAAAAGGTGCCCAAGAAGCGCAAGCCGATCAACTGGCGCCCCATCCTCACCTGGCTTTCCAGGGGGATCGGGGCAGCAGCCATCTGCGCCGCCGTCGGTGCCGGCAGCTGGCAGCTCTACCGCGTGATCTCCCGCACCACGCTGCTGCGCCTGGAAACCATCGAGGTCTCGCCGCTCAAGAAACTCACCAGGAACGAAGTGATCGCCCTGTCCGGCGTCAAACCGGGCGACTCCATGCTCCGCTTGAAGCTGAAAGGGGTGGTTGAACAGCTCTCCAAGAACCCCTGGGTCGAGCAGGTTCAGGTTCACCGCTATTTCCCGCACACGCTGTCGATCACCCTGTCCGAGCGCACCCCCAAGGCCGTCGCCAACGTCGGCTGCCTCTACTACGTGGATCCCAAGGGACAGCTCTTCAAGGCGCTGCAGGAAGGGGACCGGCTGGACTACCCGCTGATCACCGGCGTCACCGAGGAGGATATGTCCAAGGATCCCGGCGGCTGCCGCGACGCTCTGAAAAACGCGCTCGCGCTGATCGACACGCTGAAGGCGGGCAAGTCCTTCACCCTGGAGGACGTCTCGGAGATCCACTACGACAAAGGGTACGGTTTCACCCTCTTCACCATGGTGGGCGGGGTACCGGTAAAACTCGGCAACGGCGGCTTCGAGGACAAGCTTGCCCGCTTTGCCGGCATCTACGGCGATCTGAAGCCGCAGATGCAGATGCATGCACTCGATTACATCGATCTTGATTACGGTGACAAAATAATAGTTAAAAAAGTGTAGCGAAAGGGGGGAGTTATGTCCGGCAGAAGAGATAATCTGATCGTGGGCCTCGACATCGGCACGACCAAGATCTGCGCCATCGTGGGGAACCTGACCGAGGACGGCCTCGACATCGTCGGGATCGGTACCAGCCCGTCCAAGGGGCTCCGCAAAGGGGTGGTGATCAACATCGAGAGCACCGTGGCTGCCATCAAGAAGGCGGTCGAGGAAGCGGAGCTCATGGCAGGCTGCGAGATCAAGTCGGTCTACGCCGGAATAGCCGGCGGCCACATCAAGGGGTTCAACTCCCAGGGCGTGATCGCCATCAAGAACCGCGAGGTTTCCCCCGAAGACGTCAAGCGCGTCATCGAGGCGGCCAAGGCCATCGCCATCCCGATGGACCGGGAGGTGATCCACATCCTTCCCCAGGAGTTCATCATCGATGACCAGGACGGCATCCGCGAGCCCCTCGGCATGAGCGGCGTGCGCCTGGAGGCCAAGGTGCACATCGTCACCGGCGCGGTGGCGAGCGCCCAGAACATCGTGAAATCGTGCAACCGCGCGGGTCTCGAGGTGGCGGACATCGTCCTGGAACAGCTCTCCTCCTCCGAGGCCGTGCTCTCCCCCGACGAGAAGGAACTCGGCGTGGCGCTGGTCGATATCGGCGGCGGGACCACCGACATCGCCATCTTCGTGGATGGCGCCATCAAGCACACCTCCGTCCTCTCCCTGGGCGGCAACCACCTGACCAACGACATCGCCGTCGGGCTTCGCACCCCGATGGCCGAGGCCGAGCGCATCAAGCAGAAGTACGGTTGCTGCCTGTCGTCGCTGGTCGGCAAAGACGAGACCATCGAAGTCCCCAGCGTGGGCGGCAGAAAGCCGCGCGTACTCTCCCGCCAGCTGCTCTGCGAGATCCTGGAGCCGCGCGTGGAGGAGATCTTCACCCTGGTCAACCGCGAGATCGTCAAGAGCGGCCTGGAAGACATGATCGCCTCCGGCGTGGTGATCACCGGCGGCAGCACCATCCTGGAAGGGATGCCCGAACTGGCCGAGCAGATCTTCAACCTGCCGGTGCGCCGCGGCCTTCCGCAGAAGATCGGCGGCCTCACCGACGTGGTCAACTCCCCGGTCTATGCCACCGGCGTCGGCCTGGTGGTGTACGGCTCCAAAAACGTGGGTGTCCACGAGTTCCCGACCCAGCAAAGCGACGACACCGTGTTCCGCCGGGTGAGCAAGAGAATGAAGGATTGGTTTGGAGAATTTTTCTAAGAAAAAGGAAAAGTCGGGGCATTTTCGGCTTCCAATGAAAACTAAAACGTAGTATAAAGGCGGTTAATTTATTGACTTTCGCCGGGGGGCGCGACAAGGGAGGGCGGTTCATGTTTCAGTTCGATGAGAGCATCGATCAAAGTGCGAAAATAAAGGTAATTGGCGTCGGCGGCAGCGGCGGCAACGCGGTCAACACCATGATGGCGAGCGGCATTCTCGGTGTCGATTTCATCGTGGCCAACACGGACGCCCAGGCGCTGCGCATGTCGAAAGCGCCGGTGAAGATCCAGATCGGCACCCAGCTCACCAAGGGCCTTGGTGCGGGCGCCAACCCCAACGTCGGCCGCGACGCCGCGCTGGAAGATAAAGAAAAGCTTACCGAGGCGCTGCAGGGCGCCGACATGATATTCATCGCCGCCGGCATGGGCGGTGGCACCGGCACCGGTGCTGCCCCGATCATCGCCGAAGTGGCACGCGAGCAGGGCGCACTCACCGTCGGCGTGGTCACCAAGCCATTCACCCGCGAAGGCCGCCAGCGTCTGGCCAAGGGGGAGGACGGCATCAAGGAGCTCAAAAAGCACGTCGACTCCCTGATCGTGATCCCCAACGACCGTCTGCTCGGGCTGGCCGGCAAGTCCATGTCCATCCTGGACGCCTTCAAGCCCTCCGACGACGTGCTGCGCCAGGCGGTGCAGGGCATCTCCGACCTGATCACCCAGTCCGGCCTGATCAACGTCGACTTCGCCGACGTCAAGGCGATCATGAGCGAGCGCGGCATGGCCATGATGGGCATCGGCCTGGGCACCGGCGAGAACCGTGCCGTCGACGCGGCCGTTAGGGCCATCTCCTCTCCGCTGCTTGAGGACATCGACATCTCCGGCGCCAAGGGCGTGCTGGTCAACATCTCCGGCTCCGCCGCCATGACCATGGACGAGTTCGACGCCGCCAGCAAGATCATTCACGAGAAAGTCCACGAGGACGCCAACATCATCGTCGGTCTGGTCATCGACGAGACCCTGGGCGAGACCATCAAGATCACCGCCATCGCCACCGGCTTCGGCGACCGTTTCGACCTGGAGAAAGGCCGTCACGAGCTGAAGAACGTCTCCCCGATCGCGCGGCAGCCCGAGATCAACCGCGAGATCCCGACCTTCATCCGCGAGAAGCAGCAGCAGCGCGAGACCCAGATGAGGCAGCGCAGCTACATGATGGACGACGAGGACCAGTACGACATCCCGACCTTCCTCAGGAAGTCCGTCGACTAGCCAAGCCTTCCAGCCCCCCGAAAACGAGGCCCGGCTCCCTGCAAAAGGAGCCGGGCCTTTTTCGTCGGCGCCCGAGGGCTCTCCCCGCTTTTCGTCATAATGGATCAATATCCGCCTTTGTCCGAAGCCCCTTCCCCCGAACACTTGTAACCCTTGACTCCGGTCTGTACAGGGAGGCCGGGAGGGGGAAGCGCTGTACCGAAACGCGTAACGGCATCCATTCGCCCACCTGGGTTCCCCCTCCCTGACCCTCCCCCGTTCGGGGGAGGGGACGTTGCGGCCGTCTTTTCAAACAGGAACAGAGCAGACTCTACCCTAGACCTTCCTAGGTGGGCTGGAAGAGCATGCCCACTCCTTCGACCTCACCGCAACTCCCCCTCGCCCTCCGGGAGAGGGCCGGGGTGAGGGAAGCTGCCTATTCCTTACAGCCATACTCTTCGTTCTCCTTTGCAAACCGGGACATTTAGGGTAAATACTGGACTTTGACAAACAGGGAGCCTCTCTGATATGAATCAGCCTGACAACAGACAGCGAAGCCATGTCAACTTCATCACCGCTGCCATACTATCCATCGGCCTGGTCAGCGCCCTGGTCATCTATCTGACCGCCGGCGAACCCGCTGACAATCCTTTGGGTGACCAGATCGACACTTCCAAGGTGTACCAGCGGAACCTGGAGATGCTGGGGGGCAAGGCCAACCTGCTCGGACAGCAGTTCAATGACTGGTTTCACGGCCTCTGGCACGGCAAGCATCTGGCAGTGACACTTGCAGTAATCACCATCATTGTCGCCATCCTCTACCATTTCATCGCCTCCCCCCTGCCGCCGGAGGAAAAATAGTCCTGCTTATCCCTCCCTGGAGTGGAAAGCGAGCCATCCGTTCTCCCCTGGCTAAAGGCGTCGCCCTTACTCCAGTCCTTAGCAAAAGGGCAGCCCTTACTCCAGTCCTTTAGCAAAGGGTCACCCGTCCTTTAGCAAAAGGGCAGCCCTTACGTCCCCCCCTTGATAAAGGGGGGACAGGGGGGATTGCCTTTCCATCACCAACGCCCGAGAGCCCTTTCCGCCTATCCACCATACCGGCCGCTGCCGGCTTCCCTCACCCGGCCTCCGGCCACCCTCTCCCGGGGGGCGAGGGGACAACGGCTGCGGGGTCAATCAAGAAATCCGACCCACTTCACCCTGAGCGTCGCCACTCCGAATTCAACTTCCACGATCCCCTTCAAAAGATACGGCCGCCTCAGCGACAGCTTCCTGCAAAAGCGCGCATAGACATCGGGAAAAAAGGTGGCGTCGAAGATGGCGGTGACGTCCTCGAAGGAGACGAACTCCATCGGCCGGCCGTGCTTGTCCTCCACCATCTTGGTGGTGATCCACCAGCCGACCATGGTCACCCACTTCCCTGCATAGTTGATCAAGTCGGCACCCTTGATGGGCCGGTGCCGCAGCCACTGCTCCTTGTAGAGCGTGAGCGGATGCACCGAGACCAGGAAGCCCAGGGTCTCGGCCTCCTGCCGCAGCACCGTCTTCGCGTCGTAAGGGGGCGCCTGCGGCAGCTCGGTTTTCTGCTCGAAGAGAAGTCCGCTCGATTGCTGCTGGAAATGCAGCAGTTCCCAGAGCAGGGCGGGACGTTTCTCTTTTCCTTCCAAAGTATCGAAGCAGCCTCCCTTGATAAGACGTTCCACGTCCGAACGGGCCGCGCCCACTCTGCGTAAAAAATTCTGGAAGGAGAGAAATTTCCCCTTTTCGTGTCGCTCCTTCAGCAATTTGTCGGCACCGTCCGTGGTCAGGCCGTCGATCTGCATCAACCCCACGCGCAGAATTTTATCCCGTCCGGTATAGCGGTGCTCGCTTTCGTTTATATCCGGTGGCAGGATGGCGATGCCGAGCCTGCGGCACTCGGAAATATAGGCGAAGGCCGAGTAATACCCCCCCTGGTTGGAGATGACGGCGGCCATGAACTCGGCGGGGAAATGTGCCTTCATGTAGGCAGCCTTGGCGCTCAAAAGGGCGTAGCTTGCCGAGTGCGGCTTGCAGAAAGAGTAGCCGGCGAAAGAGAGGATCTGCTCCCAGACCGCCTGCAGGACCTGCCCGCTCACCCCCTTGGCAGTGCCTCCGGCAAAAAATTTCAGACGGAAATCGGCCAGCCTTTTTTCCTTGTGCTTCTTGGTGATCACCTTGCGGAGCTGATCCCCGTCACTGGCGGAGAAGCCGGCCAGTTCCATGGCGATCTGGGTGATCTGCTCCTGGTAGATGGCAATACCCAGCGTCTCGTCCAGCACGCTTTCCAAAAGCGGATACAGGTGCGCCCAGGGCTTACCCTGCATGCGCGCCACGTACTCCTGGATGAAGCTGTTCGCTGCCGGCCTGATGATGGACGACGCCTGCACCAGCACCTCGAAGATGTCGAAGTTGAAGGTGACCGGCGGCGCGGTGGTGCTCCAGATCTTCCTAAGCAGCAGGCGGATGGAAGGCGATTCGAGGTAGAAACAGCCGATGGTGAGGCCGCTGCGCAGCATGCTGCAGGTCTTCTCATCCTCCAGCGGCTGCCAGCATGCGTAATCGATCTCCACCCCGCAGTTTGCCCTGGCGGCGGCCATGGCGTCGCGCACCACGGCGAGAGAGCGGTTGCCGAGGATGTCGATCTTCACCAGCCCGGCGTCCTCGGCCTGGTCCTTCTCCCACTGGATGAGCGGCAGCCCCTTGCGCGACAGTTCCACCGGGACGTACTTGCGGATCTCGTCCGGCACGATGACGATGCCGCCGCAATGCAGGGAGAGATGGCGCAATTGACCGTTCAGTTGCCGTGCCGTGGAGAGGATCTCCTGCCAGTCCTGGGACAGCTCTTCCCCCTTGAAAAGGGGATGGCCGGCAATGGCCGCTGCGCTCTGTTCAGCCTTCCAGTAACCGGAGATGCGCTCGGTCATCTCCTTGATCTCGAAGTCCGGCAGCCCGTACACCTTGGCGACCTCGCGCAGGGCCGATCTTCCTTTGAAGCCGACGTGGTTGGAAACCATGGCGGCACGCTTGGCGCCGTAGCGTGCGAAAGCGAAGTCCAGGATGTCATCCCGCTCGTCCCACGGGAAATCCATGTCGATATCGGGCGGGTCGGTTCTCCCTTCGTTTAAGAACCGTTCGAAGAAGAGGTTGTGCTTGATGGGGTCGACATGGGTGATGCCGAGGCAGTAGGCGACCAGCGAGGCGGCAGCACTTCCCCTGCCGCAGGTGCGCTGCGACTGCTTGGAGATCTCCTCCACCACCAGGAAATAGTGGGCAAAGCCCTTGTCGCGGATGATGGAAAGTTCCTTGTGCAGGCGGGTCTCGACGGCAGCATCGATTTTGCCGTAGCGCCACAGCGCCCCTTCCCGCGAGCGGCGGCGCAGTTCGTCAAAGGCGGTGCCGTTGGCGAAGTCGCGGAAGGCGGGGAAGATGGTGCTGGAGAAATCCCAGTCATGGCGGCAGAGGTCGGCGACCTGCAGCGTATTGTCCAGCGCCTGCGGGCAGTGCGGGAAGAACTCGGCAATCTTGTCTGGATGGTAGAGGAGATCGGAGTCGCAGGCGGTGTCCTCGGGATTGAGCCGGGAAAGCTTGGTGTTCAGGTGGATGGCCCGGAGGACCCTGTGCAGGTGGAGATCCTGCCTGTCCAGCAAAAGAGCGCGCGAGGTGGCGACCGGCGGAAGACGCATCTCGCGCGCGAGCGCGAGCGCACGGTGCAGCGCGTGGCCGGGAGAAAGCTCCACGAAAAGAGCCTCGTCCGAGACCCGCTTCAGGGCCGCGAGCACCTTGGGATCGTCCGAGAGGACCACCACCCCTTGCCGGTACTCAGCCAGAGCCTGAACCAGGTCGAATCCCTTGCGGCAGTGGAGGTCGGAAAGGAGGCGGGAGATATTGGCGTAACCTTCCTGGTTGCGGGCAAGGAGAAGAGCGCGGTTTTGGTCGGTAACCGCTTCCGTGCCGATGATCGGTGCAATGCCCGCCTCCCGTGCTACCTCCAGAAAGCGGGGGATGGCGTAGAGCCCGTTTCGGTCCGTCAGCGCGAGGGCCGGGCAGCCGATTTCAACAGCCCTGGCGCAGAGCACCTCCGGCGAGTGAACGCCCCAGTTGGGAGACAGTGAGGAATGAACGTGCAGGTGAACAAACATCTGAACCAGCCTCAAAAGAGTTCAATTCCCAAAACAAATTGAACAGGGATGGAGGGGATGAAAGGGATAAAGACGAGCCAGATCAAGGGACGTGATGAACCGTAACTTAACTATTTACAGCCCCATCAAGGGACATGCTGAACAGCCTACTTTCAGGTCCCCCCCTTGATAAAGGGGGGAAAGGGGGGATTGCATTTAAGCCTTTCATTGCCCAGAACGTGAGGCTCCTTAGTGGTTTTCCTTTATCCCTTGCATCCCCATCATCCTTGATGAATAAGTTATTAGTTTTTAGTCAAAGTCATATACCGGTTCTGCTCCGGGTCCCACACCGCTGCCGGTTCGCTCGTTGTCAGCTTTTCCTTTCTGACCGGCACGCCTTTTCCCCAACGCACCACATTCTTGCCGTGCTTTTCCCGCAAGGCGTCCAGCGTCTCCTGCAGGTCGCACTTCTTCTTGGATGCGACCAGTTCCGCCGGCGGCGCGAAAAGATCCAGCTGTCCCGCATCTTCGGCGACTTGATCGCAGCTAAGCCTAAGTCCCCGCACCCGTTGCCGTCTCTTGCAGGTGGTAAAAAACAGCGCCTCGACCTCGGGAAGCAGCAACAGGTCCAGCGAAGTCGGCATGGCCAGGATTTTCTTCCCCTCTTCGGTCACCCCGTCCGCGTACATAACCGATAGCGAGATCTTGCGCGCACCCTTCCTCAGCCGGCGCAGCCTCATCCCGCATCCTTCTACCAGGCGCAGCAGTTCGCACAAAAGCACCCTGTCGTCGTTTTCCTCCTGGTCGAGCAGCCCTTCCTCGACGATCTCTGTGCTCAGCCTCGGTGGCTGCACCGGAGAGCGGTCGATGCCGCAGGCGCGATCATGCAGGAGCGGCGCGAAAGGCCCCACCGCCAGCCGCAGCTGCGGAACCGACAGCGAGGCGACCTGTTCCACCCGCTGCAGGTTCAGATCGCGGAACAGCAGCATCTGCCTTGCCTCTCCGACTCCGGGTAAAACCGAGACCGGGAAAGGAGCCAGGAAATGCCGCTCCGAGCCGTGGAAGACATCGTAGAGCCCGGGCTCCTGCATGACATCGGCCGCCACCCTCGAGACGAGCTTGTTGATCCCCGCCCCCGCCATCGCCTCCAGGCTCAGCCGACCAGCTATCTCCCGTTCCAGCCGTGCCGCCACGTCGCGCGCCGGTCCGAACAGCCGCCGGGATGCGGTGACATCGAGGAATACCCTTCCGGCACCCGGCTCGACCATCGGCGTGTACTCAGCCGACAGTTCCGAGAGCGCCTGGCTGGCCTTGGCCGTCAGGTGCGGGTCAGGAGCGATCACGATGAGAGACGGGCAGGCCTTCTTCGCCTGGAAGATGGGAGTGCCGGCATGCACGCCGTCCGAGGCCGCCTCCTGCGACACGCACTGCAACAGCGCCCGCTCCGAGTTGAGCGGAGCCACCGCCACCGGCCTGCCGCGCAGGTTGGAATGGATGACACGAGCAAGAGCGATGGGAAAATCGGGGATGGTTATGTGGAGGATTTCCCTGTCCACTTCTTGTAAAACCTCATGGAGCCGACCAGCACGCCCCTGATCTGGAAATCGTCGTCGTCGGTGACCATGATCGGCTGCATGGCCGCGTTGGCCGGGCGCAGTTCGATCACGTTCCCCTTTCTGAAATACTTCTTGATGGTGATCGAGCCGTTCACTTCCGCGATCACCGTCTGTCCGTTCTCCGCGACTGCCTGGGGGTGGACCGCCACGAAGTCGCCGTCCATGATCCCCATCTCCACCATGGAGTCGCCGCGCACCTCGTACACCACGTTGCCCGGACCCGCCATCGCCGAAGGAACCTCGATGGCGTCCGACAGCTGAAACGCCTCCACCGGTCTCCCCGCCGCCACGATCCCGACCAGCGGCAGCTCGAAGATAGAAGGCAAACTCGCCGGCGAAGTCAACTTGGCCGCAACCGCAGATAAAGGTGCACTACGCGTCCCCCCCTTGATAAAGGGGGGATAGGGGGGATTGCTTTTTTGACTCTCCGCCCCAGCCAGCTGCAGTCCCCTCTTCGCGTTCCACTGCCTGGCCAGATGCCCGTCCCTCTCCAGCACCCGCAGATAATGCTGCACCGTCCCCAGCGACTCGAAGCCGCATCCCTTGGCGATCTCCGCTTGCGAAGGCTGGTATCCGTTCTTTTCCTGGAACTCCGAGATAAACTGCAGAACTTTCATCTGTTTAGGCGTCATAGCGCACTCCTGCACAAGCGTAGGTGCAGAAACATTACTCGCAAGTTTCTCGTAAGTCAAGAGGCAGGATATTTTGTTGGGTGGAAAGAAGAAGTGGTGGGTGTGTGTCATCGTCGTTGGTAAGAAGAGAGCATGGAACCCAGAGAAAACAAAAGGATCAAAAAGAGCGCACTGGGGCCTCAAATGAGAGGGCCGTTGTGCTCCAACCGGGATTTGGCTGGATAGATCCGGATGGTTCAAGACACTAAACTGGCAAGGAGTGCGAGAGCCGCTATGGTCATGGCGACGGTCGTGGTCCATCCCAGTCCAGCAGAGAGTGGGGTATTGACCTTGTCCTGCATGATGCCGCTGTTACTGCTTATCAGCATAATCATTAGCAACAACGGCGGCGCGGCGAGCCCGTTTAGTACCGCTGCATAGTACAGCGCCTTGATCGGGTCGATGCCGGTGAGGTCTATCAAGAATCCAGTCAACGTGGCGATGGTGAGGATCCCATAGAAACCTGGGGCCTCGTGCAACTTGCGATACAGTCCTTTCCTCATCTTGAAGGTTTCCGCTACTGCATAGGCCGCAGAACCGGCGAGTATCGGGACGGCGAGAAGCCCCGTGCCGACTATGCCGACGGCGAAGACAAGCGAGGCAAAACGCCCCGCAATGGGTTCGAGCATTTTTGCCGCGGCAAGTGCACTGTCAACTTTTGTGAAACCGTGCTTGAAAAAGGTGGACGCGGCCGTGGCGATTATGAACCACATGATGACGTTGGAAAAGAGCATCCCTGAGACAACATCGGTGCGCATCCATTTCAACTCCACCTTACTCACACCTTTGCGGGCCGATGTCGTTACTTTGCCCTCGGCTATTTCCTCTTCGACCACCTGGTTGGTTTGCCAGAAAAAGAGATAGGGAGAAATGGTCGTACCCAGGATGGCTACAAGATTAAGGAGATAATCCTTGTTGAACTCGAAGGACGGGATCAGGGTGTTCCGCATTACCTGTTCCCAGTCGGTCGGCGTGACAAAAAAGACCAGGACGTACGCCAGCAGCGACAACGTGAGATAACGCAATACTTGGGCGTACTTCTTGTAATCCATGAAGATCTGGAGCAGCGTGCTGAAGACGGTTATGGCCACGAGCCAGACGATGAATGGCAAGCCGACGACCAATCTGCACGCCGCCGCCATTGCTCCCAGATCGGCCCCAAGATTGAATGTATTGGCTAGGAATAGGAGAGAGACGCAGAAGTAGAGAATCGGTCTCGAATAGTTCAGGCAGATGAGTTCTGTGAGGCTTCTGCCTGTGTGCAAGGTGATCCTGGCGCATATTTCCTGGATTCCCGCCATCAATGGAAAAGAGAACACGGCGGTCCAGAGTTGTGCGAAGCCGAACTGGGCTCCGGTCTGGGAGTAAGTACCAATGCCGGAAGGATCGTCATCTGAGGCCCCTGTGATGAGGCCGGGACCTAGCATTTTGAAATAGAGCTTTACTTTTCCGAAGACGCCGGTTTGTTTCAGCGTTATCTCAGCCTTCTCCTCCTTTGATACGGGGTTCTTTTCCTCGTCCATTTTTCCCTCGAGTTTTGGGTAACTTCCCCCCAAATGGCCCCTTTAATTCGAATCGCGGTACCATCAATGCTTTTATTCCTTATTTATGGCTCTGCAGAATCTGTGTGCATAAAGTCATCTTGTATCGCATGCTCGGGAATCTGCCGGAGCCGGAAGGCACCCTCCGCTTCTGCTGAAGTGCCTGATTAGCTGCTCCATTGTATCAGAGCCTCTGATTCTCGCTTGGGTCCCTCTGGTTCTGCGGGCATCTCAGTAATCCAGAGGGTACAAGAGGACCCAAATGGCGGATCGAAGAAAAAAAGGAAACCTGGGGCACCGAGAACGAAATGCGGTCGAGGGACGTTGGCATTAGCGGAGTGTGTCGAAATGGCCAGGCCCGAAGGCCCGGCCATTCCATTTCACCCCGGCACCCCTCTTTGGGCTTGCCGGCTCTCGCCTTACCTCAGATACAGGGGGATCAGCGTGAATTTTCCGTCCAGCCTGTCCGGCACATCCCGCAATAACTGCGAGCTCCACAGCGACTCGCTCCAGATGAACGGTTTCCCCTTTACTTCCGGCGTGCCGAAAAGCATCCAGAAGCCTGTGCTTGTCGCCGAGGCGTCTAGATTTCCCGACAATTCCATGAAGGAGCGTACCATCTCCGTTGACCCCACCTTGGAGTCGACCGCCCCGTCAGGAACCTGCTTGGGATAATCGGTCACCCCGTACCCAAGGTCCCAGCGCCCGAAGATGGAGAGGGGATTGTTGGGATCCGTGTAGGTGATGACGTTTTTGGCAATCTGCACATTGGTCACCATCGGCAGCCATCTGTTGAACTGCACCCGCCTCTCCGGACGGTTATCAGTCGACTGTAGATCGTTTCGCACCTGCAGCGAGGCGGGATAGTTGATTCCCATCAGGTACCCTGGAGTGACCATCTCACCATCGTAGTCGGTCGAGCAGGTGCCGCCATCCAGCGAGAGGCTGCTGACCGTGTAAGGACCGCCGGTCGAACGGTAGTAGACGAAGCAGCGATAGGACATCTCGACGAGACCGGTTTCGCCCGTGTTGGCGTCGGCCAGCATGTAGCCGTTCAGGTAGCTTCCCGTGTTGTCGAGGGAGATGGCGTCGAAGAAATCAGTGATGGATGCCGAAAACTGCTCCGCCAGCGCCGCCCGCCAGAAGATCCACAGCCCCAGAGGCTTGACTTGGCTGTAGGACATCCGGTGCGTGGTCTCGTTGAACATGATCCCCTTGTTGTTGTAGCCGAAGTCGGTTGATGAGCCGATCAGGCCGGGCGTTGCGGCGTTGAAGGTGAGCAGGTCGTCGTTGACGGCGAGCGTCTGCGTCATGGTCTGGGAAAGGAACCCCATCCACGAATTGTGGGTCAGGATGACTTCGCTTCCCGTGCGCTTCAAAAAGGCGGAGCACTTGTCCGGGACATCGCCAGGTCTGGGCGTCCCGGGAGGCAGATCCAGAAAGCTGATGACGTCCATCAGGTCGCAGAAAGCATTCACGAAGTAGAGATCCATGAAGGTGAGGTTGGAGGTTTCATAGCCAAGGGAAAGCTCACCGGCCTGAAAATACGTGAGGTCGGGGAGCCAGGTTCCGGAAAAGTCGAGATCGGCCGGCTGGTCGAGCACGACCCCGTGGTAGATGCCGAGCATCCGGAACAGGAGCCTTTTCAGTCGGTAGCCGGTAACCGCGTCTGTCTGGGGATTCTCCAGGTACCCGACCAAGGCAGCATAGTTAGCGTTCAGAAGGTCGGCCGCCTTGTTCAGTTCTGCCCCGCTTGGACCGAGCTGCTTCGGGAAGGTATGGGAAGGGTCGGTAAGGTAAGCGTTGTCCCAGGCGTTATCCCTGGCCGAGAGGATGCTTTTCCCCTGCAGCTTGCCCTGCACGAATCCGGCCCGGTACTCTGCCTTCAGGGCATTGGCATCCCTGGATACCACCGTCATGTTGACGATGTTGTTGATGGTCTGGATGACACCGGAGGCATCGCTGCCCAGGGTGAAGGTGGTGAGCGCCGGCGCCCTTCCGGGGGAAAGGTACGACTTGCCCGGAGTAAATGCCTGCGCCGATGCAGTTACCAGGGCCAGGAAAAGTATCGGGACGAGATAACGGATGATCTTCATCATGGCTTCCTCCTCTCCTCAAAATACGGCCTGACTTGCCGCTGCTGTTTTTGCCGACGCCCACCACTGCGGAACGCAAAGGTCCGAGCTACCACGGGTAAAACCGGTGGTAGCTCGGACAGGATGTGAGCCCGTCACCCTCGTCATCCATTGCGGCTGTGACCGCCCACCTTGAACGTTACCGTCAATTGCCGGCCCTTTGTCTTATGATGGTCGGGCTCCCCGCCAGGGTATTGTTGGTTTCTACCGATTCCAGGATGCTGTTGGCGGGGTCGGCTATCGCTCCGATGTAATAGGTCCCCGGGGTCACGGCAGGTACCGTGACGCTGAAGTTCAACTGCTGCTGGGCGCCTGCTGCCAGGTTGCTTTGCAGCGAGCCGAGGCCGGTGCAGTTTGTGCTGACGGCGCTCGTACTGCACAGGTAAAGGGCGACCGGCAGCTGCGATCCCGTGTTCCCCGTCCCCTGGTTCCTCACAGTCACCGGGACCTTGATCTTCTGGCCGATCGCCGCACTGGCCGGCGTGCTCACTACCGCCACCACCAGGTCCGGGCCGTAATCTATCACGGTCGCGCTCCCGGCCAGGGTGTTGTTGGTCTCGTCGGACTCCGGAATGCTGTTGGCTGGGTCGGCTATCGCTCCGATGTAATAGGTCCCCGAAGTCACCGCAGGCACCGTGACGCTGAAGTTAAGCTGCTGCTGGGCGCCTGCTGTGAGGTTGCTTTGCAGCGAGCCGAGACTGGTGCAGCCCGTGCTGATGGCGCTCGTGCCGCACAGGTACAGGCCGACCGGGAACTGCGATCCCGTGTTGCCGGTCCCCCGGTTCTTCACCGTCACCGGGACTGTTATCGACTGGCCGGTCGCAGTACTGGCCGGGGCGGTCACTGCCGCCACCACCAGGTCCGGACCACTGCCTATGGTGGTCGCGCTCCCGGCCAGGGTGTTGTTGGTCTCGTCGGACTCCGGAATGCTGTTGGCTGGGTCGGCTATCGCTCCGAGGTAATAGGTCCCCGAAGTCACCGCAGGCACTGTGACGCTGAAGTTAAGCTGCTGCTGGGCGCCTGCTGTGAGGTTGCTTTGCAGCGAGCCGAGACTGGTGCAGCCCGTGCTGATGGTGCTGGTGCCGCACAGGTACAGGCCGACCGGAAACTGCGCTCCCGTGTTGCCGGTCCCCCGGTTCTTCACCGTCACCGGGACCGTTATCACCTGGCCGGTCGCCGCACTGGCCGGGGAGGTCACTGCCGTCACCACCAGGTCCGGACCACTGCCTATCGTGGTCGGGCTCCCGGCCAGGGTGTTGTTAGTCTCGTCGGATTCGGGGATGCTGTTGCCGGGGTCGGCTATCGCTCCGAGGTAATAGGTCCCCGAAGTCACGGCAGGTACCGTGACGCTGAAGTTAAGCTGCTGCTGGGCGCCTGCTGCCAGGTTGCTTTGCAGCGAGCCGAGGCTGGTGCAGCTTGTGCTGATGGTGCTCGTGCCGCACAGGTACAGGCCGACCGGGAACTGCGCTCCCGTGTCGGCGGTTCCCCGGTTCTTCACCGTCACCGGGACCGTTATCACCTGGCCGGTCGCCGCACTGGCCGGGGAGGTGACTGCCGCCACCACCAGGTCCGGACCACCGCCTATCGTGGTCGGGTTCCCGGCCAGCGTGTTGTTGGTCTCGTCGAATTCCGGGATGCTGTTGGCGGGGTCGGCTATCGCTCCGATGTAATAGGTCCCGGAGGTCACGGCAGGCACCAGGACGCTGAAGTTAAGCTGCTGCTGGGCGCCTGCCGTGAGGTTGCTTTGCAGCGAGCCGAGACTGGTGCAGCCCGTGCTGATGGCGCTCGTGCCGCACAGGTACAGGCCGACCGGGAACTGCGATCCCGTGTTGCCGGTCCCCTGGTTCTTCACCGTCACCGGGACCGTTATCGACTGGCTGGTCGCCGCACTGGCCGGGGCGGTCACTGCCGTCACCACCAGGTCCGGACCATTGCCTATCACCGTCGGGCTCCCGGCCAGCGTGTTGTTGGTCTCGTCGGATTCCGGGATGCTGTTGGCGGGGTCGGCTATCGCTCCGATGTAATAGGTCCCGGAGGTTCCGGCAGGCACCAGGACGCTGAAGTTAAGCTGCTGCTGGGTGCCTGCCGGGAGGTTGCTTTGCAGCGAGCCGAGGCTGGTGCAGTCCGTGCTGATGGTGCTGGTACCGCACAGGTACAGGCCGACCGGGAATTGCGATCCCGTGTCGCCGGTCCCCCGGTTTTTCACCGTCACCGGGACCGTTATCCACTGGCCGGATGCTGCAGTGGCCGGGGAGGTCACTGCCGTCGCAACCAGGTCCGGACCGTAACCTATCGTGGTCGGGCTCCCGGCCAGGGTGTTGTTGGTCTCGTCGGATTCCGGGATGCTGTTGGCGGTGTCGGCTATCGCTCCGAAGTAATAGCTCCCGGAGGTCACGGCAGGCACCTGGATGCTGAAGTTAAGCAGCTGCTGGGCGCCTGCTGTGAGGTTGCTTTGCAGCGAGCCGAGACTGGTGCAGCCCGTGCTGATGTCGCTCGTGCCGCACAGGTACAGGCCGACCGGGAACTGCGATCCCGTGTTGCCGGTCCCCTGGTTCTTTACCGTCACCGGGACCCTTATCCACTGGCCGGTCGCCGCATTGGCCGGGGAGGTCACTGCCGTAACCACCAGGTCCGGACCACTGCCTATCACCGTCGGGCTTTGGGCCAGGGCGTTGTTGGTCTCGTCGGATTCCGGGATGAGGTTGGCGGGGTCGGCTATCGCTCCGATGTAATAGGTTCCGGAGGTCACGACAGGCACCGTGACGCTGAAGACAAGCTGCTGCAGGGCCCCGGCTGCCAAGTTGCTGTACAGCGAGCCGAGACTGGTGCAGCTTGTACTGATGGCGCTCGTGCCGCACAGGTACAAGCTGACCGGGAACTGGGTTGCTGTAGCGCTGTTTCCCTGGTTCATCACCGTCACCGGAACCGTTATCATCTGGCCGGTGTTGGCACTGGCCGGGGGCGTCACTGCAGTCATCATCAGGTCGGGACCGTCTGCCCTGACGGCCATACTGACATTTTGGGTTATGGCTGCTGAGCTCGGTGTGATGTCGACCCTCACCGTGACATATCCTGCCGCCGTAAAAGTCAACGTGAATGGTATTCCTTGGTAGAGGCCGACACTGTAGGCACCGGTCGCCTTGTCGCTATTCACAGTCTGAGAGAAACCGTTGGCAGTGATGACAATCGTCGCGTAGAGGGGGGCCCCCTGTGCGTTAGTCACCACCCCCTGCACCTGTGCTGAAAGCGCGGTAGGAACCAGTGCAAAATCGCTGGTAGCAGTGTTCCCGTCCTTGATCTCCACGCTGACCGGCGAAGAAGTCTGGTGGGCAAAGGCAGCAGCCGTGACGGACAGGGTACCTACCGCGATGTCGCTGACCAGGTAGTTGCCGGACTGATCGGTTTTTGTGTCGGGGTAGTTGGTGACCTTGACGACCGCTCCCGCCAGCGGATTGCGGGTTACCGAGTCGGTTACCGTCCCGCGCAACGCCCCGTGCGGGCCAAGAACCGGCGTCGCGCATGCACAGTTGCTGGCGTTTCCGCGACAACTGCCTGAAGACCCGGCGGCCATCACCGTGTAACAGTACTGCCGCCCGTTGGCCAGGCCCGTATCGGTGTACAGGGGAGTGCCGGTGCCGGACACGGTGCCGGCCAGTACTTTCCCGAAAGCACATCCTGCGAAACCTTCCGTACGGTAGACCTCGTAATTGGCCGCCCCCGTCAACGTGTCCCAACGCAGCTGTATCTGGCTGTCCCCGGGCTGGGCCGTCACCGTCGGGGCGGTGGCTGGAGTTCCGGCGCAGCCGCTGTTCACCGGGACAGGTGTGGCACAGGCAATGCCATGGCGGTCGAAGGCGTTAAAGAGGGCGGTCATATGCGGGGTGCCGTTGGTGATGTCTCCATCGTCGTCGTCGGCGGCAAGCCATTGCATGTAGGCATTGGTGGCAGCACAGCCGTTGGAAGTGGAAGTGGCGCACGAGCAGGTATGCCAATTGCCGATATTGCCGCTCCCCTGGTAGAAGATCCGGTTCGCGACCAGAAAGGCGGTATTGGCGTCGTAGTTGAAGGGCGCTCCCTGCAGATCACGAACCGCAAAGTCCCAGGCGGCCTCGCCATCGATCGCCGCTTCGCAATGCACCTCCCGTCCACAGGGGCCGTCGCCCTGCGAGCATCGGCTGCAGGCAAAGTTGGCAGCGGTGTCGGGAGTATGGAGGGGGGTGGTGAGCTTGTCCCAGTCCGTTTCACGTACTCCGGAGCAGTCCTGGGCACAGCGTGCCGGGCCGATCTGCGCCAGATCTGCGTTGCTGCCGGTGCCGTCGGCAGTGGTTCCGCATCCCTGCGAGTAGTTGCTTAGGAAAAAGCCGTATCCGACGCATGACGACTGCAAGCGGTAAATGGTGGCTATATCGGCATACGATTCGCTCGGGTTGCTATAGCCGTTGCCGTCATTGTAATCCAGCCCATGCCCCCATTCGTGGTCAAACACGGCGGCAATCTCCCCGGTATTGCGGCAGCCTCCACCGCTTTTGTAGAAATTGACCGTGGCGCCATCCCAGTAGGCATTGCACACGTTGTTTATGTTGACGTTGCTGCCCGTTGTCCTTTTCAGCCAGGCGTTGTAAGGGAGGTATCCCCGGGCCACTTCTGCGATCCTGTTCAGCTCGTAATAGGAAGATCGGGCGGCTGCGGTGTTGCCATTGGAGGCACCGCCTGAAACGCAGTCATGGTCTCCGTTGGCGCCACCAAGATCGATTGAGCCTACTGCGCTTTCGCTGATCAGGCCGCAGTAGTCCCCTATTTTTATGTATTTTCCCGACAGCGTGGTCGAAACGCTTCCGGACAGGTACTCGAAGAGCCCGGCACTGTTTGCGAAGTTATTGGGAGCAGTTAGTCCGGTATCCACAAACGGCATCGGTTGCTCGAGCTGCATGACCCCGCACTTGTCGTTCGCTGGACAAACTTCGGTGTTGGTCAGCTGATAAGCTCCCCCTTTGGCGCTGCGGGTCAGGTATTTGTTGGTATCCCGGAAGGAGATGACCTCCCCGGAATGGGCATCGACCATGACCTCCCAGGTGGCGGGGTCGGGCAAGCGCTGGAAGCTGAAGGTCCAGACCAGCCGATGATCGTACCCTTCCCCCGGTTTCCCGATAAAACGGCCGGCCTCCTGAAGCTGCAAGGGGGCGACCGGTACAATCTCGAGAGTGGCCTTGGTCACCAGCCGATCATCGGGCGATTGGCCGTCGACGTAGCGGAACCCCCGCGCCATGGCATCCTCCGCGGTCAGGCTCGGCGTGGTGTCTACCCGGACCTTTCCCCATTTTTCGGTGCCGAGCAGCACCACGTTGCCGTGGCTTATGGAGATCACCAACCGTGCATCGCGCACCTTGATGCCGTTTACCTGCTCGAAGGCACGTACCTGCCAAAGGTAATCCGATACCTTTTCGGCCTGCACATCCCCTAGCTGTGACTGGTCAAAATTCAGGATATCTCCGCTTTCCCGAATCAGTTTTTTGGCGAGCTTGGCTAACGATCTGGAGTCTACCGAGGTAGCCCTTTCTCCGAGGGCAGCGCTAATGCTTTGCAAGGTTATCCGGTTTCCTTTCCCGGAACCCGGGATCAATGGGATGCTGCCGATGATGTTGGTCGGGGTTCCGGAACGCGGATCGATGTGCACATCGAACTGGGCTCCGTGCCGTTGAGAAAAATTCTGGACCGAGACGTCATAACCTTTAGGCATTCTGCCCTGAATATCCTTGAGCGGCTCGCTTAGTACGGTCAGTTGCAGCTCCGGAATGGCGAATTTTTTCTGTTCCAGTGAGGAAGGAGATTTTTGCAGAGAATCGCCTGGGGGGCGGAAGGCGAAGGCGGATCTGTCATGCGACAGCCCGGCCAGAAGAAATACCATCAGCGGTAGTAAAATGCGGAGACAACACTGCGACCTGTTCGTCCTCATGTTTCCTCCTTGCCCGGGGCAAAAGCGCCATCAACCAGGTGAGGCATTATGCATGAAGAGATGATCCTTGAGCTTCGCCTGAAAGATGGGGCGTTTGTGCTCTAGCTGTTTTAAGACGTTCGCCAGAGGCGGCGTGGTGCCGGCCGGCACACTTCAGAATTTGGCCGGGTTATTTACCTGGTGTCGCACCCCGCTGCCGCAAACGGTTGGCAGGACAAGCGGGGTCAGTACGGATAAAGCCGACATCGTCAGGTTTCTCTGATGCATTCGCGCCTCCTTTTACCTTTTTTAGCGCCCGTGCTGCGAAGCATTAACGCAAAAAAGGTGCTGGTTTTGGGTTCTTGTCGACGGGAAGTGGTTAACCCATCCACTTTATCAGTTATTGCCTGCGGTTCAAGGGAAGGGGACACGAAAAACCTGCTCACTTTGGAGAGGCGGCTGCGAGGATTTAGCCAATCCCCGCTACAAAAAAGTTGTTATTTTTCAGATTTAGAGTGCAAAGGGGTGCGAGGGACGGAGAGATTTTTCAAATATGGCAGGCCGAGAATGACTTGCTGTCGATCAGGGGGCTAAAGTGGTTCGGTTTCCCCCATCGTCCAGACAGGGGGGGCAGGGATAGTGTGAGCCTACTGACTATGATTAAGGCAAATCCATCTTGTCTCTGGGTGAGCTGCAAGTATATTGGCGTTGCTAATCCGGGCTTTGATGGGGAAGGGTAAAGAAGAAAGTGGCTCCTTTACCTTTTTCCCCTTCCGCCCAGATCCGTCCACCGTGGCGACGGATGATGCGCTCCACTGTAGCGAGACCAATTCCGTACCCCTTGAACTCTTCGGCACCAGGCAGACGCTGGAACGGGGTGAATATCTTGCCCGCATGGGCCATGTCGAATCCGACACCGTTATCCTTTACGAAATATTCCAGCTCCCCGTCGATGCTTCTTGCACCGAATTCAATGACGGCTTTTTCGCAGGTGCGGGTGTACTTCCATGCGTTGCCGAGGATGTTAGCCAGGACCGCCCGCAGCAGGCTCGGATCACCATTTGCCATGATTCCATCATCGATTCGAAACTCGACCCGCCGCTCTGGCTCGGCGGCATTCAACGACAGAGATACCTCCCGGGCAAGCATGGAAATGTTGAGCATCTCTCGGTGCGGTTCGGCTTTGCCCATGCGGGAGAAATTCAGCAGTGCTTCGATCAGGCGATGCATTTGAAATGTTTTTTCGTAGGCCTGCTCAACATACTCTTTGCATTCTGCCGGGAGCTGATCGCCAAACAGGTTGGTGATTACCTGGCAATAACTGCTCAACATATTCAATGGTTGGCGCAAATCATGGGCAACCGTATAATTGAACGCTTCCAGATCCTGGTTGGCGCTTGCCAGCATCGAAATCAGTTGATCACGCTCGGATTCACGCCTGGCAAGTTCGGCTGCCATGACGTCGAACCTTTCCCCCAGTCTCCCCAGCTCTCCTCCCACGACAAGGTCGGAAACCCTGACATCCAAATCCCCGCCCGCCAGGCGTTGCGAGGCGGTTTCCAGAATCCTGAGACGGTTGACTATTGCGTATTTGCCGATCAAAAGAGCGCTGACACACGCCAGCAGTAGAGACGACATGAAAAGAACAATCGTGTTGGTGAGAAACCTGTTTGCTTCGCGGGTAACTGCATCCAGCGGGGTCCCTACCATCACGTACATGTAGGGCGTCTGCTCACCCTCAAGCTGCAGCTTCCGGTAGGATATGATCCGTTCACGTCCATCCATGCCCAATCTGATGTCTGTGCCCGTTTCCGGTCCCGCGCTGATCTTTCGGAAGGGTTCAGCCATATACGGCTTCCCAATGAACTGCTCCGGGTTAATGGCCCTGTACAGGATGATGCCGCGGTGGTCAATGAGGAGGATGTTGCTTCGCTCAGGCAAATGCATGTGCTTCAAAATTTGTCCATATCTGTGGAGTCCGAAACTCACACTGATGACCCCGATTATTTCGCCACGGCCGTTTTTAAAGGGATAGGCCAGGTTAATGGCCGGTTGGATGGTGGACCGGGCTACAATGTATTCGCCGGATGACAGTTGTCCTGTTGTCATGGCATTCTGGAAATAACGGCGATCGGCAACTCCCGTGCGAGGGGTGACCGGAATTGCCGTAGCCCAGACGGCACCTTTGGGATCCGCAATGAAGATGTTGGAATACATGGGATTGAGCTTGCACAGTTCCCGAAGAATGGGTTCGACCTTGGCCTTATCCCGCGTGGTAACTTCGGGGAGTTGGGACAAGGTGGTCATCAACTGGGTAGCTCCGGCAACCAGATTCTGCTGCTCGCTTGAAATCCTGTCGACCAGTTTGAGGGTCTGTAGGCTTGCATCTTTGAGTGAATGGTTGCGAAATTGAATCCCAGAGTAGAGAATGATACCCGCTGCGGAGAGGGCAACCATAAAGGTGATCAGCATTAGCAACGATCGGATGGAGAGTGTCGTCAGCCTGACCATGCAAGAGATCCTCTTTAATGCTGTGAGACCTAGAGGCAAAGAAACGCAGCGTAAAATTATACACTCTCAAAACGAGCCGCATCCACAAAACGGACGTTTCAACTCAAAAACGAACGTTTCAGCACGAAAACGAACGTTTCGACTCTTCAAAACGAACGTTTCGGCTGAAATGGCCAGATCTGGCCTGGGAGGGTGAGGGGCTCTGGGCAAGAAGAAAGGATTCCTGCGGTGAACCATTAACCGCAGGAAGTGTCTGGGGACTTGTGCCGCTGAAAGGGGAGTTGCAGCCAGGATGTCGACCCACCCGCCCATGTCGCAGATGATCGCGCACCTGCGTTCCATCGGCAGGAGTATTGCCCTAGCCCCCTCTGGCGGTTGAACAGTGAGATGGAAGCCGAGGACGGAGGTCCCATGTATGACCTACTGACTCCCCGGCACCCATCCGGGGACAAAAAGATCCCCATGAGGCGATGACCTTCCGGAACATGCTCATTTACCGGAAGATCCTGCGCTCATGGTGCGGTGAGCGTTACTGCTCCGGAGTGGGCGCGACTCTCAGCCAGCCTGCCGAGCACTGTTTCACGTAGGGATAGTAACCGCTGGGGTTGCTGCAATAGTACCAGTACTGAGGGGGCGCCGGCGCGTCGACGAAGACATCCGGCTCGCTATATACCACCGTCGGCTGGGAGTATGGATAAGGATACGGATAGTAGTACGGGTAGTACGGCCCCCACCACGGTCCGAAGCCAAATACGAAGTCGACTCCGCCATGTCCATGCCCGTGAAAATGGCCGCCGCGGTAACCGCCACCATAGTAACCACCGCCATAATGGCCGCCGCGATAACCGCCACCATAGTAACCACCGCCATAATGCCCGCCGCGATAACCGCCACCATAATATCCGCCGCCGTAGTGCCCGCCAGTGTAGTGTCCACCACCGCCGCCAAAGTGGCCTGCCGTGGCTTGACCACCGCCAACATGGCCACTGCCACTGAAGGCGATGGCATCTCCCGCCCAGGACCCTCCCAGCGCCAAAGCGAAAGCCGCCACTAATGCCAGAACTGTTTTTCTCATCGTGAACACCTCCCCTGACCGGGAGATGTCTCGTTGGAGATGCTTTTTAGGGGATCTCCCGATCTTGGCCTAGTTGGCGCCACTACACGTCAGCTAGTTGAGGCATGAACATGCTTTATCAATACCTCTATTGTTACTATACTCCTGTAACTGTGCAAAAAATAAGGAAGTTGGGGTGGCGGTCGGGGCGTCTCCAGGGCGATTCGGAAGAAATTATCCGGTTAGGAATCCTCCTGTCTCTTCGGCGGCTGTGAAGCTGCGAACAGGCGACGGGTCACTAGAAAGATGTTGACAAATCCTCATAGGGGTATTATAAACCGCTGAAAAACCAAGATAGACGATAATACTCAACCATTCGCAAGAATGGGGCGGAAAGCCTATGGGTCTTACTGAGACAGCCGGGTTGCCGAAATATCACGCGATATTCGGCCCCGGCTTTTTTGTTGCCGGGACCTGACAAGGAGTGCAGTCAGCAGCACCGCGCCTGATGGGCGCCGTACCATGCCGCTTCGCACCAGTTTAGTGGAGCGGCAAAAAATGGTTGGTGGTCAACGATAATACTCAACCACCCGCGAGGGTGGGGCGGAAAGCCTATGGGTCTCACTGAGACAGCCGGGTTGCCGAAATGTCACCTATTATTCGGCCCCGGCTTTTTTGCGTCCTATGCCGGGTATAGAAGTTTCATTTCTCGTGAAAGGTGCCTTCGCATGTCCCGAGCCGTTGTTATCGCTCTCAGGTCTCACTGGTTTCAGCTTGTCGCTCTATGTGCAGCCATCGTGGCCCTCAACGGATGCGTCGCCATGAAACCTGTTGAGAAGAAAAGTTGGCCTCAATCCACCCATCTTGCAAAGGAGATCGAGCGGACTGAATTCCCGGTCCCAGGGGGAGATGACGTAATAGGGCGGCTGGCCGTCGTCAGGCTGGAAAAGGGGGATACGCTGCCGGATATCGCGCGCCACTTCAGCCTCGGAATCAATGCAATGAGCGCGGCCAATCCTGGAGTGGATATATGGGCGCCTGAGGCAGGGCAGCGTGTCACGTTGCCTCTCAGCTTCATTCTGCCGGACAGCCCCCGCAAGGGAATCGTGGTCAACCTGGCTACCATGAGGCTCTTTTCGTACAAAGGGGCCGGGCAGTCACTGGAGGTGTCGACCTATCCGGTCGGTGTGGGCACCAAAGAGCGCCCCACGCCGATAGGCCAGATGCGTGTGGAGCGCAAGGCTGCCCGGCCCACGTGGCATGTGCCCTCCTCAATCGCCGAGGATCACCGGAAAAAGGGAGACCCGCTGCCAGCGGAAGTTCCGCCCGGACCCGAAAACCCGCTGGGAGAATACGCGCTCTACTTGAGTAAAGCGGGGTACCTGATCCACGGGACCAACAAGCCCGCCAGTATCGGGCTTAAGGCAACCAATGGCTGCATGAGGCTCTATCCCGAAGATATCAAGATTCTCTTCAACGACACCCCGGCCAGGACGCCGGTGGCCATCGTCGACCAGCCGTATCTCATCGGTCAACGCAACGGAGTCCTCTACCTGGAAGCCCACAAACCGCTGGAGGATGCCGGTTCGGGCGCAGCCGCCCTCAACAGGCTTTACGCAGATCTGGCGGGCATCGAAAAGAAATCGAGGCGCCACCTTAACTGGGCAAAGGTTAAGGAAACAGTGAACGAGGCCCGTGGCATACCTGTGCCGATCAGCCTGGAATCTGGAAGGGAAACGGACAGGCCGATTGAAGTCGCTCATCCCGCCAAACTGTATGGCAAACCGGAGGTGCCGGACCTGAAGATGGGCAAGTGGTATGTGCTTGCAGCCAATCTGCCGGATGAAATGGAAGCCTTGAGGATGGCGGCCATCATCAACCACCAGGGGCCGCCGATCCCCGCCAGGGTGTTGCCCAAAAGCGGCAGCTACCGGGTCGTCGCGGGTCCTTTCAACGACGCCAGTGAGGCTCAAAGCGCAGCCAGACGCCTGAAAATCGACTTGCAGATAGAGGGGGTACTGTTCGAAGCCGCCAAAGCTTAGCGACCGGGTGATGGAAACCCGAGGGAAGGAGGTGACTTGGCCAGGAAGGAAGGTATGCCAACTATTTCAACCGTCAAAGGAGGAAACTACATGAAGAACAATCTTTTAGCAGCCGCAATGATGCTCGTTTTCACTGCCGCAATGACGGGCTGTGCAACGTCCGGTGACCTTGAGAAGGTGCAGGCCCAGGAAAAGCTGAATAGCGCGAAAGCAGACCAGGCGCTGCAGGATGCCCAGGTTGCCAAGGCGGCAGCCGACGCGGCCGCCGCCCGTGCCGATAACGCGGTCAAGGCCGCAGAGGAAAGAGAAAGGATCGCGGATGAAAAGGCAAAGAGGGCCGATGCCGCCTTCCAGAAATCGATGAGGAAGTAAGCCGCTGCCAGGGGTACTTTGACTTCACCACCCGGCGATGAAGTGGCAGGGCTCAAAATCCTGCCACTTCATCGCCCACCGTACAATCCGTTCCGTTCAGGATATCAAACCCTTAGCGCACGATATACCTGGCGTTGCTGCCAAGGAGTGAGGAGATGGCTGCACTGGCTGTGATCGGTAAGAAGTTCCGCCTTTTTTCTGCTTGCGTGTTGATGGCACCCGTCGTACTGGCCGGCTGCAGTCACCTTCAGGCCAAGTCCAGCTTCGAGGAGGCGGATAACCTGTTTCGCTCGGGACGCTACCAGGACTCCCTGCATAAATACGAGCAGATCGTCCAGAATTATCCCGACAGGGGAGACGCGGCTCTCTTCGAGATGGGCATTATCAATTCAAATCCCAAAAACGACCACCAAGATCTCGATAAATCCCTCGAGTGTTTTCAAAAAATCATAAAAAACTACCCAGGCAGCAGCTACCGGCAAGACAGCGAGATGATGATGTTTTATATCAACAATGTTCCGATCAAAGACAGGATGATAGCGAAGGGTCAAAGAGAGATTGACGCCCTTCAACGGGACGTCTCTGGCAAGGGAAGTGAAATCATAACCCTGCAAAGAAAAATCAGGGAGCTTGAACAACAACTTGTTGCTTTCGCAATCAAGCACAGGACCGTGGACAAGGTGGTGATAGATAAAAAGGACCGCCAATTGATGGTCTTTTCCAGGGGGGAGGTGCTGAAGACCTACAGGATTGCCTTGGGAGGAGACCCCATCGGTCCCAAAGAAAGGTTCGACGACGACAAAACTCCGGAAGGAGCCTATTTAATCGACTCCAGGAACATGAACAGCAAGTATCACCTGTCGCTGCACATTTCCTACCCGAACGAGAGCGACAGGCGTCGAGCCAGGAAACTGGGTGTCTCCCCGGGCGGGGACATCATGATCCACGGGCTCAAGAAGGGCTTGTCGTGGGTCGGCGAGGCGCACCGCGAGGTCGATTGGACGAAGGGATGCATTGCCGTAACCGACGAAGAAATTGAGGAAATAGCCAAGCTTGTGCCAAATGGGACGCCTGTCGTGATAAATCCGTAGTCACGCGGCCCCTGGCCAGCAGGAGCCGTGCATCTATCTTGGGAGATCCTGCCTTCGGCAAAGTGCAACGGCCAGAGATCGCGTCAGGATGCAACCTCACTTTGCGCTACCGGACGGAAAACTTGGGAGGAGCTGGGAGGGGAGGATTTTCGATCGGCTGGAAGGTGGCCTAAGGAAGCGGTGAACATGGGGACCCTGCCTGGCAGGTACTCTGTTGAGAGGGTCCCCGCTGTCACCGTGGGTTTTCCTAGAAATCGACCCCCTCATCTCCTGCGAACTGGTCTACACGGGGACCTTTCCCCAGGGCATTCATGTTCTTCCATATCTTGATGGTGCCCAAAACGATCACCGCCGAAACGATGATGAGCACTGACCAAAGTCCAAAATGTCCAAATGCGAGATCCGGCATTTTTAGCCCCCTTTCGGGCTGAAGAAGCAGCTAACGTCCGGTGAGAGATTTTCCTCAGCCACGCTACCTCGATTTGCCTGAAATACTTGGTCCTTCGGCTTTAATTATATCATGAAGGTGTCTTTTCCATTCCGGCAGGTTTATAATCTGCACCGCCGTTGGCACTCAAAATTGGGGAGATACCTTATGGGACACCTGGTCGGCAAGGATGTTTATCGCAAGCTGGGCAAGAAAGTCGACGGGCTGACCATGCGGGCGCCCTGGAACGAGACGCTGCACGCCATCCTGAAGGAACTGTATTCGCCGGAGGAGGCGGAGCTGGTGGTCGCGATGCCCTACGGCATGTCGACCCTTGACCGGCTGCAGCGGGTGACCGGCATGGCAGAAAGCCGGTTGCTGACGCTTTTGGAGGGGATGTGCGACAAGGGGCTGGTAATCGACCTGCTGGCGGACGGCCGGATGCACTACTCCCCCTCACCGATCGTCATCGGCTTCTTCGAATTCACCATGATGCGGGCGGGAAGAAGCGGGATGAAAGAGCTCTCCCGCCTCTTCCACGACTACCTGCTGGATGACCCCGCGTTCCTGCAAGCGAACCTGGGGCAGGGAGAGGGGGTCTCCATTATGAGGACCGTCCCCCACCGGGAGGCGATCAGCGGGGATTACCTGGAGGTGCTCGATTTCGAGCGGACCGAGGAACTGATCGAACGGGCGGAGCGCTTCGCGGTGGGCATCTGCGCCTGCCGGCACGAGATGCTCCACCTTGGCCATCCCCCCTGCCGGGTGCCACTGGAGTCCTGCACCTCCTTCGGCCATGCCGCGGAATACCTGCTGCGCCACCAACTGGCGAGAGAGATCTCGCGGGAGGAGATGCGGGCGCTGTTCACACGCTCCCGCGAGTTAGGGCTCGTCTTCTGCGCCGACAACGTGCAAAGAAGAGTCTCCTTTGTCTGCCACTGCTGCGGCTGCTGCTGTACCGCACTGAAGGGGATCAGCATGCATGGCTACGAGAACAGCGTGGTGTCTTCCTCGTACCAGGCCGAGATCGTGGCCGAAAAATGCTGCGGCTGCGGCAAGTGCGCCGCCGCTTGCCCGGTCCGGGCGCTGGAGATGCCCCCAAAAGGGGAATCGAAATCTCAGCCGGTGCTTGACCGCGCCTTCTGTCTCGGTTGTGGCGTCTGCTCCCTCGCCTGCCGGACCGGCGCCTGTACGCTGGTGAAGCGGCCGCAACGGGTGCTCACCCCTGAAACCACCTTCGAGAGGATCATCCTCCAAACGCTGGACCACGGCACCTTGCAGAACACGCTGTTCGATGACCCCTCGCGGCTGAGCCACCGGTTCTTGCGGGGAGTGGTCGGCGGCTTCCTGCGGCTTTCCCCCGTGAAACGCGCGCTCATGGGCGAAACGCTTCGCTCCCGATTCCTGGCAGCGATGAAAGCAGGCGTGATAAGGGATGGCAAAGGATGGGCGACGGAGCTTTGAAAGGAAAGGCACGAGGATTGGGGATTGCCCTCCGAAACGGTAAAGTGAGAGCCCTGTGGGGCAATTGACAATCAACCCGCCTCTTATAAAATTTTCGAATCACCAACCACAATTCCCGAAATAAGCCAAACCTTTCCCGAGAAGGGGACGGAAAGCTTCGGGTCTTCTTTTGAAGATAGCCGGGCTGCCACAGAGTATTCAGAGGCAGCCCGGCTATTTTTGTTACTGGCCGGTGCCAGTTTTGCGCTTGGAATTTTAAGGCGAGATCCCCCCCGGCCCCCCTTCTTCAAAGGGGGGAGTGCCTAGCGGAAGAATGGCACTCATCAGGTTTTTGTTTGCTGGTTCCGAAATCGCAAAGGGCGGTTCTGCCGCGGAAGCCATCCTCACCTGTCCCCCGCCTCCGCCAGGGGTACGGCGCGCAAGCTTAGCCTGAAGGGGAGGGGACGCCAAGCGAAGGTGATCACAAGCAGGTGGGGCGCAGTGCAACGCCGAGCCAGGAGGGCGGTCTGCGTTACGAACAGTAACGAGGAGGACGGTCATGAAGGTAAAGGTGCTGCTATCGATCATCATCACGGGGGTGTGAGGCCCATCAGGACGATGGCCTCGTCGGGGCGCAGCTGGAATTCGGTAAGCAGGGTCTTCGGATCCTGTGCTGATTTGGGGACCCCGACCATGACATACGGTTGACAAGACACTTCTGGCAGTGTTCACCCGCATCTATGTCGAGCCCGGAACGGCGATTGGACCCGCCACCGGAGATCCTCTATGACCGCATGCTCAAGTTTTCACCGCCGTCGCCTTGATCCTGACATTCAGGCTGGGAAGCAGGGGGCTTCGGATGAAGAGAGTGTTCTGGTGGGTTCGTATGACCGTAACAGGCAGGGTGAAAACGGTATTACTGTAGTACGGGAGGGCGGGAGACGTTGTTGGGCGAGCCGGCAACGTCTCCTGCCATGTCCGTAACGTCCGGCGGGAGCGGTTATGGCAACGGGTCGGATTTCAGAGGGGCGCAGGCGCCCTGCACGTATTGATAGCCAGGCATGGGGAAGGTGTAGGTGTTGTTCTGGAAATCCCACGCCGTTACCGTCATGCTCGACATGATCCCGCCATTTAAACCGGTACAGCTGTCATTCATCCCCACGAACGCCTCGTTCGTCACCACCCGGCACTGACAACTGAGGGGCTTCTCCGGATCCGACGGGTTCTGGATTTCGGTGCAGGGAGCGAGGTCGCAGATAGCCCAGCTTGAGTCACCGGCATAACCGGGTGCCTTGGGATCACAGGCCAACAGCTTCTGCTGCAAAAGGCCGCACCAGCCGCGATACGAGTAGGTTGACACCCACGGGTACTTGACGTCGGCTACTTCATACTGCCCGGATTTGATGGCTTCACAGATAGGGGCCTCATCTACCTCGCAGGGGTGAATGTCGGTGCATTTCACCTCCGTCTTGCGTTTGACCGCGGCATCCTGGATTTCGCTGGTTGCCACGATATGGGACTCGTTCACTCTCAAGCAGTCGCAGTTGGCTATCTTTCCATCCACTTTGCAGTCGAGGGAGTCGGTACAAAGGGCATGCCATCCAGTGCATACCACGAATGCCTGGGGTGAATTGGGGAAGGGGTGGGTGCTCTGCTTGTTGGCCGCCTGCTGGGCCTGGGCGTTCAACGGGTTGAAAGTGGCTACCGCCAGCAGTACGAGGGATTGGAGTACGAGAGTTGTGACCGTTTTCATGCTTCACCTCCTGGGTGACCTTTGCTGATCTCTGTCTGGGACTGTCCTGCCTACTTGGCGAAATACTCCTCGATCGTCTTCACCGAATGTATGCCCACCGGGATTTTGGAGCCGTCCTCCCTGGCCCCGTGCAAGAGGAATTCGCTGAGCCCGATGTGATCGCGGCAGTTGCGGGCGCTCGCGAAGAGTGTGATCACCTCCTGCGAGCCATCCTCGGCATGGTCCTTGTTGCACCCCCAGTCGTAGGTGTACCCCAGCCTGGTCCAGGGATAGGCGTCGGAACCGGCGGTCGGGGTATAGATGTTTCTGGCCCTGTTGTTGAACCACGCCGTGTAGGTCTTGAAGACCGGGGCGGGAAGCCCTTCCGTGGCTCTCACCTTGTTGCTGGTGTCGATGGCCCTGAACTGGTCGGTGGGATAGCCGGTTTCGCAGGAGGTGTCGGATATCTCGCTGTCGGGGCAGGGGCGGAAGAGGTCGGCCGGCCTTGCCCAGAGCTCCATGATGTACTTCGCCTCCCGCGGGCCGCCGACTGCCGCGTAGCTGGGGGGGAGCCCCATGACCTGGACGACCCGCAGCAGGGACGGCGTCGAGTCCAGGAAAAAGGCCCTCAACTCGGGCGCCACCGTCACCCAGGTATCGTAGCCGTAGGAGCACTCCCCTCCTTCCTTGCAGGTGTTGCCGGCACATCCTCCCGGGTCGGTGCATATGTATGCCGCGGCGTAACTCCCCGCTATGGTGGCGACCAGGAGCCGGGAACCGACCACCCCGTTCTCCCAGATGAGGTTGCGGTTTTCGGTGACGATGGGAGTGAGCCCCAGGTAGATTTTGGCCGGGGTCACGTTCCTCGCGTCGTTGAGGGCGGTTGAATACTGGGCCTGCAGGCTGCGCTGGGGCGCGAGGGTTTCCGAGGCGGCGCCGTTGCCGCTCCACGCAGACAGCAGGAGCAGCCCGCCGGCCAGTAGCAGAAAGAGTTGCCAGGTGCCGTTTTTCATCATCTCCTCCCTCTTTTCGTGGGCCGTTTCGAAACGAAAAAGGCCGGGCTACCGGAGAATCCGCGGCAGCTCGGCCTTTTCAAGCAGAAGGCCCGCTGCTTTCCGCCCCCCTCCTCGGGAAAGGGGGTGGTTTTCACAACAGGGGCCTAATTGAAAATTGTATAAAGGTGCTTTGTGCTGTCAAGGCGGGGAAAATTTTCCACGGCGACTGCAGTTTGCCGCGCAGAGATGCCAGCACGGGGCCTCTTTGACAGCAAGAATCAGCAGGCCCGCGGCACCCGGCCGGACGGCTGGAGCCATTGACTAACTGATCCCGGCCAAACTACTATATAAGCTGGGCAAGTTGCGCAGGCAACGCTGGACCGTTTTCTTTTTCCGGAGGCTGGATATGCACCAGTTCTGGATAGTGCTTGGCATTACCGTTTTTTTGGGCGTTGGCGTGGCAACGGCGAGCGATCAGGCTCAAGAAGTGAAAGCAGCTGAGAAAAAAGCTCACCAGCTGGAGAAAAAGGCGGCCGGCGAAGAGGTCAAGGCTCACCCTGCGCCAGCCGCCAAGATCAAAAAGAGCGAGGTGCAGGCCGTCGACCCGGCGGGCAAGTGGGGGCTCAACAACGCCATTACCTGCCTGTCCCGCGCCATTTACTGGGAGGCCAGGGGGGATGGGTCTGCCGCGATGGAAGCGGTCGCCAACGTGGTCATGAACAGGTTGGGGCACGAGGGGTTTCCGGATACGGTGTGCAAGGTCGTCAAGGAAGGGCGTCGGCACGGCGAGTGCCAGTTCTCGTGGTGGTGCGACGGGCGTTCTCATGCCGCGAAGGACGAGAAATCTTATGCGGTGGCCAAGGAGGTATCGCGCAAAGCCCTGAACCGGCAGTTAGCCGACCGCACCCACGGTGCGCTGTACTTCCATCACCGCAAAGTGCACCCGGCTTGGTCCAAAAAGTACCTCAGGACCGCGCAGATCGGCCAACTGGTTTTCTACAGGCCGCATGGCGGTGTGGCGAAATAACAGAGAAAAACGGTGTCCCGGTCGCCCCTGGTCCTGTTCATCGCGAAATGCCCGGGGAAACAGACGGGACTCCCTCAGATCACCCGTTCGGATTGTGACTCCAGGTGGTGGTGCGATGCAGCGTTTCTTGGCCGACCAGGTCATGCGGCGCTCGGTTGGTGATCAGCACGCAGGGGCCCTGTTCCCCGAGGACGGCAGGAGTGGGCGCCAGGCGCTGTTTCAGGATAAAGGCGTAATCCTTGGGCACCATGGCGTAAACCGGTTGTGATCCCTGCCACAGGGCGGCAAAACGATCTTCGGAAAGAAACCACTCGGGAGCCTTCTTGCTGCCGAATTCCAGCTCGCCCGGGGGGCCGACCACCACCACCCTGCGCTTGGTGTATAAGGGCAGCTCCTGCTGGTAGCCGTAGCTGGCGACCACGGCATCTTTGCCGGCATAGCTGTTGACCAGCAGTGCCAGGTCGCGGGAAAGCTTCCGTTTGGCGATCCCCTCGAAGAAAATGGGGGGCGCCACTGCCGCGGTGATCAGGGAGCAGACCCCCAGTCCGACCAAAAAGCGCGGCAGTCTGCCGGGGACGCCCAGCAAAGCGGCGGCTCCATGGGCAAGGAAGAGCATGCCGACCAGCACCGCGCCGGCGGGGTCCAGCCGCGGATGCCGCGCGACCCACGGATAGGCGGCGAGCCCGATCCCGCAGATGGCATAGCACACCGACATGACGCGTGCAGTGCTCTTCACCTCGCCCTTCTTCGCAAGCAGTTCCCCGAAGTAAAAACCGACCAGCAGGGCAAATGCCGGGTAAACCGGCATGATGTAGGGGATCAGCTTGGAGTGGGAGAGCGAGAAGAAGAGGAAGATCACCGCTCCCCACAGCAAAAGGAACAGCCTCGCCTCTCCCGATTCGCTGCGGTCTGGCCGGCTCTGCCAGAGCGCTGCGGGGAGGAAGAACGACCAGGGAAGCATGCAGCTGAAGAGTATCGGCAGGAAGTACCAGGGGGGCTCGTACCGGTGGTGCACCTTGGTCAGGAACCTCTGGAAATGCTCGTGCACGAAGAAGAACTGCAGAAAGTCCGGGTTCCTCAGCGATACCAGCACGAACCAGGGGGCGCAGACCAGCAGGAAAAGCGGGATCCCCAAGGGGAGCCGCATCTCACGCAGCAGGCTCCAGCGGCGGGTGCAGAGGATGAAAAGCAGGATGATGCCTGCGGGGAGCACCACCCCGATCAATCCCTTGGACAGCACAGCGAGTGCGGAAAAGATATAGAAGAGGTAGTAGTACAGGGCCTTGCGCGGTTCCTGCGGGCGGGTGGCAAGCAGGAAGGAGCCCAGCGCGGCGCACAGGAAAAAGGTGAGGGTGGTGTCGGTGATGTTGACGCGTCCCTGGATCAGGAAGCCGATGGAGGTCCCCAGCACTCCGGCGGCCAGCAGGGCCTTCTGCCGCCCGAACAGCTTGCGCCCCAGGTGATAGACGAGGAGCACGTCGAGCAGGCTCCAGAGCGCCCCGAAAAAGCGGGCCGCAAAGGGGGTCTGGCCGAAGAGGAGGGTGGCCAGGGCATCGCACCAGTAATGCAGCGGCGGCTTTTCGAAGTAGGTCACATAGTTGAGGGTGGGCGTGACGAAATCGCCGCGCTCCAGCATCTCGCGCGGGATTTCCAGGTAGCGGACCTCGTCGGTCCCTAGCAGGGGGAAATTTCCCAGTCTCTGGAAAAAGGCGAGCCCGAAGATCACCACGAGAAGAGTCGCATCCCGCCAGCTCTTCTGGTCGCGCTCAAGATACCTGGTAAACCAATTCATTATCACTCCAGGCTGGTTAGCCTCTGGAAGGAAAGGCTCCCGCCTCTTCTTCCATGGCCGTCAGCCAAAGGACCTCGCTTTTGCCGGCCGCACGGGTGATGGCACCGGTGCGGCCGCGAAGGCATTTGTCGTTAACGCTCTGCTCCCGCTCCGGTAGGGCCGCGGTCAAAGCTCGAGTTTTTTCTGGTGGTCGTCCCTCTTTCGGTGGCCCTGGTTCACAGTCGGCGGCACGGCTTCCATTGCCTGGCCGGGCAGCACCGGCATTTTTTCGACTGGTCCGCGCGGGGCGACGGGAATCCCGGAGACCGGCAGCGCCATTTATCGAAAGGGAAGAGAAACTTCGCCGTTCAGCATGATTCGTCGGTGCCGCGGCGCTCCCGTTTCAGGAACGTGGCATTATATCACGTAAAATTCTATTGGCCAGCAGAGATTCTGCCGGGCATTGTCGGGCAGGGCCGAGGGCTTGCCGGCGTCGCCTGCCAATGCCGTCCCGAACAGGATGCAAAATAACGTTGAGTTTAAATCCAGCTGGTGTACCATTTGCCTTGTTGCCAGGATTTCCCCATTGCCCGTCACTCCAGGAGGTATCTCCGATGAAAAAACGCACCGTCATTGTCGCCGTAAGTCTCGCCGTGGTACTTGCCGGCAGCATCGCCTATGCTTCGACCAGAAGCGTCAAGCCGCAAGCAGACCGGGAACCCGGCGTCTCCCCGGACGACACCAACCTGGAGTTGGAGATGATCGCCGCTCTCGACGACCACCAGGAGCCCGCCAAGGCGTCCAAGGCCACCGATGCCCCGGCAGTGACCAGCAGGCTCAGTCAGGAAAAAATGGAGGGTAGCGAAGAACTCGTCAATACCGGGGAGAACCGCTAGCAGGACCGCCAGCCGCACCCAGGCTGGCGTTTTCAGGTCAGGGTGCCGGACTTTCCGGAAAAAGAGCTAGCTTGGGCGGCCGTTTTCGCGGCCGCGATCCAACAGTTCCCTGACCATCTTCAAAAGTTCCTGAGGATGAACCGGTTTCGCCATGAATTCGGTGTTCTCCTGCAGGAGATCCTGGTTGAGGATGACGTCGCTGGTGTAGCCGCTGGTGTAGAGAATCCTCACCGCTTTATCCAGTGACCTGATCATCTCGCCCGCCTCTTTCCCTCGCATGTACGGCATCACCACGTCAAGAAGAACCAGGTCGATCTTCCCCTGCGCCTGCCGGAACTTTTCGACAGCTTCCCTGCCATCGGCGGCCAGCATCACCGTGTAGCCGCTTTCCGTCAGCACCGCTTCCAGCAGTTTGCTGAGGGCCGCGTCATCCTCGGCGACCAGGATGGTCTCGCTGCCGCCAGCAGCCCTCGGCAGCGCCGACTGGTCCTCGGCCGGTTGCACGAGGCTTTGCACCAGCGGGAGATAGATCCTGAAGGTGGTGCCGGTGCCCGGTTCGCTGTAGACGCTGATCTGGCCGTTGTGCTGGGACACTATGCCGTACACGATGGCCATCCCCAGGCCGGTCCCCTTGCCGGGCTCCTTGGTGGTGAAAAAGGGTTCGAAGATCTTCAGCCGCGTCTTTTCGTCCATGCCGATACCGGTGTCGGACACCGAGATCACCGCAAAGTGCCCTCCGCTGGCCGCTCCGTTCGCTTCCAGGCTGGCGTTGTCCAGCACCCGGCAGGCCGTCTCGATGCTCAGCGTTCCCCCGCCGGGCATGGCGTCCCGGGCGTTGGTTACCAGGTTGACCAGCACCTGCTCGATCTGCCCGGCATCGACTTCCGCGTAGAGCGGCTGGCTGCACATGGCCGTCTTCAGCCGGACCTCCTCGCCGATGATCCGCACCAGGAAGCGCTGCACCCTGGCGATGATGTCGTTGAGGTCGCAGGTCTGCGATTTCATGACCTGCTTGCGGGAGAAGGTGAGCAGGCTCTTGGTCAGTTCGGCCGCCTTCTCGGACGATTCCAGGATCTGGGCGACCTTGTCCCGTTGCGCCGGGTCCAGGGTGCTGTCCCCCTTCAGCATGCCGGCGAAGCCCATGATCACCATCAGGATGTTGTTGAAATCATGCGCTACCCCACCCGCCAGTTGCCCGAGCGCCTCCATCTTCTGGGATTGCAGGAGCTGCGCCTCCAGGTGCCTGCGCTCGGTGATGTCCTCGGCGATGCCCAGCACGTAGCAGGGCTGTCCCTGCGCGTCGTACAGGGGGATCTTTTTCACCCGCAGGAACATCTGCTTCCCCTTGCCGGATTTGACCGCCTCCTCGGGGATCTCGATCAGTGTCCTTTTCTCCAGGGTGAGCCGGTCTTTCAGGGTGAAAAAATCGGCCTGCTCCTTGGGAAACAGGTCGTGGTCCCGCTTGCCCAGCACCTCTTGCCGCGTGTAACCGAAGAACTCCTCCGCCGCCCGGTTCAGCGTCACGTAGCGCAGCTCGCTGGCATCCTTGGCGAAGACGATGGCCGGGATGTTGTCGACCACGTTCTTCAGGAAGTCCTCGCTCTGGCGCAGGGCGTCCTCCGCCAGCTTCCTCTTGGTGATGTCGCGCGCCACGGCCAGCACGTAGGTCGTGCCATGGAACAGCATCCGGTTGAGGGTGAACTCGACCGGGAACCTGGTCCCGTCCTTGCGGTACAGGGAGGTCTCGGCCCGGGCCCGCTCGCTGGTCTGCGCCGACCTGATCAGGGCTTCACAGGGGGGGCACTGGGCGAGCTCGGAGACCTCGAACAGCGAGACGGCCACGAATTCCTCGGGCTGCCAACCCATCTGGGCGGTGGCCGAGTGGTTGAAATCGACGATCCTGCCGGAGGGAACCTCCACCAGGAAAAAGATGTCGTTGCTGTGGTCGAGAAAGGCCTTGAGCCGCTCCAGTTCCTCCATCCGCTGCTGGAGCGCCGGGTAATAGGTCTTGCGGACCGAGGATTCGCCCAGGCCGACCAGCTTTTCCTGCAGTGCCTCGAAGCGCCCCGGCTCGTCAGAGCGATTCTTCATAGATGACCTCTATGTCGCGGTGAGTCGGCCGGCGCGGGTTGGTGACCATGCAGGGGTCGTTGAGGGCGTGATCGCTGTAGAAGTTGAGGTCGGACGGGGAGACGCCGACGTTGGAGAGGTTCCGCATGATCCCCGCGGCCTCCTTCAGCTTCCGGATCTGGTCCAAAAGGGCCTTCTTCCTGCGGGTCTGCGGCATGCCCCGCAGGTCGAGCCCCATGGCTTCGGCGACCAGGTCGTAGCGTTCGGGGGCCGAGGCGTAGTTGAACCCGATCACGTGGTCGAGCAGGATGGCGTTGCATTCGCCGTGGGCGAGGTCGAGGGCTCCGCCGATGCTGTGGGCCATGGCGTGGTTCGCCCCCAGGATGGCGTTGGAAAAGGCGAGGCCCGCCTGCAGGCTCCCCTGCATCACCTGGGTACGGAACTCCAGGTTGTTGGGATCGCCGATCGAGGGTATCAGGCTTTTGGAGAGGAGGCGCACCGCCTCGATGGCGTGCAGGTCGGTCATCGGCGAGCGGGCGGTCGAGACGAAGGCCTCGATGGCATGGGTGAGGGCATCGAGACCGGTGCAGGCGGTGAGGTACGGGTCCATGGTCCTGAGCGTTTCCGGATCGATCAGGGAGATGTCGGGGACCACCGACTTGCTGATGATGGCGAATTTTACCCGCTCGGCGAGGTCGGTGATGATGGCGAACTGGGAAACGTCGGCCGAGGTCCCGCCGGTGGTCGGCACGCAGACCAGGGGCGGGATGGGGACGGTGACCATGTCCACCCCCTCGAAGACGTGGATCGGCTGGCGGTTGCTGGTGACGATGCCGATTCCCTTGGCGCAGTCGATCGGGCTTCCCCCGCCGACTGCCACCAGGGCGTCGCAGCGCTCGGCCTCGTAGACGGCCACCCCTGCCTCGACTTCGGCTATCTTGGGGTTGGGCGTCAAGCCGGTGAAAAGGACATAGGAAAGGCCGGCGGCCTCGATGCTTTCCGTCACGTCCGCGGTCCAGCCGGCGCGGACCACCCCGGGGTCGGAGACTACCAGCACCTTTTTGCCGCCGAGGTTCCTGGCATAGCGGCCGGCCAGCTTGCGGGCCCCGACCCCGAAGATGAATTCAGGTGCCAGGAATTTTCTCAGTTCGAAAGTATCGGCCATGCGCGTTCACACTGATACAACGGGCTGTCTGCTTGATTAGCTGCTTCAAATTATTGTAGTAGTTTCGCCTGCCACTAATTATACAGTTAGCACCGTGCCTTTACCATCCTTATTGCCGCCGCTGCTGACTCTACCGTCACTGGAAAAAGCCCCCGCTCTCTCTATTTGTTCAGGACGCTTCCGGTACAAGCGGCTCCTTTCTCAGAGAAATGTCAAGATGGTAACCGTTTCACCCCCTCACGTATAATAGAGGTGATGCCGAGTGCATCGTTGAATCATTCACAAAGACAGAGGAGGCGGGATAATGACGAATCCGACACTCTTCACCATCATTGTGGTTGTTGCGATAGTGATCGTCGCCGTGGTGGGCATGCTCCTTTTGCGCAGGCAGCGGACCGCAAAATTGCGGGGAAGCTTTGGCCCCGAGTATGACCGGACTGTTCAGGAACGGGGAGACCGGGCGCGCGCGGAGAGCGAACTGGAACGGCGCAGGAAACGGGTGGAGGGGCTCACCATCCGGCCGCTGACCCGGGAGGACCGGGCACGGTTTTCGGATGCCTGGAGCAAGGTGCAGGCTCGCTTCGTCGACGACCCCAACGGTGCGCTGACCGAAGCGGACCAGCTTTTGGGCGAGGTCATGTCCAGGCGTGGCTATCCGGTAGGAGATTTTGAGCAGCGTGCCGACGATATCTCGGTGAACCATCCCAGGGTGGTGGAAAACTATCGCAAGGGGCACGCCATCGCGCTTCGCCACGGCAAAGGCGAGGCGAGCACGGAAGATCTGCGTCAAGCGATGATCCATTACCGCGCACTGTTCGCGGAACTGGCCGGCAGCCGGGAAATGACTGCGGCAGGCGAGGGCGTGGCTCCGGCTGAGAAGGAGCGCAAAATCATCGGCTAGCGATGTGGCGTGACAAGCAGGATCGGAAGATAAGGAGAGTGACTCATGGACGAAAAAACTGAGGAAAGAGAAACAAGAAATGAGGGACTTACCACTTCGGAATTGGCAGGGGTCGGCGAGGGAGATGCCATGCGTGGCGGCCGGGGCATGGAAGGGACTCCGGTCTCGGCGGCGGAAGAGCAGAGCGCCCCGCTCTTTTCTCCGGACGAGACCAGGACCTTTCGCTCCCGGTGGGACGAAATCCAGGTAGGCTTCGTGGATGAGCCGCGGCGCTGCGTGGAACAGGCCGACAACCTGGTAGCCATGGCCATCAAGCGGCTGGCCGAGATGTTCGCCGAGGAGCGGACCAGGCTGGAGGGGCAGTGGGACCGGGGCGACGACGTCTCCACCGAGGATCTCCGCCTAGCCCTGCGCCGCTACCGCTCCTTCTTTAACCGCCTCCTCAACATGTAACAAGGCGAAGCCCCCGGAACGGGGGCTTCTTTTTGGGTAGCGATCAGCGGGGCAGCTGGTATCCCGCCCCGGCAAACTGGATGTTCGCCGCGTCGTCGCACAAGGGGGGCGAAACCGCATGGATCCCGCCGCAGGCGCTGCAGGCTCCGACGAAGGTGGTCATGGTGAAAGACGCCCCGCATCCCTGGCAGGTGGCTTTCAGCTGCTCGGGGAGCGGTCGGCTCCTCAGCGCGCCGCCGTGCGCTTTCGAAACAAAATCAACTAATTCCCTTCCTTTGGCATAAGGGCCGGCACCGGCGGCGTGGCCGCATCCGCAACTTCCCATCTGGTAACTCCTTTTGCGTTCTCTTTTGGCACGGTCGTGCGTGTTCTGCGTTTTGTACAGCAGTCCGTGCCGATAAAACATGATCTAAGTCAAGGAGCGCAAAGATACCGCAGCGTCTGACCGGTAACGCCGTCCCCCCGGCATTAATCGCGAGCCTGCCCGAGGAGGCGCTCCAGCCGGTCAGGCCATGGTGCCGATGGTCTTGCGGAAGCGGGCGAGGGAGAGGGAGAAGAAGGTGGCGCCAATCAGGAGCAGGGAGAGGTACTGCGGCCAGATCACGGACAGCCCCGCGCCCCGGAAAAGTATGGCTTGGGCGAGCATCACCAGGTGGGTGTTGGGTGCGGCCAGCATGACCAGCTGCACGAAGGGGGGCATGCTCTCCCTGGGGGTCACCGAGCCGGAGAGGATTTCCAGGGGGAGCAGGACCAGCATCACCAGCAGGCCGAACTGGGGCATGGAGCGGGCCACGGTCGCCAGGTAGATGCCGAGCGCCGTGGTGGCGAAAAGGTGCAGGGCGCTGCCGGCGACAAAAAACAGGAGCGAACCCTGGACGGGAATGGCCAGCACACCTTCCACCACAGCCAGCAGGGAGAAGCAGGAGGTCGCCAGCACTACCAGTGCCATCGCCCACATCTTGCCGGCCATGATCTCGAAGGGGGTGACCGGCATGACCAGCAGGTGCTCGACGGTGCCGTGCTCCCGTTCCCGGATGAGCGCCGCCCCGGTCAGCACGATGGAGAGCATGGTGACGTTGTTGATCAGCTCCATGACCGCGCTGAACCAGAACTTGTAGGACTGGGGATTGTAGCGGACCCGCAGCCCCAGTTCCACCGGCAGTTCGGCATCGGATCGGTGCCTCTGGGTGAAGGCCGTCAGCTCGCCATTGACGATGGCCTGCACGTAGCCGCTGCCGGCGAAGGCCTGGCTCATCCTGGTGGCGTCCACGTTCAGTTGCAGCCGCGGCGAGCGCCCGGCCAGGACGTCCCGCTGGAAGGCGGGGGGGATCACCAGCGCGAAGCTGTCCAGTCCGGCATCCATCCTCCTGTCCATCTCGCCCTCCGAGATCAGGTCGGGAGGGAGGAAGAGCGGCGGGTAAAAGGCATCGGCGATGCGGGCGGAGAGCTGCGAGCGGTCCTGGTCGATGATGGCGATGGGGGCGTTGTGCAGCGTGTCGGGGATCGCCTTGGCGGCGGCGTAGACCCCCGCCGTGACGGCGTAGACGATCAGCGCGACCATGACCGGGTCGCGCAGCAGGCTGCGCAGCTCCTTCGCGCCCAGATGGAGGATGTTGGCGGCCGCCATGTCAGCGGTCCTGTTTTTTCAGCATGACCGCGGCCAGCGCGATCAGCAGGGGGCCGGCCAGCGCAAGCGGCAGAAAGGAGGCCTGCAGGTCGCCGAAGGCGAGCCCCTTGGAAAAGGTACCCCGGGCGATGGTCATGAAATGGGTGGTGGGATAGCTCTTCCCCAGCCAGGCGGCCGCACCCTGCAGGGTGGCGGCGGGTTCGATCAGCCCGGAGAACTGCACTGCCGGCAGGATGGAGAGGATGGCCGTGCCGAACAGGGCGGCGGTCTGGCTGCGCATGAAGGTGGACATGAACAGCCCGAAGCCGGTGGAGAACAGGGCGTACAAGAGCGCGGCGGCGGCAAGGGCGAGGAAGCTCCCCTTGAGAGGGACCCGGAAGATGAAGACGGCCTGTGCCACGAGCAGCAGGAAGTTCAGCATGGTCAGGGCGAGGTAGGGGAGCTGCTTGCCGAGCAGGAACTCCAGCCGGCTGGAAGGGGTGACGTAGAAGTTGACGATGGAGCCCAGTTCCTTCTCGCGCACCACCGACAGGGCGGTCAGCACGGCCGGCAGCAGCAGGAGCAGAAGCGGGATCATGGCGGGGACCATGGCCGGCATGGTCTTCACGTCAGGGTTGTAGCGGTAACGGACCTCGATGGTGGCCGGGGCCGCCAGTGCCGCAGGACCCAGGAGCTGGCGCGCCTGCCCCGCGAGCCACAGCGCATGGATCCCCTGCACGTAGCCGCGCACGGTCTCGGCGCGGGTGGGCATGGCCCCGTCTATCCAGGCCCCCACGGCGACCCGCCTGCCGTGCCGCAGGTCCCGGGCGAAGCCGGGGGGGATCTCGATCGCCAGGCTGAGCTCGCCGGAGCGCATGCGCCGGTCCAGCTCCGCGTGGTCCCTGATGGGCGGACGGGCGCTGAAGTAGCGCGAGCCGGTGATGCTCAGGAGGTAGTCGCGGCTGGTCGTGCTCTGGTCGAGGTCGAGGGCGGCAAAGGAAAGGTGCTCCACGTCCAGGTTGATGCCGTAGCCCATCACCAGCATGAGGATCATGCTCCCCAAGAGGGCGAGCACCAGGCGGATGGGGTCGCGGCGCAGTTCCAGGGCCTCGCGCCTGGAGTAGCTGAACAGGCGGCGCAGGCTGAACGCCGGCAGGTGCCGCGGACGGGCGCCTGCCTCCCCGGTGAAGGGCGCCTCAGCCGCAGCAGGTGGCGCCGGCGATATGGGGTCGCCGGCCGGGCCGCAGCCTGCCTCTTCCAGGTAACTGATGAAGGCCTCTTCCAGGGTCTGCGCAGCACGGGCGGCGACCAGGGCCGCGGGGGCGTCGCTCACCAGTACCCGTCCCGCGTGCATGAGCGAGATGCGGTCGCAGCGGGCCGCCTCGTTCATGAAATGGGTGGAGATGAAGATGGTGACCCGGTCGCCGCGGGCGAGCTCCACCATGATCTGCCAGAAGGCGTCCCTGGCCACCGGGTCCACGCCCGAGGTGGGCTCGTCGAGGATCAGTATCTCCGGGCTGTGGATCATGGCCACCGCGAGCGACAGCCGCTGGCGAAGCCCCAGGGGAAGGGCGTCGGGGAGCTCGTCCATCACCTCTGCCAGCCCGAAGCGGGCCGCCATCTCCCGGACTCTGGGCGGGATCCGCTCTTCCGGGATGCTGAACAGGCGGGCGTGCAGCACCAGGTTCTGCCGGACGGTGAGTTCGCTGTAGAGGGAGAAGGACTGGGTCATGTAGCCGACCCGCCGCCGGGTGTTCAGGTCGCGGGGATCGACCGGGGCGCCGAACAGCAGGGCCTTCCCCTCGCTCGCCTCCAAAAGCCCGGTCAGCATCTTCATGGTGGTGGTCTTGCCGCAGCCGTTGGAGCCGAGGAAGCCGAAGATCTCCCCGCGCCGGATCCGGAAGCTCACCTGGTCGACGGCAGTGAAATCACCAAAGCGCATGGTCAGCCGGTCGGCCTCGATGACCGTCTCGGCGGCCGCCTCTATCCCGGGTGGCGGGATGCTGAGCGCCTGATGGCCGCGCCGCTGCGGCTCGGGGAGCAGGGCAATGAAGGCATCCTCCAGGGTTTCCGTGCCGGTGCGCAAAAGGAGCTCCCGCGGGGTGCCGGTGGCGAGGATGGCGCCGGCGTTCATGGCCACCAGCCAGTCAAAGCGTGCGGCCTCTTCCATGTAGGCGGTGGCGATCAGCACGCTCATGCCGCTTCGCCCGGCGCGTATGCGGTCGACCAGCTCCCAGAACTGGCGGCGGGAGAGCGGGTCGACACCGGTAGTCGGTTCGTCGAGGATCAGCAGGTCGGGGTCGTGGATGAGCGCACAGCAGAGGCTTAGCTTCTGTTTCATGCCGCCGGAGAGCTTGCCGGCCGGCCGGTCGGCGAAGGGGGCCAGGCCGGTGGCGGCCAACAGCTCGCCGATGCGCCGCTCGCGTTCCAGCCGGTTGTGGCCGAACAGGCGGCCGAAGAAATCGACGTTCTCGAAGGCGGAGAGGGTGGGGTAGAGATTCCTGCCGAGCCCCTGGGGCATGAAGGCTATGCGCGGACAGACCTGGCGGCGGTGGCCCCGGTCGGCCATGTCGCCCCCCAGCACCTCGACCGTTCCCTCCTGGATCTTGCGGGAGCCGGCCACCAGCGAGAAGAGGCTGGACTTGCCCACCCCGTCCGGCCCGATCACCCCGACCAGGCGGCCGGCGGGGATTGCCAGCTCGACCGCATCGAGGGCAACCGTCCTGCCGAAGCGAAGCGACACTCCCGACAGCCTTGCCACCGAGAGCTGCGCTCGCTTGGCTGGCATCACGGAAGTCTCACCGACAGCTGGGGAGGCCACGGCTTGGCGGGGTCCTGCCGGAGATAGGCGACGCCGGGCAGCCCGGTCTTCACCTGGGTGATGTACCTCTTGAGGATCTCGGCGGGGATGTGCGCCCGGACGCGGAACATCAGTTTCTCCCGCTCGCTCGCGGTTTCCACGGTCTTGGGGGTGAACTGGGCGACGTCGGCCACGTAGGAGACGTTGGCCGGGATCACGTACTGGGGAGCCGCGTCCAGGATCAGCCTTACCTCGCTGCCCAGGGCCACCCGTCCGGCCATGGCGGTGGGGAGGAAGAAGGTCATGTAGACGTCGCTCAGGTCCACCAGGCTAAGGACGCGTCCGCCCGCCCCCACCACCTCCCCCGGCTCGGCGACCCGGTACTGCACCCTGCCGTCCCGGGGCGATCTGAGCGTGTTGTCCTCGATATCTGCCTGCAGCCGTTCCACGGTGGCCTGGGCGGCCTCCACCGCGGAACGCGCTCCCTTGATCTGTGCCCTGGCGGTCTCGATGTTGGCCTGGGCGGCGGCAACCTGGGCGAGCGCCGCGCTCTGGGCGGCCCGGGCGCTCAGCAGCCGCATCCGGTCGTCGTCGGCCGACTGCCGGGACACCACTTCATTGGCGGCCAGCCTGCTGGTCCGCGCCGCGTGCTTCTGCGCGTTGACCAGCTCGGCATCCCGTTGCCTCACCACCGCCAGCGCCGCTGCCTTCTCGCTTTCCCGCTGGACCAGCTGGCTGCGCGTGGTGCTGACCGCGCTTTCAGCCTGCTGCAGCTGCGCCCGGGCCTGACGAAGCTGCGCCTCCAGGGTCGCGATATCCATTTCCGCCACCACCTGCCCGGCCGTTACGAAATCCCCCTCCCTGACCGTGATTTTCTTGACCCGCCCCGGCGATTTGGCCGCGATGTCGATCTCGGTGGCCTCCACGCGCCCGTTGCCGGTAACCAGCGCCTTGTTCCTTGCCTGCGAGCCGAACTTTTGCCACACCCCCGCCCCGACCAAGACGGCTATCGCCACTCCGGCGATCACAATCAGCAATCTTTTCCGCGCAATGTTCATGGTGTGCCTCTGAATTTCGAACCCGTCTGCGGCGGGCTGCCCGGCCTGGCCTGATTTGCGGGCATCAGAAGATTATAACCCGCAATTTTCACGATGGCCGCTAATGGCCGATTCAGCAATTTCGGTCAGGTGCTGTTGCCGGTGCTGTGCTAGGATGAGCCGTGGATTGAGGGGGAAATGTGGCAAGGGATACGGTCAGGGCATACGCGCGGCGCTTCGAAAGGGTGTTCGAGTATATCGAGCGGCACCTCGACGAGCCTTTGAGCGTGGAACAGTTGAGCCAGGTGGCGTGCTTCTCGAAGTTTCATTTTCACCGGCAGTTCTCCCAGTACGCCGGCATCGGAGTGTTCGCCTACATCCGCCTGTTGAGGCTCAGGCTGGCTTCCTACCGGCTGGTATTCCGCAAGCAGGAGCGCATCACCGATATCGCACTGGCTGCGGGCTTCGAAAGTCCGGAAGCATTTTCGCGCGCCTTCCGCCAGGCGTTCGGGCAGTCCCCCTCGCAGTTCAGGAAAACACCTTCCTGGCAGCCGTGGAACGAGCGGTTCCGGCTGCCGCCCCGAGAAAGGAGAGAAAAGATGGACGTAAAGATCGTGGATTTTGCCGAGACAGCGGTGGCCATCCTGAAACATCAAGGGGACCCTGCGTTACTGAACGATTCCGCGCTGACATTCATCGAGTGGCGAAAGCAAAGCGGACTGTCGCCCAAGCAGACCTGCCGCACCTTTGGCGTCGCCTATGACGATCCCAATGCCACCAACCCGGAAAAGTTTCGCTTCGATATCTGTGGCGAGGTCTGGGGAAAGGTGCCGGAGAACCCGCAGGGGGTGGTAAATGGCGTGATCCCTGCCGGGCGCTGTGCGGTCGTCAGGCACCTCGGTTCGCATGACCGCATCGGCGAGAGCGTCTATCCGCTTTACCGGGAATGGCTGCCGGGAAGCGGGGAGGAGTTGCGGGATTTCCCGCTCTTTTTCCACTACCTGAACCTGATCCCCGACGTGCCGGAGCACGAGCTGGTGACGGACATCTACCTGCCGTTAAAGTTAAAAAAGCTTATCGCAGTTGACTGAACCTAGAACTTGTAGGTGATCCAGGTGGTCACGTAATCCACGTCTTCGCCGGGGCCGGAATCGCGCAGGAAGGGACCGGCCAGGAAATGGGCGTAGATGGCGACGAGGGTGATGTGCCGCTGGACATCCCACTCTAACTGTATCTGGGGCTGGCTCCCGATGTAGCGCGAGGATGTCCTGGTGCCCGAACGGACCAGCACCACGGCGTTGTTGTAGATGCCGTCGTGGAGGCTCTCCCTCCAGAAGAAGTCCCAGTTGGCGGTCAGGGTAAGGCCGCCCGGCAGGAACAGTTCCAGCGAAGGGTTGACGTTGATGAAGTTGGCCGGGCCGATCAGGCCGTCTTCGCTGAAATAGGCTCCTTTGGGGAACAGGGGATTGAAGGTCTGCAGGTTCGGGCTCCTGGCATCCCGGTCCCCGCTGGCGATGTCGGCTTTCACGGCAATGCGCGGCGAGAAGGGGAGCTCTTGCAGCCGGTAACCGGTATCGGAAGCCACGGTCCAGGCGGTGATGTCTCCCTCGCCGAAGCTCCCCCACTGGTAGAGCGCCTCGAAGTTGTAGTCGAGCGGTGCCGCCGTTCGCCAGATCCTGGTCCCCACCGAGTGGCGGGTCTCGTTGGCGGTTCCCTGGTTGAACCTGGCATTCTCCCGGTAGAGGCCGAGGTAGTAGAGATCGGTGCTGGTTTTGCTGGCGGCCGGCAAGGGGAATACCGAATAGACGCCCCAAAGTCCCTGCCTGTGATTGGTGCCGTCGTCGAAGGTGTACAGGTTGGATTCGGCGGGGCGGGTCGCGATGCCATCGACCGCGAGCCCCCCGGCGCGGTACATGACGCGGAAGCCGTCGAAGCTCTGACGGACGTTGGGCCCTTCGCGCACGGCGATGATGCGCTGCGAGCCGTAGGCGAGTTCCTGCCTGCCGGACCGCAGGGTGAGCGAGCGCTCCCCGGGCAGGCCCAGGTTGAGGTCGAGAAAGCCCTGGTGCAGGTCGAGTTCGTTCTTGTCGATGGAAGGGCGGGGACCTCCGGCGCGGCCGTTCTCCAGGCTGCTCTGGAACTGGCCGAACAGCCGGACATGGTCCCCGAAGTGGAAGTCGCCGTGCAAAAAGTAGCGCTGGAGGGCATAGCCGCCGTCCCGCGGCGTCTCCTTCCAGTTGTAGTTGTCGAAGTACTCGTAGCGCTCCCGGGCCTCGCCGCCCATGCTGAGATACCAGTCGCCCCGGTCGTTGAAGGGGATGTACTTGATAGGGTCCCAGAGGTCGCTCCTTTGAGCGGGATCCTGCAGGTATCGGTAATCCTCATCGGCGCGGTTGAGCTTGTAGGCGGGAACCGACGGCTCGGTCTCCAGCCCGGCCGCTTGCGGTGGGGAGACCAGCATCAGGTAAGCCACTACCGGTATCATCGACAACCAGAACTTCATCTTCCCCTCCGGCAACTGGAGAAATCCCTCAATTCCCGCCGTGCTCTGCTTACCGGCCGCTGCCCTCAGGCCTTGTGCTTGATGAAGGTCCCCTTCTGATACTCCTCAAAGGCGACTTCCAGCTCCTCGCGGGTGTTCATCACGATCGGCCCGTACCAGGCGACCGGTTCGCCGATCGGCTCGCCCGAGACCAGCAGAAAGCGCACCGGACGGTCCTGGGTGGTGATGGAAACCGCGTCGCCGTCCTCGTAGAGGACCAGCGTCTCAGGCCCGCAGGCGCACTGGGGCTTCATGTCGAAATAGTTCACTCCTTCCGCCTCGTGTTCGAAGGCGTCCCGTGCCAGGTCGAAGTATCCCTCCCCGTCCACCACGTAGGCGAAGACCTTGTGCCCGCGCTTGATGGGATGTTTGAAGGTGGTCTCGGGAGGTACCGTCACGTCAAGGTACTCGGGATCGGCCACCACGTCCTGCACCGGCCCCTGCACACCACCCACCTTGCCGCAGATGATCTTGACCCTGACGTCCCCCTGCAGGGTTACCTCCGGGATCTCGCCGGCCGTGATGCCGCGGTAGCGGGGATCCATCATCTTGTGGGACGCGGGGAGGTTTGACCAGAGCTGGAAACCCCACATGAGCCCCTCGTCGTCCCCGCGAGGCATTTCCTGGTGGATGATGCCGCTGCCGGCGGTCATCCACTGCACATCACCCGAATCGATGACCCCCTGGTTCCCCATGCTGTCGCCGTGCTCGACCCGCCCGTGCAGCACGTAGGTGATGGTCTCGATGCCCCGGTGCGGGTGCCAGGGGAACCCCTTCAGGTAGTGGGGCGGGTAGTCGGAATGGAAGTCGTCGAGCAGCAGAAAGGGGTCGAACATGGTGACTTCATCATTGCCGAAGGCGCGCTTCAGGTGAACGCCGGCGCCTTCGATAACCGGCTTGCTCTTCCAGACCTTCTTGATCTTTCTAACGGCATCCATAGGGGAACCTCCTGGTGTGGACTTGGTGTATGTGTTCGTCTGCAGACGGGGGATGATGGCTGGCTGGCCGCGGAACAAGGTAATAGTCTACCACAATGGAAAATTCTGCTGGATCGAGGGGGACTTGGCTGGCAACGGGGAGTCGGAGGGGGAATTGATGCGGAGGGCGCGACGCCGGGTTCCCTCACCCCGGCCCTCTCCCGGAGGGAGAGGGTGTGCTGGGAGCAGGGGGAAGAGCAAAGGTGGGCGACCGCTACCACCGGAAGCTGTCGATGGTGGCGGGCCCCCCCCGTAACTAGAAGGCGAAGCAGTCGCAGCCGAGCCCGTGCCAGAGGGGGGCCTGCTTCGCTACCGCCCCCGTGGAGGCTAAACTGCAGCAGCCGGATTTCATCACGGTGCTTGTTGCCGTGGCGCTGCCTTGATACCCGCCGTAACGGCCGACCGGTGACCAGTCGGGGCTCACCGGCGGAAGCGGCGGTGCCAGGTTGCTGAACTCCTGGCTGCCGTGCACGACCTGCCCCCCCACCATGGTCAATACCGATTCGATCCCCTTGATTGCAGCTTCGGGAACGGTCAGGTAGTCGGAGGAGAGCGCCGCCAGGTCGGCGAGTTGCCCGGGGGCAAGCCTCCCCTTCTTCTCCTCCTCGCCGGAGAACCAGCTGCTGCCGACCGTGTAGAGCCTTAAAGCCGCCAGCCGGTCGAGGCGGTTTCCTTCCGGGTAGAGCTGCATGCCGCCCACGGTCCGGCCGGTGACCAGCCAGTACAGGGACACCCACGGGTTGTAGCTAGCCACCCGGGTCGCGTCGGTGCCGGCCCCCACCGGAATTCCCATCTCCAGCATCCTGGCGAAGGGGGGGGAGTGCTCGGCGGCTTCCCTGCCGTAGCGCTCCCTGAAGTATTCCCCCTGGAAAGCCATGCGGTCCTGGATGGCGATGCCGCCTCCCAGCGCCCTGACCCGCTCCAGGTTGGGCGGCGTGATGGTCTCGGCGTGGTCGAAGAACCAGCGCAGCCCGTTGAAGGGGATTTCCCTGTTCACGGCCTCGAAGACGTCCAGGAACCTCCCGATCGACTCGTCATAGGTCGCGTGCAGGCGAAACGGCCAGCGGTTGGCGGCCAGCAGGCGGACCACGCTGGTCAGTTCCCCCTCCAGTTCCGGCGGCAGGTCGGGGCGCGGCTCCAGGAAATCCTCGAAGTCCGCAGCGGAAAATACCAGCATCTCTCCGGCGCCGTTCAGCCGGTAGAAATCGTCCCCCTGCCCCGGCGAGGCCGAGCGGACCCAGCCGGTGAAGTCGTCCAGCTCCCCTTTCGGGTGCTGGGTAAACAGGTTGTAGGCTATCCGCAAGGTCATCTCGCGGTTGGCCGCCAACTGCCCGATCACCTTGTAGTCGTCGGGGTAGTTCTGGAATCCTCCGCCGGCGTCGATGACGCTGGTGAGCCCCAGCCGGTTCAGCTCGCGCATGAAGTGACGCGTGGAGTTGACCTGGTCCTGGAAGGAGAGTTTGGGCCCTTTGGCGAGGCTCGCGTAGAGGATCATGGCGTTCGGCCGGGCGATCAGGAGGCCGGTCGGGTTTCCTGCCCGGTCCCGCTGGATCTCGCCGGCCGGCGGGTTGGGGGTGTCCCGGTTGTAGCCCAGAACCCGCAGGGCGGCCGCGTTCAGGATGGCCCGGTCGTAGAGATGAAGGACGAATACCGGGGTGTCGGGAGCCGCTTCGTTGATCTGCTCCAGGGTCGGCATGCGCCGCTCCGCGAACTGGAATTCGGACCAGCCGCCGATCACCCTTACCCATTGGGGCGGAGGCGTGCGCCGAGCCTGCTCCTTCAGCATCTGCAGGGCATCCGCCAGGGAGGGGACACCGTCCCAGCGAAGTTCCATGTTGAAGTTGAGCCCGCCCCGGATCACGTGCAGGTGGGAGTCGTTCAGGCCCGGCACGACCCGGCGCCCCTTCAGGTCGATCTTTTGAGTGGCGGCTCCGGCGCTGGCGAGGAGTTCCTCTCCTCCCGTTGCCGCGACCACGCCGTTGGTAATTGCTATAGCGGAAACCTGGGGCTTGTTTTCATCGAGGGTGGTGATTGCTCCATTATGAAGAATGACATCCGGTTCGTTCATCTCTTCTCTCCTCTCGCGGGTACAACCACGGCTTGAGGAGTCCCTGTCCAGCGCCGGCCTGACTCCCCTTCTCTCCTCCACCCCAACCCGCGGCATGGGGAGGTAACACCTGACCGTGGAGATCCTTTCTCTGCTCACCTGCTCGCGTCTCTCTATTAGCCAACCTGCAGCGGTAAAAAAGGGTGAAACTTCGACCAGTTCATTTTACTCCCGTAAGGCGGGGAGGGGGGTAGTGTCTTTGTGGCGAGGGGGGCAGTGGAGGGGAATAAGGGGAGTAGCCGGCAGGGAAAAAAGCCGCACTGCCAGGAGGCCCCCAGTGCGGCAAAAGGGAGGGGATGGACGGGGCAGTCCCCTCGTGTCAACGGGTCGAGAATCGTGCAGTGCCGGGAGGGCGGGAAGTCGCGGTGCCAGGGTTGTTACCAAAGCGCATTCGGCTGCCGCAACATCCGCGGCACCCGGGAGCGCGTTTCCTGCTTTTCCCAGGTCGCCGCTTCCACCACCTTGCCGATCCGTTCGGTGGTCCAGGGTTTACTGAAGACCCTGGAAATGCCGACGTCGGCGGCCAGGTGGCAGACTTCGGGAGAGATCACCTCCGCGGCCAGGAATACCTCCAGCTCGGGGAAGCGCTGCCGTGCCAGCAGCGACAGCTCGTAGCCGTTCATGCCGGGCATGATCAGCGAGGTGACCAGGGTGCTGCAGTTGCGGAAACGGAGAAGTTGCAGGGCCGCCACCGCGTTTTCCGCGTAGAAGGCGCCGATATTGGTCGGCCCCACCACGCTCTCGATCAGCCGGAGAGCGTTCGGGTCCTGGTCGACGAAGAGGATCGACTGTGCGTTCATTTTTCTTTCTCCCTTGTCATGCCCCCGCCGGCCCTGCTGGGGGGCTGGCGCACCGGGCCGGGCTCAGGAACTGGTGGTTATGCTGGTGAAGGTGGTGGTATAGGTCCCGACCGTGATGGTGGTGGTCGTGCTGGTAGTGGCCGTCGAGGCCGAGGTGTGCTGGACCCTGAGCGACTGGTTCGGGAGGACGGTCCCGGTACTGCTGGTGAAGGTGCCTCCGTTGACGGAGTACTCGCCGCCGGAGACGGTGACGGCCAGCGCGCCGGTGAAGCCGGAGAGGGTTACCGTGTCCGACTGCACCGTGGTACTCAGGGCCACGCTCTCCTTGTTGGCGAAGGTGAACGCCGTGGGCGCGGTCCCCGATGAGCTGCTGTCGTCGGGGAACCAGTTGACATCGCCGCAGCCGGCGATGCCCACGCTGACGATGCAGGCGACCAGCAGCATGATGGTCATGGCAATCGTCCGTTTGACTGGTGCATCCATGGCTCGCGTCTCAATTCATTTGGAGGAGCCCGTTTCAGCCGGGCCCTCTGACTGGCACTTGCAGTCACACCTGTGCCGTGGGGGCGGGGGGAGTTCCGGGACCGCTACCAGCTGTCCGTCCAGGTCGCGGCAGACCGCCTTCATGGTCTTGCCCTCCGGGGTGGTCATCTCGACCGCGCTGCCGGCGCTTTTACCCCGGCAGGCGACGAACGCCTGCTGGGGAGGGGAGGGAGGTTGGCAGCAGTCATGGCCGAGGCTTGCCCAGCAGGAAAAGGGCGACAGGGTAGCCAGAACGATGGGCAGCATGATGGTGGTGTAAATTCGCATGTTCTCTCCTTTCTTGAAAGACGGGTGGCTCGAGATGGCCGGCTTTCAGGGCGGCGTTCAGCTGCCGCCGCCGTTAGAGCCCAGCCTGGATAGCCGTCATCCTACGCCGGCACCCGGTAAAGATGGGTCAAGAGATGTGCGGATTTGTAAGGATCGTGCCGGCCATTGCCGCTCTTCTTTACAATTCTTAACGGTACCCGCGCGGCATTTTCCGCTATACTGCCGGCCAACGACCGGGAGTCCAAGACAGGAACCGAGATGGAAAAAAGAATCCTCATCATAGACGACGATAGCGATCTCTGCGAACTGCTGGCCAGCTACCTGGGCAGTGAAGGGTTCATCGTGGAGACGGCTCACGACGGCGCCCAGGGGGCCGAGCTTGCCCTGCGCCGGGCATATGCCCTGGTGGTGCTCGACGTCATGCTCCCCTCCATGAACGGCTTCGAGGTCCTGCGCAGGATACGGCAGGGATCGGAGGTGCCGGTCCTGATGCTGACGGCGCGCGGCGACGAGATAGACCGCATCGTGGGGCTCGAGATGGGGGCCGACGATTACCTCGCCAAGCCCTTCAACCCGCGCGAGCTGGTGGCGAGGATGCGGGCCATCCAGCGGCGAAGCCTGGCTCCCCAGGCGGGGGAGACGCGGCTGGAGCTCCTGGAGGTAGGGGACCTGACGCTGGAACTGGGGACCAGGAGGGTGACCTGCGCCGGTCGCCAGGTCGAGCTCACCTCGCTGGAGTTCTCGGTGCTCGAGGCGCTCCTTCGCCAGGCGGGTTGTGTGCTGAGCCGGGAAGAGCTGACCAGGCAGGCGCTGGGGCGCGAGTTCGGCAGCTACGACCGGAGCATCGACGTGCACGTCAGCAGTCTGCGCAGAAAACTGGGGCCTTCGGCAGCTGGCGACGACCGGATCAAGTCGGTGCGCGGCGTAGGCTACCTGTACGGGTTCTCCGCCGCCGGACGCCAGCGCCTTTTCTAGCAAAGGAGAAACGATGCGCAGCATCTTTCTGAAACTGTTTCTCGCCTTCTGGCTGTCTACCCTCCTTTCCGGCGGTGTCTTCTTCCTGCTTGCCTTCAACCTCAGGCTCGGCCCCATGTACGACCACAAAAAGCACGAGTTCATCGGCCCTGGCGACCGCGTGTTCAACCAGGCGCTCACCCTTTACGGGGAGGCGGCGGCCGCCGCCCTGGAGAGAGGGGACAGTGGAGCCCTGGCCGGCCCGCGGCAGGAACAAGCCGGTGCGGCCTACCTGTTCGCCGCGGACGGCGCCCCCCTTTCGGAGCGGGTACCCCCGGCACTGGCGGAGGGGGTGCGCAGGAGACTGCAGTCGGCGGAAGACGCGCAGCCCTGGCCGCCCGATGTGGTCGCGGTCAGGGTGCAGGGGCCGTCGGGAAGGGTGTACTGGGCGGCGGCTGTCAAGCAGCTGGGGATGCCCCCGCACAAGAAAGAGGCCTTTTTCCTCAGCCCGCCGCCGAATTTCTGGCTACAGATCCTGGTCACGGTGATCGTCAGCGCCGGCGTCTGTTACTGGGTGTCCTGGCGGATCACCGCACCGCTGCGGCGCTTGCGGGCTGCCGCCCAGGGGCTCGCCGAAGGGGAGCTCGCCAGCCGGGTCGCGGTACGCGGCGAGGTCGGCGGCGACGAACTGGCGGAATTGGGGCGCGACTTCAACCGGATGGCAGCCCGCATCGAGAGCCTGGTGCTGGCGCACAAACAGCTGGTCCGAGACGTTTCCCACGAGCTGCGCTCGCCGCTTGCCAGGCTGAACGTGGCGCTCGGCATCGCCCGGCAGCAGTCGACCGGATCGGCAGCCGGAGCGCTGGACCGCATCGAACTGGAAGGGGAACGGCTGAACGTGCTGATCGGTGAGCTCTTGACCCTGAGCCAGCTGGAGGGTGGCGCCGCCCGGACCGGCGGCGAGGTCGAGCTTGCCGAACTGGTGGAGGAGGTGAGCCGCGATGCCGATTTCGAGGCCCGCGCCGGCAGCCGCGAGGTGCGCTGCACTCTCTCTGCCAAGCTGCGTCTGAAGGGAAACCGGGAGCTTTTGCGCAGGGCGCTGGAAAACGTGGTGCGAAACGCGGTGCGGCATACGGCCGAGGGGAGCGCGGTGGAGGTAACCCTGGAGCGGAGCGCGGGGGCGGCAGCGGTCTTGCGGGTGCGGGACCACGGGCCCGGCGTGTCGGAGGAGAAAATTGCCGAGATCTTCCGCCCCTTTTACCGGGTAGCCGAGGCACGCGACCGGCAAAGCGGCGGCACCGGCATCGGCCTCGCCATCGCCGAAAAGACGGTGAAGCTCCATGGCGGCAGCATCACGGCGCGAAACGCGGAGGGAGGCGGCTTGGAGGTGGAGATCAGGCTGCCCGCTCCCTGACCGTCTCCGGAGTCGGGGGGCGGGAAGTGTTGTGTGATTTGGCGGTTGTCACAAAAGGGAAAGTGATGTATTAATGAGTTTTTCCCCGGTCTCGTTTCAACGTGTGTGGTTTCGGCTGTCCACTCTGTCTTCTCGCAAGTGGCGGGAAGGAACGTGGTTGCTGGCCCCCCGCGGGTGCAACTGGATGTCGGGGAATTATTTTTTGCAGGAGGAGATTTTTCAATGAAGAAGATCGTTCTCGCAGCGGTTGGCGTGATGCTGGCCGCGACCCCCGCCCTGGCCGAACACAAACTGCTGATCACCGACGTCCTCGACCAGAAACAGATCGAAGCCCAGGCTACCTTCGAGTACACCCACCTCACCAGCGACCTGAAAAGCCCGGAGGAGCACGGCAAGCAGACCCTGAACGGCACCGAGTCCAACTATTCCCTCGGCGTCGGTCTGGGCCACGGCCTGGAAGTGACCGCCTCCATCCCTTACGTCTTCAGCGAGCGTGACAACACCCAGTTCACCGGCTCCGAAGCCGAGATCGAGAAGCGTGACGGCTTCGGCGACTTCGCTCTGCAGGCGAAATATCTGCTGCTGGGGGGCGAAGAGGAGAAGTATGCCGTGGTGACCGGCCTCGGTGTCAAGTTCGATACCGCCGCCAAGGACGATGCCGGGACCGGTACCACCGATATCTCCCCCTTCATCGCCGCCAGCACCAAGCTGGGCCACCACTACACCCCCTACGCCATCTACCGGGCGACCCTCAGGAACCATGACGTCCAGGACACACACACCCTCTCGGTCGGTCTTGAGAAGCAGATCAACGAGACCTTCACCCTGGACGGCAAGATCGATGCGAACTTCAACACGGCGTCCGACAAGGTCGCCGCCAACGAGGATTTCGTGTTCGAGCTGAGCAGCTACATCCAGGTGGCCCACAACCTGTACCTGCTGCCGAGCGTGGCCTATCTGAAGGGAACCGACACCACCGCTGAAGGTGTCAGGATCAGCAACACCGACGGTGTCCGCGTCGGCGCTGCCCTCTACTATCTGTACTAGGAGCGGGGCCCATAGGGACAAGCCGCCCGGCAATTGCTGCCTGGGCGGCTTTTTTTATGCCCCGGCGACCATCTTCCGCTGCGCGCCCCCACGCTTCGACCACACTGATCGGACCTTCCCCGTAAACTGCGTCCTGCTCCAGAGTGTCAACCATGTCTTCACCCGGCTCGCAGCCACCAGCTTTCCATTTTTTCACAATTGCTCCATAGTAGCTGCACGATTGCGTAGTAGTGGTTACCCCGATAACAACGACAATAGGTGAGCTGTACCAGTAAAAGGAGGTATCATGCGGCATTTCATCCTGTTTCTAGCGGTTGCCTGCCTCGCTCTTTCCGGCACCGCTTTCGCCGGGGGCGTCGCGGCCGGTTATGGAGCCGAACTCGAGGGCTTTCCTTATCCTTACGTCGTCGAGCACTTCCCGTTCTCATCGCAACAGGTGGACCTGCAGATGGGGTACATGGATGTAAAACCGAAGAAGCCCGCCAATGGCCACACCGTCGTGCTGATGCATGGCAAGAATTTTTGCGGTGCTACCTGGGAGTCCACCATCGCGGTCCTGGCCGATGCCGGATACCGGGTCGTGGTACCCGACCAGATCGGCTTTTGCACCTCGAGCAAGCCCGCCCATTACCAGTACAGCTTCCAGCAGCTGGCCGCCAACACCATGGCGCTGCTGAAAAAAGTCGGTGTCTCCCGTGCCATCCTCGTAGGTCACTCCACCGGCGGGATGCTGGCGACCCGTTTTTCCCTGATGTACCCCGACGTCGTGGAAAAACTGGTGCTGGTCAACCCGATCGGGCTGGAAGACTGGAAGGCGTTAGGCGTGCCGAGCCGGACGGTGGACCAATGGTACGAAAGAGAGCTGAAACTTTCGGCCGGGGGTGTGCGGCAGTATGAGAAGTCGGTCTATTACGGTGGGCGCTGGAAACCGGAATACGACCGCTGGGTGGAAATGCTGGCAGGTCTCAACCGGGGGCCGGGACACAAGCTGGTAGCCTGGAACTCCGCTCTCATCTACGACATGGTTTTTACCCAGCCGGTCGTGTATGAGTTCCCCCTGTTGAAGATGCCTACCGTCCTGATGCTGGGCGATGCCGATACCACTGCCATTGGCAGCGACCTGGCGCCGCCGGAGATAAAGGCAAAGATCGGTCACTATAAAGTACTGGGCAAGCAGGTCATCAAGATGATTCCGAAGGGGCGGCTGGTGGAATTCCCCGGCTTTGGACACGCGCCCCAGATCGAAGCCCCGGCCATGTTTCACAAGGCCCTGCTCAACGAGTTGGCCAGCCGCTAAAGTCGGCTTCCGTTAAGAGAGGTTGCAGAAGCATCGCAAGCAGCAGGTCCATCGAGAGGTATTTACGCGGGTTGGCCCTCAACGGTGCCTGAACAAAAAGAAGGGGTTACCGTAGCGGTAACCCCTTCTTTGCAGGCCATGTCAGCTCCGCAGTCACCTTCCCCCGTGGAACATCGCCAAAATGGTGTCGGCCGCGACAGTGATATCCTTCGCCATCGTGAACGGCTTCCTTATCCTCGCCTCGTCTCCTTCCCTATACTTTCCTGTTTGCACCAGTACGGCCTGAAGCCCCGCCTCAAGGGCGGCCGCGACATCAGTTTCGGCGTCATCCCCCACCATGACGCATTCCGAGGGTTCCAGCCCCAGCTCCGCCGCGGCCTCCAGGAAAAAAACCGGCGCCGGCTTGCCGAGCACAATGGCGGTGGTATCCGCCGCGTATTCCAGGGCGGCGACGTACGGCCCCGCATCGAGTTCCAGCCCCTCTCCCCCTTCGAAGTAGCGGGTTCGTCCGGTCGCCAGCAGTGCGGCCCCCTCTTTGAGAAGCCGGAACGCCTCGTTCATCTTCCGGTAGCTGAAGTCGTCTTCGGCGTCCCCGACCACCACGCAGTTCGGATTGTCCAGATCCAGTCCGCCAAACTCGGGAAGGAGATTGGGGTGCACCAGCAGGTACGGGCGCAGCTTGTGCTGTTCCAGGTAGCGGCGGACGGCGAGCGGGGCGGTGAACATGTGTTCGCGCGCAATATCGAAGCCCATGGTGGCGAGGGTGTTGTGCAAGGAATCGCGGGTCTTTCGGGAGGTGTTTGTCACGTAACGGACCGCAAGGCCGGCTTTCTCCAGACGCCGCAGGGCAGCGATGGCCCCGGGAATCGGGTTGGTGCCCACGTGGATGGTGCCGCTGAGATCCAAAAGTACGCCTTTAAGCATGTGCTGGCTTCCTTTTCAGATGGAGGTGATCCTTTTTGTTGGGAGGCGGATGCGGTATTTCGCTTGCCCTGTACCACCTTTTGGGGGGCAAATCCAGCGTAATTTTCTCCTGCGGCAGGCGCAGGACCGGTTTTTACAGGCGCAGGGCGAACGGAATTAGGAGTTTGGTTGTCATGTATCCAGACTGAATGGGGACTGGGAGGGGGGCGGCAAGGCGAACGTCATGTTCAGCTTTCCTCGGAGACGAAGATCTTCCCGCAGTCATGGCAAATGTGCGAGCGTTCCCACTTTTCGAACAAGTGGGGCCACTCGTTTCTGTTGAACATGTAGGCCTGGTGGAGGTTGACGCCGCCAAGGACGAAGATCACGTAGCAGGCGAGGGTTCCCCCGCCACTGGGGATGAGGGTGACCGCCAGGGCCGCCAGGTACCAGCATCCCATGATAGGGACATAGGGGATCCTCTGCGGCGGGGCGACCTTGTGCAGGAAGATCCTCTCGGGCTGGCAACGACGCTGATGGGATTCGGGACCGACCCCAAGCAGGTCGTGGATCACGTCAAACGGATGGCTGGCTTTCTGACGAGGCAGGCGGGCCAGCGCGGCTATGAATGCCGACGGCATCGGTTCCGTCTCATGGCAGTTGCAGTGCGGACAGGGGAGCTTCACGGGCATACCTCCTGCTGACTTGATAGTGCCTTTGCTGCTACTTGCGACCCGGTAAGGATACTACTTCCCTCTTCGGTGACAACCCTTCCGGAACGCAAAAGGCCCGCCTCTTCCGCGATGGAGAGGGCGGGCCTTTGCTGAAAGGCACGTGAGGCGATGAGGGCGCAGGCGAGGCTGGAGTTGGTTTAAAGCTGAGGTCGAAGCTGCCTCAGTTGTCGCCATTGGCGAGTGCGACCCGAACCGCTTCATCGTATGGTGTCAGTCGAAAGGGGATCAACTCCCGAATACGGTTCTCCCTGCACACGACCTCATTCGCCAGACCTTCGATAAGTGGCATGGAAATGGACGGGTTGACCGGTGTGACCAGCCAGACCCAGTATGAGGAGAGCTTGGGCGTGAGCACCGGGACAGGAACGATGAAAAGTTTTAGTTTCACGATGGCTGCAAAGCGTTCCATCATCTCCCGGTAGGTCAGGATGTCTGGCCCGCCGATATCGAAGGTCTCCCCTGCAGTCCGCTCATCGTGCAGGCAACCGGTAAGATAACGGATGACATCGTCAACCGCTATCGGCTGGCATTTTGTGCTGACCCAACGGGGGGTTATCATCACCGGAAGTCGTCTTACCAGGCAACGGATCATCTCGAAAGATGCGCCCCCCTTGCCTATAATGATGGCTGCCCGCAGGAAGGTGGTCTTGAACGGGGCTTCCTTGAGAAGGGTACCAATCTCCATGCGGCTTTGCAGGTGTTCGGAGAGCCCGGAGCCGGTCTCGCCCAGTCCGCCGAGGTAAATGACACGCCTCACTCCTGCCCTGGTCGCGGCCTTGATGAAATTATTTACCGCGGCGCGGTCCCTGCTCTCGAAACCGGCACGTCCGCCGCCCATGGAATGAACGAGGTAGTAAACGGTGTCGATCTGTTCCAGTGCCGGCGGAAGAGTTTCCGGAACCAGCAGGTCACCGGTGACTGTCTCGGCTCCTTCCGGCAGGGGGAGTGAATGGCGCACCAGGCAACGGGGTTTAATCCCTTCGTCACATAAAGCTTTGACCAGACGCTGACCGATAAAGCCTGAAGCGCCTGTAACAAGGATCTTGCCAGCCATCAAATCCTCCATTAAATACTCCGACTGGTGCGGTTAAGCCCCCTTTTCAAAAGGGGGGAGCGTCTCTCGCGCGGGAATGGGGTTAGCCACCGTAAATAAAGATCAGCGTAACAAACCACCCTGTAAGATACAAGTGAAAGACTTAATATGGAATTTATGATAGGTTCTCACCATGAGTCCTGACAAACTCCCTGACATAGAAGCCGACTTTATTGCCTGCCAGCAGGTCCTTGCCCAAGATCACTCCGTGTTTTCAGTCCAGTGGGTGGTGATTCCCCGTGGATCTCATCCTGCACTGACTTCTGCCGAACTCCTCGAGCGCTACCTGCGTCACATACAAAGAGCTACTTTCAGGATTATTCGGTCAGTGCGGACATCTGAGGGAGTCGAGTTTCGTCTGATGAAAAGCTCCCTTGCGCTGATACGGTTTTGCCAGCCGCAGCATATTCAGATTGGCGAAACGGAGAGAACTGTACTGTACATTGTGGGAGGATTGTTGGTACAGCAGAAGGAATGCGAAAGGGGCAAGCTGGAATTCATCGTTGAGGAAACGCCGCTGGGGACCAGGGTGACCTTGAAACTGTCCGACTACTGTCCGCTATTACTCGGGGGGAGCAAACCTTCTGTCTGGCGAAAATGGTTGTATCGTTTCACGCAGGCCTACATCCACAAGATCACAACGGTCCGTTTTCTAGCCGGGGTGTATCAGAGCATCACCGGGAAACCGGTGAAAAAGGGGGTAGTCACCACCGTGGTAAGGCAAGGTATAAGGACCTGATCCAGAGGCGCTGGAATTCACGTTGACAGGAGGGGCTATGGGAGTTGAGGAAGCACCATATACCGTGATAAAGACTTCCGGGAAATTTGAAATCCGGGATTATGCAGCCCACACCCTGGCCGAGATCATCATAGACGACAGCCTCGAAGAGGCAGGGAAAAGAGCTTTCCGGCCGCTGTTCAACTACATATCCGGCGCCAACCGTTCCAGAAACAAAATTTCCATGACGGCCCCGGTATCCCAGCAGCCGGCGGGTGAAAAGATCGCCATGACGGCCCCGGTAAGCCAGCAAGCGGCAACCGGCAAGTGGGCCATAAGCTTCATGATGCCCGCTTCCTACACCCTTGATATGCTGCCCGTTCCCAACGATGATCGCATCAAACTCCGCGAGGTGCCTGCACATCGCGTCGCAGCAGTCAGGTATTCCGGAACCTGGAGTGGCAAGCTGTTCCTGCGCCATAAGCAGGAGCTGGAAGCGTGGCTAAAAGAAACCGGCCTTAAGGCCGTCGGGGAGCCGGTCTGGGCCCGCTACAACCCGCCTTTCACACCCTGGTTCCTGCGCCGCAACGAAATATTGATACCAGTTTCCATGAGTGAGTAACGAGCTGGTGCCTTGATGGATTAAGTTATTCGCTTGCCCTTGACACCCACCCCACGGCTGATATTTATTTGAGGATTGCCCACAAAAGTAAGAGCAGCTGCCAAACTCCGGGTGACCGGGGGACGGAAAGTCTACGGAACTTGATGGAAGTCGCATTTTTGCGCGATCGTCTCGATCAAGTCGGCCGGATTGCCGAGAAGCCTCGCATGGCTTGCTTCGCAATCCGGCTTTTTTGTTTCGTCGTCCCGTGAGACTGCCTGCCCCCTCGTGCATCGCCCGGCTAACCGATACGAAGGCCCCCTAATTCACCGGTGTAACCGCAACGTAATTACAGGAGGACGCCATGAACAGGGATGAGGTAATCGCATTCATCAACCTCTACAGTAGCGGAAGGTTCGAAGAAGCCGTTAATTCGTTTTTCACAGAAGACGCATCCTTCTGGAACACGAGGATCGCCCTTCGTGGAAGACAGAAGATCATCGACTGGCTGATGGCCAGCCATCTCGGCCATGCCGAAAAGGTGGCTCCGGTCAGCCTGATCGTCGAACCCGACGGGGCTGCCTTTGAGCTCGAACAGGAATTCCATGCGCACGAGGATATGTCCCATTTCTTCATACAACCGATGAAGAAGGGCGAAGTCCTCAAAACACGGGGAGTTTCCTGGTTTCTGAAATTCCGCGAGGGAAAGATCTGTTCTTTGAAGGAATACCGGTTGCTTTACCGGTGCGATCCGAAGATTTTCATGACAAAAGTCCGGTAGGCTAGCTCGCATTCGGGGAGTTTTGTCGACCATAGGGAGGAGGCAATAATGACCAGAGAAGAGACAAAGAAAGCCATCGAGGAGTACTTGAAGGACTACAGCACCGGGGATTTCCGGATGGCGCTCAACAAACATTACACCGAGGACGCAGTTTTCGAGAACACAAGGGTGAGGATACAAGGAAGAGGCAACATCATCGAGTGGTTTACCCAGAGCCATGCGCTGGGTTACACGGAGAGTGTCGTTCCTGCGAATATTTTGATCGGCGAAGATTGCGTGGCGGTCGAACTCGACCAGGGCTTCACTGCCTATGAAGATGTCCCGAATCACTATGTTTCTCCCTTGAGGAAGGGAGAGACCATAATAACCAGCGGTCTTTCCGGCTTCTACAAGATGAAGGATGGCAAGATCAGCTCTGTCAGGGTTTACTGCACCATCAATGCGTATAACCCCCAGGTCTTCCGGCACGAGAGCAACTGATGGCCGACGGGCATCAGATCTTGCAAATAATCCCGGCTTTGATTGCCGTTTGAGCGCGTCCGCAGAACCAGGTAGCAGGTCTACAGCATATTTCGTAGATCTGCTTTATTTTTTTCTTCCAACCTCTCTAGACTCTGACCCTTAGGGAAGCGTATTTGACCTCCTTGTGATTTTGCTTTTCTCAGGATGTAAGTCGGAAAGCAACAAAGCAGGGAAATGTCCTTCACGCGCATCCTAACGGCTCCCACCTTTCCCTGATCCATTCTTTGCCCTTCAGCATTAATAATTAAGCGTGCCGGTACGGAAGGGAAAAGCACGTTTTTTTCCCAGAAGATTGCGGCCATTTAGGCAGGCTTTGCCTGTTTTTCTGGATTGTGCATGGATTTGGAGAAAGACGATTAGGAGACGGACGTCCGCTCTCGACCTATTTGCGATTACTGATTTTGACGGGCAGGTATTTGATAAATAATCGTTAATTTTTGCTTTTTTTATTTACAAAAAACCGGATCTGTGATTTTTTTATCCAAGTTT
>DATFAB010000059.1:0-6861 GCA_035255025.1 Geomonas sp.
TCCAGGGTCTGCTTCTCGTCGACCGAGCAGGTGAGGAACTCGTCCTGCACGCGCTTGATCTCCTCCGGCCTGAAAACGATTTTGCCGGTCTGCTGCAGCTCGGCAAAGGCCGAGCGCACCCGCTCGGGGCTCTCGTTGAAGAGGTAGTAGAGGTAGCGCTCCAGGTTGGAGGCGAGCTGGATGTCCATGGAAGGGGAAACGGTCTGCACGACCTGGCCCAGCGAGTAATCCCCGCCCGCCACGAAGCGGGTGAGGATGTTGTTCTCGTTGGTGGCAAGCAGCAGCTTCTCCACCGGCAGCCCCATCCGCTTGGCGACGTAGCCTGCGAAGATGTCGCCGAAGTTGCCGGTCGGCACCGAAAAGATAACTTCCTTTTGCTGCGGCAGCCTTCCCCAGGCGTAGAAGTAGTAGACCACCTGGGCCAGCACGCGGGCCCAGTTGATGGAGTTGACTGCGCCGAGGGCGTACTCCTTCTTGAATTGGAGGTCGTTGAAGAGGGTCTTGACGATGTTCTGGGCGTCGTCGAAGGTCCCCTTAACCGCGATGTTGTGGACGTTGTCGTCGAGCACCGTCGTCATCTGCAGCGCCTGGATGGGCGAGGTCTTCAGATGAGGGTGCAGGATGAATATGTTGATGTTCTCCTTGCCGCGCACTCCGGCGATGGCGGCGCTGCCGGTGTCGCCGGAAGTGGCGCCCAGGATGTTCATCTTCTCCCCGCGCTCCTTAAGGAGGTACTCGAACAGGTTGCCCAATAGCTGCAGGGCGACGTCCTTGAAGGCGAGGGTCGGGCCGTGGAAGAGTTCCAGGATGTAGACGCCGTCCTTGTGAACCAGCGGGGTGGTCTCGGCATGCTCGAAGGCGGCGTAGGAGCGATCGATCAGCTTCTTCAGGTCGTCTCTGGGGATGTCGGTAGCGAAGAGGGAGATGACCTCGAAAGCAAGCTCGCGGTAGGGGAGCTTGGCCCATTTCAGGAGTGTCTCCTGGTCGATCTGCGGAAAGCTTTCCGGCAGGATGAGTCCTCCGTCCGTGGCGAGTCCCATCATGACTGCGTCTTTGAAACCGATCGGTGCGATCTTTCCCCTGGTGCTGATGTATTTCATGGTCAGTTCTCTTTCCTGCGGAAGATGTGTCCCCTTGCTAGGGCAACGTGAATATATAGCAGTTATGGGCGGAAATGTGAAGCAATTGCTCCATTGCCGGAGCCTTCGCTGGCTTCGCACGGAGCTGCCTTCACTGCGCTGCGCCTGCTTATTTCCCCTTTAATATTATTTTTTGTTATGCGAGCTGCCCGGATCCCTCGCTTGCTGGACCCTTCTTGCGGGTCGTTCATGAGTATGACCTGCCGGTGACGGTCTCGGAAGCGCTGGAAATCGGTATGTTTTTGAAAAAAACAGCTTGCATTAAAAGGGTGGCCATGTTAAATAATGAGGCACATGTTAACGTTCACTCAAAAGTGAGCTCCTCCGGCTCACTTTTTTTATTGGGAAATTTACAAGATGGCAAAGGTTGATGTTGTAGAAAGGGTCACGCAGATTGCGGGAGAAATCCTCTCCCCGCTCGGCATGGGTCTGGTGGACGTCGAGTACAAGCGTGAAGGGCGGGACATGGTGCTGCGCCTTTTCATCGAGAAGGAAGAAGGCGGCATCTCGCTCGACGACTGCTCGCAGGTATCGAGGGAGTTGTCCGACATTCTGGACGTCGAGGATTTCATCAGCGAGAACTACACCCTGGAAGTCTCCTCCCCCGGCATCTGCCGCCCCCTCAAGAAACTCGCCGATTACCAGCGTTTCACGGGCAAGCTGGTCAAGGTCAAAACCTTCGAGCTGCTCCCGGACGAAGCCGGCAACAAGCGGAAGACCTTCCTGGGGACGCTGGTTGCGGTCGAGGACGGGGTGATCAGGCTTCACCTCCAGGAAGGGCAGGACGCCGCCATTCCGCTGGAGAAGGTGGCCAAGGCCAATCTCGAGTTCGAATTTTAAAAACTTCGCTTAAAAACAGTTCCGATTTTTAACAAGGAGAGAGACGTGGAAACGAGCTTTAACCTCAAACACACCATTGACCAGATCGTCAAGGAAAAGGGTATCGATAAGAGTATTGTGGTCGAGGCGCTGGAACAGGCTGTGCTGACCGCTGCCAACAAGAAGTTTCGCAATACCCGCGATCTGGAGGCTCACTACAACCCCGAAATCGGGGAGGTTGAGCTGTTTGAGTTCGTTACCGTCGTGGAAGAGGTCCAGGATTCCTACCGTGAGATCGAGCTCGACGAGGCGCGCGAGGAGGACCCGGATGTGGAGATCGGCGACTCCATCGGTATGAAGATGGACGCCAGCGGCTTTTCCCGCATCGCCGCCCAGACCGCCAAGCAGGTGATCATCCAGCGGGTGCGCGAGGCCGAGCGGGAGACCATCTACAACGAGTTCCAGGAACGCATCATGGAGATCGTCAACGGCGTGGTGCGCCGTTTCGAGAAGGGCGACCTGATCGTCGACCTGGGGCGCGCCGAGGCACTTTTACCCCACAAGGAGCAGGCGCCGCGCGAGGTGTACCGCCAGGGGGACCGCGTCAAAGCCGTGATCACCGAGATCAGGATGACCACCAAGGGGCCGCAGATCATGCTCTCCCGCACCCATCCCATGATGCTCGCCAAGCTGTTCGAGGCCGAGGTGCCGGAGATCGCCGAGGGGATCGTGGAGATCAAGAGCGTGGTGCGCGAGCCGGGCGGGCGCGCCAAGATCGCCGTCTATTCGCACGACTCCGACGTGGATCCGGTGGGCGCCTGCGTCGGTATGCGCGGTTCCCGCGTGCAGAACGTGGTCTCCGAGCTCAGGGGCGAGAAGATCGACATCATCCCCTGGTCCGAGGATATCGCCCGCTTCGCCTGCAACGCGCTGGCGCCGGCGGTGGTCACCAAGGTCTACGTCGACGACGAGGAACAGGCCATGGAGGTCATCGTGGCCGACGACCAGCTCTCGCTCGCCATCGGCAAGCGCGGCCAGAACGTGCGGCTCGCCGCCAAGCTGACCGGCTGGAAGATCGACATCAAGAGCGAGACCCGCATGGCCGAGGCAGAGCTGCAGCAGTTCGCCTCCTATGACGGCACCGCCGAAGAAGAAGAGGCTGTCGAGGCCCCGGCGGAAGACAACATTGGCAACACCCTGGCTGCCGAGGACGAGGAGACCGTCTAGCCGCCATGCCCAAGGCCATTCCCCAGAGAAGCTGCCTGGCCTGCCGGGAGCCGAGGGACAAAGGAAACCTGCTGCGCTTCGTGCTGGCGCCGGACCGCACGCTGGTGCCGGACCTCCAGCAAAAGCTCCCCGGCCGCGGCGCCTACACCTGCCTGAAGGCCTCCTGCCTAAGGCAGGCCGCGCAGAAGAAACAGTTCTCCCGCGGCTTCAAGGGGGAGGTGCTGGGAGCCGACGCAGAGGGGCTGGTCCGGCAGGTGGAAGAGAAGCTCAGGGAGCGCATCGCCTCCTACATCTCGCTCGCCAACAAGGGGGGCAAGATCGTCTCCGGGTCGGACCAGGTCGCCGAGCGGCTCAAGAAGGGGGAGGCCGGGCTGCTCTTCGTCGCCACCGACATCTCTCAGGAGAGCGGGGAGAAGTTTCGCGGGCTGGCAAGGCTCCACAAGATACAGGTCGCCTCGTTCTTCGACAAGGAGCGGCTGGGAGCCCTGGTAGGTAAGGAATTAAGGAGCGTGCTGATCGTCCTCGAGAGCGGCTTCGTCGGGTCTATAGCTTTGGAAATGGAAAAGTACAGGAACTTCTTTGAGGAGGAGCGTGAGTAGATGAGCAAACGCGTATATGAAATAGCGCAGCAGTTGGGAGTCGATAACAAGGAGGTCATGGCGAAACTGGCCGAAATGGGCCGGGACGTCAAGAACCACATGGCTGTTATTGATGATGCGGACATCAAGGTACTGACCGCTCCTGCGCAGGCACCCCACAAAGAGGTCTCCCAGGAAGAAGTCCGGGTCAAGCCGACCCTGATCCGCCGCCGGGCCGCCAAGCCCGCCGAGCCGGCGGCAGAGGCGCCCGCGGCAGAGGCAGCTTCGGCCGAGGAGCCGAAGATCGAAGTCGCCGCCGAGCCCGCCCCGCCGGTCAAGGTCGAGGCCGAGCCGGTCGCGGTCGAGAAGCCTGCCCGCCCGGCAGCGCCCAGGGCGAGGATCATCGAGCCCGCTCCCAGCATGAAGCCCGCGCAGCCGGCCCCCTCCCCGGCAGTCGAGCAGAAGGAAAAGTCTGCTCCTGCAGCCGAGGCCGCTCCCGCTCCCCCGGCCGCCCCGGCCGCTCCGGTAACAGCTGCGGCCACCAAGCCCGCAGCACCGGCCAAGCCGGCTGAGGAGGCTCCCGCTCCGGTTGCCGAGGCTCCGGCGGAGAAACCGGCCGCACCTGCCGCCAAGCCCGCTCCGGCACCTGCAGCAGCCGCACCGGCTCCTGCCGAGGCACCGGCCGAGCCGGACAAGCCGACCGCCACCAGGGCAAAGATCCTCGGCCGGGTCGAGATCCCGATCCCCGCACAAAGGCCCGAGCGCCGCGAGTACCAGCAGCGCCCGGCTTCCGGCGAGCGCCCCGCTGCGCGTCCCGGCATGCCCCGCGGCGTGGAACGCCCCGGCACCGAGCGGCCGGCTCCGCGCCCCGGCGCGGGACGTCCGGGCGAGCGGCCGGCCGGCGGCCCCTCCCGTGCGCCAGAGCGCATCGCACCGCTGGGTCCGATCGATACCGGCGTAGTGGGCGACGACCGCCGCAAGGGGAGAAAGGGAGCACCCGCTCCTGCCGGCGGCACCGGCACCGACTTCAGCAAGGGCAAGAAGGGAGCCGCTCCCGGTAAAGGGAAGAAGGAGGCTTTCAAGAAGCCTGATCTGCTCGACAAGCGCGAGCGTATCTTCGAGCCGGGTCCGCGCTCCAAAGGGAAGAAGAGGGGTGTCGAAAAGGTCCAGATCGGCAAGAAGACCGAGATCACGGTGCCCAAGGCAATCAAGAGGATCATCAAGATCAGCGAGTCCATCACGGTCGGTGAACTGGCCAAGAGGATGGGGATCAAGGCCACTGACCTGATCCGTGCGCTCATGAAGATGGGGGTGATGGCGACCATCAACCACCCGCTGGACTTCGATACCGCGACCCTGTTGGCCACCGACTTCGGCTATGAGATCGAGAACGTGGCGCTGGACGTGGACGAGATGCTGGAGGCCGAGCCGGATGCACCGGAGAGCCTGGTGAAGCGTCCCCCGGTGGTGACCATCATGGGTCACGTCGACCACGGCAAGACCTCGCTGCTGGACGCCATCCGCGAGACCAACGTGATCGCCGGCGAGGCGGGCGGCATTACCCAGCACATCGGCGCCTATGACGTCGAGCTGAACGGCAGGAAGATCACCTTCCTCGATACCCCGGGCCACGAGGCGTTCACCGCCATGCGCGCCAGGGGCGCCAAGGTGACCGACATCGTCATCCTGGTGGTGGCCGCCGACGACGGCGTGATGCCGCAGACCCGCGAGGCGATCAACCACTCCAAGGCCGCCGGCGTGCCGATCATCGTGGCCATCAACAAGATCGACAAGCCCGACGCCAACCCGAGCAAGGTTAAGCAGGAGCTGATGGAGTTCGGTCTGGTCTCGGAAGAGTGGGGTGGCGATACCATCTTCGTGGAGGTCTCCGCCAAGAAGAGGATCAACCTGGAAGAACTCCTGGAGATGGTCCTGTTGCAGGCAGACGTCCTGGAACTCAAGGCGAACCCGGACAAGCCGGCGCGCGGCACCATCGTGGAGGCCAAGCTCGACAAGGGGCGCGGCCCGGTGGCCACCGTGCTGGTGCAGGAGGGTACCCTGAAGGGAAGCGACTACTTCGTTGCCGGTGTGCACTACGGCCGCGTACGCGCCATGCAGAACAACCGCGGCGAGAAGGTGCAGTCCGCCGGTCCCGCCATGCCGGTCGAGGTGATCGGCTTTACCGGGGTTCCCGACGCGGGCGACGTCTTCGTGGCGCTCTCCGACGAGAAGCAGGCCAAAGAGATCGCCAACCACCGCCAGGCGAAGCTGCGCGAGGCTGAACTCGCCAAAAGCAGCAAGCTCTCCCTGGAGCAGCTCTACGAGAAGATCCAGAAGGGAGAGGTCAAGGATCTCAACACCATCGTCAAGGGCGACGTGCAGGGCTCCGTGGAAGCGGTGGCCGAGTCTCTCAGGAAGCTCACCACCGATGCGGTCCGGCTCAACGTGCTGCACGCCTCGGTCGGCGCCATCACCGAGACCGACGTCAACCTGGCCAGCGCCTCCAACGCCATCATCCTCGGCTTCAACGTGCGTCCCGAGGTCAAGGCGGCGGCTCTTGCCGAGAAGGAAGGGGTCGACATCAGGCTCTACAACATCATCTACGATGCGGTGGACGACATCAAGAAGGCGATGGAAGGGCTCCTGGAGCCGACCTTCAGGGAGAAGGCGCTGGGGCGCGCCGAGGTCAGGGAGACCTTCCAGGTGCCCAAGCACGGCACCGTGGCAGGTTCCTACGTCACCGACGGCAAGATCGTCAGAAACGCCTTGGTCCGCCTCTTGAGGGACAACGTGGTCGTCCACGAGGGCAAACTCGCCAGCCTGCGCCGCTTCAAGGACGACGTGAAGGATGTGGCCACAGGCTACGAGTGCGGCATGTCGATCGAGAACTACAACGACATCAAGGTCGGCGACATCATCGAGTGCTACGAGATGGAGAAGGTTGCCGCCAAGCTGTAAAGGCAGAGGCAGATTAAGATTAAGATTAAGGTTGAGAGTCGGTTCGAGCCTGTAATGGGCGAGGGCAGGATCGAGGTTAAGAGTGAGGGTGTTATCTCTTAATCTTAATCTCAACCTTAATCTCGTTTTTGGAGATTTAT
>DATFAB010000060.1:0-25577 GCA_035255025.1 Geomonas sp.
ATAGAGGAACTCCTCGATCTCGCGCGGGTAGATGTTCTCGCCGCCGCGGATGATCATGTTCTTGATGCGGCCGGTGATCTTGCAGTAGCCGTTTTCGTCCATCACGGCCAGGTCACCGGTGTGCAGCCAGCCGTCGGCGTCGATCGCCTTGGCGGTCTCCTCCGGCATCTTGTAGTACCCCTTCATGACCAGGTAGCCGCGGGTGCAGAGCTCCCCCTGCTTGCCGGGGGGGAGTTCATCGCCGGTCTCGATGTCGACGATCTTCAGCTCCACGTTGGGGAGCACCCGGCCGACCGTGGAAACCTTCAGCTCCAGCGGGTCCTCGGTGCGGGTCTGGGTGATCACCGGCGAGGACTCGGTCTGCCCGTAGGCGATGGTGATCTCGCTGGCGTGCATGTCGCGGATGACCCTGCGCATCACCTCGATGGGGCAGTTGGAGCCGGCCATGATGCCGGTCCTGAGCGAAGTGAGGTCGAACTCGGCAAAGCGCGGGTGCTCAAGCTCGGCGATGAACATGGTGGGGACACCGTGCACCGCGGTGCAGCGCTCCTTCTCGATCGCCTCCAGCACCTTCAGGGGATCGAAGATCTCCACCGGGACCATGGTGGTGCCGTGGGTGACGCAGGCCATCACCCCGAGCACGCAGCCGAAGCAGTGGAAGAAGGGGACCGGGATGCAGAGGCGGTCCTTCTCAGTGAACTTCATGCACTCGCCGATGTTGAAGCCGTTGTTGACCACGTTGTGGTGGGTAAGCATGACACCCTTGGGGAAGCCGGTGGTGCCCGAGGTGTACTGCATGTTGATCACGTCGTGCACGGACAGCTCTTTCTCCACGGCGGCCAGCTCGGAGTCGGGCACCTCTGCGCCAAGCTCCACGATGCGCTGGAAGTTCATGGTGCCGGCAGGTTCCCCCTCACCCAAAAAGACCACGTTTTTCAGAAAAGGAAGCTTGGCGCTGGAGAGCTGGCCCGGCTTGCTTTGCGCCAGTTCCGGCACCACCTCGGCGAGTGTCTGCAGGTAATCGGTATCCTTGAACCTCTCGACCAGGAAGAGCGTGCTGGAGTCGGACTGGTGGAGGATGTACTCGAGTTCGGCGGACTTGTAGCTGGTGTTGACGGTGACCAGCACCGCTCCGATTTTGGCGGTGGCAAACTGCAGGATGACCCACTCCGGGACGTTGTAGGCCCAGATGGAAAGATGGTCTCCCTTCTTCACCCCTAACCGCAACAGCCCCTTCGCCACCTGGCGGCAGCGCTCGTTGAACTCGCGGTAGCTGTAGCGCAGCCCGCGTTCCACGTAAATCAGCGCATCGTTGTCGGGAAATTTACCGGCAATGTGGTCCAGCAGGCCGCCGACGGTCAGCTCAATCTGTTGCGACATGGTACCCCTCCTCGTTTGGGCTGGCCAAACATTTGTCTGTCACAGACAACACATTGAAATAAAAGGTTTTACCCATTATCATGAGCCTATCCTCTCTGTCAAGGTTAATGCGACGCCGAACAGGTGATTGGGGACGCCAAACTCGCTCTGTTCCCAGGCTGCGCCGGTCATGGCGCCGCCCCGGACATATTTCACCCGCTTCCCCCTGCTGCGGCCTGGCTTCCTGTTCAGTTACCCCTTGTAAACGGCACTGCCATACCTTATATATGGGCAGGGCGGGCCGCCCTGAACCTCCTGCCGTCAGAGGGCACCACCCGGCTGGCGACCCGGGCGGCACCTCACCTGGCAGGGAGGCTGCCCGGCGTCCCGGGAATCGAAAAAGTCCCCGGCACGCCTCGACTTACCGCTCAAGCTGCCGATATCATTGGTTTAGAGTCCAGGGGGCGGCAACCGGTTACTGCTCAATTATTAGGCAAACCGTTAATAGAGCCGATTCGAAAGAGCTTTTCCAAAGCATTCACACGTTATCCACAGGACTTTCCACAAAGGCTGTGGAGCGCGCCCCGGATCATATATTTACCGCGCGTTTTCAGCAGTTTAGCAGGCAAGCCACACCACGGCTTAAGGACATTTATCGATGCAAACGGTACTGGTCATTGAAGATGAAAAGGATCTGGGCGAGCTGATCGTCTTCCACCTGGAGAAGGAGGGCTTCCACCCGCTGCTCGCCTGTGACGGCACCTCCGGCCTTAACGAGGCGAGGAAGAGCAGGCCGGACCTGATCCTGCTCGACCTGATGCTCCCCGGAATCATGGGGACCGAGATCTGCCGGCTGCTGAAGGGGGCCGAGGATACCGCCTCCATACCGATCATCATGCTGACCGCCAAGGGCGAGGAGATCGACCGGGTGGTCGGCTTCGAGATGGGGGCCGACGATTACGTGGTGAAGCCGTTCTCCAGCCGCGAGTTGATGCTGCGGGTGCGTGCGGTGCTGCGCCGGAGCAGCGAGCAGGCGCCCAAGGGGTCGGTGATCACCATGGGGGAGTTGGTGATCGACACCGAGCGCCACACGGTGACGGTCTCAGGGCAGGAGGTGCTGTTGACCTCCACCGAGTACAAGCTGCTCATGAACCTGGCCCAGCGGACCGGACGGGTACAAAGCCGGGAAGTGCTGCTGCAAAGCGTCTGGGGATACAACTACTTCGGGGACACCCGCACTGTCGACACCCACATCACCAGGCTGCGCACCAAGCTGGGCGAGGCGGGGGAGATGATCAAGACCATCCGGGGGTTCGGCTACAAGATGGAGCTGCCATGACCGCGAGTTTCCGCTGGAAACTGATGCTGTCGCACCTGGTCCTGGTACTGGCGCTGGGCACCGGAGTGTACATCTACCTCTCCAGCAGCCTGGAAAGTTCCATGATTGCCAGCACCCGCGACCATCTGCAGGACGAGGTGCGGGTCGCCTCGCTGATGGCCTCCAAGGAGATCGTCGACCTCAGGCGGGACGCCCCTGCCCTTACCGCCTCCCTGTCCAAGGCGGTCAGCGCCCGCGTCACGGTGATCGCCCCCGGCGGCGTGGTGACGGCGGACTCCGAGGTCAGCCCCGAGGAACTGGACAGACTGGAGAACCACTGGCATCGCCCCGAGGTGCAGCAGGCCCTCAAGAAAGGTTTCGGCTCCTCCATCCGCTACTCGGCCACCCTGCGCATGGACATGATGTACGTGGCTGCACCTTTTGCCGGCGGGGGGATGATCCGGCTGGCGCTGCCTCTTTCTGCGCTGGAGCAGGCCAGGATGAGGCTGCAGAAAAGCCTGGCCGCGGCGCTGGCGGTGGCGGTGGTCGCCTCGCTGGTTCTTTCCTACATCCTTTCCAACGTGAACTCGCGCCAGCTGAGGATGCTGGCCGCCAGGGCCTCCCGTATCGGCCGCGGCGAGTTCGGCACCCGCATACCGGTGATCGGCTCCGACGAACTGGGCAGGCTGGCCCAGGTAATCAACGACATGACCGCCCGCATCGAGCAGCAACTCGAACGGAGCTCGTCGGAAAAGAACCGGCTGGACGCCATCCTGGCCGGTATGGGCGAAGGGGTGATGGTCACCGACCCAAGCGGCGTGATCACCCTGGTCAACCCCGCCTTCTGCGCAATGCTGGGGACTGGCACCGAGGTAATCGGCAAGCAGCTATTGGAAATTACCCGTCACCCCGATCTCTACGCAGCCTGCCGTGAGGTCTTGAACGAGAGCCGGGAGCGGATCCAGGAAATCTCCCTTGCCGACCAAAAGGCCACCATGGTGCACTGGGTACCGCTGGTAGAAGGGGAGTCGCTACGGGGGGCGGTGGCGGTGTTCCACGACATAAGCGACCTGAAGAGGGTGGAGCGGATCCGGCGCGACTTCGTCGCCAACGTCTCCCACGAGCTGCGCACGCCGGTCACCGTCATCAAGGGATACGCGGAGACGCTGCTCTCCGGCGCCCTGGCCGGGGACCCGGAGCGCAGGGAGCGTTTCCTGACCATCATCCACAACCACGCGGAAAGGCTTTCCAGTCTGGTCCGCGACCTTTTGGCCCTCTCCGAGCTGGAATCCGGCGAGGTGGCCCTGGATCCCCAGAGCGTGCACCTGGAAGCGGCAGTGAAGCATGCGCTCATGCTCGTGGAGCAAAGGGGAGAGGAGAAGGGGGTCAGCATGGCATACCGGCCGGTGGTGGCGGCCTTCGCCGTGCGCGCCGACCGCAGGAGACTCGACCAGGTGCTGATCAACCTGCTGGATAACGCGGTAAAGTACAGCAGCGCCGGAGGCAAGGTCACCGTGACGGCAGCCGAGGAAGGCACCATGGTCAGGATCTCGGTCAGCGACAGCGGCATCGGCATCCCCGAGAAAGACCTCCCCCGCCTCTTCGAGCGGTTCTACCGGGTCGACGAGGCCCGCAGCCGCGAACGCGGCGGGACCGGGCTGGGACTCTCCATCGTCAAGCACATCGTGCAGGCCCATGGGGGAAGGGTTTCGGTGCAGAGCACGCTCGGCGTCGGCTCGGTCTTCTCCTTCACCCTTCCCAAAGGGTGACCTGGCGAGCTTCCGCCAGGCACCCTTCCATCTCATCCCCCCGACCCTCTCCCTGCCACTGAAAACTCCACCGTAAATTCACCCGATCTTGACCAGACCGTAACATTCCCCCTCCATACTTCCCCACAGCAAAACTCCAAACCGGCAGACACTGACCAGGAGGAAAACATGTGGGAGACCGATGCCCTTGACACCAGGGTGAACACTTTCTTCGAGAGAAGCGCCCGCCTCCTCTTGAGCCTGTTGATTGTTGCCATCCTCATGGCAGTATTGGCAGGAGTCCTATACACCTTCTACGATCTCAGGCTGATCCTAACCCTTCCCTTTCACAGCGCCTTCAAGGCAATCCTGGTGGACATCCTCACCGTGCTGGCCGTGGTCGAGCTCCTGCGTACCGCGCTCGCCTACTTCAGCGAGGGTAGAGTCAAGGTGACCTACATCATCGACACCGTGATGGTCACCGTGCTGACCGAAGTGATGGGGTTCTGGTACAAGGAGATGCCCTGGCAGCAGCTGGCGATGGTGATCCTGCTGACCGTATCCCTGGCCATGATCCGGGTGGTCGCCGTCAGGTACTCCCCGCGCAGCCACCGGTCGGAGCTGTGAGGGCACGATGTGAAGATTCACTGAAACTTACCGGAACTGTAACGAAGCTGTAACAAAAGAGGGGCATCTTGTGACAAAACAGAGACAACCAAAAAGGAGAGCATCGATGTTCAACAGCATCAGGAAAAGCGTACTGGCCCTGGCCGCCCTGGCGACCCTGGCAACCGCATCCATCGCCCAGGCCGAGACGCTGATCAACGGCGCGGGAGCCACCTTCCCCTACCCCATCTATTCCAAATGGTTCTCGGAGTACGCCAAGATCGACCGGAGCGTGAAATTCAACTACCAGTCGATCGGCAGCGGCGGCGGCATCAAGCAGATCCAGGCCCAGACCGTCGACTTCGGCGCCAGCGACAAGTTCCTCTCCGATGCGGAACTCAAAGGCATGCCCGGCAAGCTGCTCCACATCCCGACCGTGATGGGGGCAGTCGTCGTTACCTATAACATTCCCGGCGCCGGCAAGGGGCTGAAACTGACACCGGAAGCGCTGGCCGGCATCTACGAAGGGAAGATCACCACCTGGAACGCGCCTCAGATCGCCAGGGACAACGCGGGGCTGAAGCTCCCCAACAAGCCGATCATCGTGGTGCACCGCTCGGACGGCAGCGGCACCACCAACATCTTCACCGACTACCTCTCCAGCGTGAGCCCCGAGTGGGCCAAGAAGGTCGGCAAGGGGACCTCGGTCAACTGGCCGGTCGGCCTGGGCGGCAAGGGTAACGAAGGGGTTTCCGGCCAGGTGAAGACCACCCCCTACTCGGTCGGTTACGTCGAGCTGGCCTATGCCTTCGAAAACAAGCTCCCCTATGCTTTCCTGAAGAACAAAGCCGGCCAGTTCGTGGAGCCCTCCATCGCCTCCACCACTGCGGCAGCAGCCGGGGCCGCCAAGTCCATGCCGGCCGACTACAGGGTCTCCCTGGTCAACCAGCCGGGCAAAAACGCCTACCCCATCGCCGGCTTCACTTGGCTGCTCGTGTACCAGGACCAGAGGGACAAGGCCAAGGGTAAGAAACTGGTGGAGTTCCTGGAGTGGGAGCTCAAGCACGGCCAGAAGATGGCCAGCCAGCTCCTCTATGCGCCGCTGCCCGGTAACGTGGTGAAGATGCTGCAAAAGACCATCAAGACCATCCACTAAGGATGAAAAAACAGGCCTGGCTGGCGCGGCTTCCCTCAGAGGTAGCTGCACCGGCCAGGCTTTTCCCGTGAAGCCTGTGACTTTTCCGGATTCTGCCGGCGGCGGAATCCTCATGTAACGAGACCCGTCATGCAACAAGCCAGTACTTCGACCTTTTCCGCTGCGCCCACGGAGAGCGCTTTGCCAGCCAACCACGTACAACCGATCCAGCGGGTGAAGAGAATCAACGGCGACCTGATCTTCAGGTGGCTCACGGCCCTGTTCGCCCTCAGCATCCTGGCGATTTTGGCGCTCATGCTGTTCGAGATGGCCAGCCAGAGCGTGCCGTCCCTCAGGAAGTTCGGCTGGAGTTTCGTAACCGCCAGCGAATGGGACGCCGTGGAAGGGGTCTTCGGCGCCCTCCCCTACCTCTACGGATCGGTGGTCTCCTCGGTGCTCGCCCTGCTGCTCGCCACACCCTTGAGCATCGGCGCTGCCCTCTTCATCACCGAGATCTGCCCGAAAAGATGGGGAGCGGTCATCGCGCCGCTCGTCGAGCTCTTGGCCGCCATCCCTTCGGTCATCTACGGTCTTTGGGGGGTGCTGGTGATGGCCCCCTGGCTGCAGTCGACCGTCGAGCCCTGGCTGATCGAGCACCTGGGCTTCATCCCCCTCTTCCTGGGTGCCCCCTACGGCGTCAGCATGCTGGCGGCGGTCTTCATCCTGATGATCATGGTGGTTCCCATCATCACCTCGATCACCAAGGAGGTGCTGCTGGCCGTGCCGCAAAGCCAGAAGGAGGCTGCCATCGGCCTGGGCGCCACCCGCTGGGAGATGATCAGGGTCGCCATCCTCCCCTACGGCAAGTCGGGCATCCTGGGCGCGGCCATCCTTGGCCTGGGGCGCGCGGTCGGTGAGACCATGGCGGTCACCATGGTGATCGGCAACGCACCCAAGATCTCGCTCTCTCTGCTGTCCCCCGCCTACACCATGCCGAGCGTTATCGCCAACGAGTTCGCCGAGGCAACCACCAAGCTGCACGGCTCGGCGCTGATGGAAATCGGCCTGATCCTTTTGATAGTCACCCTCATCATCAACGCCCTGGCCAGGCTGCTGATCTGGAGCGTCTCCAAAGGTCCCGGAGGTGCGGCATGATGCGCAGCGTAGCCTTCCGCAAAATCAAGAACCACCTGGCGACCCTGCTGATGTTGATGGCCACCGCGGCGGTCCTGATCCCGCTGGGGCTGATCTTCTTCCACATCGTGAAGATGGGGATCAGCTCGGTAAGTCTCGACTTCTTCAGGGAGATCCCCAAGCCTCCGGGCGAGGTCGGTGGCGGCATGGCCAACGGCATGGTCGGCTCCCTGGTGATGATCGGGATGGCCTCCCTGATCGGGCTGCCGGTCGGCGTCTTCGGCGCCATCTACCTGGTCGAGTACGGCGGCAGCAAGGTCTCCACCGCGGTGCGCTTCGCGGCCGACGTCTTATCGGGGACGCCGTCCATCATCACCGGACTGGTCGCCTACTCGCTGCTGGTGGTTCCCATGAAGGGATTCTCCGCGCTGGCCGGCTCGGTGGCGCTGGCTCTGATCATGATCCCCATCGTGCTGCGCACCACCGAGGAACAGCTGAAGATGGTGCCGGGAACCCTGCGCGAGGCGTCGCTTGCCCTGGGCGTGCCGTTCTGGCGCACCAGCCTCAAGGTGACCCTGAGAAGCGCCATGTCCGGCGTGCTGACCGGCATCCTGCTCGCCATCGCCAGGGTGGCGGGCGAGACGGCGCCGCTTCTCTTCACCGCGCTGGGAAACCAGTTCTGGAGCAAGAAGGTCACCGAGCCCATGGCGGCCATGCCGCTGCAGATCTTCAACTTCGCGATTTCCCCCTACGAGGACTGGCACCGGCTGGCCTGGGCGGGCGCCCTGATGCTGGTCACCGTCATGTTCACGCTGAGCCTCACCGCCCGCTATTTCAGCAGCGGCAGGCGCAGCGATTAGCGGTTGAACGCCGCACGGTGGGGAGTGCCCGCCAAACATGACCGCCGGGTGGCGCTGCCCACCCAGCAGACGGTCCGGACGCCCAAGAGGATCGCTCTCAAGAACCAAGGAATCTTTACCAAGATAAGGCGACAGACAATGGCTTACACCAACCTGAAACTGAAAGCAGAAACCGCCCCGCTGGCCATGAAGGTCCAGCTGGAAGGGGTCAACATCCACTTCGGCAAGACGCACGCGGTCAAGGAGATCAACATCGATTTCCCGGAAAACAGCGTGACCGCCATCATCGGCCCTTCCGGCTGCGGCAAGTCCACCCTGCTTCGCTCCATCAACAGGATGCACGACCTGGTCCCCTCCGCCCGGGTCACCGGCAAGATCCTTCTGGACGGCAGCGACATCTACGACAAGGGGGTCGACCCCGTCTCCATCCGGCGCCGGGTGGGCATGGTCTTCCAGAAGCCCAATCCCTTCCCCGCCATGTCCATCTATGACAACGTCATCGCCGGCTACAAGTTGAACGGCCGCATGAACCGGGGCGAGGCGGACGAGATTGTGGAAACCAGCCTCAAGCGGGTTGCCCTCTGGGAGGAGGTGAAGGACCGCCTGAAGACCAACGCCATGAACCTGTCCGGCGGTCAGCAGCAGCGGCTTTGCATCGCGCGCACCATCGCCGTCAAACCCGAGGTCATCCTGATGGACGAGCCCGCTTCCGCCCTTGACCCGATCTCCACCCTGAAGATCGAGGAACTGATCGAGGAGCTCAAGGAGCGCTACACCATCATTATCGTGACCCACAACATGCAGCAGGCGGCCCGCGTCTCCGATTACACCGCCTTCCTCTACATGGGCGACCTGATCGAGTTCGGCGAGACCAAGAGGATCTTCACCACGCCGGAGCAGAAGCAGACCGAGGATTACATCACCGGCCGTTTCGGCTAGAGGGCCGCAGCAGGCCTTGGCCCGTCGGCAAGGACACCCCTCTTCCCCCCTCCCCTTCAAGGGGAGGGCCGGGGTGAGGATGGGGTTAACCAGTGCGGGATGCGCCGTGACGGCAGCAAGCGACCTCGCGGTCCCCTTGGTGAAGCGCGCCAGCAGAAGGCGATTGGCGGTCGGGGATCTTTTCGCAGAGAGCAGCTTCCCTTGCGCAAGGCAAGGACAGCGGTTTTAATAGGTAATCAGCTGGAAAAAAACCGGGCAGAGCCAGGAGATTTTTAAAATGGAAAGAGAACACTTCAGCAAGCAGTTCGACAACGAGCTGAACGAGATACGGGAAAAACTCCTGGAAATGGGCGGCAAGGTCGAGGCCATGATCGCCAACGCCATGCAGTCGCTGGTTGACAGGGATTCCGACCTGGCGCAGAAGACCATCGCCTTCGACCACGAGATAAACCACCTGGAGATGGAAATCGACGAGAAATGCCTGGAGGTGCTGGCCCGCCGGCAGCCTGCCGCGCGCGACCTGCGCTTCATCACCCTTGCCCTGAAGATCGTCACCGACCTGGAGCGGATCGGCGACCAGTGCGCCAACATCGCCAAACGGGTGAGGGAGTTGAACCAGGAGCCCAACCTCAAGCCGTACATCGACCTCCCCCGCATGGCGCAGGCATCCTCCGACATGGTCAAAAAGGCGCTGGACGCCTTCGTGCGCGGCGACGAGAACCTGGCCATCAAGGTCTGCCAGGACGACCAGGTGGTGGACGACCTGAACGAGCAGATCCAGCGCGAGCTGTTGACCTTCATGATCGGCGATCCCACCACCATCGCCCGCGCCATCAAGATCAACTACATCTCGAAATGCCTGGAGCGGATCGCCGATCACGCGACCAACGTGGCCGAGATGGTCATCTTCATGGTGAAAGGGAAAGACATCCGCCACACCATCGCCTAGCCTGTCCCCTCGCACATGAGAAAGGGGCGCACCCGCCAAGGATGCGCCCCTTTCCATTTCCACTTTTGTCAGCCAATCAGCTCATTACCAGCACCCGCTCCCCGGGACAGCTCAACCAGCGTCCCCTCCCCTTCAAGGGGAGGGCCAGGGTGAGGATGGGGTTATCATACTAGCGGGCCACCGCGAACTCCTTATGACACCCTCCGCAGCAAACCTTCCCCCCGTTCGTCTTGACCCAGGGAGTCAGGTTCCTGGAGTCACACCAGTCGCAGTACCAAACATAGAAATCACCTAACGTCATCGTCTTCATGTCTATCTCCTTTTCTCTTTGTCTGTCAGGAGGATAGCGCATGACCGTTACGGTTCTGTTACAGCTGCCTGAAGCTCTCGTTAAGCATTAAGCACGCTTCACCAGTCAGATCCAACAACTGCCCGGGGTACCGCCAACACGTGGTTTTCTCGTTTCCCACAATTGCAAACGTCCCCCTCACACCCCGTTCACCACGTTCTGGGGGGCTCCGGCCAGAAAGCTCGCGACGTTGTCGGCGGTGGTGGCCATCAGCCTGCGACGGGCTGCCAGGGTTGCCCAGGCGATATGCGGTGTGATGATGCAGTTGCGGGCGGAGAGCAGCGGACTGCCAGGGGGAATGGGTTCCTGGGCGGCGACGTCGACCGCGGCTCCGGCAAGCGCACCGCTGTTTAGGGCAGCGGCGAGATCGTGCTCGTTGACGAGCCCGCCCCGGGAGGTGTTGATCAGGAAAGAGTGCGGCTTCATCAGCGCGAGGCGTTTGCTGTCCACGAGCCCCTGGTTGTCGGAGGTCAGCGGACAGTGGAGGCTCACGACATCGGCCTTTTGAAACAATTCGTCCAGGGCGAGCCAGGTCACCGGCACCCCGTCCGGTGCGATCCGGAGCCTCGGATTGTAGGCGGCGATGTCCATACCCAGGGCATGGCCGATCTGCGCCACCCGCCTCCCGATGTGGCCAAGCCCCACGATACCCATGGTCTTGCCGGCCAGCTCGGTGAGGGGATCGGCCACCAGGGTGAAGTCCCGCGAGCTGCTCCATTGGCCGCTCTTGACCGCCTTGTCGTAGCAGCCGACCAGGTTGGTCAGTTCCAGCAGCAGCGCTATGGCATGCTGAGCCACCGAATCGCTGCCGTACTCCGGCACGTTGCAGACCGGGATTCCCAGCTCCGCCGCTTTCTGCACGTCGACCACGTTGTAGCCAGTCGCCAGCACGCAGATCAGCCTCAGCTCGGGCAATGCTGCCAGGGTCCGGGCAGACAGCCTGGTCTTGTTGGTCAGCACGATCCCGGCCCCTGAGCAGCGCTCGACCACCAGCTCATCCGGCGTCCGGTCGTGCACCGCGAGCTCGCCATGCCGGGCCACCGCGTCCCACGGGTTATCTCCAGGGTTCAAGGTGAAACCATCAAGGACGACGATTTTCATGCAGGACCTCCATGGGTCGGGGCTCAGTGCACGACGGCCCCGCCGGAAACGACGAACTTCACCGCCTCCTCCACCGTCATGCCGCTCTCATGCACCTCGGATTCCCTGAAGAAAAGGGCGAACCCGGAAGTGGGGTTGGGCATGGTCGGCACGTAGACCACGATCAGCTTTTCACCGTCGCGCATCACCTCTCCGGTAACGAAACCGATCGCCCGCACGCCGACTCGCGGCCATTCGACAAAGACGGCACGGCGGTACGAGGTCTTCCCTTCACGGAAGACCTGGGTGAGCTGCTTGCTGGAGGAGTAGATCGACTTTACCAGGGGGATCCGGGAGAGCTGTTCGTCGGCCCACACCAGGATGCGGGTCCCCATCACGTTGGTGGCCAGCACCCCGGACAGGTAGATCACCACGAACCCCGTCAGCATGCCGAGCCCGGGAATGTGGTATTCCCTGTGAATGAAGACACTGAACAGCGAATCCAGGTAGGTGCCGAGGATGCCGTCAGCGAAGTTGAAAAGAAACTTGAGAATGAAGATGGTGATGCCGACCGGCACCACCACGAAGAGGCCGGTAATGAACTTCCCCTTCACGTGCCTGACCAACCGTTCCATGGAAGCCTCCTCTGCCATCGATTGCGTTATGCATCAGAGCAGGGCCAAAGTCAACGGTTTTACAGCATGAAAGGGAGGAACCACCAGCTTTCCGGTCGAGATCAGGCTGCAGGAGAGAGGAAGACGAAGGTGGCTCGGTCGGAGCTTTGCGGAAAGGGAGAGTGCCTCAAGGTTCGGTCGCAGGAAAGGGCGGAGTGGTTTTTACCGTCAGCTCAAAGGAGCGCGCGGCCAGCGAACAGATCAAAGGCTGACTCTTCTCCCACCGCGCCGACCACCGCCCCCATCCCCTCAGAGACAAGGCGGCCAAGATGATCGGAACGATGGGCGTCGCTTCCCACGCAGGAGTAGACACCCTCCTTCAGAAAAAGGAGCGCCCGCTCCTTGATTTCGCTGCCATAGAAACCGGCGAAACTGCCGAGGTTCCCCTGGAACCGGCAGCCGGACGCCCGTAACGACATGACGAGGGAGCCTGACAAATCCTGCCTTTTCGGCTTGCCCCGCAGAAAGGAAAAACCCCCTCGGTTGCCGTTGGCGGGACCGGGATCGAAGACACTGCACCTCTCCGGGTGCGCGATAAGGGGGACCATGCCCCGGTCGATAACTCCGGCCACCATCGACGGCAGCATCTGCAAACCGGACCGGAAAGGGGCCTCTACCAACAGGTAACGCGCCGCGCCCGTGGTCAGGGCATCGGCAAGCTGGTCGATCAGGAATTCGTCAAGGTAGTGCTCGGTGCCGGGAACGAGGGCGAGATCGATGCCGGCGTCGTGAACCTGCCGCTGGAGAAAGCGGGTCGCCTGCCTGACCGCTTCCGGCTCGTTCTCGTAACATCCCTTTATCCTGTGCGGTGTGCAGTGAACGACGGAAAAGCCGGCCCCCGCCAGGATGCGCGCCATGGCGACGGACTCTTCAAAATCGGTCGAGCCGTCGTCGACGGATGGGAGCAGATGACAATGGTAATCAGTGAAATGTTTCTTCATAACCTTCTCTGTCAAAGCGTCCAGCAGGATCTGAGCTTCATACCATGTAACAGCTGTTAAGTCAAAGCGACACTGGCATAGTTCAACGATCCCCTGTCTCTAGGAGCCCTGCTGTCACAGTAGCACTCCATCTATGTCTCATTGGAGACTCCCCAGACAGCTTGCTATCGCCGGCACCGCAGGTACAATAGATCATCGTCACGAGGTACACTGTGGAAAAGGGCTTTCTTAAAGAGTCGCTGTTACCAGAGTTCCTGAAGATGCTTCGCCTGTTCGGGGAACTGCACGGGCCCATTACCACCGAGCAGGGTGTCAGCGCATTCGCACCGCTTAGCGACCCATCCGCCCTGTGCCTTGACTATCAAAGGACGCAGATCCCACCCAAGAAATACCTGCTCCCGTTCAGGGAGGCTATCCTCCGCTATGATGGCGACGGTTATCGGGCAGAGAGCGCGGAGCCTGCCGCCATCGTCCTCTTCGGTGTCCATCCCTGCGACCTGGAAGGGATCGCTTACCTCGACCTGGTCTTCCTGTCTGGAGAACCGGACGCAGGCTACGCGGAGAGGCGGTCCCGGCTCACCCTGATCGGCCTTTCCTGCCAGCCCGACGATTTCTGTTTCTGTAACGAGTCAATCAACGACGGCCGGGGAGACCTGTTCCTGTCAGCCGTCGAGGGGGGCTTCGAGATCACGGCGTCCAGCGAGCGGGGGCGCCAGATCCTGGAGGCGGCCAGCTCGCTCGTCATCCCCTGCCAGGGTAAAGCTTTGCAGGAGAAACGATTCTGCCCGGTCCCCCCCCAGGATCCGCAACTGCGATTCTCGGACAACCCGCTCTGGGAGGATTTCGCCAGCCGCTGCGTCTCCTGCGGTGCCTGCTCCGTCTGCTGTCCAACCTGCTACTGCTTCGACGTGCGGGAATACCCGGACCTGACCGGCGGCGGCTACCGCCTGAGGGAGTGGGACAACTGCCTCTTCGTCACCCACGGCGAGGTTGCCGGTGCGAATTTCCGTGCCACCAGGCTTGAGCGCTTTCGCTACCGCTTCCTCCACAAGTACTGCGGATTCTCGCCGCTGCAGGGGATGTCTTCCTGCGTCGGTTGCGGCCGCTGCCGCGAGGCCTGCCCGGTGGACATCGACCTGCGGGAGCTGCTCGTGACCAGGGAGTTCCGGCCATGAATGCACCCTTTGCGGCGACCTTGGTGGCAAAGCGGGAACTCTCCCCCGACACCGCCCTCTTCTCCCTCCAGCTGGACGCCCCCGGGGCTCAGGCGCTGGCCGGCTTCATCCCCGGTCAGTTCGTCCAGCTCTCGGTACCGGGGGGTGGAGAAATACCCATCTCTCCGGCCGACGTCCCCGCCAGGGAAGGGCGCCTGGAGCTCTGCGTGCGCCGGGTGGGCCACGTGACGGAATATCTCCACAACACCGGGACCGGTGCCCGGCTCGGCATCCGCGGCCCGTTCGGGACCGGTTTTCCGGTTAGCGAAATGGCAGGGCACCCCGTGCTGCTTTTGGCGGGCGGCCTGGGGATCGCGCCGCTTCGCTCCCTCCTCTTTCACCTCTTGAGGCACCATGACCAGTTCGGCGAGATCACCCTGATGTACGGTGCGCGGCAGCCCAAACTGATGCTGTTCCGGGAAGAACTGGTGGAACTGGGAGCCAAGGGGAATCTCCGCCTTTTGCTGACGGTCGACTTCGCACCGGAAGAGCCGGCGGGGAATTTTTCCTGCGCGGTGGGGCTGCTCCCCGACCTGCTGAAAGGGTTCACGTTCGACGCCGGGCAGAGCTACGCGGCAGTATGCGGCCCCCCACCACTGTACCGCTGCCTGATGCAGGAGCTCGAGCAGACGGGGCTCCCCCAGGAGCGGATCCTGGTGAGCCTGGAGCGGCGGATGCGCTGCGGCATCGGGCGCTGCTGCCACTGCGCCATCGGACAGAAACTCTGCTGCACGGACGGCCCCGTTTTCCGTCTGAGCGACCTGCAAGGGATACCGGAGTCTCTATGAACAGGCCCAGGCTCGCCATTGCCGGACTTACCGCCTGCTCCGGCTGCCAATTGACCCTCCTGAACTGCGAGGAGGAACTCCCTCTCATCGCCGAGAAGTTCGAGATTCACTACTTTCCGATGGCAGAGAGCGTGAGCGAACCGGAAGGGGTATACGACGCAGCCATCGTGGAAGGAGCAGTCTCCACCCCCGAGGATCACGCGCTCCTCTTCAAGCTGAGAAACGCCAGTCATCTCCTGGTCGCCTACGGCACCTGCGCCCTCTTCGGAGGAGTGGCCGCCATGAACAACCGCTGCGCGGAGCGGCCGGAGATGTTAGGCACTGTTTACGGCGACTCGGCACCGCTCATCGAGAGCTTTCCGCCCGCGCCTTTCAAGAACTTCATCAGCGTCGACTTCGCCATCACCGGCTGCCCCCCGGAGAAGCCCGAACTCCTCGCTCTGCTGGGAGGGCTGCTGGCCGGCACCCTTCCCCCCACTCCCTGCTATCCCGTCTGCACGGAGTGCCGCAGCAGGGAAAACCTCTGCCTGCTGCTGGAAAAGGGCCAGTTCTGTCTCGGCCCCATCATCCAGGGAGGCTGCAACGCGCGCTGTCCCGCCACCGGCATCGTCTGCGAGGGGTGCCGTGGACCGGTCCGCGAGGCCAACGTCGCCCAGGAGTTGGAGCTCCTGCTGGAGAGGCATTTCGGCCGGGAAGAGATCGAGCGAAGGATGAGCCGTTTTACTCCGGAGTGGAACTATGGGCAGCGTCGTTGAGATAAAGCCACTCACCAGGGTGGAAGGCCATGGCAGCCTGAAGCTCTTCTTCGACGGGCGCCAGGCCGAGCGGGTCGAACTTTGCCTAACCGACTCCCCCAGGCTGTTCGAGGCGCTGCTGGTCGGCAAAAGGTACCGGGAGGTCCCGGACATCGTCTGCCGCATCTGCTCGCTCTGCTCGACCATCCACAAGGTTACCGCGGTGGCTGCCGTGGAGAGGGCTTTCGGCATCGAGGTCACCGGGGAGACCAGGCTCAGCCGCGAACTGATCACCTGCGGAGGCATGCTGCAGGACCACGCCCTTCACCTGTACTGCCTGCTGCTTCCCGACCTGATGGGGCAGCGGGGTGTGACCGGGCTGGCGAGCGAAGCACCGGAAATCCTGCAAAGCGGTCTGCGCATCAAGCGGGTGGGAAACCTGATCCAGGAAACGGTGGGCGGCAGGCTGATCCACCCGGTCAACATCACGGTGGGGGGACTGGGCCAGAGGGTCGGCAGGGACGCCCTGCTGCGGCTCAAGGAAGAGTTGCTCGCCATTATTCCGGAATGCCGGCAGTGCTACCGGCTATTCAGGCGGTCGTTTCCGTTTCCGCAGCTCCCCAGGCCGGAGTTCCTCGCCCTGGAACCGTCGCCCACCCCGATTGCCGGAGAACTTCTCCATATGTCCAACGGCACCGTTTTCGCCATCGAGAGCTACCGGGAGCATGTCGTCGAGACGGTGCTCCCCTATTCCTACGCGAAGCACGCACGGGTGAACGGAGCGGAACCGACGGTGGGCGCCCTGTCACGCCTCAACCTGGGAGCCGCCCTGGCTGCCGAGCCGCGGACGCTGTTCGCCAAGGTGAGAGACGATCTGGTCGGACACGACATACGGGCCAATTCTTTGGCCCAGGCCGTTGAACTTTACCAGGCCGCCGAGCGCTCCCTGCAGGTGATCGACGCCCTGCTTGAGCTCGGGAGAGAAGGCGAGTGCTGCCGTAAAATCACCCCTTCGGCCGGCCGTGGGTGTGCCGCCAGCGAAGCGCCGCGCGGAGTGCTGATCCACAGCTACAGCTTTGACGAGGAAGGCTACTGCACCGAAGCGGATGTCATCACCCCGACCTCGCTGAACCAGGGGGCGCTGGCGCGGGACCTCCTCGCCCTCGCCCGCGCCATGGAAGGGGCCGACGAGGCCGAGATGCGCAAAGCCCTCGAGCACCTGGTCCGCTGCTACGATCCCTGCATTTCCTGCTCGGTTCACCTCCTGCAGCTCTAGGTTACCGCTGCAGCCCGCCCCCCGCGCCGGCCTCGCCGGTAGCGCCTCTGCCACCTCTTTCGACCACCAGCGCTCCCTTCAAAAACGGCCAGATCCGCACCTGTTGAAGCGGATGATTTTTTTTTGAAGCGCAAGTTGACAGCAAAGGGGCCATTGGTAGAATTTCCAACTGTAGCGCAACGAAAGCTGCGCTAGCTCTGGGGTTTACGTACCAAAGCGTTTGCGGTCCCTGACTACCTCTCATCAAAAGTTCTCCGATTTCAGTCGCGGTGTGCAAGCCCTCACTTGGTGAGAGGGAAGCCTGAAGCGATTTATCGGGACATGTTGCGACGACGGTCAGTAATCCAGACAGGCGCACGTAATTCCGGAGCGAAAATTGGCGCTATTTGCAGGACAACGCTGAAAGCGACTTATCTCATCCGCCAGGTGGTCTCACAACCACTTGAAAAAGGGGAACCGAAACCGGACCAGTCAGCTGCGCGGCCGAAAAACGGGCGAACAGTTGGACCTCCGGGGGAAGTTTCGACCGACGGATTAGTAGAAAGTGTCCTGACCCAGCGCCAATGCATCAAAAAGGTCCATGAGCAGTCCATGGACCTTTCTTATTGCCCGCAGCCGCCATCTTTGCAGTTCGGCTGCCCATCTCTTCGTTTTTCCGAACGTTTCCAGCCACCCAGGCTACTTTTCCCATGCCTCACAAGCCCCGCCCGCTGACTTTTTCCCTTCTTCCACAAAAGCTGTGGAAAAGTCTGTGGGAAAGAGGGTGGTCGTGCTGTCGGGCGGGCGAAGGTTTCTGCCCTTCTAGCTTTTTGCCTAAAAAATAAGCAGCATCCTTCCGTAAAAAAAGACCCCGGCGGGTGCCGGGGTCTCTCTCTTCGTTGCAGGTTTTCCTTCCAGCCTCGTGGGGCAGCACCCCTCCTACCCTTTCAGGCCGGCCTCCAGGTCAGGGTAGAGCAGTTCGATCCCCAGTTCAGCCAGCATCTTCGAGTTATCCACCACCCTGGATTCGGAAAAATACGAGATCATCAGCGGCGTCATCACCCGGCGGGCCTCCTCCATGGTCACCTGGGCGGGCCGGGGCAGCCCCAGCTTGTCGGCCGCCGCGTTGAAATAGTCGGTCATGGTGCTCGGGGAGCCGTCGCTCACGTTGAAGATGTCACCGTCTTTGCCCTTTGCCAGGGCGGCCAGGCAGATGCGGGACAGGTCATCGGCATGGATGCGGTTGGTGGGATGCGACTCTTCCTGCCGGAGCACAGGCTGGCCGCTGCGAAGCTGCATGACTGGGAGCCGGTCGGCGGCATAGATGGCGGTCACCCTGAGGATGACGACCGGAACGCCGTGCTCTTTCCCCCAGGCGCTGAACAGCTGCTCACCATGCAGCCGCCTCTTTCCCCTGCTGCTCGAGGGATTGGGCTCGGTCTGCTCGGTGACCACGGCGCCGCCGCAATCGCCGTAGACGGCGGTAGTGCTGATGTAGACGATCTTTTCCGGTTCCTCTCCCGGCATGGTGGAGGAACAGAAGTTCCGCACCCGCGTCTCCTCGATGCCGCCGCCTGGCGGCGGAGCCAGGTAGATGATCCTGGCGCCCCTGGTGGGGAGAGTTTTCAGGGTGGCGGCGTCGTCGAGATTGCCGGTGAAATGGCTGGTTCCCGCAATGCCAGCCTCCCCCCTGTTGAAGGTGGATACGGTTTCGCCCTCAGCCAAAGCAAGCGCTGCCACGCGTCGCCCGATCGCGCCGCAGCCGATGATGAGCAGATTTCCCATGCTAAGTTCTCTCCTTCCCTTAAGCTTCCGCGCAGTCAGAGGTGCCCTGCGCAACCTCACCTATCTACCAGAAACCATCTGCCGCTGCCAGCAAAAACCGCCGAGCCGGGGTTGGCGGAAAGCCGGGCGATATGCTAGAGTTAACAGTCGACGAGCCGCCCTCACATGAGAAAATCGGGCGACTCCAGCTGATTGGAGGTGTAATGCGTTATTCGCCGCTGTTGACCGACCTGTACGAGCTGACCATGCTGGCCGGCTACCTTGAAGATGGCATGCACGAATCCCCCGCCGTCTTCGACCTCTTCTTCCGGAACAATCCTTTCAACGGCGGTTACGCCATCTTCGCCGGCCTGGAGACCGCCCTCAGCTACCTCGAAGGGTTAAGCTTCAGCGACGAGGACCTCAACTACCTGGACGGCCTGAAGATTTTCCGGCCGGAGTTTCTCTCCTACCTGCAAGGGTTCCGTTTCAAAGGTCGCATCACCGCTCCAGCGGAAGGGACCGCCGTCTTCGGGCGCGAGCCGCTCATTACCGTGGAAGGAGGTTTGGCGGAGGCCCAGTTCGTGGAGACCGCACTCCTCAACATCATCAATTTCCAGACGCTGGTCGCCACCAAGGCTGCCCGGGTAAACGGCGCTGCCGCCGGTGCGACCGTGCTGGAATTCGGCCTGAGGCGGGCGCAGGGGCCGGACGGCGGCCTGTCGGAGGCACGTGCAGCCTACGTCGGCGGGGTTCGCGCCACCAGCAACGTGCTGGCAGGAAAAACGTTCGGCATCCCGGTAATGGGAACCCATGCCCACAGCTGGATCATGGCCTTCCCCGACGAGCTGACCGCCTTCCGCAGGTACGCGGAGGTTTTCCCGGAGAGCTGCGTGCTCTTGATCGACACCTACGACACCCTGAAAAGCGGGCTTCCCAACGCCCTCACCGTCGCGGCGGAACTGCGGCAAAGAGGGCACGCCCTGCAGGGAGTCCGCATCGACTCGGGAGATCTCGCCTACCTGTCACGGCAGGTGCGTGCCGCCTTCGACCGGGCAGGTTTCCCCGAGGTGAAAATAGTCGCCTCCAACGAACTCGACGAGTACGTGATCGACTCGATCCGCTCCGAAGGCGGCAAGGTGGACGTATATGGAGTCGGCACCCGGCTCGCCACCTGCGCGGGAGAGGGGGGCGGCGCGCTGGGCGGTGTCTACAAGCTGGTCAAGATGGGAGACGAGCCGAAGCTGAAAATCACCAGCGACGTCTCCAAGGCCACCCTGCCGGACCGCAAAAGGGTGCTCAGGGTGGTGGCACCCAACGGCATCTTCATCCAGGACGTGATCACCCTGGCGGGGGAGGAAATAGGTCCGGGCTCCGTGGTTTACGATCCCGGCAATCCCCTGCAACACGTGAAGATCCCTGCCGACGCCCGTTTCATCGAGTTGAGGAGCCAGGTCATGGAAGATGGCCTGAGATCTGCGCCGTCTCCTTCGCTGGCAGAAGCGGCCGACCTGTGCGCCGACCAGTTGCACCGGCTTCCCGAGGGATGCCAGCGGCTCGTCAATCCCCACATCTACAAGGTGTCCATCAGTCCCGGACTCAACGAGCTGAGACTTCGACTGTTGGCCGGGATCCAGGGCAAGCTAAGCTGACGGCCGCAGTCAGGCCGGTCACCGGAGTCCTCCATGCCATGCACCGCTGCACTTCTGGTAGTCGATGTCCAACGCGATTTTTGCCCGGGAGGCGCCCTCCCCGTCCCCAAGGGGGACCAGGTGGTTTCCGTGCTGAACCGCTACCTCCAACTCTTCGCCCAGCGAGGCTGCCCAATCTTCCTCTCCCGGGACTGGCACCCGCGGGACAGCCACCATTTCAAGGAGTTCGGCGGGAAGTGGCCGGTACACTGCGTAAAGGAAAGCGAGGGAGCCGGGTTCCACCCGGATCTGCTGCTGCCGGAGGACGTGATCGTCATCTCCAAGGGAACCACCCGCTGGAACGACGGTTATTCGGCCTTGCAAGGGATAACCGGACACAGCACCACCTGTTCGATGCTGCTGCGCAGTATGGCAGTGGAGAGGCTCTACGTCGGAGGACTTGCCACCGACTACTGCGTGAGGGCCAGCGCCCTCGATGCCCTGCGGGAGGGTTTTGCCGTGACCTTGCTGACCGACGCCATGCGCGGGGTTGACCTCACTGCCGGCGACAGCGAGCGTGCAGTTGCCGAAATGGTGGCTGCCGGCGCCGGGCTTGCCTCCCTGGAATCGATAGGCAGCCTGCTCGCCTCTGAAGGGACCTGACCCTACCTTCCCCCCGGATTCGTCTTCCAGAAAAATGCCCGGTCTGGAAGTGGCGCACCCTGCGTCAGGCGGCCCTGGCAGCCAGCACGCCCGCCTCTCGCGCCTCTTTTCCGGCGCCCATACGAGCCGGCCATACAAAAATATGCTCCCTTCAAAAATCAACCAGATAAAGGGATTTCTTTTTGACAGGACCGGTGAAACGCGCTAGATTACCGCACATTAAAAAGCGCTAGCAACGGAGTCCTTTCATGATCGCGAAGACCAACAACCTTAAGATCAAGAGCATCACTCCCATCATCGCCCCCACCGACCTCCGGCAGGTGTTCCCCTTCTCCGAGCAGTCCGGCGCCTGCGTCACCGCCAGCCGCGCCGCCATCAACCGCATCCTGCGGGGTGAAGACAAAAGGCTCATGGTGGTGGTCGGCCCCTGCTCCATCCACGACACCAAGGGTGCGCTGGAGTACGCGGAGCGGCTGGCCGCCCTCTCCAAAGAGGTTTCCGACCAGCTGCTGCTGATCATGAGGGTCTACTTCGAGAAGCCGCGCACCACCGTGGGGTGGAAAGGGCTCATCAACGACCCCGACATGAACGGGACCCACCTGATCTCCAAAGGGCTCGGCATCGCCCGCGGCCTGCTGTGCAAGATCACCGAGATGGGGCTGCCGGTGGCTACCGAGATGCTGGATCCCATCACCCCCGAATACCTGGCCGACCTCCTCTCCTGGGGCGCCATCGGGGCAAGGACCACGGAATCCCAGACCCACCGCGAGATGGCCAGCGGCCTCTCCTTCCCGATCGGCTTCAAAAACGGCACCGACGGCAATCTGCAGATCGCCATCGACGCCATGAAGGCGGCCCATCATCCCCACTGCTTCCTCGGCATCAACAGGGACGGGCTCACCTCCATCGTGCAGACCAACGGCAACCCTGACGTGCACATGGTGCTGCGCGGCGGCAAGAAGCCCAACTACTCGCCGGAGGACATCGCCAAGGCCGAGGAGATGCTGACCAAGGCGGGGCTCACCCCCACCGTGATGGTCGACTGCAGCCACGGCAACTCCGAGAAGAAGTACGACAGGCAGCCGGCGGTCCTGATGAGCGTGGTCGAGCAGATCGAGGCCGGCAACCGCTCCATCTCCGGGGTGATGATCGAGAGCTACCTGAAAGACGGCAACCAGCCGCTTCCCGAAGACCTCTCCAAGCTCGCCTACGGCGTCTCCATCACCGACAGCTGCATCGGCTGGGAAACCACCGAAAAGGCGCTGCGCGAGGCGCACGCCAGGCTGAAGGCCTGCGGCGGGAGAAAGATCTCGTAATCCGGCAACAAATTCTATATACTGACCAGCTGTAGCGAAAAGGGGCATCCGGCACGGGTGTCCCCTTTTCTGCTTTTATCCCCACAGTTTCAAGCCCCAACGCACCGCAGAGCCTGAAAAGTCCCCCTTTGAGAAAGGGGGATTTAGGGGGATGTGGTTTGTAACTGTGGGAAGTGAACAAAAAAGCGGCCAACACGGCAAAGGAATACCACGCAGGACCTATGAAAAGAATCGCCATAACCACCCTCGGCTGCAAAATCAACCAGTTCGAATCCGCCGCCATGACCGAAGCCCTCGAGCAGGAGGGGTACCGGATGGTCCCCTTTTCCGAGACCGCCGACATCTACGTGATCAACAGCTGCACGGTCACCGCCAAGACCGACGCCGAGTCCCGCCGGCTGATCCGGCGTGCCAACCGCCTAAACCCTGAGGCGCGCGTGGTGGTGACCGGCTGCTACGCGCAGGTGGCGGGCGAGGATCTGTTGAGCGTGCCCGGGGTGAACCTGATCCTCGGCAACAGCGAAAAACGCGACATCGTCACCTTCGTGAAGGAGATGGGGGACGAGCCCCAGGCGGTGGTATCGGACATCTCGCAGGAGCGCTCCGGCCAGGGCACCCGCCTGGAGAGCTTCGCCGAGCATACCCGCGCCTTCTTGCAGGTGCAAAACGGCTGCGATGCCCGCTGCGCCTACTGCATCGTCCCCTTCGCCCGCGGGGCCAGCAGGAGCGTTTCGCCGGACGAGGCGCTCGAGGGGATGGCCTCCTTCGTTGCCCAGGGGTTCAAGGAAATCGTGCTGACCGGCATTCACCTGGGCGCCTACGGCCTCGACCTCGACCCGCCTTGCGACCTGCTCGGACTGATCAAGAAGGCCGAGGAACACTCCCTGGTGCAGCGCCTGAGGATCGGCTCGGTGGAACCGACCGAGGTACCGGCAGAACTGATCGCCTTCATGGCCAGCTCCCGCATCGTCTGTCCGCACCTGCACCTGCCGCTGCAAAGCGGCTCTGACAGCGTCCTTTCCCGCATGAACCGCGGCTACACTACCTCGCTGTACCGGGAGGTGGTGGACGCTCTGGTACAAGCCATGCCGGACATCTCCATCGGTGCCGACGTGATTGCCGGCTTTCCGGGAGAAACCGAGGCGGAATTCGAAGAGACCTGCCGTTTCATCGAGTCGCTCCCCCTTGCCTACCTGCACGTCTTCCCCTTCTCCGTGCGACCCGGCACGGCGGCCGCCGAGATCAAGCCCCAGCTGCATCCCCGAGTCATCAAGGAACGGGCGGAAAAGCTGCGGCTTATCTCGGAGAAAAAACGGGTGGCCTACGCGGAAAAATTCGTGGGGAAGGAACTGCAGGTGCTGGTGCAGCGCGATAAAGGCTTGTCGAGGAACTATCTGCCGGTACTGATCGAGGAGAGCGGGGATCTCGTGAACAGCGAGGTGACGGTGCTGGTCACCGAGGCCCAGGATGGGGAACTGCTCGGCAGGCAGGTTCAGTAACGAGGTCCGGCGAAGACGTGCGAAGCAGCAGGATCAGCCAAGGGTGAAGGTAAAGGTGGCCCCCTTGCCGGCCTCGGCTTCGGCCTTCACCTTTCCGCCGTGGCGGCTGACGATCCTCTTGACCATGGCAAGCCCGATGCCGACGCCGGGAAACTCCTGCTGGGTGTGCAGCCTCTGGAAGGGGGCGAACAGCTTCTCGGCATAGGCGACATCGAAACCGACACCGTTATCGCGCACCGCAAAAGCCTGCTGGCCATCCCATTCTGTCGTCAGAAACTCCACCATTGGCTGCGGCGTCTGGGCGCTGAACTTCCAGGCGTTGGAGAGGAGATGGTCGAGCACCACCTTGAGAAGCCGGGCGTCTCCCCTGGCCACCGCACCTTCCGCTACTATGAGCTTCACCTCGCGTCCGGGATTCCGGGCGGCCACTTCCGCCCCAACCTGCCTGGCGAGAGCGGAGAGATCGAGGCTCTCGATCTCCAGTTTGCTCCGTCCCAAGCGGGACAGTTCCAGCAGGGCATCCATCATATCCAGCATGCGCCGGCATGACTTCTGGATCCTGTCCAGGTATTCCCGTCCCATGGGAGTGAGGTTCGCGGCACAATCGTCCGCAAGGGCCTGGCTGAAGCCGTCGATATGACGCAGCGGGGCCCGCAGGTCGTGGGATACCGAATAGCTGAGCATCTCCAACTCGTTGGTGGCCGCCGCCAGTTGTCCGCTCCCCTCGCCCGCCCTGTGCTCCAACTCCTCACTGAGCCGTGCCAACTGGTCGTTCGCCTCCGAGAGCGCCTTCACCTTCTCCTCGAGTTCCGCACTTACCACCTGCAGGTAGCCTTTCAAAAACTCCTCTTCCCGCAGCGGCGGGGTCGTCTCACTCTCAGAAGAACTGGCAGAGAGCGCTTTTCCCACGGCATCCCAAAGCTCCTCAGGGCTTTTCGGCTTCTCGAGAAACGCCTGCGCCCCGAGGAGGCGGGCAAGCTCGGCCCCCTTGCTGCCACCCTCCGCCGAGGCGTAGAAGAGGAACGGGATTACCGGCAGCTCGGCGAGCTTTCTCAGCTCGTGGAGGAACTGGAAGCCGTCCATCCCCGGCATGAGGGCTTCGGAGATAACGAGGTCCGGCCGCTCGTTGATGGCAAGATCAAGGCCCTGCCGTCCGTTGGCAGCCTCCAGCACCTGGCAGCCGTGCCGCTCCAGGTTGCCGCGCACAACTTCCCGGTCCTTCAGAGAATCGTCTACAACGAGAACCTTCATCATTACCCCCTCAGCCCTGGCGCCTGCGGGCGCCCGTCGACCAACAGCAGGCATCGGAAAAGGATAGCAATTTTAGGCGGTTTCGCAACAGATCCCAGAGGGTGTCCCGCGTGCCACCTCTCTTTCTGGATTATAGACTCTTTGCCCGTTTGCCGGGAAGATAGCCGCACAGCCCCTTTTGTACCCGCGCCTGCCTCCGTCAGCCGCGCCGGTTCCGCTCACCAACGCCAAACTCCGCTCCCCAACGCCAGACTCCCTCACCCACGCCGGCCCCCCTCACCCGGCCTCTGGCCACCCTCTCCCGGAGGGCGAGGGGTTCTCAAACCTCCCCCCTTTGACAAAGGGGGGCCGGGGGGGATTTGACTTTAGC
>DATFAB010000061.1:0-27392 GCA_035255025.1 Geomonas sp.
CACCGACAGCACCGACAGCACCGACAGCACCGACAGCACCGACAGCACCGACAGCACCGACAGCACCGACAGCACCGACAGCACCGACAGCACCGACAGCACCGACAGCACCGACCTGCCCGGCGCCTCTCAAGAAACATCCACAGCGTCCCCTCCCTTTCAAGGGGAGGGACAGGGTGAGGATGGGGTCCCCAGGCATCAGTTTCCTGGAAAGATCTCTCTGCAAAACGGGGGGCAGATAAAATTCTTGCCCATCCTCAGACCCCGCTGTCGGGCGGGCCAAATATCCACGGCACCCTTCTTCCGTCCCCTTCGCGGCGATTTTCCCCACTGTGGAAATTCTCCCTAGCCGATAATCCGCCACAACAGCCCAGGCTGTTACTTATTTCCCCGCTTCCCCTCGCAACCGATTCCTTGCCTCACATGGGACATCCTCGTGTTTACGCGGTTTTAAACCAATGTTTCGGATTGGCATCTACCTTGCTATCTAGGAAGACATGCGGTTGCACGAAGCCTGGTAGTGGCTTCACAGTTTGGGTAAAAAAATGTTTTTGAAGTGGTAGAACATGTTTTTGATTAAAGCAGGGCTGTCAGCAGGACCGTTGCACCAGGTAGCAAACCATTTAGTTTCAACGCGCAGCAGAAAGGGTACATCTTACCCACACTCAAAAAGGAGGAAGTACAGATGCCACATTTCAGAGACGTTAAAAGGACCCTCAGCCTGGAAAGACGCGAATACCCGATCAAGATGCAGCACGCATACCCGTCCGTCAACATCGGCTGGGGTGCACACACCATGGTCGGCAATGACGCCAAGGCTCTCGGAATGACCAATGCGCTGATCGTCACCACTGGCCTGCGCGGCACCGGTATCGTCGAGTCGATCCAGGGCGTCCTCAAGCACGCCGGCGTTGCCTCCGAAGTCTTCGACAAGGCGACCCCGAACCCGAAAGACTACGAAGTCATGGAAGGCGCCAAGATCCTCGCCTCCGGCAAGTTCGACGGCATCATCACCCTGGGTGGCGGTTCCTCCCAGGACTGCGGCAAGGCCATCAAGCTGGTCTACAGCCACGACGGCCAGGACGTCCGCAGCTTCGAAGGCGCCTTCAAGTGCACCAAGAAGAACAAGCTGAAGCACCTCGCCATCAACACCACCTCCGGTACCGGTTCCGAGGTCTCCTGCTTCTCGATCATCAACCACACCGAGAAGATGTACAAGATGGCCCTCTTCGATCCCAACTGCACCCCGGACAAGTCCGTTGACGATCCGCTGATCCACCAGTGCATGAGCTCCAACCTGGCCGCCTACACCGGCATGGACGCCCTGACCCACGCGGTCGAGGCGATCGCTTCCCGCCTCTGCGTGCAGTCCGCTTACGGCCCGGGCCTGTGGGCGATCACCGAGATCTTCAACAACCTGCGTCAGTCCGCCAGCAACAGGAACAACGACAAGGCCGTTGAGCAGATGGTCTGGGCCGAGCTGGCCGCAGCCTACAGCTTCAACTCCGCCGGCCTCGGCATCGTCCACTCGATGGCACACGCCATGGGCGGTCTCTACGACTCCCCGCACGGCCTGTGCAACGCCATCGCCCTGGTCGACGTCTGCCGCCTGAACCTGTCTGCCTGCCCGGAGCGTTTCGCCATGATGGCACGCGCCGCCGGCATCAACACCAACGGCATCTCCGACATGAAAGCCGGCGAGCTGTTTATCGACATGATTCAGGAGCTGAAAGACGACCTTGGTATCACCACCAAGTTCGCCGACCTCGGTCTCCAAGAGAAGGATCTCGATGGCCTGTCCAAGTTCGCTGCCGCCGACATCTGCTCCGAGGGCAACCCGGTCGACATCGGCTTCGACAATATGCGCGCCGTCTTCAAGGCCTGCATGTAATCAGTAGCCTGTCGTAAATCAGGAAGGATGAGGGGTGAAGGTTGCGATCTTCACCCCTCACACTTCGCCGATCTTTTCTCAGAGGTAGCCATGATCACTGAACAAAAGGTAAAGGACCTCCTCCGCGGCGGCGGCTACATCGCCGACGACTCCATCGCCACCGCAGTCTTCCTTGCCCTGCGCATGGGCAAGCCGATCCTGATCGAGGGCCCTCCCGGCGTCGGCAAGACCGGCTTGGCCAAGACCTTGAGCGAGGTGATGGATTTCCCCCTGGTCCGCCTGCAGTGCTACGAGGGGATCGACGAGGGGAAAGCGCTCTACGACTGGGAGTACGGCAAGCAGCTCCTCTACACCCAGCTGCTACGGACCCAGCTCGACAGCTATCTATCCCAGACCGCCGACCTGCGCGAGGCGGTGGAGAGGCTTTCCGCCGAGGAAAGCCTGTTCTTTTCCCGTAATTTTCTCGTGCAGCGACCCATTCTGCGCAGTTTTCTCTCCGACAAGCCCTCGCTCTTGCTGATCGACGAGATCGACCGCTCCGGCGACGAGTTCGAGGCGCTTCTGCTGGAATGTCTGAGCGATTTTCAGGTTTCGGTACCGGAATTGGGAGTGATCGAGGCGAACCACAAGCCGCTCGCCATCCTGACCAGTAACGGCACCCGCATGATCTCCGATGCCTTGAGAAGGCGCTGCTTGTACCTTTACCTGGGTTACCCCGAGTTCGAGCGCGAGGTGGACATCGTGCGCGCCCGCTACCCCGAGATCTGCGAGGGGCTCGCCCGGCAGATGGTGGAGTTCCTGCGCCAGGTCAGGGAGCTGAACCTCAGAAAGCCCCCCAGTGTCTCGGAGGCCCTGGACTGGGCGCATGTCCTTTCCATCCTGCACGCCCGGCAGCTCACGCCCGAGGTGGTCGCCAACACGGTGGGGGTGATCGCCAAGCACCAGGCCGACCTCAAACAGGTGACCGAGCTGGCGGCCGCGCAGCTGCGCTGACGCCGGTCAAGGCTCACCCCGCGCCGCAAAGCCGCGAGATAATACAGTATTCATTTTCGGCTTCGCGCTTTGGTGGCTCGATCTTTTTGTATTTCAAAGACCAACGATCTCTACGTTAGGTCTCCCCCTTGATAAAGGGGGGACAGGGGGGATTGCTTGTGGCTCTTGTCGAAGCCCGCAGGCTCGGTACCCCATCCTCACCCTGTCCCTCCCCTTGAAGGGGAGGGGACGCAACGCGAGCTTCTTACAAAAGGAGTCGTCCTCCGCTGCACAGGCGGGAAGATTCCTTGCATAGCTAACGGTCATCGCTTGATGATCGGCTTTTGTATCATGCGGAGTTAACCTATGGAGCGCATCATCGCCGGTTTCGTGAAGGCGCTTAGGGAACGCGGAGTGAGGGTCTCCCAGGGGGAAAGCCTGGACGCCGTGCAGGCGCTCGCCCAAGGGGGCTTCCACGGCCGCGACTCCATGCGGGCCTACCTGTGCCTCACCCTTATCAAGAACGTCAACGACATCCCCGCCTTCGACGAGGTCTTCGACCGGTTCTTCAGCAGGACCGACTTTCTCACTGACAACTCGGATCCGGTAGATTTCCTGGGTGCTCTCATCCACATCGTGGAGGGGGAACAGCTCAAGTCCGAGCAGCACCGGACCCATCATGAGGAAGGGCCGAACCTGGCGACCGACGAGCCGCTGACCGCCGAGGAGCTGGAGAACCTGATGGGAATCGGGGACAATGACGACGATTCGGAAGGCGCGCAGATCATGGTGCAGCTGGAGGGATTCCGCGGCAAGATGGAGGCGCCGATGCCCTCCGACTTCTACCAGCAGGCGCCTCCCACCGTCGCTTTCCACCAGAGCTGGACCGCCAAGAGCAGGATCGAACTGGTTTCCGCCGAGGAACAGGCGGAGATGCAGGAGGTGGTGGGGCGGATGCTGATGAGGATCCGCAAGGACGTGCAGCGGATGAAGGAGGAGGAGAGCCGCGGCAGGCTCCACGTCATCAAGACCCTGCAGAAGAATTACCGCAACGACATGGTGCCGTTTTTGCGCTCGCTTCGGCGCAAGCGCAAGGAGAAGCCACGTCTGGTGGTTTTTTGCGACGTGAGCTATTCTGTCAGCCACGCCACCCGTTTCCTGCTGCTTTTGCTGCACACGCTGCAAAACCGGGTGATGGACGTGAGAAGCTTCGTCTTCAACAGCGAGATCGCCGAGATCACCGAAAAGCTCCGCAACATGCCGATCAACGTCCTGCTGGAGACCATGGACCGGGGGGAGATCGTCAACCTGGATGACAACAGCGACTACGGCACGGTTTTCACCACCTTCAAGGAGAAATACCTGGAGGGGATGCGCGGCAAGCCGGCCATCATCGTCCTGGGCGACGGGCGCAACAACTACCACGACTCCGAGGAGTGGGCGCTGGAAGAGATCCGGGAGAAGGCGGGCTACCTGCTCTGGCTCACCCCGGAGGACGAGGACCTGTGGGGTCGCGGCGACTGTCTGCTGGAGCTATACGGCTCTTTCTGCGACGAGGTGAAGACGGTGAAGAGCGTGGATGAGTTGGGCCTGGTGGTGGAGGATCTTTTCTGCACCCTCTACGACCACAACGACACCCGCGCCTGGCGGCGCCGGCGCCAGGAAAAGGTGGCAGAGGAGCCGGATTACCGCGACTACTACACCCGTGGCAAAAGCGGCAGCACCCCCGCCTTCGATCCCGACGTCCGTCGCAGCTGGTAGGAGAATACCTTGAAACGGTTGCGTGAAATCCAGGCCGACCAGGTGGAGCTGGAAAGGAAGATCGAGGAGCTGCGCCGGTCGCAGGAGGCGCTGGAAGCGTCGCGCAACCAGTATGCCCTGCTCTACGACTTCGCTCCGGTCGCCTATTTCACCTTCGAGCGTAACGGCAAGATCCGGACCGTGAACGGCACCGGTCTGCGCATGTTCGGGCTGCAGTATCCGGACCTGGTGGGGCGGCGCTTCGACGATTTCGTGGCGGCCCGCGAGCGGCTGGTGTTTTTGGAATACCTGGGGCTGGTGTTCAAGAGCCCGGGAAAGAAGACCTGCCGGGTGGAGCTGGTCCTCCCAACCTGGGAGCGCCTGTGGGTACGGATCGAGGCGATGGTCACCGAATCCGGCGAGGAGTGCCTGGCCGTGCTGGTGGATATCACCGAGAAGCGGCTTGCGGAACAGGCGCTTTCCGAGAGCGAGTACAACCTCGCCAAGGCCCAGTCCATGACCCACGTCGGCTCCTGGAGCTTCGACCCGGCTACCGCCTGCGTCAAGGCCTCTGACGAGCTTCTGCGTATCATGCGCCTTGCTCCCGGCGAGGCCACCCAGGAGTCCTTCGCCGCCGCCGTGCACCCCGGGGACCGCGACAAGGTCATCGAGCACCTGCAGAGGGGGATCGAGAAGGGGACCAGCTACGAGATCGAGCACCGGCTGCAGTTTGCCGACGGCAGCTGCCGGTGGGTTTATTCCATCGTGGAGCCCTCGGTGGATGGTCTCGGCAAGGTCGTGCGGGTGGACGGCACCACCCAGGACATCACCGAGCGCAAGCAGGCCGAGGTCGAGCTGAGCAACAAGACCAGCGAGTTGCAGGCCATCTTCGATTCCATCAGCGACGGCATCGTGGTCTACGATCATCAGGCCCGGCTGCAGCATCACAACCAGGTGGCTCCCCAGCTCTTCAGTGACGGCGCCATGGTGGCGGGTAAAGGGTGCGGGGCGGTCTTTCACCCGGACCAGGAGGAACTGCCGGATGCTTGCCCGGTGGAGCGGGCCGTGCACGGGGAGCGGGTGGAGACATCGCTGGTGGTGGCCAGGGAAGGGGGGCAGACACTTTATCTGGACATCACCGCCTCGCCGATCAAGGACGCCCTGGGTGAGAAGACCCGGGCGCTGGTCTTCTTCCGCGACATGTCGGAGAAGAGGCTGCAGGAGATGCGGCTGATCCAGGCCGAGAAGATGTCCAGCATCGGCGTCCTGGCGACCGGCATCGCCCACGAGATCAACAATCCGCTTGCCTCGGTAGCCGGTTGCGCCGAAGCGTTGCAGCGGCGCTTCCGGGATGCACCGGAGCTAAAGGAGGACCAGAGGCTGGACGTCTTCCCGCGTTACCTGGAGGTGATTACCCGCGAGTCCTACCGCTGCAAGGGGATCATCGACAGTTTGTTGAATTTCGGGAGAAAATCGGAAGGGTTGAGCGTCAACGTAGACATGAACGCCATCCTGCTGGAGATCGCCGAGTTGATCGCGCATCAGTCGAAGTACCGCAGGATTAGGCTCGCCACCACCTTGAAGGACTGCCTGCCCTGTGTGGAAGGCGACCCGTCCGCCCTGCGGCAGGTCTGCATGAACCTGCTTATGAACGCCCACCAGGCGATCGCCGGGGAAGGGATGGTCGAGGTGGTCACCTCCGGCCCCGAGCGGGGGATGATCTCCATTGCCATCCGCGACACCGGTTGCGGAATCCCCAAGGACAATATCGATCGCATCTGGGACCCTTTCTTCACCACCAAGGAAGCAGGCAATGGGACTGGCCTGGGACTGGCGCTGACCTACAGCATCGTCAAGCGCCACTCGGGCGAGATCCGGGTGGAAAGTTCGCCCGGACAAGGAACCCTCTTCACCGTGCTGCTGCCGGTCTCGCGCAGGTAGCGTCCCTCCCCGCGGCATCCCTGCCGGCGGCGCCTTCCCGCGTCTAACTTTCCGTCAGACCTCTCAGACCAGTCAGACCAGTCAAATCATTCAGATCAGTCAGATCAGTCAGATCAGTCAGATCAGTCAGATCAGTCAGATCTTGACCCTTGGAGGTTTTTTTGACCTGGGTCAAGGGACCATTTCTCAACGTCGCTATAATGGGGGCCTGGTTACCTGTGTCCGCTGGCCATCCACAGGACCTAATTCACCAAAAGGAAGCGACATGAGCGATCAAAAGAAGAAGGGTGTGGATCTCGAGAACCTGAAAACCGGCGGTTTCATCAAGGAGCGGGGCAAGGACCTCTTCACTGTCCGGCTGCGCGTACCGGGAGGGAAACTGGAGGTCAGCCGCCTGAAGCATATAGCGGAGGTTGCGGAGAAACATGGCATCGAGTCGGTGCATCTCTCCGTGCGCCAGTCTCTGGAACTTACCCACGTCAACTACCTGAAATTCGACGGGCTAGTGGAAGACCTGGAAGCGGGCGGCCAGAAGGTTGCCTCCTGCGGTGCACGGGTGCGTGTTCCCACCGCCTGCGGCGGCTGCGCCTACAACCCCAACGGCCTCATGGACACCCAGGCCTCCGCACAGGAGGTGGACAACACCCTGTTCGGAACCGCGACCGGTCACCACAAGCTGAAGGTCAGCTTCTCCGGCTGCCCCATCGACTGCTTCAAGTCCTACCTCAACGACGTCGGCTTCCAGGGCATGACCGATCCGGCACTGGACCGGGCATCCTGCATCAGCTGCGGGCTGTGCGCCAAGAGCTGCCATGCCGGCGCCATCGAGATGGGCGAGGACAACAAGCCGGTCTACCATGCCGAGAACTGCATCTACTGCGGGGACTGCATCAAGGCCTGCCCGACCTCGGCCTGGACCGCCGGCAAGAGCGGCTACCTGGTCCGTATCGGCGGCAAAGGCGGGCACAACCCGATGCTGGGAACCATGTTCGCCACCTTCCTGCCGGCGGAGCGCGTTGTCGAGTTCATCGAGCAGGTACTCGTCTGGTACCAGGAGAAGGGCGAAGGGCTGGGACGGACCAGGATCGGCACCATCATCGAGCGGGAAGGGACAGAATCGCTGCTGGCGCATCTGCGGAAGACTTTCCCGGAGTACGTTCCACAGAGCACCCTGCCGCCGCAGATCGTGAACACCCAGGTAGGCAAATTTGCGGCCAGGTGAAATCCCCCATCGTCACCCCAGCCCTCCCCTTGTTTCCCTCTCCTTCAAGGGGAGGGTTAGGGTGAGGATGGTGGGAGCATGTCCTTTCAGCACGGCATGGGTGCGTTCTTCCTTGAGTAGAAGTACCAGGTGAGAACGATGCAGGTCAGGTAGAAGACGATGAACCCGTACAGGGCGGCATCGGGATTGCCGGTATGGGCCATCGAACTGCCGAAGGCTTTGGGAATAAAGAAGGCGCCATAGGCGGCGAAAGCGGAACTGAAACCAAGGACAGCTGCGGCTTCCTTGGCCGATTCGGTCAACGCACGCCGCCGGGCGCCTTCTCCTTTTTCCAACGTCCTGCGCTGCCACTCGGTCAGGAAGATGACCGGGATCATCCGGAAGGTCGAGCCGTTACCGATGCCGGTGGCGATGAAGATAACGATGAAAATCGCCAGAAACGCGGCGAAGTTGCCGCCTTGGTCGCCATGGGGCAGGACTTTGATCACTGCCAGTGTTGCCGCTCCCATCACGATGAAGTTCCAGAAGGTCACCCGTGCTCCTCCCAGTTTGTCTGCCATCCACCCTCCGAGCGGGCGGATGACAGCACCCACCAGCGGTCCGAGAAAGGCGTAGCGGGTCGGATCCTCCAGCGGAAACTGCGACTTGATCAGCAGCGGCAGCCCGGCCGAGTAGCCGATGAAGGAACCGAAGGTGCCGAGGTAAAGCCAGCACATGATCCAGTTGTGCTTGCGCTTGAAGATCACCGCCTGTTCCGTGAAGGATGCTTTGACATTGGCGATGTCGTTCATGCCGAACCAGGCGGCGAAGATGGCGGCCACGATGAAGGGGACCCAGAAAAAGCCGGCATTCTGCATCCAGACCGACTTCGGTGTTCCGTGGATCACGCACAGTTGGGGATCGCCACACAGTCGGCTGAACATGCCGCTGGTGATCACCAGCGGTACCAGGAACTGCATGACGCTCACCCCCAGGTTTCCCAGCCCCGCGTTCAGCCCGAGCGCGACCCCCTTTTGAGATTTCGGATAAAAGAAGCTGATGTTGGACATGCTGGAGGCGAAGTTGCCGCCGCCCAGCCCGCACAAAAGCGCAAGCAGCAGCATCACCTGATAGCTCGTGTGCGGATTGCGGACGGCGTAGCCAATGCCGATGGCCGGTATCAGCAGCGACGCGGTGGTGATGGTGGTCCAGGTGCGACCGCCGAAGACGGGGACCATGAAGGCGTAAAAGATGCGCAGGGTGGCGCCGGAGAGGCCGGGAAGGGCGGCCAGCCAGAAAAGCCTCTCCGCATCGAAGCCGAATCCGACCGTTTGCAGGTTAACCACCACCACGCTCCAGACCATCCAGATCGCGAAGGAGAGGAACAGGCAGGAGATCGATATCCAGAGGTTACGCGCGGCGATAGCCTTCCCATTGCTGTTCCAGAAAGCCTCGTCCTCGGGATTCCAATCTTTGAGTTCGCGCGATAACATGACGATCACCTCTGCTTCCGCTGCAACTCCATTGTGCTGCTTTAGTGCCTGCCTCTACACCATCTTTTTCAATGACGGTCGCTGCATCACTTTTTCAATCCGTGTCTTCGATGTTAGTCCCCTCCCCCGAACGGGGGAGGGTTAGGGAGGGGGACCCAGGCATCCTTCTGGATGCAGCCTTGCGGTTCGGGGCGGTGCTCCCCCCTCCCGGCCTCCCCCCGTTCGGGGGGAGGAGTTCCGACACACGCATGCTTTAAGGAGGGTCCCTGCAGGTTCATACCAATCCGGATCACTTGGCACGCCAGCGGTACACGATGGGCGGGTCCTTGAGAAAGTTGAGTGGGAGGAAGAGCAGGTGCACGAGCTTGGTGAACGGCACCACCGCGAAGATCAGGAAAGCGAAGAGTGCGTGCAGCTTGAAGACCGGCGGCAGATCGGACACGAAGCCGATCTGTGGATTGAAGAGCCAGATGGAGCGGAAGTAGGGGACGGCGGTATGCAGGTACCACTGCGATCCCCAGCGCAGGAAGGAGGCGATGAAGACGCCGGTGCCGGTCTGCACCAGCAAGAGAAAAAGGATCAGCCAGTCCGCGGCGTAGTTTACCCGCCTGAGCTTCGGCGTGTTGACCCGGCGCAGCAACAGCAGGAAGATCCCCAGCAGGGCGAGTAACCCCAGGCCGAGCCCCACGCTTTCCAGGATCAGCAGGGTCTCCTGGTTGCCCAGGAAACGCTGCATCCATCCAGGGAAGAGGAAGCAGACCAGGTGCGCCAGCAGGATGGGGATGATGCCGTAGTGCCACGGGTTGGAACCCCAGTACAGGAGCTTTCGCTCCAGCAGTTCCGTGGAAAAGGCCGACCAGTTAAGCCTGTGGTACAGGTAGCGAAACGGGGTCACGAACAGCAGTAGGGCCAGGGCAATGTAGGGCAGGGCGGTGAAGATGAAGGAATCTATGGTCATGGCGCCGCCTCCCCGCAGTCCCTGTTGAGAAGAATCTCGGTCGTTCTGATCACCGGCAGCCAGGGCGATTCGCTCCGCTCACCCGCCCCGGTCAGCTTCTGCACTCCCGGCAGCACGGTATCCTCGATGAACCGGCGGCGCTCATCCTCCTGGCCAAGCCGGCTCAAGTGTGCCAGGAAGTTCAAAAGCACCGACAGGTGGTCGGGAAGTTCCTTCCCCTCCGGCGTGTAACCGAACTCCGCATAGGTCTGCTTCACCTTCACTAGGTAGGCACCTTTCCCATGTGTGTCGCCAAACAGGTGGTGTCCAAGGTACGGTGCCTTGGCGGGGTTGAAATCGAACTGGGCCACATACTCCTCCTGCAGCTCCGCGAGGGTCAGTTCCGCCAAAAGCGCCGTGAAGGGAAGCGCCGGGCATTCCAGCCCGCACTGCTCATGGTAGCAGGCGATCCGCCACAGGCTCTGCAGCAGGGTGTCCGTATCCTCCGGGTACTCCAGCAGTCGCGCCAAGGCTTCGTAAACGTCGGCGATGCCCATCGTTTCCTCCTCTTTTCCAAAGATTGTGGCGACAAGGTAGGGAGGTCGATGCCGCAGGTCCACCTGCCGGCACCGGCCATCCCTGGAACTTTATCTGTTCTTGCGTGTCTTGGTGAGGATGCCGAAGCCGGCGCCTTTCCTTCTGGTCTCCGGTTCCTGGTCATCTCGTTGCTGCGCAGGGATGACGTTGCGTTCGTTGTAGCCGGCCAGCGCGAACAGCTTGTAGAGGCGGAGCGCGCTGTCGCGGTCCAGGCCGCCGGCTGCCAGGGTCCCGGGATCGATGGGGCGCCCGAGATTCTCCCCCCGCATGAAGATCCGCAGGGTGAAGAGTTTCTTCATGATGGTCTCCACGATCTCGCGGTTGCCGCCGGTGAGAAGTCGCGCCTGGTAGTCGACCGGCACCCGCAGGGTCTCGGGCTCCGGGATCATGCCGTGCTCGAGGAGCTTGTGACTGTCGTTGTACACGGAAAGGACCGGCGACAGGGCGGGGATATAGTAGGTCATCGGCATGGTCCGGAACTCTGGATGAAGCGGCAGGGCGACCTGGAACTCCTTCACCAGGGCGTAGAGAGGTGAGCGTACTGCCGCAGCCAGCCACTGCTCGGAGATGCCGTTGGCAAGTGCGGCCTCGCGAACGCCGGGATCGGTGGGGTCGAGGATGAGCGAGCGGGTGGCGGCCACCAGCTTGGCGTCCTCTTTGACAAGGGCCGCCTCGACACCGTCGGCATCATAGAGGAGCACGCCGACGTAGCGGATCCGGCCGACGCAGCTTTGCGCGCAGGCGTTGACCTGGCCGGTCTCCACGCGTGGGTAGCAGAAGATGCACTTCTCCGCCTTGCCGCTTTGCCAGTTGAAATAGACCTTCTTGTACGGGCAGGCGCTCACGCAGAAGCGCCAGCCGCGGCAGGTGTTCTGGTCGACCAGCACCACGCCGTCCGCGCCCCGCTTGTAGAGGGCCCGCGATGGGCAGGAGGCCACGCAGGAAGGGTTCAGGCAGTGGTTGCAGATGCGCGGCAGGTACTGCATGAAGAGGGTGTCGTACTCCTCGACGATCTTTGTCTCGTGGAGGTTCAGATCCTGCGCGGCGTACAGGCGTGAGCCCCCCAGGTCGTCATCCCAGTTGGCGCTCCCCTGGATCTGCTCGAGCGGCTGTCCCGAGATTCGCGAGAACGCCTCCGCCACCGGCTGGTCGTCAGCATCCTTGGCGTTCATCAGGTTCGAGTAATCGAAGTCGAACGGCTCGTAGTAATCCTCGATCTCAGGCAGGTTGGGCTGGAAGAACATGTTGAGCAGAGAGGTCCCTTTGCGCATGGACTTAAGGCTCACCTTCTGGCCGTCGACCACCCATCCCCCTTTGTAGCGCTCCTGGTCCTCCCATCCCCGGGGGTAGCCGATGCCCGGCTTGGTTTCCACATTGTTCCACCACATGTATTCCGTCCCTTCCCGGTCCGACCAGATGTTCTTGCAGGAAAGAGAACAGGTGTGGCAGCCGATGCACTTGTCGAGATGGAACGCCATCACTATCTGGGCTCGTACGTCCATGCTTTCACCTCGTAACCCCATCCTCACCCCGCCCTCCCCTTGAATGGGAGGGGGAAGACCTTGTGTCTTAGCTGGAAAGGGAGGGGCGCAGTTTGTTGAGCATTTAAGTCCCCCTTGATAAAGGGGGATTTAGGGGGATTGCAGTTTGGCACAGCCTGCATCGAGGAAAGCAATCCCCCCGACTCCCCTTCATCAAGGGGGGGAGCGCATCATTCCTTCAGCTTCCTTACCACCACGTAGGTGTCGCGATTCACGCCGGTTGGCCCCCAGTAGTTGAAGTAGTAGCTGAACTGGGCGTAGCCTCCCACCATCAGGGTCGGTTTCAGGCGGATCCTGGTCAGACTGTTGTGGACGCCGCCGCGCTTGCCGGTTTTCCTCGACTTCTTGATGGCGATGGTCCGCTCCGGCGCGTGGTACATGAGGCAGCCGCCCCTGGGGATCCTGGAGGAGACGATGGCCTGGCTGGTCACCACGCCGTTGGTGTTGTAGATCTCGATCGGGTCGTTGTCCTCGATCCCCGCGCCCTCGGCGTCCTTGTCGTTGATCCAGAGCGGATTGATGCCGCCCCGCGCCAGGGTCAGCATCCTCAGGTTGTCGCGGTAGGTGGTGTGGATGGACCACTTGCCGTGCGGGGTGAGGAAGTTCAGCACCAGACCTCCCTCTCCGGTCACCTCGTCGAGGACTGCCGGATCGAGTCTTCCCTTGAAGGTCGGCAGCCGTTCCCCGAACTCGCCGTAGTAGGGGTGATCGAGGTAGATCGACTGGCGCCCCGACAGCGTCCGCCAAGGGACCCCGTACTCCACGTTGAGGGTGAAGGGGGCGTAGGGACGGCCGTTGTTAACCAGGCCGCTCCAGATGGGGGAGCTGGTGACCCTGCGCGGTTTCTGGGTGATGTCCTCCCACATCATGCGGTAGTCGCGGGCGTTCTGGGCGATCGTCTCCAGCGGCTTGCCGACCCGTCTCCCCAGGTTCTGGTAGGCCCGGTGCGCCAGTTCGCCGTTGGTCTCCGGCGCCATGGAAAGGATCACGTCCGCCACCACCCGCTCGTCGGAGAGATCGACGTAGCGCTCTTCACCCCAGCTGATGGTCGGCATCTTGGCACGCAGCGATTCGTGGACGTCGTCGGCATCGTAGCTGACGCCATGGGCGGAGAGATGTCCCATCTTCGGCCCGAGCGACAGATACCGCCGGTAGAGCCCGGGATAGTCGCGTTCGACGATGGCCAGATCCGGCATGGTCTTGCCCGGAACCGGCTCGCACTCTCCGAGCTTCCAGTCGCACACGGCGGGCTGCGCGATTTCGCCCGGAGTGTCATGCGCGAGGGCCAGCGCCACCACATCCTTCATGGGGGAGGGGAGGTGCTTCTCCGACAGCTCGCTCACCTTCTGGGCGATGGCGGTGAAGATCTTCCAGTCCGTTTTCGACTCCCAGACAGGCGGCACGGCGGCGTCCATGACTGTGACGAAGGAGTGCATGTCGGTGCTGTTCAAGTCGCTCTTCTCGTACCAGGTGGCGGTGGGGAGCACGATATCGGAGTACATCGCCGAGGTGTCCATGCGGAAGTTGAGATCCACCACCAGGTCGACCTTGCCCCGGGGCGCCTCGCTCTCCCACCTGACTTCCTTGACCTTGCCTGCCGCAGCTTCTGTCGCGGTGACGCCTTGGTTGGTGGTGCCCAGCACGTGCTTTAAGAAGTATTCGTGTCCCCTGCCGCTGGCGGCGATGGCGTTGCCGCGCCAGATATACCAAAGACGCGGGAAGTTGACGGGGGCATCGGGATCTTCGCAGGCGAAACGGGTGTCTCCCTTCTTCAGCCGCTCCACCAGCCATCCCCGCAGCTCCTCGTCGCTCGTGCAGCCATCCTGGCGGGCCTGTTCCATCAGCCGCAAGGTCGAATCGTCGAAATGGGGGGCGAAGGGGAGCCAGCCCATCCTGACCGCCTTGGCGTTCAGGTCCGCGATGTGGGGCGGTACTTCGGCAAAGCCGCCCGGCTGGTTGTATTCCGTGTAGTTCCGGTCGTAGCGCCACTGGTCGGAGTGCATGTACCAGAAGGTGGGTGCGCACTGCAGACGGGCCGGCTTCATCCAGTCGTAGGCCATGGCGATGGCGGTCCAGGAGGCCAATGGCTGCACCTTTTCCTGGCCGACATAGTGGGCGAGGCCGCCGCCGTTTCTCCCCACGCTGCCGGTGAGTATCAGGGCGGTGATGGCGGCGCGGTAGAGGAGGTCGTTATGGTACCAGTGGTTGACCCCGGCGCCGATGACGATCAGGTTGCGGCCTGAGCTCTGTTCACCGTTGATCCCCCATTCCCTGGCCATGTCGATCAAAGTGCGGCCGTCGATGCCGGTGTGCTTTTCCTGCCAGCGCGGCGTGAATGGGAGGTCGCTGTCGTAATCGCGCGGGTAGTCGCCGGCAAGCCCGCGGGAGACGCCGAACTGACCCAGCAGGAGGTCGAACACCGTGGTGACGATGGCTTCGCCTGCGCTGGTGGTAACGCGGTGTACGGGGACTTCCCGGATGGCGTCTGGCTCCCCGGAGAAGCTGAAGCGGACCTTGCGGGTCTCGCCTCCCAGGAAGCTGAGGGCGCAGTCGATCTCGCCGCCATCCACCATGTCCTTCATGTCCAGGTTCCAGTTGCCGGGCTGCTGGCTCCAGCGCGAACCGATGCTGCCGTTGGGTATCCTCACCGCTCCGGCCTTATCAGCCACGCACAGCGTCCAGTCGGCGTTGTCCAGCCCCTTGGCTCCTTCGATTTCCGAGGCCCGCAGGAATTGGCCCTGCAGCCAGACTCCGTCATCCCCGCCCTCAGGGGGGCTGGCTCCGAAAGTGCCGGGCTCCTTGGCAGTCGATGATTCCTGCGACAACTTAACCAGGAAGGGGAGATCGCTGTACTTCTTCACGTAGTCCATGAAGAAGGGGACCTGCCGGTTGACGTAGAACTCCTTGAGGAGCACGTGGTTGAGCGCCAGCCAAAAGGCCCCGTCCTGCCCCTGGCGCACCGGGAGCCAGGCATCGGCGAATTTGCTGGCGATGGAGTAGTCGGGGGACATCACGGCCACCTTGGCGCCGCGATGGCGGGCCTCGGCGAGGTAGTGGGCGTCCGGGGAGCGGGTCATCGGCACGTTGGAGCCGCAGACCACGATGTAGGTGGCGTTGTACCAGTCGGCGGATTCATGGACGTCGGTCTGCTCTCCCCAGACCTGCGGAGAGGCCGGCGGCAGGTCGCAGTACCAGTCGTAGAAGCTGAGGGCGACGCCGCCCAACAGGGAGAGGAAACGGGAGCCGGCGGCGTAGCTGATCATGGACATGGCGGGGATCGGCGAGAAACCGACTACGCGGTCGGGACCGTACTTCTTGATGGTGTAGATGGTGGAGGCGGCGATGATCTCGATCGCCGTTTCCCAGCTCGCCCGCCGGAAGCCGCCCATGCCGCGCCGCTCGGTATAGCTCGCCCGCGACTGCGGGTTCTCCACGATGCTCTGCCAGGCCTCGACCGGGTCGCTGAAATTCTGCCTGGCCTCCAGCCATCGGTCCAGCAGGGCTCCCCGGAGGTAGGGGTACTTGACCCGGAGCGGACTGTAGATGTACCAGGAGTAGCTGATCCCCCGGGCGCAGCCGCGCGGCTCCTGGTTGGGGATGCTGCTGTCGAACTGGGGATAGTCGTTGGCCTGCAGCTCCCAGGCCACGATGCCGTCCTTGACGTGGACCATCCAGCTGCAGCTTCCGGTGCAGTTCACGCCGTGAGTGCTGCGGACCACCTTGTCGTACTGCCAGCGGTTGCGGTAGAACTCCTCCCAGTCGCATCTGCCACGGCAGCGTTCGTCCTTGAAGCGGTCTGACATTATCAGATCCTCCTCTTGTTACGGGATGCTGGAATTGACGGCTTTTGGTGCTGTTTCTGGTCAGTCAGATCCGAAAGCCGGCGCGGCCTGAGCCACGGGAAAACGCTGGGGCAACCCGTGGCAGGCTCAACCGATCCTCCGCTTGTAGATGAGGGCGGCGATGACGAAGACGACGAAGCAGCCCAGGCCGGTGAAAGGATAGGGGTTTCTTTCCTTGGCGTTGCGGGCGGAGGCATCCTGGAAGAAGGCGAGCAGTGCCGTGGTTTCCGCGTCGGTGAGCGGCCGGTTTGCGTAAACCTGCCGCATGACCGGGAACCCGAGGCTTTTCAGGACGCCGCGCATGCCGCTTTCGCCCATGCCGGAGTAGACGGTGGTCAGGTCTGCAGCGAGTGCGCCACCGTAGACGTCGGGGTAGCGCAGGTTGTGGCAGGAGACGCAGGGGGAGCCGCCGTTGGTAAATGGGGTCTTGCCGGTGAAGAGGGCGCGGCCTGCGGCAATCATCTGAGGTGTGGCCGGCACGGGAGCCGACGGTGCGGCAGCGGGAGGGGCTGCGGCAGTGGTGGAGGGAGCGGCCGAGGGTGCCCCCTGGGCTCCGGCGGCGCCGCCTTGCAGGAAGGCGACTAGTTTCTTCGCGTCCTCGGCGGAGATTCCCAGCTTCGGCATCTCCATGCCGAACTTCTTAACCAGCTCCAGCTGGGCCGGGTCTTTGTCTGCTGCCAGCTGGTCCGGCTCGGTGATGACCCTGACCAGCCACTCCGCCGAGCGCCGGGCTGCAACACCCTGCAGATCCGGGCCCACCCCGTTGCCGCCACCTATCGTGTGGCAGCTTGAGCACTGCTTCTGAAAGAGCTCCTTGCCGTCTTCGGCCAGGGCGCTGGATGATAGCAGGGGAATTATCAGGAGGGAAATCGAGCAACCGAGCACTGCGAATGGACTGGCCATGCAAAGACCCCCATCGAGGTGATTCGAGCAGGATTGGAAAAAACAATAGACAGAGTATAGAGCGAAACTGTCAGGAGGGAAGGGGGGATGAAATAAATTCAGGCAGGATATTGTCTGAGAGGATCTCCCCACTCTGTCAGCAGGGAGATCCCGTTACAAAAGTTGATCTTTTACTTTCAGTTGTCGTCGTTAACCCGGTCCCGGAAAGGGCACAGTGAGACTACAGCAGTAAGTGTCCAGAGGAAGGCTACGGCAAAGACTATCACGGTCATGGCTTCTTCTCCTTTATGTCTACAGCTTGCCAGCTTTAGGGAACAGGATGTTGTTTTCCAGGTGGACATGCTTGTGGAGGTCGTCCTCGAACTCCCTGAGCTTCAAGTAGGTGACCATGAAGGTGTTGCAGACATCCCCCGGGACAGAGTAGTTGTTGGAGAGATCGCGAATGGCATGCACCGCCGTGCCGATCTCGTCATGTTCGTGGGTGAGGGACGACAAGGTCTGGCGCAGCGCTTGGACGTCCGCTTCCTCACGCCCGGCCCCCGACTTCGCCAGTTCCACCATCTTCCTGATGGCGGGAAAGAGAACTTCCTCCTCCTCGCGCAGGTGCATTTCCATGTCGGCCGCCACCTTCTCGAAGATCTGGGCTATCTTGATGACCTCCGGGTGGTTCGCGCCATGCACTTGCGCGATCTTGTTGGCGTAGGAGGCGATGACGCGGGTGTTCTCCTTCAGATAGGAGTGGTGGGTGTTCACGATGTAATCGGCGAGGAAGGGGAGCTCCCAGGCATTGTAGTTCTGGCTCCGGTCCAGGGGAGCTGCGGCTGATTCTTCGATTTCCCGCCTGACCTTAACGGGATCGATCCCCTTTTCCCTGCAGATATCGTCAACCGCGACGTTGCCGCCGCAGCAGAAATCGATGCCGTATTTCTCGAAGACCGCGGCTGCCCGGAAGTCCTTCGCTACCAGATCGCCGACCGTCACGTTCCCGGTTGCTTCAACCTTTTCCTGTGCTGTCTCTTTCATGGCATTCCTCTCCCGGCAACCGGAAAGGCAGCGGTTGCCTTTACTGTGATTGTGCTGGCCCACGGCCAACAGCACCTGGGGCTCCTGACCTGACCTCATGGTAGCACGGAGCGCAGAGAAAGTTATGACCCAGGTCAAGAAAGCCGGAAAGCCAGGGAAGAGGGGACTGCGGACGAGTCGGGAGCTGGATGAGGAGAAATGGACAACAGCCAGGTCGCGGCTGCAGGGAAAGTGAAAGGGTAGTATGTGGTGAAAGCGGGTTTTTAGAGCAATGGTTACCGGGAGCCGGAGCAGGCCGGGCGTTTCCTCACGTCCTGGTGCCTGCGCTGACGTAGTCGGCGATGGCGCGGTCCATGCTGGAGATGTGATCGACCAGCCAGTTCGTTATGAAGGTGGTCATGCTGGAGATCAAGGCAGGCGTGGGCCCCTGCTTTTTGAGGGACTCCTTCAACCTCCCTACCTCGGAGGCGAACTCCTGGTGGCGTTGCCGGTGGACCTGCAGGGCCGGGTAGGCGATCTCCTGCATCAGTTTCTCTTCGTGACCGAAGTGGGTGACTGCATAGGCCTCGAGGAACCAGAACAGGCGGTTGATAGCGTCAGGGTCCGCCTGGCTCTCGCAGGCCGCCAGGAAGGCGTTGAATTTGTCGAAAAGCAGCTTGTGCTGGATGTCGATTTCCAACACGCCGATGGATAGGCAATCCTGCCACTGAACCAAGGCAATTCTCCGATGCTTGATGAAGTGCGGTGCGGGTCACCGCCTGAAGCAAACGGTAACTTACCGTATACGGATGTGTATTATCAACAATTTTAATGGAAGAGACGGCCATCCTGTGAGTGAGCCCGGGGGGGAATTAGTGGAAGAGGGAAAGGTGAACCCGGTTAAAAGAGAGAGGATGCCAACGAAGGAAGGTGAGTTTTTTCCTGTGGCAGTGCTTTAGAAGCTGAATGCTATCCCTTTGTCAGTCATGAATTTGCCGATCGCTTTATCCATGGTCGTTACATGCCTGACCAGCCACCCGGTCATGAAGGTCGTGATGCTCACTATCAGTGCCTGGTGAGGTCCTTCATCCTTCAGGCGTTTCTTCAGTTTGCCGACTTCCGCGCTGAAGGCCAGGTGTTGTGCCTGGTGCCTCTCGAAATCCGGGTAGGCAACCCGCTGCATGAGTTCTTCCTCGTCCTGGAAATGGGCCAGGGCGTAAGCCTCCAGGAACCAGCACAGGCGATAGATGGCGTCCTCGTCTTCCTGCCTGGTGCAGGCCGCGAGAAAGACGTTGAACTGCTCGAAGAGCATCCTGTGCTGGATATCGACCTCGCAGACCCCTATGCAGAGGCTGCCTTGCCACTCGGACTCGGCCAAGGTGTTCCTCCTGATGCGTCCTGCCCGTCTGGATTGCGCACCCGTGATTTATATCTGAGGACGGCGATTTTTCAACTGGCAGTTCTCTCTCAAAAGTGTTGCATTGGTCCGATTGTCCCTATAGTATTTGCCCTCCTGCCGGGTAGCCGGAACTGCCGGCAGGACCAGATTCCCGATGGGGGGAATGGGCCTGGCATCCGGAAGCAGGGAGGTCTTGTGGCGCGCAGAGGTAGGGGGAAGGCTGTCAACAGGCGTAAACCATCCAACAGAGGAGGGAAGGTACTCATCGCGCTGGCGGTCGTGGCGGTATTGATCGCGGCCGGTGTCTATTTCCTCGGGAAGGGCCGCGCCCCGTCACCGCCGCCGAAATCACAGCCGGTGCCGGTGACCTCCGAGCGGGTGCCGGTGCCCCCGCGTCCCCCCGTCCAGGAGCAGGCGTCTTCCGCCACGGTCCCCGCAACCAAGCCTGCGCCCGTTGCCACGCCAGCCGAGACCCCGGTTGTGCAGCCTGCAAAGGGCCCGGGACGTCTCGCCATCATCATCGACGACATGGGCACCAACATGCAGGAACTCCAGGCGCTGCTGTCGATCAAGCTTCCGCTGACCTTCTCGGTCATCCCGAGCCTCGGACATGCCAAGGGGGTTGCCGAGGGTGCTCACAGTGCGGGGTACCAGGTGATGGTCCACATGCCCATGGAGCCCGAGGGGTATCCGAAGCAGCGGATGGAGAGCATCGGCCTGCTGCTCTCCATGGACGACCAGGAGATTTCCGACCGGGTGAACAGCTACTTCCGCAGCGTTCCCTTCGCCATCGGCGCCAACAATCACATGGGGTCGCGTTTCACCCAGGATGCCGACAAGATGGAGGTGGTGTTGAACGTCTTGAAAGAGAAGGGGGTGTTCTTCATCGACAGCAAGACCGCTCCCAACTCGGCCGGCTACAGGGTTGCTCGAAGTTTAGGCGTCAAGGCCGCGGAGCGGCAGGTATTCCTGGATAACGTGCAGGATGACGCGGCCATCAGAAAGCAGCTCGCGCAGGCGGCGTCGATAGCCAGGAAGCGCGGCTCTGCCATAGCCATCTGCCACCCGCACCAGGCCACCATCAGGACCCTGAAGGCCGCTATGCCGGAACTGGCCAAATCGGGGATCACCTTCGTCTACGTCTCGACCCTGGTAAGGTAGCGGCAAGGAGACACTGGCAACCGCACTGGCAAACCCATCCTCACTCTGTCCCACCCCTTGAAGGGGAGCGGATGCAGGGGGATCTTTCTCACGTTCTCAGTCACAAAAAAAGGCACCCCCTGCATCTGCAATGGGTGCCTTTCCGTTTCCGATCAACCGGTGGATCCCCGCTCGACGTCCCTTCTCCTTCAAGGAGAAGGACAGGACGAGGATGGGGTTCCTGTCGTGGTCGCCTTAGACCTGTGCGGCGATCCTCTTCTTGAGCTTCACCATCTCCCGGTAGTTATCCTCCACCAGGATGGAGGCAGGGTTGTCGCCGCTCACCGGGTGCACCATCAGGAAAGCATCCCGCAGCTGCCCTTCGTAGCCGCCCAGCGTCCCGGTCACCATGCCGGTCAGCAGATCCTCGCCAGCCTGGTCCACCAGGGGATACTGCTTCTTCAGGAGCTCGTTTCCTTCCAGGTCGAAACGGTGGAAATGGATGGTATCGGTGCTGTCTTCTTCGCCCCGGTTGAGCACGAAGACCGACTGGCGCGCGGTCTGGTGGATCATCATCCTGGTCGGGTCCTCCGGAGAGAGTTCCCGGTCGATCCGGAAGATGGCGGAGATCAGGAAGCTGGTGAAGCAGTCAGCCTCGATGTAGCCGGAGGTGGCGCCGTCGGAGCTTTCGCAGTAGTAAGCGATCTGTGACTCCTGGTTGAGTTCTTTGCCGCAGACCAGGCATTCGCTTTTCAAGCCGGTCAGCCTGCTGAAGTAGGCTTCCTTCTTACGCTGATCCTCTTCCTTTTGCCACTTGTCGAACAAAAGGGCCCTGGGCTCGGCCGTTTCCTTGTACTCGTCGATGGCGGTCTGGGCCAGCGCGGTGAATTGTCCGTAGACGTCGGTGCCGCGGCCGTGGGTGAGGATGGGATAGATCCTGCCGTCAGGGTTGGTATTGAGACTCTCCACCTTGGGACTCTTGGAGATGAAAGTATCCGAGCAGCGGTAGCCGCGGTTGATGGCGAAGGCTTTGAGCAGGGTTTTCTGATCCTTGAACATGCCGTCGAACTTGATGCGTTCGTCGATCAGGCAGGGGATCAGGGAGAGGCTTTTTCTGTCCAGGCCGCGCTTGTCGAACAACTCGAAGATGTTCTTGCAGTTGTCCATGCTGGCCATGTCCTTGATCGGGACCAGCACCCGGTCCGCTGCGAACAGGGCGTTCTGGGTCATGACATCGAGGTCCGGCCGGGTATCCACAATCAGCACGCCAGGGATCTCCGACATCGCCAAAAGCCGTGCCAGCACCATCGGCCCTTTGAAGGACCCCCTGAGTTCGGGCAGCGAGTTGGAGGAGGGGATGTAGTTCACCCCGTACTGGCCGGTGTGCAGCAGGTCGCAACCGGGCGTCTCGAGGAGCAGGTCGGCGACCGTACCCTTCTGCTGCTGCCCTTTGATGGCGAACATCTTGTCGATGGTGAAGTGGTTGTCGAACGAGAAGATGGAGACCGGCAGGTCCTCGTCGAGCGCCTTCAGGAAGATGGCGAGATTGGTTGCCAAAGTAGTCTTGCCCACCCCTCCTTTTTCAGAGGAGACCGTAATAACATAGGGGTAATTTTTCATGGCGCGCATATTAACATCGACAACAGGGCCGGTCAACCGGTTTGACAGTGAGTGACGCACATGATAGATACTCAACTTCTGCTTAAAAAACGATTACTCACAGAGAAGATGCCAGCAGATTGACGGCTGTCCCAGCCGTTCGTGCAAAGCCTGTCGAAGCACCACCCCCGACTTCTCTAAGGCTGAGCAAGCCATGTTTCACAGCCCCTTCGACAGGCTCAGGGCGAGGCGGCTTGTGGAGTTCTCTCCCTGCTGGAGGGTGAGGCAATGTCCGGTACAGAAGAAGTGAACTGAAGAAACGCCTTCAGACAGATCGGCAACCACCACTGTTTCCCTCGGGAGTTTCAATGGAACTTTTCAAAGAGCGCCGTGTCCTCACCGTCAGTGCGCTGACCTCGCTTATCCGCGGGCTGCTGGAGGAGAACTTCGACCAGGTATGGGTCGAAGGGGAGATCTCCAACTTTGCCTGCCCGCAGTCAGGCCATTGCTACTTCACCCTCAAGGATGCCGGCGCCCAGATCCGCTGCGTCATGTTTCGCGGTTCCGCCCGCACGCTGAAATTCACCCCCAAAGACGGCATGCGGATCATACTTCGTGGCCGGCTGACCGTCTTCGAGCCGCGCGGCGAATACCAGATGGTGGCGGAGTACATGGAGCCGCAGGGGATCGGCGGGCTGCAACTGGCCTTTATCCAGCTCAAGGAGCGGCTGGCCAAGGAGGGGCTTTTCTCCGAACTGCATAAAAAGGAGATTCCCAAGCTCCCGCAACGCATCGGGGTGGTTACCTCACCGACCGGCGCCGCCATCAGGGATATTTTGACCGTACTTTCCCGTCGTTTCGCCAACGTGCAACTCCTGATCGCGCCGGTCCGGGTCCAGGGTGAGGGGGCGGCACTGGAAATCGCGGACGCCATCGATGACCTGAACCGGGTGGGCGACCTTGACGTCATGATCGTCGGCCGCGGCGGTGGTTCCCTTGAGGATCTCTGGGCCTTCAACGAGGAGGTGGTGGCACGCGCCATATTCCGCTCCACCATTCCGGTGATCTCGGCCGTGGGACACGAGATCGACTTCACCATCGCCGATTTTGTGGCCGACCTGCGGGCAGCGACCCCCTCGGCAGCGGCCGAACTGGTGGTCCGCAGCAAGAAGGAGCTGACCGCGGAACTGGAGGCCCTCAACCACCGCCTCGACGTGGCCAAGCTGCGCCGCCTGGACAGACTGAAAGCCGAGGTCTCCCTGCTGAGCCGGGCGGTAACCGATCCGAGCAGGATCCTCGGGCACCTGGCGCAGCGGGTCGACAGCCTTGACACCAGGCTTGTGCGTGAGATGGGGGTGCTGCTCGACAAGCACGGCGAGAGGATCGTGACGCTGTCCGGCAGGCTCTCCCAGCAGAGCCCGGCGCTTACCCTGAAGCGGACCTCCGACCGGCTGGAAACGCTCTCCTTCCGTCTGGACCAGGCCATGATGCGCCGCCTGGCTGCCAGCGGAGAAGGCCTGCGTCTTGCTTCCGGGACCCTCAACGCCGTCTCCCCGCTGGCCACCTTGTCCCGCGGCTACAGCATTACGCGGAGGCTGCCGCGCCGGACGGTGGTCAGGGACAGCCGGGAGATCGCGCCGGGGGACCGGCTGGAATTGAGTTTTGCCGCAGGAGGCGCGCTTTGCAGGGTGGAGGAGACGCTGCCAGCGGTGGCGGTTGCGGCGGAACCCCATCCTCACCCTGTCCCTCCCCTTGAAGGGGAGGGAACGCTCGGCTAGCAAGGAGATTTATTGCAACGGTGGGCGCTGTGCGAAAGGGCGCAATGCGAAAGGACGCTGTGCGAAAGCGCTGTCTCAGCCCTTTTTAGACGCTTCAGCAAACTCTCCCTCCCCTTCAAGGGGAGGGCAGGGGTGAGGATGGGGGTGGGAATTGGCTTCGCTTCAACAAACCTTGACGCAGATAGAGCAATCTGTATAATGTTGTTTTTTTTCAAAAGAGGTGCCTGATGGCAGTCGAGAAGTTCGAGACATCGCTGAAAAAACTTGAGGAAGTCGTGAAAAAACTCGAAGCTGGGGAACTTTCTCTCGAGGAGTCCCTGAAGGCCTTCGAGGAGGGTGTTAAGCACTCCGCCTTCTGCAGCAAAAAACTGAACGAGGCCGAGCGGCGGGTGGAGCTCCTGATGAAACAGCGTGACGGCAGTTTTACCAGGAAGCCCTTCGAAGAGGACGAATAGCCCCCGGAATGACGCTTTTTTAATAAGTTCTAGCCCCTGCCTTCACCTCCCTCTCCCACCGGGAGAGGGTCGGGGTGAGGGCAGCCGGCCAAGCGAAACTGTTACCCGTAGACAGAGTTACCTCACCCTAGCCCGCTCCCGCAGAGGAGTGGGCCTTCCAACCATTTGCTATTGCACTATTTCATACACAGAAAGTGAGACCATAAAAATGGATCTGAAAGATTACCTGAAACAGAGATGCCAGTTGGTGGACCAGGCGCTGGAGGGATTCCTGCCGGCCGCAACCGAACTTCCCGCTTCCCTGCATGCCTCCATGCGCTATTCGGTCTTCGCCGGCGGCAAGCGCGTACGTCCGGTGCTGATGCTGGCAGCCTGTGAGGCGGTCGGGGGTGCCCTGGAAAAGGCGATCCCGGCAGCCTGCGCGATGGAAATGATCCATACCTACTCGCTTATTCATGACGACCTCCCTGCCATGGACGATGACGATTTCCGCCGGGGCAACCCCACCAACCACAAGGTGTACGGCGAGGCGACCGCCATCCTGGCCGGTGACGCGCTGCTGACCGAGGCTTTCATCCTCCTTTCCAGGGAGGAAGGGGGCGATGCGGCGGCCAAGTTGAAGGTGATCCAGGAGATCGGCACCGCCTCCGGTTCCCGCGGCATGGTCGGGGGGCAGGTGGTCGACATGGAGAGCGAAGGAAAGCCTGAGCAGATCGATCTCGCCACGCTCTCCTACATCCATACCCACAAGACCGGCGCCCTGATCCGCGCCTCCGTGCGCGCCGGGGCGATCCTGGGGGGAGCCGACGAGTCCCGCCTCGCCTCGCTTACCCGTTACGCCGAGGCCATCGGCCTTGCCTTCCAGATCGCCGACGACATCCTCGACGTGGAAGGGACCACCGAGGAACTCGGCAAGGATGCAGGCTCCGACCAGGCACGCGGCAAGGCGACCTACCCGGCCCTGGTCGGTCTGGAGGCTTCCAAGGCCCGCGCACAGGAGCTGGTCGACATCGCCCTCGATGCCCTCGCCCAGTTTGACGAGCGGGCCGAGCCGCTGCGGGCAATCGCTTCCTACATCGTGAAGAGGAAATCGTAATGCCGTCCATCCTTGAAGGAATTACCGATCCGCGGCAGCTCAAAAAGCTCTCGCTTCGTGAGCTCGACCAGCTGGCAGCCGAGCTGCGCGAGCGGATCATCGACACCTGCGCCTCCAACGGCGGCCACCTCGCCCCCAGTCTCGGCGTGGTGGAGCTGACCATCGCACTGCACCGGGTCTTCGATTCGCCCCTGGACAAGATCGTCTGGGACGTCGGCCACCAGGCCTACGCCCACAAGCTTCTCACCGGACGCAACGAGGTGTTCGGCACCCTGCGCACGCTGGGCGGTATCAGCGGCTTTCCGAAACGGGTGGAGTCAAAGCACGACTGCTTCGACGTCGGCCACTCGTCCACCTCCATTTCGGCAGCACTGGGCTGTGCGGTGGGCCGCGATCTCAAGGGTGCGCGCAACAAGGTGCTGGCGGTGATCGGGGACGGCTCCATGACCGGCGGCATCGCCTACGAGGCGCTCAACCATGCAGGCGAGCTGAACAAGGACCTGGTTGTGATCCTCAACGACAACGAGATGTCCATCTCCCCCAACGTGGGGGCCATGTCCACCCTTTTGTCCCGCACCATCACCAGCGAATTTGTTCACAAGGCCAAGAAAGACCTGGAGGCCTTCCTGGAGGGGGTGCCGATGTTTGGCCGCTCCGCCCTGAAGGTCGCCAAGAGGGCGGAGGAGTCGCTGAAGGGGCTCTTCACGCCGGGGATGCTTTTCGAGGCGTTCGGGTTCGAGTACATCGGGCCGATCGACGGCCATGATATCCCGCTGCTTTTGAAGACCTTGGAGAATGTGAAGCGCTTCGACGACGCTGTGCTGATCCACGTCATCACCAAGAAGGGGAAAGGGTATCCGGCCGCCGAGGCCAATCCCTCCCTGTTCCATGGCGTGGGGCCGTTCGAGAAGGCAACGGGGAAAGTCCTCAAGGGAAAAGGGGGCGCAGCCTCCTACACCGGCATCTTCGGCGAGACCGTCAAGAAGCTCGCCCGCGACAACGACAAGGTAGTGGCGGTGACCGCCGCCATGCCGGACGGTACCGGTCTTAGCCCCTTCGCCAAGGAATTCCCCAACCGCTTCTTCGACGTGGGGATCGCCGAGCAGCACGCGGTGACCTTTGCCGCCGGCCTTGCCGCGGAAGGTTTCCGGCCGGTGGTGGCCCTCTACTCATCCTTCCTGCAGCGCGGTTTCGACCAGCTCTGCCACGACGTCTGCCTGCAGGAACTGCCGGTGGTGTTCGCCATCGACCGCGCGGGCGTGGTCGGTAACGACGGGCCGACCCACCACGGCGTCTTCGACCTGAGCTATCTGCGCCAGTTGCCTGGCCTCACCGTGATGGCACCCAAGGACGAGAACGAGCTTCAGCACATGCTGTACACCGCGGTGAACCTGGATGGCCCTTCCGCCATCCGCTACCCGCGCGGCAACGGCTTCGGGGTTCCCATCGACCAGATCTTCAAGGAACTCCCCATCGGCAAGGGGGAGCTGGTCAGGAAAGGGAAAGATGGCGCCATCCTGGCCATCGGGACCATGGTGCAGGCCGCGGTCGAGGCGGCCGAGGCGCTGGCCAAGGAAGGCGTCGAGCTGGCGGTAATGAACGCACGTTTCGTAAAGCCGATCGACCGCGATCTGGTGATCCAGCTGTGCAGCACCGGCATGCTCTTCACCGTCGAGGACAACGTCGTGCAGGGGGGCTTTGGTACTGCCGTCCTGGAGGTGCTCGAGGAAGAAGGGATCATCGGCGTCAAGGTGGTCCGGCTGGGTTACCCGGACAGCTACGTGGAGCAGGGTGAGCAGGCCGAACTGAAGGCGGCCTACGGCCTTGACGTCCCCGGCATCGTGAACAGCATCAAAAAGGCAAGG
>DATFAB010000062.1:0-21662 GCA_035255025.1 Geomonas sp.
ATCTCGTCGATGAAGATGATGCAGGGGGCGCTCTTCTTGCCCTGCACGAAGAGGTCGCGCACGCGGGAAGCGCCCACGCCCACGAACATCTCGACGAAGTCGGAACCGGAGATGGAGAAGAAGGGGACCCCGGCCTCGCCGGCGATGGCGCGGGCCAACAGGGTCTTGCCGGTGCCCGGGGGGCCCATCAGCAGCACACCTTTCGGGATGCGGCCACCCAGCTTGGTGAACTTCTTGGGATCCTTCAGGAAGGAGATGATCTCTTCGAGTTCTTCCTTGGCCTCCTCGATACCGGCGACGTCCTCGAAGGTCACCCTTCCCTGCGCCTCGGTGAGAAGCTTCGCGCGGCTCTTGCCGAAGGCCATCGCCTTGCCGCCGCCACCCTGCATCTGCCGCATGAAGAAGATCCAGACGGCGACCAGGAAGATGATCGGGAACCAGGAAACCAGCAGCGAGAACCAGGAGAAACGCTCTTCCTCGGGGCGGGCGGAGACTGCGATATGCTTGGCGATCAGCTTGTCGGTCACATTGGCGTCGGCGGGCTTGTAGCTTCTGAACTCCTTGCCGTCTGCGAACTTGCCGATGATCTCGTTGCCCTGGATGGTAACGCTACCGATGGGACGGGGAACGTTCTTGACTTTGCCGGTATCCACAGCTTCGATGAAGTCGCTGTAGTCCAGCCTCTCCTGGGAGGGTTTCGGTTTGTTGAACAGGTTGAACAGCAGGATCATCATCAGGCTGATGACCAGCCACAGGGCCAGGTTCTTGTAGAATTGGTTCAAGTTTCCTCCCGTTTATGGGTCTACCGCGGTCTCATATTTCTTCTCATTGGCCTTCCGTACGGAACAGACCGCAGATTTGGCGCCTTTGGGTGCTTATTAGCATTGGAAAAAATATTTCAAATGAACAAAAGGATTACCATAAAGGTGACGTATTGACAAGAGCTTTAAGGTCCGACAATTTCCACCGACAACACCTCAGCTGCCCCGCTGCCGACGCGTCCCTCCTCCGCCACCCTAAGACCGGCGACCCACACGATACGCCCGGCACTTTCCACGACCGGGATGCGTCCGCGCTGCAGGGGGGGAACCTTCTCATTGATGAAAAGATCCTTCACCTTTTGCGCACCCTGCATGCCGAGGGGCCGCAGGCGGTCGCCGGGGCGAAAGTTACGGATCAGCCATGGAAAGGGCGCCCCGTCGGGATCGAGAAAGGCCGCCACGGGCGAAGCAGGGGCGAGTTCTAAAGGACGGGGGATGAGCCGAACCAGCAGGGTGGCCCCGGACGGCAACCGGTAGCTCCCCTCCCCTGCCACCTCCACTTCCCAAGTAGGTGAGACACGCTGGTCGGTTGCCGCCAGTTGAAGGGTGCCGTAGTGGCGCGAGACGAAGCAGGCGCCGGGAAGCTTCAGCCGGGCGTTGGGACGCTCCGAGAGGACCAGGGCGTCGATCGCCTCCAGGTGGCGGAGCGTGATGCGCTGGAGGTCTCCGCGCAGTTCATGGAGCGCCCGCCGGTACAGGCGAAGCCTCAGCCCCCGCGCTTCCCTGGCAAGCTGGTCCACCGGCAGACTGATCCCCTCCTCATCGACTGCGGCAAGCCTTGCATAGGCAGAGCCGGTCAGCTCGTCGAGCAGTTCCTGGTCGGCGGCCAGCATGCCGGCGGTGGCCGCCAGCCGCTCGGATATGCGTGGGTTGTACCTGCGCAGCTGCGGGATCAACTGGTGGCGGATGCTGTTACGCAGGATGGAGGTGTCGTCGTTGGTAGAGTCGGTCCGCCAGCTTAACCCGCGAAGTTTAAGGTACTGCTCCAACTCCGCTCGCGACACCTGCAGGAGCGGCCGTTTCAGTCTTTCCCCTGAAATGGTGGACATGGCGCTCAGCCCGTCGCCGCCGGCGCCCCGAAGCAGGCGGATCAGTACCGTCTCGGCCTGGTCGTCGAGGTGATGGGCGAGTGCGATGCTGGAGGCCTGGTGAGAGCGGGCGGTTTGTTCGAAGAAGGCGTAGCGCGCCCTGCGGCCGGCATCTTCCAGGGAGAGGCGGGAGTTCTTCGCCAGCGCGGCGACATCTTCCCGCTTGGTCACGCAGGGAAGGCCGTAAGCAGCCGCCAGCCGGGAGACGAATTCCTCGTCCCCGTCGGAGTCACAACCTCTTAAACCGTGGTTGAGGTGGGCTACCACCAGGCTCAGTTGTTCATGGTCTTTGAGCTGGACAAGGATATCGAGCAGAGCCACCGAGTCGGCGCCGCCGGAGACAGCGACCAGCACGGTTTCCCCGGGCTGGAACAGACGCTGGCGGGCGATCTTGGCGAGGAGGGATTTAATCAGGCGGAGCTCCTATCGGCTCCTGCCTCCAGTAAGCGACAGGAGTTGTGAGAAAGTTCCCACAGCGTCCCCTCCCTTCAAGGGGGGGGACAGGGTGAGGATGGGGTGGGCGCCGCCGAGGCCGGTGGCGGGGCTGAGAAGTACCGGGGACTGGCGCCACTACTTAATCTTTCAGCGAGCACTCCCGCTCCCAGGCATGGTAACCGTCGCCGGTAATGTCCCAGAAGGAGTCGATGCGACTGGCGTAGTATTGGAGGTCGGCGCATTCGGACTCGATGGCCTGCAGGAACTTGAGAGAGATGAGCTGGTGGCCGTACAGGAAACGGTAGAAGGCCCTGACGCCGGCCAGGTACCCTTCCAGCTCCGATGCCGAAGGCTCCAGGGTGTTGACGATGTACCAGTTGCCGGCGAACTGGCGGACGATGCCAGCGCGCTCGTCGAAGATGCTGCGGGTCTTGATGGAGACCACGAAATCCCTGATGAAGTAGTCGGCCCCGCTGGCCAGGTCGGTAGCCTCCTCCGGAGGAAGCCCGGCATCCATGCTCTCCTGGTAGAAGCGGAGCAGGAGCTCCTTGCAGCGGTTGTCCACTCGAACTTCATCCTCAAGCGTAGCCGGGATGAAATCCTTCTTGTCTATCTTCAACTCGTCAAATGCCTCTTCGCACAGCTCAGCCATTGCTACCTCTCAAAAGCTATTTTTCACATCCCCCCCTTTGCGAAGGGGGGCCGGGGGGGATTTGCCCATCGTTGTTATTCGGCCCTCTGGTTCCTTCCAGGCACCATTACATCAAGCATGTGCGCCGTTGCCGGCTTTCCCCACCCGTCTAACGACACCCTCTCCCGGAGACGGTGCATCTTGGTTTATCTCGCCTTCCTCGGGTCGAGGGCGTCCCGGATCCCCTCCCCCACCAGGTTGTAGGAGAGCACGGTAACCAAGATGGCGAGCCCCGGAAAGAGCGACAGCCACCAGGCGAACTCGATGAACTCCTTGCCGGAGGTGAGGATATTGCCCCAACTCGGGGTAGGCGGCTGCACGCCCAGCCCCAGGTAAGAAAGGGCTGATTCGGTAAGGATCGCGCCGGCCACGCCAAGGGTCGCCGAAACCAAGACCGGCGACAGCGCGTTGGGCAGGATGTGCCGGAAGATGATGCGGGCATCCGAGGCGCCGATGGTGCGGGCGGCGAGGACGAAATCCCTGCTGTTCAGCGAGAGGACCTCGGCGCGCACCAGGCGGGCCACACCGGTCCAGGAGGTCACGCCGATAATGACCATGATGTACCAGATCGACGGCCGGTCCAGCATGGCGATTACCGCCAGGATCAGGAAGAAGGTCGGGAAACAGAGCACGATGTCGACGATGCGCATCAGTGCCGTGTCTGTCCAGCCGCCGTAGAACCCGGAGATGAGCCCCACCACGGTTCCGATCAGGATCGAGATCCCCACGGCCACGAAGCCAACCAGCAACGAGATGCGGGCCCCGAAGATGACGCGGGTCAAAACGTCGCGGCCGAGGTCGTCGGTACCGAACCAGTGGCTGGAGGAAGGGGGAAGCAGCACATGCCAGGCATCGATAGTGTCAGGGTTGTACGGCGTTATGAAGGGAGCAGAGAAGGCAAGGATAAAAAGCACCACGATCACGGCAAAGCCTGCAACCGCGAACCTGTTCTCGCAGAAACGCCGCCAAAACTCTCGATAGGGTCGGCTCATCTCCGCATTCATAGCATGATTCCCGTATACGCGCCACAGCAAAGTAAGCGGAACTCCATCCTATTCCCTCCCGTGCCGGATGCGCGGGTCCGCAAAGCCGTAGCAGAGGTCGGCCAGCAGGTTGCCGAGCAGGGTCAGGAAGGCCCCGATCACCAGGATCCCCATCACCAGCGGATAGTCGCGCGCCATCACTCCCTGGTAGAAAAGCTGCCCCATGCCGGGAATCGCGAAGATGGTCTCGAAGATGACACTGCCGCCGATCAATCCGGGAAGCGAGAATCCCAGCAGGGTGATCACGGGAAGGAGCGCGTTCTTGAGGGCGTGCTTGTAGATGACCACCCTCTCCGCCACACCTTTGGCGCGCGCCGTGGTGATGTAGTCCTGGGAGAGGATCTCCAGCATGGTGGAGCGCATGTAGCGGGAAAGGCCGGCGAGGCTGCCAAAGGTCGCCACCCCCACCGGCAGCAGCAGGTGCTTGCCCATATCCATAAGCCAGGGGAAAAACGACAGCTTGTCGCTTCCCATCGAGTGGAGGCCGGAAATGGGGAGCCAGTTGTGCTGCACCCCGAAGAAGTACATGCATAAAAGCGCCAGCCAGAAGGTGGGGATTGCAAACCCGACGAAGACGAAGACGGAGATGCAGCGGTCGATCAGGGTGTCGCGGTGGACGGCTGCCAGGATGCCGATCGGGATGGCGAGGCAGAACTCCAGGATGAGCGCGATCACGTTGAGCGACAGGGTGACCGGGATGCGCTCGACGATCTTGTCGGTGACCGGACGGTGGTCGGGAGCGAATGATTTACCAAAGTCAAAGCGCGCCAGGTGCGAGAGCCAGTTGACGTACTGGACGTGGAGCGGCTTGTTGAGCCCGTAGAACTCCCTGAGCCTTTCGCGGGTGGCTGCCGAGATCTTCGGGCTCATCGATACCTGCATCTCGACCGGCTCGCCCGGCGCCAGGTGGATGACCACGAAGGTGATCAGCGTGATGCCGAGCAGCATCGGGAACAGCCCGAATATGCGTTTTAAAAGATATTTTCCCATTGGCCCTATCTTTCTTTCCTGCCGCTCTCAAACCGTCCCGGAGTCCAGGTGGATCCCCGCTCCCGATTGGCTGCCTGCCATCAGGTCCCCCCCTTGATAAAGGGGGGACAGGGGGGATTGCTTCTCGCTGTTTCAAGCCAACCGTCTGCCCCTCCCGTCCTCACCCAGGCCCTTGCAGGAGAGGCAGGTGGGGCACTGTAATTATCAGTACACCTGCTCGGCCTTGGGCACGTACCACTTGATCAGGTTGTACGAGATGCCGGCCGGTGCGGGCTCTATGCCGTGGAACCTGGCAGAGACCGCGGGCAGTGCATCGGGAACGTACAGGAAGGTGTACGGCTGCTCCTCGGCGAGGATGTCCTGGATCCTCCAGTAGCAGGCCTTGCGCTTCTCGACATCGAAAGTGGAGCGCCCCTCATCGAGCAGCCTGTCCACCTCCGCGTTCTTGAAATGGATGAAGTTGAGCTCTTTGGGGCCGGTCTTGGAGGAATGCCAGACGTCGTAGATGTCAGGGTCCTGGTCGACCGTCCAGCCGAGGATCACCGCCTCGAACCTGCCGGTGTCGATGAAGTTGGTGATGAAGGAAGCCCACTCCATGACCCGGATCTTGACATCGATACCGACCTTGCGCAGGCGCTGCTGGACGATCTGGGCGACCTTCATCCGCTGGTCGTTCTGGTTGGTCATGACGGTGAAGCTGAACGGCTTGCCGTCCTTGACCAGGATGCCGTCCTTCCCCATCACCCAGCCGGCCTCGGCCAAAAGGGTCCGGGCGCGGGCGGGATCGTAGGGGAAATCCGCAATGTTGGGCTTGTAGGCCCAGGTTCCCGGCTTGTAGGGGCCGTGGGCGATCTGTCCCATGCCGAACAGCACCCCCTGGATGATCTCCTGCTTGTCGATCGCGCAGGTCATCGCCTGGCGCACCCGGCGGTCCTTGAACAGCGGCAGCCGCAGGTTGTAGCCGATGTAGGCATAGGAGAAGGAGGGATAGCGGTACTTGTTGAAGCGGGCGAGAAAATCCGGCGAGTTTGTCTGCCGCTGGTACTGCACCGGCGAAAGCCCCATCTCGTCGACGCCACCGGACTTCAATTCCATGTACATGGTGGAGGCGTCGGGGATGATGCGATAGATGTAGCGGGAGATATAGGGGCGCCCTTCCCAGTAATCGGGGTTGCTTTCCAGGGTCAGCTTGGTCCCCGGCACCCATTCCTTGAAGATGTAGGGACCGGTGCCGACCGGATGCCGGGACAGCGGGCTCTTGGTGATGTCTTTTCCTTCCAGAAGGTGCGACGGCAGGACCGACATCCCCCAGGAGGCGAGCCCGGGCGCGTAGGGCTTCGCGTAGGTGACCCGGAAGGTGTAGGGATCCGGTGCCTCCGCCGTTTTCACCTGCTTGAAACTCTCGGAATAGGCGGTGGGGGTTTTGGGATCGATGGTCACCTGGTAGGTGTAGAGCACGTCGTGGGAGGTGAAGGGCTTGCCGTCGTGCCACTTCACGCCGTGACGCAGGTGAAAGGTGATCACCAGGCCGTCCGGGGAGATCTCCCACGACTGGGCCAGGTCCCCCTCGATCTTCAGGTTCTTGTCGTAGCGCACCAGCCCGTTGTAGACCAGTCCGGCCACATCGAAGGAAGCGGAATCGGAGGCGAGGGTCGGGATCAGGTTGGAAGGCTCACCGATACTGCCAGTGACCAGTGCGTCGCCGTAGGCGGGCGGACCGCCCTTAGCGCGCGCCACTTTCTGGACGGGGGGATTGCTGCCGCAGCTCACCATCAGGACAAGGCAAAGGAGCAGGGTCGGCCAGCGGGCAGGGGTCATTTCTCCCCGCTCTCCTGGCGGCAGCGCCTGATCTTGTCGGCCAGGTCGGTCCGCTCGGGCTCGAGTTTCTGCAGCTTCTTGTAGATGGGAATCGCCTTCTTGTAGGAGCGGTTGGCGCAGTAGGCGTCCGCCAGGTGCCCCATCACGGTGGCGTCGTCGTCGGAGAGCTCGACCGCCCGCTCCAGCTGGGCCACCGCGTCGTTGTAGCGCTTGAGCTTGTAGTAGATCCATCCCAGGCTGTCGATGATGAAGCCGTCGTCGGGCTTTAGGGAGACTGCCTTTTTCAGGTAGCCCAGCGCCTCGTCCAGGTTCACCCCCATCTCGGCGTAGGTGTAGCCCAGGTAGTTCAGGACCTGGGGGTCATCCGGACTCTTCGCCAAGACCCGCTTCATCATCGCCACCGAGAGGTCCTTTTGCCCCATCTTGTCGTAGAGGACCCCCAGCCGGAAGCCGACCCTGGGGTCGTCCTGCATGGCCTTGTCCATGGAAGTCAGCACCTTGACCCCTTCCTGGTAGCGGTCCATCGACTCGTAGAGGCCGGCCAGGTACAGGTAGGGCTCAACCTTGGCGGGCTGACGGCTGATCTCCTCCCTGAGCATGGCGATCCCCCGTTCGGCATCCCCCTTGTCCTTGTAGAGGTAGGCCAGGTGTTCGACCGACTCCAGGTAGTAAGCCGACTCGCGCGGGATCTTGGAGAACTCGGCGATGGCCTGATCGGGCTCCTCCATCTCCTCGTAGGCATTGGCCAGCAGGAAGCGGACCTGCTGTGCGTCCGGCTCGGCCTTCAGGATCTCTTCGAAGGTGGCGACCGCGTCATCGTAGTGTTCCAGCTCGAGCTGCAGCATGCCGATCTTGCGGGAATTTTCCAGCGAGCCCCCCCCCTGCTGCTGAAGGAGGTCGAGCGCCTCCTGCAGGCGCCGCTGCTGGATGTAGAGCTGGGCCAGGTGCTGCACCACGTTGATGTTGGAGGGGTTGATCTGCAAAAGGGTCTTGTAGCTTTCGATGGCGTCGCTGATCAGCCCCTGGGTCTCCTGGGAGATCCCCATCTCGATCAGCGCCTGTTCGAAGTCGGGCTTTAATTCCACCGCCTTTTTGTAGTAGTTGAGCGCCTCGCGCGGCAACCGCATCTGGTCGTAGGTCTTTGCCAGGTAGTAGTAGCCAAGCGGCGAATCGGGCACCGCCTTGATCAGCGACTTCAGGGTGTTGACCGCCTGCTCGTATTCAAAGCTCTTCAGGTAGAAGATGGCCACATGCAGGTAGACCTCTTCCTTGGTCGGGTCGAGCTCCATCACCTTCTTGTAGTGAGGGATGGCCTCTTTTTCCCGCTGCTGGGTGGTCAGTATGTTGCCGGCCAGCAGATGGGCCTGGACGTTGTTGGGATCGATCTTGATGGCGGCGTCGCACTCGGCGAGCGCCTCATCCGGATGATTCTGCTGCAGATAGATCTGGGCGGCAGCGGTGTGCACGGGAGCCGAGTTGGGGTCGCTCTGCAGGGCGTCCCTTAAAAGGGCGAGCGCCCCGTCCAGGTCCCCTTCGCCCGCCTTCAGACGGGCCAGGGCGTACAGGGAAAGCGCTCGCGATTCAGGCGACACCGCGGCGGGGGTGGTAACCGGGGCACCGACCGAGGAGCGCTCGGTGGCACAGGCGCTGACAGTGGAAAGGATCAGGAGGAGCGCAAGACACTTCTTGGTCATGGGATACCTGTGTGTGCGGTTGAAATGCAGTCACAAAAACCTAAAAAACGCGGCATCCCTGCCGAATGATGCATTGAGCGGGATGGCGCGAATTGATATATGAAAGCTAACATAAATACCAGGCAGCGTCAAACAACAATTATCAACGGTATCTGTGTTGCAGGGGACTGCCGTTATGATAGTATTCGTCAAGTGAAATCATTATCTTAAGGCACAGTCATGGTGCGAAAGCTTTTAAAATCGCTACTTAAACAGAACGCCTATCCGGAACCCACGGCAACCGTATCCCTGATAGAGACGCACGTCTCTTTCATCTTCCTGACCGATCACTTTGTCTATAAAGTAAAGAAGCCTGTTGACTTCGGCTTCCTCAACTTCACCACCATTGAGTATCGCCGCTTCTACTGTGAGGAAGAGGTCAGGCTGAACCGGCGGCTGTGCCCCGAGATCTACCTGGGTGTGGTGGAACTGTACGAGACCGGGGAAGGTGCCAGTTTCAAGGAGGGGGGCAGGCTCCTCGACTACGCGGTCAAGATGAAGCGGCTCCCGCAGGAGAGGATGCTCGACCATCTCCTTGCCCAGGGAGAGGTGAACGCCGCCACCATGGCCTCCCTCGCCCGCTTCATCGCTAGGTTCCACGCCGGGGCCGCCCGCGGACCCCAGATCGATGCCTGCGGCAGCATCGGGGTGATCAGGGAGAACTGGGAGGAGAATTTCCGGCAGGCGGCCCCCTTCGCGGGGGAAACCATCCGGCAGTCCGACCTCGACCTGATCCGGACCTTCGTCGAGGAGTTCCTGTCCCGCCACGGCGAACTGTTCGAGACCAGGGTGCGGGACGGCTTCATCAGGGAGTGCGACGGCGACCTGCATCCCGGCAACATCTGCCTCGCCGGCGATATCTGTATCTTCGACTGTATCGAGTTCAACGAGCGCTTCCGCTACACCGATGTCGCGGCGGACATCGCCTTCCTGCTGATGGACCTGGAGTTCGCAGGACACCCCGAACTCTGCCGGCCGTTTCTGAAGGCCTACCGGGAGGCTGGCGGCGAGCCGGGGCCTGTTCCCCTGCTCGACTTCTACCGCGGCTACCGGGCCTTCATCCGCGGCAAGATCCACAGCTTCAGGCTGCGGGAGACCGGCGTGCCGCCGGAGCAGCTCGACAAGGCCAGGGAGGCCTCCCTTCGCTACTTCCGGCTCTCGCGCGGCTTCGCGCTCAGGGAGCGGCTCTCCCCCACCCTGATCCTGACCTGCGGACCGATGGGAAGCGGCAAGAGCACCCTGGCCCGCGAGCTCTCCTTCCAGCTCGGGCTCCCTCTTGCCCAAAGCGATGCGGTCAGGAAGCAGCTGGCGGGGCCGGTGGCCTCCCGGGGAGCCTCCGCAGGCTACCAGGAAGGAATCTACGCCGCCTCCTTCAACCAGGCGACCTACGACCAGCTCTTCCAGGCGGCCAGCGAGGCGCTTGGGGCCGGAAGCGGCGTAGTCGTCGACGCCACTTTCCGCCGCCGCAGCGACCGCGAGCGTTTCCGGCGGCTGGCCGCCGAGTTGGGGGTGGGCTTCGCCGTGCTGGAGACCGGCTGCCCCACCCGGCTGATCCGTGAGCGCCTGGAGAAGCGGCAGCAGAACCCGGCAGAGCTTTCCGACGGCAGGTGGGAGCTTTTCCCCCAGCAACTGGCCGAGTTCGAGGCCACCGCCGCCGGCGAATCGGTTAAGATCGACAGCGCACTCCCCCTGCCCGACGAGGTCGATCAGGCGCTCAGGGGACTGGGTATACTGCCATGACCAGGGATGACAAAGAGACAGCCAAACAGAGGCAGCGACTCAAGGACACCTGGGTCATCTGCTTCGTGCTCGGCTTCATCATGATGAACTACCCGTTCATCTCGATCTTCAACAAGTCCGCACTCCCCTTCGGGCTTCCCCTGCTCTACCTTTACCTCCTGATCGGCTGGCTGTTCTCCATCGTCATCGTCTACCTCTTCAGCCGCGCCGCGCGCAAAGAGAGCCAGCGCCGGGAGCGTCCCTGATGCTGACCGTCAACGTGGTCTGGGTGACCGGCTTCTTCTACATCGCACTGCTGTTCCTGATCGCCTACTACGCGGACCGCAGGCAGCGCCAGGGGAAGAGCATCACCGCCACCTCGCTCATCTACTCCCTCTCCATAACGGTCTACGCAACCTCCTGGACCTACTACGGAAGCGTGGGGAGAGCGGCCACCACCGGCATCGACTTCCTCCCCATCTACCTGGGACCGACCCTGACCGCCTTCTCCTGGTGGTTTTTCCTCAAGAAGATCCTGCGCATCTCCAAGGAGAACAACATCACCTCCATCGCGGACTTCCTGAGCTCCCGCTACGGCAGCTCCCAGTGGCTGGGGGGGATGATCACCCTGATCACCCTGATGGGGATCATGCCCTACATCGCACTGCAGCTGCGGGCGGTCTCCACCTCCTTCACCATCATCACCGGGCTGCGCGACTTCCACCTGGGGCTCATCGAGAACATCGCCTTCCCCGCCCCCCATCCGGGGCTCTTCTCGGCGGTGGTGCTCGCCCTCTTCAGCGTGCTGTTCGGCGCGCGCCACCTGGTCTCGGCCGAGCGGCACGAAGGGCTGGTGGCGGCCATCGCCTTGGAGTCGGTGGTCAAGCTGGTGGCGCTGGTCAGCGTCGGTATCTTCATCACCTACTACCTCTTCGACGGCATGGGCGATCTCTTCTCGCGGCTGGCCCTGCAGGACCCGGCGCTTTTAACCCGCCTCACCACGCTGGGAGGAACCGGCCACAACTCCTACATGTCCTGGTTCAGCATGCTCGCCCTCTCCATGAGTGCGGTCATGCTGCTGCCCCGCCAGTTCCAGGTGATGGTGCTGGAGAACGCCGACGAGGAGCACCTGAACACCGCGACCTGGCTCTTCCCCGCCTACATGCTGCTCATCAACCTTTTCGTGATGCCCATCGCGGTGGCCGGCCTGCTGATGACCGGCGGCAGCGCCGGCGCCGACTACTTCGTGCTCACCCTCCCCATGATGACCGGCCACCCCTGGCTCGCCCTGGTCGCCTTTCTGGGGGGATTCTCGGCCGCGGCCGGCATGGTGATGGTGGAGTCGGTGGCGGTCTCCACCATGCTCTTGAACCACGTGCTGATGCCGGTGGTGGTCCGCTTCCGCCCGCGGGCCTGGTTCTCCTTCCTGCTCATCAACCTGAAAAGGATCGGCATCATCCTGGTGATCTTCCTCGGCTACTGGTACCAGAGCATCGTGGGCGAAAGCTACATGCTCGCCAACATGGGGCTCATCTCCTTCTCGGCGGCCGTGCAGTTCGCGCCGGCCCTGGTCGGGGGGCTCTACTGGCCGCGCGGCAACAAGACCGGCGCGCTCGCCGGCCTCGGCCTGGGCTTCGGCGTCTGGTGCTACACGCTTTTGTACCCCTCCGTGGTGCAGGCGGGGCACTGGCCCGCGGACGTCCTGAATTACGGCCCCTTCGGCATCTCCTTCTTAAAGCCGCAGGCGCTTTTCGGGCTGGCCGGTCTGGACCCCTATACCCACACCCTGTTCTGGAGCATGTTCCTGAACATCCTCGCCTACCTCCTTCTCTCCCTGCTCTGCGGGCAGGGGGAGAAGGAGAAGGAGCAGGTGGAGAAGTTCGTGCATGTCTTCGTGCGCGAGGTCAATCCCCCGCAGTGGGAGACCAAACGCCTCTCCAAGCCGGTGACCATCGTGCAGTTCGTCAACCTGATGTCCAAGTTCATCGGCGAACCGCAGGCCCACGCCGCCATCGCCGACTACCTGGGCGACCGGGAGATCGACGGCAGCGGCGGGGTCTCCGAATTCGAACTCCCCAACCTGAAGCGCTTCGTGGAGAAGACGCTGGCGGGCTCCCTGGGGGGGGCTGCGGCCGGGGCGGTGGTGGAGAGCTTTTTATCCGATATCGGCTCCCGCATGGAGTCGGTGTACGACATCTTCTCCACCGTGCGCACCTCGAGGGATCAAAGCCGCGAGGCGCTCTTCGTGAGGCTGCGGGCCTCCGAGATCATGAACCGCTCGCTGGAGCTGGACATCATCATGGGGGACCTTTTAGAGCTGCTTCTGAAGGAGTTCAAGCTGGACCTCGCCGTCATCAGGCTGTTGAACGCGGACGGGGTGCTCAAGGTCCGCTGTTTCCGCGGCGAGGGGGGGGAGCGGATCACCGGCGAGGACCGGCTCCTGGAGATCGACACCCACGTTGGGGAGGCCTTCCTGGGACGAAGGACCGAGTTCTTCAACGACACCACCTACATCACCAAGCCGATCGCCAAGGAGATCTTCCAGCGCGAGGGGATCAGATCCTTCGCCCACATCCCGATCGCCAGCGCGGGGACCCCGCCGGTCGGCATCCTCTCGGTCTTCTCCCGCTCCATCATCGGTCTCTTCACCGAGCAGTTCGTGGAGCTTTTGGAGAGCCTGGCCGGCCAGCTTGCCCAGGCGGTGGGGATCGTCACCGAACGCGAGGCGCGCGAGCGGGAGCGCCAGCAGAAGGAGGCTGCCCAACTGGAGAACGCCCGGGTGACCCGGGACCTGGAACTCGCCAAGCAGATCCAGCTTTCGCTGTTGCCGGCGGCCCCCCCCGCCGTCAAAGGGGCCCGCATCGCCTGCCGCTGCATCCCTGCTACCCACGTGGGCGGTGACTACTACGACTTCTTCCCGAGCGGCGACTCCACGGTGGACCTGGTGATGGCGGACGTCTCCGGCCACAGCGTGGGGGCGGCGCTGATCATGGTGGAGACCAGGAGCGTGCTGCGGGCGCAGATGCAGTCTCCCCGCCCCCCCAAGGAGATCCTCAAGGTACTGAACGCACTGCTCTACGACGACTTGACCCGCGCCGAGCTGTTCATCACCATGTTCTGGGGGAAGCTCGACGGCAGCAGCCGCACCTTCAGCTACGCCAATGCCGGCCATACCCGTCCGCTCCTCTTCCACGGCGAGGGATGGCAGGAACTGGACGCCGACGGGCTGATTCTGGGTGTGGAGAGGGAGGTGAGCTTCGAGGAGAAAAGGATCAAGGTCGCGGCGGGGGATCTGCTCTTTCTCTACACCGACGGCATCATCGAGGCGGAGCGGGAGTCCGGCGAACAGTTCGGCGTGGAGAGGCTGGCGGCGCTGCTTGCCGGCATGCGCGGGCGCGAACCGGAGGAGGTGATCGGCACCGTGATGGCCGAGGTTAACTCCTTCGCAGCCCCCGCCCCCCTGCAGGACGACATATCCATGGTGGTGGTGCAGTTCGACTGAGGCCGAAGAGAAGGTCGGCGGCAGGCAAAGATGAAGCCGCCCTTGCTAAATGGCCCTGCTTATTGCACAATTAGTATTAAAGCGCGGCTTCGCCGTACTCATGTGTTGGCATCAGACCGCGGCTTCACTGTACCAAAACCTGTTATCGCCTCACAAAAGGAGAACGCCATGAACCTGGTGAACGAGACGAGGAACGACGTGGTTATCCTATATGTGAAAGAGGAGCGGCTGGATGCCCATAATTCGGCGGAATTGAAGAGCGCTGTTCAGAAGCTTTTCGAGGACGGCAAGAAGAACGTGCTGGTCGACCTGAAGGACGTCAGGTTCATCGACAGCTCGGGGCTGGGAGCCCTGGTCTCCGGGTTCAAGAACGCCATCTCGCACCAGGGCAACCTCAAGCTCTCGTCGCTGCAGTCGCAGGTCAAGTCGATGTTCGAGCTTACCCGCCTGCACCGCGTCTTTGAAATCTTTCCCTCCAGCGTGGAAGCCATTGAAAACTTCCAGTAAAAAAGCGAGGCGCCAGATGGGAGCGAACAGCATCGAGGTCGATATCAAGGTCCCCAACAAGACCCGCTACCTGAGCCTGATCGGCAGGATCGGGGAGGATATCGCCCGCGAACTGGAGCGCTACAGCGGCGACAAGGAAACCCTCGCCTACCACCTGAACCTGGTGCTCACCGAGGCGATGGTCAACGCCATCAAGCACGCCGGCCGCAAGGAGCCCGAAAAGCTGGTCAGGATCGTGATCAGCCTGCACGCAGACGACCTCACCATCCGGGTCTACGACGACGGACAGGGGTTCGACATCAACTCCATCCCGCCCCCCAACTTCGAGGAACTGGAAGACCGGGGGCGCGGCATCTTCCTGATCCGCTCGCTGATGGACTCGGTCACCTACCACAAGAACTGCAGGGAAAACATCCTCGAGATGAAGAAAAAGCTTTCCTGACCTAGCGCGTCCCCCGCCGATAACGGTGAATAGCCATCGCCGTGCCGAGCAGGAACATCGGAAAACTCAAGAGCTGTCCCATCGAGAAGATCCCCAGCAGATAGCCGATCTGGACGTCCGGCTCCCTGAAGAACTCCACCAGGAAGCGGAACAGCCCGTACAGGGCGATGAAGGACCAGAAGACCACCCCGTCCGCCTTCACCTTCCTGCCGACCAGGTAGAGCACGGTGAACATGACCGGCCCTTCCAGAAAGGCCTCGTAGAGCTGCGAGGGGTGGCGCGGCAGATCGCCGCCACCCGGAAAGACCATCCCCCACGGCACGTCAGTCACCCGCCCGTACAGTTCCCCGTTTATGAAATTGCCGATCCGCCCCAGCATCAGCCCGACCGGGGCCGCCCCGAAGCCGATGTCGGCCAGCTGGTAGAAGCTGATGTCGCGGTGGCGGATGAAGTAGACGGCGGCCAGGATGGCGCCGGTACAGCCGCCGTGGAAGGACATCCCCCCTTCCCAGACCGCGAAGACCTTCAGGGGGTGCGCCAGGTAGTAGGAGAGGTTGTAAAAGAGGACGTAGCCCAGGCGGCCGCCCAAGATCACCCCCACCGCCAGCGTGAAGATCAGGTCGGCCACGCCGTCCCGGTCCAGGGGAATCCCCTTCTTCTTGGCCCCGTTGAAGATCAGGAAGTAACCGGCCAGGAACCCGAAGATGTACATGAGCCCGTACCAGCGAAACTCCAGGGGGCCCAGCTTCAGAAAGACGGGATTAATACGGGGATAGGTGAGCATTTAATGAAACTCCGTGGTCGTTTTTTGGCCCTAACCTAGCAGCAAAAAAGCGGGGTGTCAATTGCCTCCCCCACCCTCGTCCCCGCTAACGCCAGGCACCGCGGCCACGCCGTCTCCCATCCCGCCCCTCTCCTGCAGCGGCCAGCGCCGCCGCCACCCGCCCCGTGTTGACAACGGACCTGCCGGCTATACATTTCTAAATTATTTCTAATTACACTGCCACACATGCCTCCTTAACCTTCCCCCCCCATTCCGGAGCCGTCATGGCCATCGCCAAGAATGAAATCTTCCTGACCTCCGTCCTGGGCAGGAAAGTGATTACCTCGCAGGGGCGCGAGATCGGGATCCTGCAGGACCTGGCCATGGTACCGGGCCAGCAGCTGCCGGAGGTCTCCCACCTGCTGGTGAAGGGAAACCACCACCTGCTCTGCGTCGCCTGGCAGCGGGTGCAGCTCTTCAACCGTTACGTCATCTCGGTGAGCGGCGGCCAGCAAGGCATCCCCAGCTACAAGCATCCCCGGGGCGACATCCTGCTGCGCAGGGACATCCTGGACCGCCAGATCGTCGATGTGAACGGCGCCAAGGTAGTGCGGGTGAACGACCTGAAGCTGGGGAGCCGGAAGGAGAGGCTGTGCCTTTTCTTCGCGGACGTAGGTTTTCGGGGACTGCTGCGGCGGATGGGGTGGGAGCCTTTCGCGGAGAAGGTGGCCTCCCTGTTCGGCCGCCAGTTGCCGCACTATCACATCAGCTGGGAATACGTGCAGCTTCTGGACAGCAACCTGAACCGCCTGACGCTGACCGTCGCGCGCGACCAGCTGAAGGAGATCCATCCCGCCGACCTGGCGGGGATCCTCAGCAGCATCCCCTCCGTCAACATCCGCGCGTTGCTGGACTCCCTCGATACCGGCACCGCGGGCGAGGCTATCCACGAGTTGCCGCCCGAACTGCGCAACCGCATCATCGATCAGCTGGACAATGCCCAGGCCTGCACCATCCTCGAAAAAATGGATCCCGACGAGGCGGCTGACGTCTTGGGAAGCGTCGCCCAGGAGAAGGCCCAGGAGCTATTGGGGCTGATGGGCGAGGAGGAGGCCGGCCGCATCCAGGACCTGCTGGAGCACGAAGAGGGAACGGCGGGAGGCCTTATGAACAGCCAATTTCTGTCGATCTCCGCGCAGCAGTCGGCCGGGGAGGCTCTGGAGCTGGTCCGTTGCCAGGCGCAGGAGATGGATACCATCTACTACGTTTATGTACTTGACCGCCAGGGGCATCTGGAAGGAGTGGTGAGCCTCAAAGACCTGCTGGTCCAGGCGCCGCGCATGGCGGTCGCCACTTTCATGAGAAGCGGGGTGAAGAGTGTGCAGGTGGACGCTACCCCCTACGAGGTGCTGGAGATCGTGGCGAAATACAACTTCGTGGCGGTGCCGGTGCTGGACCGCGAAGAGAGGATGGCGGGGATCATTACGGTGGACGACGTGCTGGAACTTTTCATCCCTGGGTCGCTCAGGCGCAAGCGGCACCGGCAGTAGACGAAAGAGCGCCGTTTGGGGCGCAGGGGACTGGCTCCGCGGGTGCCAGTCCCCTGGCGGGGGCGATTACTGCCGGAACTCCGCCGGCACCTCGGCGCGGTCGGCCGTTGCCTGCAGTGCATCCAGCTTTTGCTGGGCTTCCTGGAGCCTGACTTCGGTATGCCTGATCGTGTTTTGGATGGCAAGATACTCCGAGCGGGACATCTTCGAAGTATCGCTCAGCCTTCCTTTCAGGGTAGCCAGTTCCGTCTCGGTGTGCTGCAGCTCGTTGTTGGCTTTGCGGAAGGCGTTGCGCCAGTAGGCTTCGTCCTTGCCGCCATAGAACTTCTTGGGCTTGTCGCCCTCGTCCCCCTTGGGCTCCCCTTTAGCCGATCCTTTCACCGGCCCATTGGTAATGGTGACTTCCGGAGCCCCCCCCTCGTCTCCCACCCGCTTGGCCCTTTTCCGGTATTTCTTGGGAATGGTGCCCAGGTCCTCGGTGAAATGCACCGTCCCCTGCTGATCTGTCCATTCGTAGGTCTCGGCCATGACAGGAAGCGAGTAAAGCAGGATCAACGCCACGAGCAACTTCTTCATGTAATTCTCCTCAAGGGTAACCATCGACACCAATCCCCCCGTCTCCGACTGGAACGGCGGGGGCAGGGACGTCACGAACCATTGAACATCGCCACGAGCAGGCCCCCCTTGATAAAGGAGGGTCAGGGGGGATTTGCTTCTGCCTCTTCAGCATCCGGCAGGCATCCCCACCACCGCCTCTCAAACCTACCCCGGAGGCCAGCCGAGCTTGCGTCCGGCGAGCAGATGGAAGTGGATGTGGAATACCGACTGCCCTGCGTCGTGGTTGGTATTGGTGACCAGCCGGAAGCCGTCCTCCGCCACCCCTCGTTCGCGCGCCAGCGAGGCTGCCACCCGGTGCACGGCACCGATCAACTGATCGTTCTCCGGCGTCAGATCGAGCGTATTGGCCACATGCCGTTTCGGAATGATCAGGATATGCACCGGTGCCACAGGATTGATATCCTCGATGGCGAAGAGCGCGTCGTCCTCGTAGACCTTTTTAACCGGTATGGCGCCACTGGCCATTTTGCAGAAAAGACAATCCGACATAACCCCTCCGTCTGTTAGCAATGATGTAAATACGGCCCTGCTTTTACCCCCCTTTGGGAAAGGGGGGCGAGGGGGGATTTCCCCAATAAAGTACCTACCCGGTCCCCAAGGACACGTCGGTTTGCGCCCTCTTGCGAAGATGTATCAGGAACTCCTTGTTACCCTTGGGCCCGAGGATGGGGGATTCGCAAACGCCGAGCACCAGGAGGCCAAGGCCTTCCGCCAGCGCCGTCACGGAAGCCACCACCTCCTGGTGCTTCTTCTCGTCGCGCACCACCCCGCCCTTCCCTACCTGGCCGCGCCCCACCTCGAACTGCGGCTTGATCAGGGCGACCACGATGCCATCCTCCTTGATAAGCCGAAGCGTAGGAGGAAGCACCTTGTCAAGCGAGATGAAGGAGGCGTCGATCACCGCCAGGTCAGGCAGTTCCGGAAGCCCCTCCGGCTCCAGGTAGCGGATGTTGGTCTTCTCCAGGTTGACCACCCGCGGGTCATCGCGGAGCTTCCAGGCAAGCTGGCCGTAGCCGACGTCGACCGCGATCACCCGCCGCGCCCCCCTTTGCAGGAGGCAATCGGTAAAGCCGCCGGTCGAGGCGCCCACGTCAACGGCGCAGAGCCCCTCCACCTCTATGCCGAAGACGTCCAGTCCCTTGGCGAGCTTGAGGCCGCCACGGCTCACATAGGGGAGCGGCTCTCCCTTCAGGCGGATTTCGGCGGTCACCTCCACCATCAGCCCGGCCTTGTCAGCCAGATGATCGTCGACCACCACCTGCCCGGCCATGATCAGCGCTTTCGCCCGCTCCCTGGAAGGGGCCAGCCCGCGGTCGAGGACCAGTTTATCAAGCCTTTCTTTTGCCAACCTTTTTACCCCATCCTCACCCTGTCCCTCCCCTTGAAGGGGAGGGGCCGCCGGGCAAGCTTCATGACTGTTTCCGACTTGCTACCAGCTACAGCAACACGCCCCGCCGTGGCATCCCCCCTTCGACGAGAGGACGCAGGGCGAGCTTCATAACGGTTTCAGACTTCCTACCCCGCTACCGCAACACGTCCCCCCCTTGATAAAGGGGGGACAGGGGGGATTGCATCTGGCCGTTTGACCAAACCCGGTGATGCGGAAACCGATCCCCCCTAGCATCCCCTCCTTCAAAGAGAAGACCTATGGCGAGCTTCCTCGCCTGTCAATACAGCCCGTGCAGCGGCCCTCCGGGTGCGGCCAGTCCGTCGACCCGGCGCTCAACCTCCGGATCCTCAATCAAGGGCGGCGCGTGGTGCGGCTTCACCCTGGCATCGATGACCAGCGGCCCTTGGCACCCCCACTGCTTGCAAGTGGTGGAGGCCCCCACCCCGTAGATGTCCGCGGCAGGGTCGGAACGGGTAAAGGTCACCCAAAGGAAGTTGTTGAGCGAAGCCGCGGTGAAACGGCTGTCATCGCAGACCACGATGAGGGGCAGGGAATCGAGCCCCGCCCCCCCTGCCAGGCAGTCGCACAGGCGCTCCATCAGCGTATCCTGCTCTCCCTTCGGCGTGGTGCAGGGAGGTCCCTGGATGGCAAGCACGCCAGGGAGACAAAGGCCGGGAGCCGAAAAACCTTCCGGCAGGCGCAGATCGGCCGGCAGTTCGCGGCCCAGTGTCCGGCGCTTGTCCCCGATGGCGGCGAAGACGACCTTGGAGCCGCTGTTGAGCGCACCGCCCGTGTAGTCGAGGGTATCCATGGTGGTAGCCGTCTGGAAATGGAGATCGCGCCGGAAGTCGATCCGCTCCAGCACGTGGGCCAGGAAGGCGGGAATGTCGTGGATATCCAGCTGCGGCGCATCCTCATGGCTGGTGATCATCAGGTACTTTGCCAGCGAGAGCTGGCCCTGCCCCAGGATGGCGTTGGCGATAGTGAGCAGTTCCTGCGGGGTCCGGCGGTCGCCGTAGGGGACATAGCGCTCGCTGCCCACCGCCAGCAGAAGCGGATGCACGCCGGCTGCATCGACCGCGTGCACGGCCTTTACCCCGGGGATCACGGTAGGAATCAGCGGACCGGTCAGTTCATGAATGAAGGCGCCGAACGAGGTATCCTCCTGCGGCGGGCGCCCGACCGTGGTGAACGGCCAGATGGCTCCCTCCCGATGGAAGACCTCTTCGACCTTCAGTACCGGAAAGTGATGGGCAAGGCTGTAATAGCCGAAATGGTCACCGAAGGGGCCCTCCGGCAGCGTCTTGTGCGGATCGATGGTACCGGTTATGCAAAAATCGGCCTCCGCAGGGATAGGAAGCATGCCGGGGCGGCTGACCATCTCGATGCGGTGGCCGGCCAGAAGACCGGCAAAGGAGATTTCCGGCATCCCCTCCGGCAGCGGCATTACCGCGGCCACCGTCATGGAGGGGGTGCCCCCCACGAAGATATTGACCCGGAAGGGAGCGCCCTGCTCGAGCGCTTCGGCATGATGGAAGCCAATCCCGCGGTGGATCTGGTAATGGACGCCGACTTCGGCGTTGGGCGCGTACTGACCACCCGAGAGCTGCACCCGGTACATGCCGAGGTTCGAGTGGCGCAGTCCCGTATGGACAGCGCTTTCCGAATAGACCTGGGGAAGCGTGATAAAGGCGCCACCGTCGTCAGGCCAGGATTTCAGCTGTGGAAGCCCCTCGATGCTGGTGGTATTCCGGAGAACGGGGCCGTCGTCGACCATCTTGGGGAGCAGATGATAGGCTGCGGGGATCGCGGAGAGAAGCGAGGCGGGCTCTTTCAAGGCGGAGCGCGGATCGATTTTCAACTGGACCAGCCGTTCCACAGCTTTCAGCGTGTCCCTGAAGATGTAGCGGGTCCTCTCCAGCGTTCCGAAGAGGTTGCCGAGCATGGGGAAGGAAGAGCCCTTCACCCTGGTAAAGAGCAGGGCCGGTCCTCCCGCCTGGTAGACCCGCCGCTGGATGGAGCCTATCTCCAGGTTACTGGAGAGCTCAACATCAATCCTTTTCAACGCTCCCGTGCGCTCCAGGTCCTTCACGCACGATTGAAGATTTTTATATCCCAACCAAGTCCTCCGCAGATGGTGCTTGAAATCACGGCTATTTTTAATGCACCCCTGCTGGCAAGTCAATATAAAAGCCTCCAGCCCCTGCTGCTATCATCCATCCCACTCCTGGCTGTCCCCGCCCATCCGTCCGCAATCCCTTTCCCCGACTTCCAACATCCCCTCCCACAGATTCCAACATCCCCTCCCCCGGATTCCAGCATCCCCTCCCTGACCCTCCCCCGGACGGGGGAGGGTCAGGGAGGGGGAACGCGGCCGGAAACGCCAACAGGGCTTCCCCGGAAAAGGACGACACAGCGTCCATGTTCCGTTCAAAGTGGAACCATCTAAAAAGATGCCGGCAGCGCTCCCCCCTCCCAACCTCCCCCTTTCGGGAGGAGGAGCCCTCCAAGGACGTGGAAGCACGCCGGACGAGGAGACAGCTGACGTCCCC
>DATFAB010000063.1:0-43780 GCA_035255025.1 Geomonas sp.
TGGCTGTGGGATTTTGGGGATTCCACCACCAGCGCGCAGCAGAACCCGTCGCACGTGTACAATAGCGCAGGTTCATATACCGTCACCCTGACCGTTACCGGGCCGGGTGGCAGCAATTCAAAGACCCAGACGGCCTACATCGTGTTGAATGTCGCTGCGCCGGTGGCCAATTTTACCGCCACTCCACGAACCGGTTCGGCACCTTTGTCCGTCAGCTTTACCGACAAATCCACTGGACAGATCACGGGCTGGCTGTGGGATTTTGGGGATTCCACCACCAGCGCGCAGCAGAACCCGTCGCACGTGTACAATAGCGCAGGTTCATATACCGTCACCCTGACCGTTACCGGGCCGGGTGGCAGCAATTCAAAAAGTTATCAAAAATGGATCAAGGTCCGCGCGAAATAGTAGATGTCTCATACGGTCCCACATCCTTTCCACTTGGCGCGACTCTGAGCTCCGCGACTCTGAGCGCGATCTGAGGGGTCAGGTCTGGACTAAGCCCAAGGCATGGGCGATTGTGGCAACCGTTTCCCGTAAAGCCGAATCGCCTTCCATCCTTTTTCTTAATCGGAAGCTCGCTTTCGTTACGCCTGAATCTCCTATCCCGAAATGGTTGCCGATGTCCTTTAGCTTCTCTCCGCTGTAATGCTGGCACAAATAGAGAGCGATGTCCCTCGCAAGGCATTGGTCACTGACCCTCGCTGTGGTCAGTTGGATTAATCTGCTCGACGTTAAACCGGTGGTGCAGTCCCCGCACTGCCGGCACGTCAGGCCGCTCTTCTTTCCCTTCCAAGCATCCTTCCATGATGGTTTCCACAAAATGTTCATTACCGAGAACAGTCGATGCCACCGTGTTATTCAACGGAGAGATGTACTCTTTGCCAGCCAGATCTTCCACGAACTCCTTATAACGGATCTCGCTTTCCGCAATGTTTGAACAAAAGTTACCAAGGACAAGCCTTCGATTCAGCCATGGTGGTGGTTCGACTTCGCCGACATAGGCACGGTAACTCGACCAGGGGTAATCTTCAGGGGCATTGACGATACGTGCACGGACTGGGTTTAAATGCATGTAGCGTGAAAGCTGGATCGCATATTCATCTGCGTCCACAACGATGGCACGATACCTCCCTTGGAACAGGTGGCCAACGTGTTTTCTCTTCACGTTAAAGTAGGTGGTGTATGACCCGTTCAGATGCCGCATCGCCTGAGATAGGTTGGCCAGAGGGGTTTGCAGGAAGAGGTGGTAATGGTTTGTCATAAGGCAATAGCAGTGGACAACGATACCGTATCTCTCAATTCCGGCCAGTAGGTATTCGAGGAAGCGCTGGCGATCTCTGCCGCTTTTGAAGATATCTTTCTGCTCGTCACCACGGGCTGTCACATGGTAGAAGGCACCTTCAAATTCAATTCGTAAAGGACGTGCCATGACTGATCCTCCCCGACTAGGATACCGGAGACGAGGGCTCTGTCCAGACCTGACCCCTTAGCATTAGCAGCCATCTTCAGGGGCATTGACGATACGTGCACTGGCAGTTCCCGGCCCCAGACCCTCAGCAGTTACGTAAGTCCTCAATAAACTTTATCAATTAAGGTATTAATTTCATTGAGAATGGATTTGTGGTATAAGGCGGCGTGCAGCCCTATCCCACAATGGCGCGGAAATACTATGAGAGACGGACAAGGAAGAGCTGTGAGGTCTGAATCGAGTACATCAGGTAAGCCAATGACTGTCGAAGATCTACAGTTAAAAGTTAAAGCGTTTTGTGAACTACGAGATTGGGACCAATTCCACGGCCCCAAGGATTTGGCCATTGGGGTCAGCACCGAGGCAGCGGAACTGTTGGAGCATTTCCGCTTTCAGTCAGACCAACAGTCGCTGTCCTTGCTAAATGATCCGCACACCAGGGAAGAGATCGAAGATGAACTTGCCGATGTGCTGTTCTTCGTGTTGCGGTTTTCACAGCGCTTCGATGTCGATCTGTCCAAGGCTCTGCTGCGGAAGATCGAAAAAAGCGAGCGGAAGTATCCCGTAGAGAAGGCAAAAGGGAAGAACACGAAATATACGAAGCTGTAGGCCAATAATCCAAAACTCAGGGGCCAGATTGATCGTCTATTCCGCCACAAAAGCTAGATTCCACGACGATGTAATGACTAACGATATCGACGGTATTATCCTTAGCGCCTTCGAATCAGCTACAGGACGGACTACTGGCAGATCTGAAATCAGTTCCTGGAAAAGCTCCTTGGAATACATGGAGCGAGTATTGAGCGACGATGAAATCCCCTTTGATGCCGGCGTCGCGATTGAGTATCACCTCCCCCAGACCTCCAAGCGCATCGATTTCATCCTTACTGGCCGGGACAGAGACCGGCGCGAATCAGCCATTCTTGTTGAACTGAAGCAGTGGGAAAAAGCTGAACTCACCCAGAGCGATGCCGTCGTCATCACCCGCTTCAAACATGGTCCTGCTGAAACTCTCCATCCATCTTACCAGGCATGGTCTTACAAGCGCCTCCTCGAAGATTTCAACCAGACCGTGCAGGAAGAGCAGATCGGGCTGCACCCCTGCGCCTACCTGCACAACTACCAAGACGACGGGGTGATTACCCATCCGTTCTACAGTGACCATATCAAGCGGGCACCGATGTTTCTCAAGCCCGATGCCCTTAAGCTGCAGCAGTTCATCAAGGCCCACGTAAGGTATGGCGATACGACCCGGATCATGTATCGCATTGAACACGGCAAGATCAAGCCTTCCAAGAACCTGGCCGACGAGTTAGCGTCGATGCTCAAGGGCAATCGGGAATTCGTACTGATTGACGACCAGAAGGTGGTCTTCGAGAAGGCGAAACGTCTGGCAGAGCAGGCTTCGGAGCAAAGCAAGAAGGTCCTGATCGTCGAAGGGGGACCGGGCACCGGCAAGTCGGTCCTGGCTATCAATCTTCTCGTGGCGCTCACCGGGAAGGATCACGTCGTTCAGTATGTCACCCGCAATTCAGCGCCCCGCCTCGTCTACCAGGCCAAGCTCACCGGTCATTTCAGAATGACTCATATTTCTAACATGTTCTCCGGTTCAGGCTCATACCATGCGGTTCCGCCAAATACGTTTGGTTGCCTCATAGTTGACGAGGCGCACCGCCTGAACGAAAAGTCCGGCATGTTCAGTCACCTGGGGGAGAACCAGATCAAGGAGATCATCAACGCGAGCAAGTTGAGCGTCTTCTTCATCGACGAAGACCAGAAGGTGACTCTCAAGGATATTGGCGACAAAGAGTCGATCCGCACCTGGGCGGAGAAACTTGGTGCCGAGGTCGTCGAGTCCAACCTGGAGTCCCAGTTCCGCTGCAACGGCTCCAACGGATACCTGGCGTGGCTCGACAACACCCTGCAGATCAGAGAGACGGCGAACGAAACTCTGGATACCTGCGAGTACGACTTCCGCATTCTTGACACCCCGGCAGAACTGCATGACCTTATTCGTGAAAGGAACAGGAAGAACAACAAAGCGCGGATCGTGGCTGGCTACTGCTGGGACTGGATCAGCAAGAAGAATCCGCTACTGAAGGACATCGTCATAGGTGACTATCGGGCGACTTGGAATTTGGAGTCGGATGGGCAGTCGTGGATCATCCAGCCCGACTCCGTTAGCGAGGTAGGTTGCATCCATACCTGCCAGGGCTTAGAGGTCGACTACATCGGCGTTATCGTCGGGCCGGACCTCGTCGTCCGCGATGGCAGCGTGCTGACCCAACCGACGGAGCGCTCGAGAATGGACAAGTCGATCCAAGGGTGGAAGAAGCTGCTCAAGGCCGATCCTGAGCGGGGAGCGGCGCGGCTCGATGCCATCATCAAGAACACATACCGGACCCTCACGACCCGCGGGCAGAAAGGGTGCTACGTCTATTTTGTCGATGACGAAACGCGCCGGTACTTCGCAGACCGATTGCATTCCGAAGTGGCAGTAGGGGTTGTCCCAGACCGGGCGATGATCCAAGTAGAAAAAAACCCAGTAATCCTGCCATTCCGCCGCCTAGGGCCACAGGAAGCCCGGCCGTACGAGAACTGCGTGCCGCTTTACGACCTCAAGATCGCTGCCGGAGGCTTCAGCGACGAGCAGCAGATGGACGGTTGCGAGTGGGTGGAATTGCCGGAAGCCTTCCGGCCGCAGAAGGGGCTGTTCGTGGCCCAGGTGGTTGGAGAGTCGATGAATCTTCGGATCAGGAACGGAGCCTGGTGTCTGTTCCGCATCGCTTCGGCCGGCTCGCGGAACGGCAAGGTAGTTCTTGCATCGCACCGGGAGATTGCCGACACCGACACCGGCGGCCACTATACCGTAAAGATCTACGAGAGCACAAAGGAGAGCCTGGCTGATGGAACGTGGCGGCACACGGCAATCATTCTGAGGCCAGACAGTTACCTGCCTGGGTATGAACCAATTGTCCTCAGCGAGGAGCAGGCGGATGATTTGCGGGTGATTGGGGAATTGGTGGCGGTGCTGAGTTAGTTTACTAATTGATTTGAGGTTCAATGTATTTAGCTCACGGCATATATGAGGCACTTCTCGACGAAGTCTTACAGGAAGCGCTGGCAAAACGCCCAGAGTTGCGGCGCATCTTCGGAAAGATTGACGCCGAGGAACAGCCGGCACTTTATGCCAGCTTCGTGGCTAAGGTGCTTGAGCAGGCTCTGCGTGAGGAGACGGACCCTGAAAAACGGCTGGCGCTGTGCAACCGCATTCTCGGCACCGTGGCCGCTGAGCCGGGAAGGGGCCATCTAAAAAAGCATCGCCTGGTTCCAGAGGCCAAGCCGCTCCTGCTGGAAATTACCCCACCAAATTACAATCAGACCGGACTCCCCAGGCCTCACACCTCCCTGGCGGAGAGCGGTCTGTTTACGGGTTCACCACAGGAACCACAACTCGCCCATGAACTGCTGGAAGAGATGCGCTCCGCTGATGCGGTGGACATCCTGGTGTCCTTCATCAAGTGGTCAGGACTACGGCTGTTGATGCCGGCGTTTGAGGACCTGCGCGAGCGCCAGGTGCCGGTACGTCTGATCACTACGTCCTACATGGGGGCATCTGATGCCCCGGCGGTTGAGTGGCTGGCGCAACTCCCCAATGTGCAGGTCCGAGTCTCCTACGACACAGAACGGACCCGCCTGCACGCCAAGGCGTACCACTTCCGGAGGCAGAGCGGCTTCTCGACGGCATACATCGGTTCGGCCAACATGTCCCATGCCGCCATCACCAGCGGCCTGGAGTGGAACCTTAAGGTTACCGCTCACGACATGGCTCATATTCTGGAAAAATTTTCAGTCGAGTTTGAGACCTACTGGAACAGTCGCGAGTTCACCCCATTTGATCCCGAGCGACCCGAACTGTTCCGCCGTGCCCTGGCCCATGCCAAGGATAACGGGACAAACGGCCCGGCAGTATTCTTCGATCTACGTCCCCACCCTTTTCAGGAGCGGATCCTGGAGGCCCTGGAGCGGGAGCGGAGCACCCATGACCGCTGGCGTAATCTGGTCATCGCTGCAACCGGCACCGGCAAGACCGTAGTGGCTGCTTTTGACTTCAAGCGGTTCTATCAGCAGCGGCAACGTCAAGCACGCCTGCTTTTTCTGGCCCACCGTCAAGAGATTCTCCAGCAAGCACAGACTACCTTTCGCAATATTCTGCGCGACCAGAACTTTGGCGAATTGCAAGTCGGCCCCTATGAAGCGAGCCGACTGGAGCACCTGTTCTGTTCCGTCGGTATGCTTACCTCCCGCCGGCTCTGGGAGCAAGTTGGGAGGGGCTTTTACGATTACATTGTTGTTGACGAAGCCCACCACGGAACAGCGACCAGCTATCGCCCCATCTTCGACCATTTTGCGCCGCAGATTCTACTAGGGCTGACCGCCACACCGGAGCGGATGGACGGCGACAACGTCGCCGCCGATTTCGGCAATCGCTTTGCCGCAGAAATTCGCCTACCTGAAGCCCTGGAGGAAAAACTCCTCTGCCCCTTCCACTATTTCGGCATTGCCGACCCAATCGCTATCAATGGTGATCAGTTCTGGCGCAACGGCAAATATGACGCCGCTGCCCTGGAGAGTGTCTACGTGCTGGATAAGGCCCGAGCCCGCCAGCGGGTGGAGGCCATCATCACTGCCCTGCACCGCTATGAACCTGACCTGGCGACTCTCAAGGGGATCGGCTTCTGCGTCACCATCCGCCATGCGGAATACATGGCCGAGCAGTTCAACCAGCGGGGCATCCCGTCAGCCCCCTTTGTCTCGGGCATTGACACAGACCAGTCTGCTGAGCTGCTGGCCAACCTGACAAATGGCCAACTCACCTTTCTCTTCACCGTGGACAAGTTAAGCGAAGGGGTGGACGTGCCGGAGATTAACACGGTCCTCTTCCTTCGGCCTACTGAGAGTCTGACGGTCTTTCTCCAGCAACTTGGCCGTGGTCTGCGTCATGCACCGGAAAAAGACTGCCTCACCGTCCTCGACTTTGTCGGTCAGGTCCACCGCCGCTATCGCATTGATACGAAACTGAAAGCACTGCTCCCCCGGCACCGTTTCGCGATTGATAAGGAAGTGGACCAGGATTTCCCCCACCTGCCAGCTGGCTGCGCCATTCAACTCGATCGCCTCTCCCGGCAGTATGTACTGGAAAACATCCGGGAGAACTTCGGTCGGCTGGCAGTACAGGTGCCGGATAGGCTGCAGACTTTTACCAGCGAGACCGGCCAGGAGCTTACCTTTGGCAACTTTATCCGCTACCACGATTACGAGCCTGAGGTGCTGCTAGCCAAAGAGTCATGGAGTGAGTGGAAAGCCAAGGCCCAACTGGGGCCGATCCCCATTGATCCTGACCTAGCTCGATTGAAAAAGGCCATGCTTCGCGCAGCCTTCATCAATGGACCAAAGGAAGCCACGCTGTTGCGCGAGGTTTTGGTGAAGCTATTAGCCGGACAGGTGACTGAGGCATTGGCCTTGGCCGGATCATCAGCCATGCTGCTCTATTACCGCATCTGGGGGGACAAGGCGGGGCGGCTCGGGATTAGTTCATTGGAAGATGCCTTCCGGCGGCTGGCCGGCAACTCGACGGTCTGCGCCGACATGGACGAGATCCTGGCCTGGTCGCTGGACTGCACCGAGGTTGCTGGGGCAGCCCCGGAACTGCCGTTTAGCGTGCCACTGGAACTGCACGCCCAGTATGGCATCAGAGAACTTCAGGCTGCCTTTGGCCGGGCAAACCTGGAGAGCAGCGGTCAGACCGGGGTCGGCGTGATGCACTTTGCCGAGGTAAAAGCGTATGCCTTGCTGGTGACGTTCCAGAAGACGGAAAAGGAATTCTCACCCAGCACCATGTATGCGGATTACCCCATTAGTCGGGAGTTGCTGCACTGGGAGTCCCAGGCCAACACCGCCCAGCATCACAATGACGGACAGAATCTGATTCATCATCGGGAGCGGGGCTACACGATCTTGGTCTTTGCCCGTGGTAAGAAAAAAAAGAACGGCGTGACAGTGCCGTTCATCTATCTGGGACCGGTAGAGCGGGTGAGTCACGAGAGCGAACGCCCGATCAAGATGGTCTGGCGATTGCGGCATTCTATGCCAGTGGAAATGTTTGAGGATAATAGGCGGGGTGGGTGAAGCTCGAGAGAAGATGAGTCGCGTAGAAGATGCTGTTAAACCTTATGCGTAGATCAGAACAGATAAAATGACCAATCTCACCATCTCCGTCAAGCTCTTCTCCTCACTCTCTCGCGCCCCCGGCACGGTCTGGACCGAGACAACAAAGCGCAAGGCGCCACACAAGCCGCTGCTGCTGTTGGCGGTGCTAGACCTGGTGCATCGCGGCGTCGTCAAGTCGCCGTTCATCGACGTCTCCACGGATCTGGTGGAAGTGAACGAGTTGTTTAACCTATACTGGCGGCGAATCATTCCGCTGGGCCAGACCAGCAGCATCGCCTTCCCCTTCTCCCGCCTCGACCGGGAACCATTTTGGGAACTGGTGCCCCAACCGGGGAAAACCATTTCCGCTGCCGAGATTAATAACACTTCGTCTGTCAGCTACCTCCGCAAGTACGCAGTGGGGGCGAAACTGAACGACGGACTGTTTCAAGTCATGCAGAGCGGAGAGGGGCGGGAGGCGCTGCGGGAAGCGTTGCTGCTGTCCTGCTTTTCAGCAGAGGCGGCGGCGCAGTTGTGGGAGCAGTCAGTCATCAACCGGGAGGCGTTTAACTACAGCCGAATGCTGGAGGAGCAGGCCCACCTGCCGCTGGTGAAGGAGATCGTAGAGGCGGAGAACTACCGCGCCGATGTCAGGGACCAGGCGTTTCGAAAAGTGGTGACGAAAGCCTACGATCACCGCTGCGCACTGTGTGGCATCCGCATCGTCACCCCTGACGGCCACACCGTGGTAGAGGCGGCTCACATCGTCCCGTGGAACAAAACGAAGAATGATGACATCCGCAACGGAATGGCGCTATGCCGAACCTGTCACTGGGGGTTCGACGAGGGTATGCTCGGCGTCTCCGACAACTACACGGTTATTACCTCCCGCTCCATCGGCATCGACCCTAATTTTCCCGGCCTGCTTATCACGCTCTCCGGTCGGGGTATTCTTCCGCCTGCAGAACGTGATCTTTGGCCGGCCCGCGAGTATCTTGCCAAGCATCGCAGTGAGTGGCGGTTATAATGCAGGCGGTTTTTGATGGAGAAATGGGCTTTTTTGAGTAGAAAAGCTAGAGAGTTGTGCCAAATTTCGACCCTGGTCACCTGGTTTGCCTTGTTTGAGCCTTCATTAGAGGAAAGTTGACTCGGATTTGGACTGACCGGTCAAAATTCGATTGGATTTGGAGTAAGAAAGTGCAGATCTTGCACAGAGATAGCCGGTTTAGGTCTAATTTCCTCCCCTTTCGACTCATGTTTCTCCGTTTTTGACCCAACTTTTGTGATTCTGGCACCTTTGAGGACCAGAAGCACCTCTCATGAACCTCATTTGCGGCGGCGGACAAAAAAAGGCCTCGACCCGCGGGTTGGTACGGGACGAGGCCACTGAGGTTGACGGATCGGGTTTGTGTTAAGGGACCATGATGCTCACCATGTCGGACCACGGACTCTTCTTGTCTTTACCGATGATGAACCTGGCCCTCACGTAGGTCCTCCTCCCGGAGGGGAGCCCGGTCATGGTAAAGGTTCCGCTGGCGTAGGAATCGAAATGCTTCCAGTTTGCCTCGTTTGTGGGGTCATCGTAGGCATGGAAGATTTCCACGGCCTTCTTCACGCCGCGCACCTTGCCCTGAACCACGGACGGTTGCTTGTCGTTGACCTGCAGGATGAGGTTGGGGACCCGGTACTGAGCCACTTTTGTGCCGGAAGTGGACTTCATGCGGAACAGGAAGTCCAGGCTGAACCTGACCAGCAAGTCGGGCTGCTTTTGTGATCCCACCTGCACGAGATCCACAAACCTTTCCATCGCCTCGTTGAACGTCTTCCTCTTCGCTTTCCTCTCGTCGAGCACCAGCTTGCTGTCGCTAGGATGTGCTGCATCCAGTCCCGATCTCAGAGCGCCGAATGCCGTCTGCACCTCAGGCGGTTGTATGAACGCTTCCGGGATGGGCGTGAGCGGGCAGCCGGGGGCGCCGAAGAGATCCACAGCCGGCTTGAATGCCGACAGGGCCTCTGCGTCGCTAAGTGCCGCTATTTGTGCTCTGGTGTTAGGTATCACGATGAAGTCCTCCTCCAACCCCTTTGATCCGACAACGTGCCAAGTATGAGACAAGGCGGCGGGAAAGCTATAGTTTGAAATAATTAATTTGCAAACGGCTTCCTTCTAACCAAAACGGCGAGTGAGGTGGCAGCAATTCAGCCGGGGAGGGATGCGGGGCCGGGACAATAAACGTTTTGGTTTATGTAGGGCCCATGATAGTATTTGCCTTCACTGGTAGACGGGATCGCCATTGGGGGGGACCCTACGAGTGGAGCGAAACGACGAAAGTCTCCATGATCTTGACATAGGCGAAGCTGGCACTGCAGGTATGGGGCAAAAGGTCACGAGGGGCTGCACCCTCACAGCTGATCTTTTAGTTCCCACACCCTAGCGGCCACCAGCGTTCTCCCCAGTCGAAGGGAGCACTCAACCTTTCCGCGCACTTCTGCCAACTGGGACTGACAACACTCCCCTGGTTGCGGTGGCCAGTTGTGGTAGCGAATAGCTGAATAAGGATCAATGAATGTCGCAGCGTTGTATCGTGGGAACTGAATCGGTAAGGATGATAGAGCTCGGGCACCCCTGGATAATCGCGGATGCCTACACCAAAAAATGGCCTGCCGGCGAGGCTGGTGACCTGGTGGAGCTGACGGATGCCTCCGGTCGCTTCCTGGCCAGCGCGCTCCTCGACCCGAAGGACCGGATCGTGGCCCGGGTGCTCTCGCGCGAGCGGATGCACCACCTGGACAGGAACTGGCTCAAATCGAGACTGCAGCGGGCGATGGCACTAAGGAGAGAGCATGCCGACCTTGCTGACACCAACGCGTATCGCCTGGTCAATGGTGAAGGGGATGGCTTACCTGGCCTAACTGTCGACTGCTACGCCGATTACCTCATGGTTCAGATCTACTGCACCGGCTGGAGAAAGCATCTCAAGCTGGTGACACAGGCGCTGGAGGAACTTCTTGCACCTGCAGGGATCTATGAGAAAACGAGACCGCAGAAAACGAGGGAACTGGAAGCGGAAAGTGACTCGAAGAAGTACGGCCGCCTCCTGGCGGGCAAACCCGCTCCCGATCCGCTTCTGGTGATGGAAAACGGCTTGACCTTTCAGGTGAGCCTTGAGCGTGGACTGAACACCGGGCTGTTTCTGGACCAGCGCAAGAACCGCCGTGATCTGGTCGGGCGGGTGAAGGGGAAGCGGCTTTTGAACCTCTTCTCCTATACCGGGGCATTTTCGGTAGCGGCCGCTGCCGCGGGGGCAAGTCAGGTAACCAGCGTGGACGTCTCGCCGACCTACCTGGAGGTTGCCCGCGCCAATTTCAACGCCAACCGGCTCAATCCCAAGCGCCATGAGTTCATCACCGGCGATTGCCTTTCCGTCCTGGATGAGTTGGCCCGCCAGCAGAAAACCTACGACATCATAGTGATGGATCCCCCCTCCTTCTCGACCACCTCCAAGAGCAGGTTCACCACCCGCGGCGGAACCTCGGACCTGGTGGCGGCAGCCCTGAAGCTGCTAAAGGAAGGGGGCCTGCTGATCGCCTCTTCCAACCACCAGAGGGTCGACCTGGCCGAGTATCTGAAGGAACTGCGTCGCGGCGCGCTGCAGGCGGGGACATCGCTGCAAGTCATCTCTCTCGCCGGCCAGCCTGAGGATTTTCCCTACCCGGTCACCTTCCCGGAGGGGCGCTACCTGAAATACGCCATCTGCGTCAAGTGCGCATTCTAGCGCCACACCACCAAGACACTCCTTTGGCTTAGATGGTGCCTGGCCCTCACCACTCGCCCGCACAGCCTGGTGGTCAGCTTTTCGGACAGGTCACCATTGCCCGTTTAGCTTCTGGCTGTCGATTTAGGCAGCCTCTTTCCAGGCCGCTCGCTTCAGTCTGAATTGTAGGGGGCGAGGAGTGGGGGCTTTCCCCCAAATGATCTCTGAACGATGGTAATCGGTGATCTTCTTGCCGGAGGCGACGATTTCGCGAAGAAGGAGCTCATAGGGCTTGGACATTCGCACTGTGCCATGCTCCCATTTGGAAACCTGAGCCTTATCGCACCCCATATTTTGGGCAAAGTCGACTCCCGACCAGCCTAACGACTTCCGAAGGAAGATGATTTCTTGGGGCGTCAGGGGCGTTTTTTTTGTCACGATGGCGTGCGCAAGAGCATCATGAAGCCCTTCAATGCTTGGGATGACAGGCATTCTGCTTTCGCAGGAAGGGCAGGTTCTCACCTTGATGCCCATTATGGTTACATTATCCATCCCGCATTCGCGATAATGGTAATCTTCTTCAACTTCGACAAGGTCGGGGGCTTCTTCACAGACTCGGCATTTCATACTTTACTCTCTCCAGGCGGTGACTATCTCTAGCTCCAACTCTGACTCGAATCTGGCCACCACGGTCATTCTCGGGGTGTAGACCCGGTAGCGCCAACTGCCATTCTCGTACTCCGCCGGCGCCACCTTGCCGCCTCGCAAGACGTTGACGCAGTCAAGGGTGCTTATGTCACGCTCTTCCATCCGCTGCAAGGCGTGCGGTTCGGCATAGGTAACGCTGCCCTTTTGCAGGATGTTGAGAATGATCTTCTTAGCATAAGGCGGGGGCAGCGGTTCCGGGAGCATCTATATATTACTCCTCGTGGAGTGATTTCAACTGAAAAAGTTGTCATTTATACAACTCTTCCGGTTTCATGTGAGACTGGCATTCTGAATCTCGCAATACATCATACCTCCCGATCGGCGTCTTGCGACGGTAAGACGGGGGCCCCTGCGTGAAGAGGCGCGGGGAATAAACCTCCGCCTGATATCTGCCGTACTCCTCCTCAACCGCTGTCCTCGAAGCTCCCCTTCCCGTTAGCTTGCCCAGGGCTTCGTAAATCTTGACACGCAGGCTACCGCGCCTCATGATGCTACTACCTGAACGTATGAGGTGCTCATGACCGTGCAACCCGGGCACAGGATCGCCCCCTGGCGAAAACTGTTTCAGTGGCTGACTACGCTCCTCCTGCTGGCCGTCCCTTTTCTGAAGATCCGTGGGGTACCGGTGCTGCGGTTGGACGCGGCATCCCGCTCCCTCTTTTTCTTCGGCGCCACCATTCGCATCGACGAGTTCTACCTTTTCCTCCTCGCTGTTCTGATCTTCGTCTTCCTTTTCCTCTTCGTTACCCTCCTTTTCGGCAGGGTCTGGTGCGGCTGGCTTTGCCCGCAGACGACCCTGGGCGACATCGCTCAGGGGGTGGAGGAGAAGGTTGCTTCCCTGACGCGGTCGAAAACGGTGGCCCCCTTCCTGCAGCAGATCGTCTACCTCGCCTTGGCCGCGCTGGTCGCCAGCAACCTCATCTGGTATTTCGTCCCACCCTCGGAGTTCTTCGCCAGGCTGGCCTCCGGGGCCATGGGAAGCTGGGCCGGAATCTCCCTGGCAACCTTGTTCCTGCTGGTCTACCTGGATCTTGCCCTGGTGCAGCGAAAGTTTTGCAAGACCCTCTGCCCATATGGCCGGATCCAGTTCATGACCATGGAAGCAGGTACGCTAACCCTTGAATTCGACCCCTTGCGGAAGGGGGACTGCCTGCGCTGCGGAGCCTGCCTGAGAGCCTGCCCGATGGGGATCGACATCAGGGAAGGGGCGCAGATAGAGTGCATCAACTGTGGACGCTGCCTGGATGCCTGCCGCGAGGTGATGGAAAGCCGCGGCGGACAGGGGCTCATTCACTACACCTTCGGGAAAGAGTCTGGGAGAGGCGAGCGTGCTCACTGGAGGGCAATCCTGTTCGGCGGGATGAGCGTGGTGCTCGCTGTCGTCCTCGTTATCGGACTCGCCAGCAGGCAGGAGGCGACCCTTAATGTACAGCTGGGGGCTGGTGGAGAGGTGAAAAGGTTTTCAGACGGCTCGGTAGTCTGTTTCTACGTAGTGTCTCTGGAAAACCGCAGTTCCGCAGCCGGCACCTATACCCTGGCCTTGGAACCAGTGCCGGGAACCCGCACCCAGCTGATCGGAGCTGCCAAAGAGATACACCTTCAGCCCAACGACAACCTAAAACTCAACCTGGCGCTCAAGATGGTGCCGTCCCCCTCCAGGAGTCGCAGCCTCGAGTTGAGGCTCCTGAAGAGTGGACGGGTGGTCGCGCACGCGTCCCTGCCGGCGTTGGTGGAGTAGTCAGCTTGGGAACGGGGCTTTTAATGCGTGCACTAAAAGCGTAAGGCCCAGGCCAAGTGGTGACCTCGTTGAAAAGGACTCACCGGGGCGGGGCAATGTGACGCCGCCTGGCTGTAAAAAAATGCACAGTGTGAAAAAAGTTACAGCTGTTTGGTAAATGATTGATATTGCATTGCAATGTCTCGCTGTCGTTTTGAGGTGTAAAAAAATGCACACCCTGAGACTTTTCAGCGGCCGGGGGCTCTTCGGTGTAATTCCCTGATATCACGGTTGAACAGGCGTGTTGCAAGGATGGCATGCTTCTTGATTTATTCTGTCGTTCACGTTTGGAAGCGTGCAGGCATTTTTGTCGTGCGGGGGGCTAGGGTAACCGTGGAGCGAATGTATGAATTGCTGACGAAGTGCCAGTTAAAGGTCAGAGATTGCAGACTCCAAAAGATCGATGAGATAGAGATCGACATGCATCTGTTGCGCTTGAAGAAGTGCTTGATGTTCAATTCGATTTCCGCCGACGGCGATGCCTTGGAGCTGTGCCATAAAGGCATTCGGCAGTTGTACGATCAAATTTCCGATCTCTGTAACCAGGGTGACGATGCCGTTGAGATCACTCAATACAACTCGCGTGTACAAGAGTTGATCGAGGCGGTGAAAAGACTCTGTGAATAGGGCCTGCCCGCGTCAGTCTTGTGCTTCCAGTAGGAGGCCGAAACGCGGCTGGCCACGACTAGCAATGTGAGGGGGTAGCCGTTGTAGAGGAAGGCGAGGGGCTGAGCTCTATTAATGTCGGGATGACCTCGAACTACACCGTCACCGGCCTTGAAACGGGAACCTACTACTTTACCGTTACTGCAGTCGACTCGTCCGGGAACGAGAGCGGATATTCCAACGAGGCGCGCAAAACCATAAGCTGACCGAACTGAAGAGCCTCGTTGACGTATTGAAACCCCGACTGCCGATACAGCTGTCGGGGTTTTGCGTTGGGCTGTGCTGATCAGAGCGAGAGACCCCTGCTGTGCCCTTCTCGAAAAGATCGGGACGGAGTCGGGCTCCCTTTCCAGATAGCTCACTTGCTTTTCAACTCTCCTGTAGTCCCTGCCAAAGATCACCTTTCCTGATATGCCCCGTGTAGACCTTCTTGAGCTCGGCAAAGACCTACGTTTAGGTCAATCCTTACCAAAGTACTAATCCCAAAGAGGCATTTTGATAGGAAGGGGAAACATTCGGGGGCTTTTCATAGCCACTGGGTTTTTCTTTGATAAGCTAAAAACATTCTTGGGAAGCACGCGGCAAAAGGCGGAAGGATGCCACACCCTTTTTCGGGGAGTTGGCGGAAACTGCCATAGGAAAACAGCACGTTTAGGGGCGGCGTTCAACATCTTTGCTAATTCCAGCACGAGATATCGGAGAAGGCCATGAAAATCCTGATCGCCAGTTCCATTGACGCGGCCGCCATCGAAAGGCTTAAAACTGACCACCAGGTAGTATGCGCCTTCCAGGATGTCAGCGAAGGGATGCTGCGGGAGCTGGTCGCCGACTGCCAGGTGCTGGTTTTTCGCAGCGGCGTCAACATTTCCGCGCAGCTCATGGAATGCGCCCCCCACCTGAAGCTGCTGGTCAGGGCCGGCTCAGGCCTGGACAACCTCGATTTCGACTATGTTCAGCGGCGCGGCCTTAAGCTCGTGCGGATCCCGCAACCTGGGGCGAGGGCAGTGACAGAGCTGACTTTCGCCTTGATGCTGGCCCTCAGCCGGCGGCTGTTCGAGGCGGACCGCTCCATGCGGGACAGTCACTGGTCGAAGGATGACCTGAGCGGTTACCTCCTGCAGGGGAAGACCTTGGGGGTGGTCGGCGCCGGCAATATCGGGGGATGCGTTGCCCAGATGGGTATCGCTTGGGGCATGCGGGTCCTGGGGTGTGTCGAGCACCCCTCTTGGGAGCGCAGGCAGCTGTTCGCCGAAAAGGGGATCGACATGGTCGGTTTCAAGCAGGTGCTGGCGGAGGCTGACTACGTGACGGTGCATGTTCCGCTCAAGGAAGACACCCGGCATATGTTCGATCAGGCGGCTTTCTCCCTGATGAAAAAGGGGGCATACCTGGTGAACGTGGCGCGCGGCGGCGTCGTGGACGAACTGGCCCTGCACGAGGCCCTGACCGGGCCCGGCAGGCTGCGGGGGGCGGCGCTGGACGTGCACGCCAAGGAGTGGGAGGGAGGTGGCTCGCTGCTGGCGGGCTGCCGCAACGTTATCCTGACCCCGCATGTAGGTTCGATGACGGTCGATACGCAGGCCGAAATAGGCCGGCGGGTGGTGGAGGCGATCGAGGAATTTGCCGCGGAGACCAGCATCCAGGAGCAGCCAGGCGCCTGGAACTCCTACTGCATCGTGCCCGGGGGGTGAGCTGACATGAAAAAGACCACGCAGTTAAAGAGCCTGCTTAATTCTGACAGTCTGGAATATCTCATGGAGGCGCACGACGGCATCAGCGCCAGGATCGTGGAAGAGGCGGGGTTCAAGGGGGTCTGGGGGAGCGGCCTCTGCCTCTCGGCTGCCATGGGACTGCGCGACAACAACGAGGCGAGCTGGACGCAGGTGCTGGATGCCATGGAGTTCATGTGCGACTCGACCGGCATCCCGGTCCTGCTCGATGCCGATACCGGCTACGGCAATTTCAACAACGTGCGCAGGCTGGTGCGCAAGCTCGAACAGCGCGGCGTGGCCGCCATGTGCATCGAGGACAAGCTCTTTCCCAAGACCAACTCCTTCATCAAGGGTGAGCAGCAGCCCCTGGCGGACGTGGACGAGTTCTGCGGCAAGATCAAGGCGGCCAAGGACACCCAGCAGGATGCCGATTTCTGCGTGGTGGCGCGCACGGAAGCGCTCATCACCGGGCAAGGGATGGAGGAGGCGCTCAGGCGCGCGGAAGCCTACGGCCGTGCCGGGGCTGACGCCATCCTCATCCACAGCAAGAAGGCAACCTGTGACGAGATCCTGGCCTTCATGGGCCAATGGCGGGGAAACCTGCCGGTGGTGATCGTGCCCACCTCCTATTACGACACTCCTTCCAGCGTCTTCTCCCGGGCCGGCATCAGTATGGTGATCTGGGCTAACCACATGATGCGGGCCAGCATCACCGCCATGCAGCGGGCGGCGGCCAAGATACACCGGGAGCGGACCCTGTCCGTGATCGAGGACCAGATCGCCCCGGTCAAGGAGATCTTCCGGTTGCAGAACGCGGACGAACTGGCCGAAGCGGAGCTGCGCTATCTGCCCGGCACCGGCACCGGCGCCGGCTCCGGCCTGCACCGGGGCGAGGGCGCGCGGTGAGCGGCCGGGGCGCCCCCAGCGGGCCCTTTGCCATCGTGATCGGGCTCGATCATCTGAACGGCATCCAGACCGCCCGCCTGCTGGCCCGCCGCGGTGTGCCTGTCATCGGGGTGGCGCGGGACCGCAAGCACTACTGCTGCCGGACCCGGGTCTGCCAGCGGATCGTTTTCACCGACACCACCGGCAGCTCCCTGATCGATACCCTGGAAGGGATCGGCTGGGAGCTGGAGGAAAAGGGGGTGCTGTTCCCGTGCCTGGACCCGCATGTGCAACTGGTGTCGCACTACCGGGAAAGGCTTAAGCAATGGTTCCACGTCGTGCTGCCGGAGCAGGAAACGGTGGAGACCTTGCTGGACAAGGTGCGCTTCTACGCCTTTGCCCAGGAGAAGGGGCTTCCCATACCGCGCACCAGGTTTCTCTCCAGCGTGGCCGACGCGGAAAAAGCCGCCCGCGAACTTACCTTCCCCTGCATCCTGAAGCCGCCGCTCAGCGGGACCCCGGAGTGGGAAAAGAAGAGCAAGCTGAAGGCCTACCGGGTCAGCGAACCGCAAGAGCTGCCCGAGCTGTACCGGCGCTTTTGCGGGCTCTCGGAGGTCCTGATCGTGCAGGAGTACGTGGTGGGTCCGGTCAGCAATCTCTACTCGTGCAACTGTTACCTCGATGCCCGCTCGGAACCGCTGGTGACCTTCGTGGCGCGCAAGCTCCGGCAGTGGCCCCCCGAGACCGGCGAGAGTTCCCTGGGCGAGGAGTGCCGAAACGACGAGGTGTTGCGGGAGACCGTCCGCCTGTTCCAATTGGTCGGCTACCGGGGGCTTGGCTACCTGGAGATGAAAAAGGATGCGCGCACCGGCAGACACTACATCATCGAACCCAACGTGGGGCGGCCGACCGGGCGCTCGCCCATTGCCGAGGCCGGCGGGGTGGAACTGGTCTATACCATGTACTGCGACGCGCTGGGGCTCCCTTTGCCGGCAAACCGGGTGCAGCGCTATGGGAGCGTCAAGTGGATTGACCTGATCCGGGACCTGCAGTCCGCCCTCTATCTCCTGAAGAAAGGGGAGCTTACCCTCCGGCAGTGGTGGAGCTCGTTACGGGGACGCAAGGTGGATGCCCTTTTCGACTGGCATGATCCGGGGCCCTTTGTGGGCGCGGTGGCCAGGGTGATCCGCCTCTGTTTCAATCCCGGCCGGCGGGCATCGAGGGATGCCAGCAAGCTGGACGCCCAGGGGGTAGCGTGGCACCAGTCGAACTGAACATGGAGTCGTCTTCCGGGGTGCGTCGCCGCATGACGCCCTCCTATCGCTACACGGTTTCCTGCCAGCTCCAGGACGAGGAGTGGGACTCCTTCCTGTCGCGGACACCCGGCGGACATCATGTGCAGAGCAGCCTCTGGGGCCAGGTGAAAGCGGCCTTCCGCTGGAAGGTGGTCCGGATCGTGGTGCGTGAGCAGGACGAGATCGTGGGGGGAGCCCAGATCCTTTTGCGCCGCATCCTGCCGGGGACTCTCGGCATCGTCTCCAAAGGGCCGGTGCTCTCGTCGGACGACCCGGCGCTGTCGGCGTTCATGAACGACGCGCTGGTACGGGTAGGGAGGGAACTAGGTATCGGCTGCCTGGTGGTGCAGCCTCCCAACAACGGCTCTCTCCAGGCCCAATGCCTGGAGGTGCTGGGTTTCGAACCGATGACCATGGAAGTGGCTCCCACCGCCACCGTCCAGATCGACCTGCAGCAGGACCTGGACGACATTCTGGGCGCCATGAGGAAACAGACCCGGCGCGACCTGCGGCACGCCTTGCGCGAGGGGGTGTGCGGTCGCGACGGCGGAGAGCACGACCTCGGCACCTTTTACCGCTTGCTGAGCGCCACCAGCCGCCGGACCAAATGGCCGGTCTACCCGGAGTGCTACTACGGGGAGATCCTGCGTGTCTTCGGCCCGCGGGCCAGGATTTTCTTCTCCGAGTACGGGGGGCAGGCCGTTTCCTGCCAGATGCTGATCTCGTTCGGGGATACCGTGGTGGCCAAAAACAGCGGCTGGTCGGGGGAGTTCAAAAGCCTCGCGCCCAACGTGGTGCTGGAATGGACCTCCATCCAGTGGGCCAAGGCCAATGGTTACCGCTATTACGACCTGGAGGGGATCGCCCCCAAGGTCGCCCTGTCCAGGCTGGGACTCAAGGTGGATCAGGAAGCCACCGACCAGTGGTGCCATTACAAGTTCAAGTACGGCGGGGAGCTCAAGATGTTCCCGAAGGCGCACATCTACCATCTCACCCCGCTCGGGCAATGGGTGTACCGGAACATCCTGGCCGGCATCGAAAAAGGTCCCCTGGGGCGAAACATCATGAGCCTCATCCGCCTGCGCTGAACCCTCCTTTTCCAGGTCGATATATCATCCATTGGTCCATATCTCGTCCCCCGCACCCCTCCCTCCAGGGCCCGCGCCCTTTCCGCGGTCAATCATTACCGGCATTTAGGCGGCCTGGCGGCCGGCCTCCCGCTTGGCACACATCTGGAAACGAAGGCGATGGGGAAAAGCGGTCGCCGGGTCTGCTGGCGCCATTCCAGGTTTCAGGGGGCCCTTGGACAGGCTCAGGGCGAACGGCTCGAGGCTGGCCTTTGGGGAGCGAAGGGGCCAGCTCCCTGTAAAGGGACGGGGACGGCAAGGGATACTTCCCTCACCCCGACCCTCTCCCGGGGGAGAGGGGTTTGGCCGGAGCAGGGGGACTGGAAAGGGGACGGGGGGAGAGCTCGAAAGGAGGGTGCAATGGAAAGCGGAAAGGGGAAATTGCCTACGCACAAGCGGATGGTCTGCGCTATCGCCCTGGCGGTCATGGCCAGCGTGGTAGCGGCCGGTGCCCAGGAGCCGATCGTCTATCCCTCCAAAGGGCAGAGCAACGACAAGATGGAAAAGGACAAGTACTCCTGCTACCAGTGGGCCAAGGGACAGACGGGCTTCGATCCCATGCAGGCACCGACGGCGAGCGCGCCTCCTCCCCAGCAAAAGGGGGGTGCCGTCCGGGGCGCAGCCGGGGGGGCCGCCCTGGGGGCAGCCGTGGGCGCCATCGCCGGTAACGCCGGCAAGGGGGCGGCCATCGGCGCTGCCTCGGGGGGCATCATCGGCGGCGCACGCAAAAGGCAAAGCGAGAAAGAGCAGGCGAGCTACCAGCAGGACCAGCAGGCCCAGTACGCCAACCGGCGCGCCGAATACAACCGTGCCTGGGGGGCTTGCATGGAAGGGAGAGGCTATACCGTGAAATAGGGCGGCGGTTTGGCCGTGGACGAACAACCCGAGAGGAGGATGTCATGGCAAGGATTTCTGCGCTACTGCTTGCGGCGGCGCTGCTGCAGATGGCGGTGGAGGTCATGGCGGCGGAGGGAGATGTCCGGACCTGCACGCTGACCCGGGCGATCGAATGCCTCCCCGATGAGGGGTGTGCTGAGTGGACCATCCAGGAAATCGACCTTCCCCGCTTCGTGCGGATCGATCTCAAATCGAAGGCGATAACCTCCCTCGACCGGGAGGTCAAGCGCACCACCAAGATCGCCACCATCGACCGGCAGCAGGATCTGACGGTCCTGCACGGCACGGAACAGCGGGGCTGGAGCATCGCCCTGGGCGAGAGCTCCGGAGAGCTTACCCTGACCGCTTCCGGCGATGGCGAAGGGTTCATCGTCTTCGGTTCCTGCATCAACCCTTAAGTAGCCAACGGCGAGGGGAACAAGGAGAAGCCAGATGAGAAAACATGCGCTCTTGATGGTAATCGTGCTCCTGCTGGCGGTGGCGGTGCTACCCCGCTTCGCGCAGGCCTCGACCAAGGCCGAGATCAACAACGACGCCAGGGCGGCCCTGGAGAACCTCTACAACAAGATCCCGGAAGCCCGCAAACTGGGGGAAAGGGCCACCGCCATCCTGGTCTTTCCCAGCATCCTGAAAGGGGGGCTCATCGTCGGCGGCCAGATCGGTGACGGCGCCCTGTTCGAGCACGGCAAGATCGTCGGCTACTACCGGTCGGTGGCCGGCTCCTACGGGCTGCAGGCAGGCGTCCAGAAGTTCGGCTATGCCATGTTCTTCATGAACGAAAAGGCGCTTGCCTACCTCAAGAAGAGCAAGGGATGGGAGCTCGGTGTCGGCCCCAGCCTGGTCATCGTGGACAAGGAATCGGTGGCGGCCTTCGGCAAGAGCATGACCACCTCGACCCTCAAGGATGACATCTACGCCTTCATCTTCTCCCAGAAGGGGCTGATGGCGGGGCTCGGCCTGCAGGGGTCCAAGATAACCGAGATACATCCGGACTAGCTTGTGGCGTCGGCCTGGAAAGCCATCCTCACCCCGTCCCCTCCTTCGCCAAGACTTCGGCGGGCAAGCATTGAAGGGGAGGGGGCGTTGGGGAGTGGGCTGCCAGGATACCCCGGCCCTCGTCCCCGGTACCTAGCCCCTCTACGCAAGGAGCCTGTATGAAAGGCATATCGCTGTGGATGCGCGGCGTTTCTCTCCTCATCGCCTTGCTCTGCCTGTTGTCCATTCCGGTCGGGGCACGGGCGCAGGAGGGGGGGGCTCCCCAGAAGCTTTCCAGGGAAGAGCTGGCGCAACTTTTGGCTCCCATCGCCCTCTATCCCGACGAGTTGGTTTCCCAGATCCTGATCGCCTCGACCTATCCACTGGAGATCGTGCAGGCCGACCGCTGGGCGAAGGGCCACAAGCAGAGCGCGGGCGATGTGCTGGCCAAGCAGCTGGAAAAGGAGCCTTGGGACCCGAGCGTCAAGTCGCTGGTGAATTTCCCGGAGGTGCTCGCCAAGATGAGCGAGAAGCTCGACCTCACCACCAAGATCGGGGACGCCTTCCTCTCCCAGCAAAAGGACGTGATGGACACCATCCAGGACCTGCGGCAAAAGGCCTACCAGGCGGGGAACCTGAAGACCAGCAAGGAGCAGAAGGTGGTGGTGGAGAAGGAGACCATCGTCATCCAGCCGGCCAATCCGCAGGTGGTCTACGTCCCCACCTACAGCCCGACCGTGGTGTACGGCCCCTGGCCGTATCCCGCCTATCCCCCCTATTACTACTACCCGCCGCCGCCTCCGGCCAACCCGGCCTTCACCTTCGCAGCCGGGGTCGCCGTCGGCGTGGCCTGGGGCTATGCCTGGGGAAACTGCAACTGGCACGGCGGCCAGGTGAATTACAACGTCAACCAGAACATCGCCATCAACAACAACATCGACCGCAGCAAGTACCAGGGTCACCGCGGCCAGGGGGGGCAAGGGGGGCAGGGAGGCCAGGGGGGGAGATGGCAGCACAGCCCCGAGCACCGCAAGGGGGTGGCCTACTCGGACCGGGCGACCGCCAAGCAGTACGGCCAGTCTCCGGCCCGCTCCATGGAGGGAAGGCGTGACGCACGCGGCTACGGGGCTGGCGGGGGAGCGGGGGCACGCCCCTCGACCATGGACCGCGGCGCGATGTCGGGAGGGAGGCAAACGGCCTCCCAAAGGCCGGGCACCGGCGCCACCCCGAGTGCAGGTTCCAGGCCGGGCGCCGCCACGCGGCCCGGTACCGGCAGCGCCGCAGGGGCAACCCGGGGCGGGGCCTCCTACGGCGGACGGGACAGTGCTTTCAGCGGCAGTAACGGCAGTGGCAATGCGGCGCGCAGCGCAAGCCAGCGGGGGAGCGCCAGCCGGGCCAGCAGCGGCTTTGGCGGAAGCGGAGGCGGCTTCGGCGGCGGACGCTCCGGCGGGTTCGGTGGCGGCGGCAGGCGCAGGTGACCGGAAAACGGAGGCTACAGCATGATGCACATCACGTCCCGCAGATTACTGCAAACCCTGCTCCTGCTGGCGGCGGTCCTGACCGTCCTGGCGGTCGTGGTGCTGGCACCGGAGGCCGCCACCAGGCAGGCGCCGAAGAGCTTTTCCACCCCCGAGGATGCCGGCAAACAGCTGATTGCTGCGCTGAAAGATAACGACAGCAGGGAGCTCTCCGCCATCTTTGGTCCCGGTTCGCAAGACCTCGTCTCTTCCGGCGACCCGGTTGCCGACCGGCTGAACCGGGAGCAGTTCGTCAAGCTGTACGAGGAGAAAAACGGCATACAGGAGGTCCGTCCCGGCTCTACGGTGCTCTTGGTGGGCCCTGAGGAATATCCCTTTCCCATCCCGATAGTCGGCAGGGAGGGGGCCTGGCATTTCGACGCCAAGGCGGGGCGCGAGGAGCTTTTGAACCGGCGGATCGGCAGAAACGAGCTGGAGGCGATCGACGTCCTCTACGCCTACCTGGATGCCCAGCGCGAGTATGCCCATGAAGACCGGGGCGGGCAGGGTATCCTGCAGTTCGCACAGAAGATCCGCAGCACGCCGGGCAAGAAAGACGGACTTTACTGGGAAGTGCAGCAAGGCGAGCCGGAGAGCCCGCTGGGGCCTTTGGCGGCCCGGGCCGCCCGGGAAGGATACCTGAAAGGCAAGGGCGAAGTGCCCGCTCCGTTCCACGGCTATTTCTTCAGGATCCTGAAGGCGCAGGGCAAACACGCCACCGGAGGGGACTTCGACTACGTGGTGAACGGCAAGATGGTGCTCGGCTTTGCCATGCTGGCCTATCCCGCACAGTACGGAAGTTCCGGGGTGATGACCTTCATGGTGAACCAGGATGGCGTCGTCTACCAGAAGAACCTGGGAAAGGAGACCGGCAAGAGCGCGCAGGCCATCAAGCGTTTCGATCCGGACCCGAGCTGGAAGAAGGTCGAGTAGCAAAGCCTGACCGCAGAGGACAGGTGGGAAGTTCCCAAGCGTGAACAGGGATGGACAGGATGCACGGGATAAAGGCGAAGAGCGTTGCCTGTTTCGGCCGATCCTGGTCCGTTCGCTACCTCCCTCTTCGACGTTTTGGTTTTCCCCGCTGTCCTTTGCGAAACCACCGTGTCATTTGCGGTCTTCCTTTCGGCTAACGCCGGGAGGGCGGGACGGTATATCGGCCTTTTCAAGCCGCAGCGGCCAAGCCTCGACTTGCGAAACTGGAATTGTCTGTTATTAGGTTTGTAATGTGGGCAGCTTCGTTGTTTATTTTAATTGTTTTGATTTAATTTACACACTCCTTGCTGCTCCTGTTCGCGAACCCAGACTTTTCCAGGAGGACGCATGCAACGCTCGACGTCGCTGCCTTCGGGTACTCCTTTGCCCGCCGGGAAATTGCTGTCGCAGAGCCCGAACCCCTCCCTCCTGAACGCAAACCCGGAGAGCGAGCTGCCCGAGTTGGGCCGCTTCGTCTCACTCTCACTGGAAAGCTTCCCCTGTTCCCCCGTCGAGCAGACCGAACCGAAAATCATCTCCCTGCTGCAGCAGATCATCGAGACCTGCCGTTTCGACTGGTGCGGGCTGATGACGGTCACTCCCGAGCAGAGCGGCTTGCAGACCGTGCTGGCCGCCGGCAGGACGGGGCTGGCGGCCCCGCCGGCCGACTGGGGGGCCACGGTGTCGCAGATCCCCTGGACCGCCGAAAATCTCCTGCAGGGGGATATCGTCTGTTTTTCCTCCCTCTCCGAATTGCCGCCGGCGGCGCCCGACCGGCGCTACTACGAGTCGCTGGGGATCCGGTCGTCGCTGGCGGTCCCCATTTACGTGGACGGCGCGGTGGAGTTCTTCATGGTCGCCTGCTTCGTGCACGACCTGCACTGCTGGAGCAAGGGCTCCATCTCGCAGCTGCGCCTTCTGGGGGAGATCTTCGTCAACGCCCTCTTGAACGGCCGGCAGCAGGGGGCGCGGCAGCTGTCGTTCGAGCAGCTGATGGCGGCCCTTTCCGTTACCTTCATCAATGTGAGGCCCGAGCAGGTGGACCGCGAGATCGTGGCCGCCCTGGACCAGGTCCGCAGCTTTTTCCGCTTCGACCGCCTGGGGCTGATGACCTTTTCCGGCGAGAAGCGCCAGGTCTTCGTCACGCACCTCTCCTGCGGGGAGGGGGTCGCGCCGGTCCCGGAGAACGTCGACCTCAGCCCGCTCTTCCCCTGGACCATGGCGAAGCTGCGGCAGGGGGAGGTGGTTTCCTTTCCCGCCCTGGCAGCCCTGCCGGCGGAAGCCGCCGCCGACCGCACCAACTGGGAGATGTTCGGCACCAAGTCCCACCTGAACGTCCCCATCTGCGTGGGTGGGTGCTGCGAGCATTTCGTCGCTGCTTCCCTGCTGCACGCTCCCCGCGCCCTGGAGGGTGACCTGGTGACCCGCCTGCGCCTGCTGGGCGAGATCTTCGCCAATGCCCTGCTCCGCTGCAAGGCGGAGGCGGCGCAGCAGGAAAAGAGCGTGGAACTTCAGCGCCTCAGGGAAAAGCTGCAGGCCGAGACGGAGTGCGTGAGCTCCGCGGAGAGGTTCCCCTGCCGCCTGGAGGAGATCATCGGGCAGAGCGTGGCGATCGCCAAGACCCTGGCCCTGGTGGAACAGGTGGCGCCGACCAACTCCACCGTGCTGATCTGCGGGGAGACCGGCACCGGCAAGGAGCTGGTGGCCGGGGCGATCCACAAGCTGAGCGCCAGGCGCAACAAGCCGATGGTGAAGGTCAACTGCGCCTCGCTCCCCTCCGCCCTGGTGGAGAGCGAGCTGTTCGGGCGCGAGAAGGGGGCCTACACCGGGGCGCTCACCCGCCAGGCCGGCCGTTTCGAATTAGCCGACGGCGGCACCATCTTCCTGGACGAGATCGCCGAGATGTCCCTCGAACTGCAGGCCAAGCTCTTGAGGGTGCTGCAGGAGGGGCAGTTCGAGCGCCTGGGGAGCACCAAAACCATCGAGGTCGACGTGCGGGTGATCGCCGCCACCAACCGCAACCTTGCCGAGGAGGTGAAGAAGGGAAGGTTCCGCGAGGATCTCTTCTACCGCCTGAACGTCTTCCAGATCGTGGTCCCGCCGCTTAGGGAGCGCACCGGCGACATACCGCTTTTGGTGTGGGCCTTCGTGGAGGAACTGGGGAAGAAGATGGGGAAGAAGATCACCAGGATCTCCAAGCAGGACATGGCCGACCTGCAGGCCTTCCCCTGGCCGGGCAACGTCCGCGAACTGCGCAACGTCATCGAGCATGCCGTCATCGTCAGCAGCGGCGACCGGCTGCAGGTGCGCCTGCCGGAAGACACCCCGGGGCAGGCCACCCGCATCCTCACCCTGGAGGAATCCGAAGCGAGGCACATCCGGGAGGCCCTGCGGCTGACCGGCTGGCGCATCAAGGGCGAGGGGGGGGCCGCGCGCCTGCTCGGCATGAACCCGTCCACTCTCTATTCCCGCATGCAGAAGCTCGGCATCAGCAACCGTCCCCTGAAGGACGAGATGTCGCCCTAAAGTCGAAATCCCGTCTTCCCGGCAGCTCCCCCCGCCCCTTTTCTTCATCCCCGCCCTTTCAACTGGCCGATTACACGGCTCTTTTATCGTTCACCTCCAGGTTGGCACAATTCTCGGAACAGCGATCCCCATGAACCTCTTCATGGTGAAGATAGCGCCCCGTCGCGGCAGGCTGAAGGAGATCCTGGACATACTGGAATCGGTGCGCGGCCCGACCCTGGCTGCCTCCGGCTGCCTGGAGTGCAGCATCTGGCAGGAGCAGGGGGAGGAGCGCGCCATCGTCTACCTGGAGAGGTGGCAGCTGCGGGCCGACATGATCGAGCATGTCAGGTCCCCACTGTACGGCCGGGTGCTCACCGCGATGGAACTCTCCGAGCGGCCGCCGGAGATATGCTTCTACGAGATTTGCGGTACCGAGGGGATGGAGCTCATCGAAGGGGTCCGCTCCCCCCCCGGTAACGGATGCGTTGGCGGACAGGTCATTCCCTTCAACGGCAAACCAGGCACAAAAGGAGAAAGGACATGAGATTTGTGAAAACGGTATGCAAAGTGGTCATGGTCGCCGCGGCTGCGCTGCAGCTGTGGGGCTGCGCAACGGGAAGCGTGCAGGCACGCAACGTGGAGATCAAGAACTCCCCGCTGGTCAACCCGGACATCCTGACCCCGGGCAAGGACGGCCAGGCGCTCTACCGGTACGTGAACCCGGCTGCGGACTTCAAGAAGTACGACAAGGTGATGATCGATCCGGTGCTGGTCATGAAGGACGGCGAACTGGACAAGGATGAGATGGCCAATTACCAGACGCTCGCCAACAACGCCTACGTCTACCTTACCAAGCAGCTGGAACAGGACTACAAGATCGTACAGACTCCCGAGCCGGGTACCATGCGCCTGCAGGCAGCGATCATCGACGCCGACAGCGCCAAACCGGTGCGAAACACCCTCTCCACCTTCATGCCGATCGGCATGGGGATCTCCCTGATCAAATACGCCTCTACCGGCAAGCAGTCCGGGGTGGGTGAGATCACCGCGGAGATGAAGATCACCGACGCCACCACCGGGGAACTGGAAGCTGCGGCGCTGGACCGGCGGGTGGGGGGCAAGGAGATCAGCAAGCTCTGGAGCAAGTGGAACAACGCCAACGACGGGCTCGAGTACTGGGCGAAGAGGGTGCGCTATGCCCTGTGCGAGGCGCGCGGCGCGAGCGGCTGCGTCGAGCCGTGACGACCCGGGGGCAGCGCGGGTAACGGCTTTTGCCCCCTGGGACAGTCAACCTGACGGCAGCCGCCCTCCGCAGCTGGCGGCTGCCGCACTTTGGGAGGAATCATGAAAAGAGTCGTCATCATGCTTTGCTCGGCCCTGCTGTTCGCCTTGCCGGTTGCCGCCCTGGCAGCGGAGGGGGACCAGGGGACTCCCCCCCACATGCACGGCAAGGGGAAGGTGATCGCCCAGGCCACGGTATCGGCAACTGCCGACGTGAAGGCGGTCGATCTGGAGAAGCGGACCATCACCCTCCAGTTGCCGGACGGTAAGGAGGAAACCTTCCTGGTGGGCAAGGCGGTCAAAAGGCTTGGCCAGGTAAAGGCAGGCGACACGGTGAAGATCCGCTACCACGAAGCGATCTCCGTGAAGATCCTGAAAACGAAGGGGCCCGCCGAGACCTCGGTCAGCACCACGCTGCAACCGGAGGCGAGCTCGCCCAAGCCGGCGGGTAGCGCCACCCGGCAGGTCACCACCACAGCCACCATCGACAAGGTGCTGGAGGGTGGCAAGAAGGTTACCCTCCGGATGCCCGACGGCACCGCCTTCGACGTCGTGGTGCACGACAAGGAGAACGTGAAGAAGCTGAAAAGCGGCGAGGTGAAGGAGGGTGACCAGATCCAGATCACCTACACCCAGGCGCTGGCCATTGCGGTCGAAAAGGTCAAGAAATAGGAGCTCCTTGCTCCCCAACGGCAGCAAAAAAGGCCGCGGCCACCCGCTTCCCCTGGGGACGGGTGGCCGCGGCCTCACCTAAAGCACGGTTTTCCCTGGAAGGACACCGATGAAACCGGCTATTTTCCCCTACCAGCATTCCCCCCTTTACCCGGCACCGCTTCGGCACGGCGCGCTCACGCTGCCGCTGCTGCTTTTTTTCCTCTGTATCCTGGCGGTAAGCTCCCCGGCCCGGGCCGCCAATCCCTGGCCCTCACCCCTCGCCCAGAAGGACGAGCCCCAGCCTGCCATCCCGGCGGTAGCCCTGAACACCGACGAGGAGATCGACCAGAGCAGTGCGAAGCTGGAAGCGCGGCTGGCCGATCTGCGCCTGCACCTGCTTCCCGAGGCGGTTGCCGAGCTGAAAAGGAGCTATCACGACGCGGCCACCCCTGCCGAGCTGCTGGAATGGGAGCGGCTTGCCAACCGGCTGGCCGCCATCGTGGAGGGCCATCTCAACACCCTGACCAGGCTGAAGAGCATCCGGAAAGCCAGCCGGGAGCGGGAAGAGGAGATGAAGGGATGGAAGGGGTTTGCCGAGAAGCCCCCCTATACCATCTCCCTTTTGGACGGACTCAGTGACTCCCTGCAGGCGAAGGAGCTCAACCTGCAGTCCCTGGAGGTGTTGCGGAGCACGGTACAGGACGAAGCGCAGGGCTTCGCCAGCGGCCTCAAGCTCTCCCGCAAGGAGGTGCGCCTCGCCGAGGAAAGCGTGGAGAAGGAAAGGGGGAGGCGGGGTGAGGCGCGCAGCGCATGGCTGCTCGTCTTGGCGCAGCTGCGCAACTCCCTGAACGAGGCCGGCGCCCTCTACGACGAGGCGCGGCGCCAGCTGATCGACGACTCACGGGAGGGTGTCAAGGCGGAGATCGACTTTCTCAGGCAGAAGCTGGCGGCGGCCCGGGCCAGCTACCGATTCACCCGGGAGGAACTGGAACGGAAGCTGCGGGAAATCGAGGGGCGCCGGGAACAGCTGCGGCGGGAACAGGAGCTGGCCCTGCGCGAGGAAGAGCTGGCGAGAAAGCGCCTGGACGCAGGGGAGGCCGCCGTGCGTGCGGCACAGGAAGGGGCCGCCTCCCGGACTGCCTCGGCGGAGGAGCTGGAGCGGCTGCTGAAAGAGCGCGAGCGGCTGTTGGCCATCTTCGACGCCACCGGCTCCCGGGTGCTGGTACTCACCGGCTTGAGCGGCATCCTGAAGAGGGAGGAGGGGGTCTGGCAGGACCGCTACCGGCTTGCCTCCGCAGAGATGACGGAGGCGGAACGCTCGGCCATCAGGAGCAGGGAAGCGGTGGCCGTGGCCGCCAGGTGGAAGGAGTACGCCAATTCGCAGCTCGCGCGCCTGGAGGTCCTCGTGAAGAGCCAGCAGGACAAGCTTTCCTCGCCCTCGCTTTCGGAAGCAGAGCGCGACGACCTGCGCCGCGTGCTGGCGGTCTACCAGGCCCAGGAGTCGCTGCTGCGGCGGGGGGCTGCCATCCTGGTGGAATACCAGCAGCTCGTGCAGCGCCGCGATGAAGAAGCGAAAAGCAAGGTTGAGCGGGTGACCGTGGCCGGCGGGGCGCGCGCCGCGCTGGCCACGGTATCCAGCCTTTTCGGCAAGGTCTGGAACGGCGAGCTGTACGTGGCCGAGGAGACCCTCATCGCCGAGGGGAAAAAGATCGTCCGGCCGAGAAGCGTCACGGTCGGCAAGCTGGCCGAGGCCCTGCTCATCCTGCTGCTCGGCTCCTGGGTGATCCGGCGGCTCAAGAAACCGATCCACTGGGTGGCCAGGAAGCGGCTGAAACTGGGGGCCAACGACGCCCAGCTCTACAGCCGGCTGCTCAGCTATCTGCTGTTCATGGTGGTGGTGATCGGCGCGCTCGTCTTCGTCAACATCCCGCTCGCCTTCTTCGCCTTCCTGGGGGGGGCGCTCGCCATCGGCGTCGGTTTCGGCGCCCAGAACCTGATCGGCAATTTCATCAGCGGCCTGATCCTGATGTTCGACCGCACCATCCGCATGGGAGACATCGTGGAGGTGGAGGGGCACCGTGGCCGGGTGGCCAGCATCGGCATGCGCAGTTCCAGCATCAAGCGCTTCGACGGCGTGGAGATGCTGGTCCCCAACAGCCTCTTTCTGCAGCAAAACGTCATCAACTGGACCTCTTCCGACAAGCGCGTCCGCTACTCCATCACGGTGGGGGTGGCCTACGGCTCGCCGACCAAGAAGAGCGGGGAGCTGATCCTGCAGGCGGTGCAGGCGCAGCACGAGGTGCTTCCCGATCCGCCTCCCTACGTGGTGTTCGAGAATTTCGGCGAGAGTTCCCTCACCTTCATCGCCTACTTCTGGGTCGAGCTCGATCCGGCGGTGAACACGCCGGCGGTCTTCAGCGACATCCGCCACCGCATCGGCGAGCTTTTGGCCGGGGCGGGGATCGAGATCCCCTTCCCGCAAAGGGACCTGCACCTGCACGCCGAGAGGCCGATCGAGGTGAAGGTGGTGGAGGGGGAGCAGGGGGGGAGGAGAAGATGAGGGGGCGCGGGCTGGGACGGGGCGGGACGATATATCATGCCGGGGTCGATATCTCGTCCTGCCGGTGGGCCTTTCTTCTCCCGGCCGGCGGCAGCAAAGGGCTTTTGCGCGCGGATTGCCGCCTTTTGCGGGTGCTGGCACGCTTTTACCATGACAAACTGCGGCGGCCCGCAGGAAAAACAGCATCACATCGACCCGGCTGACCGGAGAGAGGCTCGCGTGACATCATGACTCCCAGCGAACTGAAGATCGACACGAGCAGTGAGGGCGTCCTGCTGGTCAGCCTGGCCGGCGACTGGACGCTGCAAAGCGCCATCCCGGCAGCGGAGGGGGTGCTGAAGGGGGCGTCCGCGCAGAAGCGCCGGCTCGCCTTTGAAACCGGGAAGCTTGCCCAGTGGGACAGCGGGCTCTTGATCTTCCTGGCCAACCTGTTCGCCAGCTGCCGCCGGGACGGCGTCACGGTCGACCAGTCGGGGCTCCCCGATGGCGTCCGCAAGCTGATGGCGCTCGCCTCGCCCGAGAACCAGCGAAGCGGCGTGAGCCACGGCAGCGCGCGCCAGCCTTTCCTGGCGCGGGTGGCCGACAAGACTTTCGCCGTGCTGGGCGGGGTCCGGGAGGTGTTGGCCTTCCTCGGCGAGGTGACGGTGGCGTTCGGCCGGATGCTGCGCGGCAAGGCGGATTTCCGCCGCCTCGACCTGGAACTGACCATCCAGGAGACCGGGGCCCAGGCGCTGGGGATCGTGACCCTGATCAGCCTGCTGGTCGGCGTCATCCTGGCCTTCGTGGCGGCCATCCAGCTGAAGCTGTTCGGGGCCCAGATCTACGTGGCGGACGTGGTGGGGATCGGCATCGTGCGGGTGATGGGGGCGGTGATGACCGGCGTCATCATGTCCGGCCGCACCGGCGCGGCCTTCGCGGCGCAGCTCGGCACCATGCAGGTTAACGAGGAGATCGACGCCCTGCAGACCCTGGGCTTCTCGCCGGTGGAGTTCCTGGTGCTCCCCCGCATGCTGGCGCTCATGCTGATGATGCCGCTTCTTTGCATCTACTCGGACCTGATGGGGGTGCTGGGCGGCATGATCGTCGGGGTGGGGCTGCTCGACCTCGGCTTCTTGGAGTACGTGAACGAGACCAGGAAAGCCCTCAACCTGACCCACTTCCTGGTGGGGCTTTTCCACTGCTTCGTGTTCGGCATCCTGGTGGCGGTGGCCGGCTGCCTGCGCGGCATCCAGTGCGACCGCAGCGCCTCGGCCGTGGGGTACGCGGCCACCTCGGCAGTGGTCACCGCCATCGTCTGCATCGTGGTGGCCACGGCCATCATCACCCTTTCCTGCCAGGTACTGGGGATATGAGCGAGTCAGCGGACAGATCCAGCAGGGGGAAGGAAGCGGTCATCGAGGTGCGCGGCCTGGAGATGTCCTATGGCAGCTTCGTGCTGATGCGCGACCTCACCTTCACCATCGGCCGGGGAGACATCTTCATCATCATGGGGGGGAGCGGCTGCGGCAAGAGCACCCTCTTGAAGCACCTGGTGGGGCTGAAGCGCCCCGCCAAGGGGGAGATCCTCTACGACCGGGTGAGCTACTGGGACGCCGAGCCGGAAGAGCAGGACAGCCTGAAGCGCCGCTTCGGCATCCTGTTCCAAAGTGGGGCGCTCTGGAGCTCCATGACGCTCGCGGAGAACGTGGCCATGCCGATCGAACAGTACACCAGCCTGCCCCCCGGCCAGATCCGGGAACTGGTCTCCTACAAGCTGTCGCTGGTCGGCCTGGGAGGCTTCGAGGATTTCTACCCCTCGGAGATCAGCGGTGGCATGAAGAAACGGGCAGGGCTTGCCCGGGCCATGGCGCTCGATCCCGACCTCCTCTTCTTCGACGAGCCCTCCGCCGGGCTGGACCCGATCAGCGCGCGGCTGCTCGACGACCTGATCATCGAACTGAGCGAGAGCCTCGGCACCACCGTGGTGGTGGTGACCCACGAGCTGGCGAGCATCTTCGCCATCGGCAACAACTCGGTCTTCCTCGATCCGGATGTAAAGACGATGATTGCCAGCGGCGATCCCAAGCGGCTTCTCAAGGAGTCGCAGGACCCGAAAGTGATCAATTTCCTGACCAGGGGAGAAGGCGCCAGGCAAAAGTGAGCGCCCTCCTTTCCCCGCCGCGGAGTCACTCATGGGCAGCAAGGTAAGCAAGACAGCGATCGGAGCCTTCGTTCTCGGAGCCATTGCCCTGCTGGTGGCAGGGGTGCTGATTTTGGGGGCCGGCAAGTACTTCACCACCACGCACACCTACGTCACCTATTTCGACAGTTCGGTAAAGGGGCTCAACGTCGGTTCCCCGGTCATGTTCCAGGGGGTGAAGGTAGGCGAGGTGATCGAGATCGACATCCTCGCCGATCAGAAGAGCCGCACCCTGCATATCCCGGTGGTGTTCACCCTGGAGCCGGACAAGTTCAAGGGGACCGACACCACCTTCCAGCACGACCCTACCAGGATCAAACAGGCGGTCCAGTCGCTCGGGCTGAGGACCCAGCTGCAGTCCCTGAGCTTCGTGACGGGGCAGCTGATGGTCTCCCTGGGCTTTTATCCCGGCACTCCCGCCAACTACGTGGGGCTGGAAAAGAAGTACATCGAGATCCCGAGCGTGCCGACGCCGCTCGAACAGCTGCAGAAGACGCTGGCTGACCTCCCTTTCAAGGAGATCATCGACAACCTGAACTCCGCCGTGCAGGGGATCAACCAGCTGGTGAAGTCGGTGGACGCCAAGAAGACCACCCGGGTGATAGAGGCCGCCATCCGGGATGTCCAGGTCCTGGTGAACAATCTCAACGACGAGATCGACCCGCTCGCCATGCACATCGGCGAAACCTCGGCATCGGCCCAGGCGGCCCTGGACGAGACCAAGGCGACCATGGCCGCCGCCCGCGGGGACATCAAGGACCTGGTGGCGAGCTCCAGGGTGACCCTCGATTCGGCCCAAGCAGCCCTGAAGCAGTCCGAAGTGACCCTGCAGGCCTACTCGGCGGATGCGCGGCTCACCACGGAACTGAACAGGACCCTGCGCGAACTCTCGGCGACCTCCCGCTCGTTCCGAAACCTCTCCGACTACCTGGAAAGGCACCCGGAGTCGCTTCTGAGGGGAAAACCGGCCGCCAAGGGAGATTAGCTGGAGGGTAAAGGCAATCCCCCCTGTCCCCCCTTTATCAAGGGGGGGACCTGTCGCCGGCCTATCCCTGGTAAAGGGGGGGACCTGAGGGCGGCAAGTGTCCCCGCCCCTTCCAGGGGAGGGAGAGAGCGCAATCCAGCAAGGAGCATGACATGAAGAACGGACCTCGCCTTATGCACGCCTTGATCATCCTGGTCGCCGCCAGCGGGCTGGCCGGCTGTGCCAGTTCGCCGTCGGCGCGTTTTTACACGCTGACCCCGCTTTCCCCGCAGCAGGCTCAACCCGCTTCGCCTGCGGCGAGCCCGGTCTCGGTCAGCATCGCGCCGGTGGAGATACCCGATTACCTGGATCGCTCGCAGATCGTCACCCGGGACGGCCAAAACGAGCTGAACCTCGCCGAATACGAGCGCTGGGCGGGCTCGCTCTCCGACAACATCTCGGCGGTGCTGGCGGAGAACCTCGGCCTGCTGCTCGGTTCGGACCGGGTGTTCGTCTACCCCCGCCTGCGCCCCGAAAAGCCGGACTACTTCGTGTCGCTGCGCATCCTGCGGCTCGACTGCACGCCGGGGAGCAGGGTGCTGCTCAAGGCCCAATGGACGGTGGCCGCCGGGGCGGACGGCAAAGAGGTGGCCACCCGCATCTCCAGCGTGAGCGAGCCGCTGACCGACCAGGGGTACCCGACCATGGTGGCCGCGGTCGGCCGCAGCCTGGAGAAGGTGAGCCAGGATATCGCCCGGGAGATCCCGGCCCGCCAGCCGGGGCCGGCGGTCACCGCAGGGGAGCCGGCGGTGCCTGCCTCTCCGTAACCGAGGGAGCCGGATCATGACCCAGATAAACAACTCCGATGTCGTGCGCACCACGCTGGCGGTGCTCTTCATGGGCATCCTGATCGCCGCCAGTTTCTGGATCATGCGTCCCTTCCTGACGGCGCTGGTGTGGGCCACCATGATCGTGGTGACCACCTGGCCGCTGCTGATCGGCGTCCAGCAGCGGCTGGGGGGGAAGCGGGGGCTGGCGGTGGCGGTGATGACCGTCGGGCTGCTCCTTTTGCTGGTGGTCCCGCTCTCGGCCGCCATCGTCACCATCGTCGACCGTTCCGACGAGATCGTCACCTGGACCAAGTCCCTGAGCTCCTTCACCCTGCCGCAGCTGCCGGCCTGGGTGGAGAAGCTGCCGCTGATCGGGCCCAAGATCGCCGAACGCTGGCAGTACCTGGCCACCGTCTCCCGGGAAGAACTCTCCGCGCAGCTCGTCCCCTACGCCAGGAGAGGGGTCGGCTGGATGATGACCCAGGCGGGGAGCATCGTGCTGATGATCGGCCAGTTCCTGCTGACCGTGATCGTCAGCGCGGTCCTCTATTCCACCGGTGAAAAGGCTGGCGAGGGGATCTGCCGGTTCGCCCGCCGGCTGGGAGGGCGGCACGGCGAAGATGCCGCCATCCTGGCGGCCAAGGCCATCCGCGGCGTCGCTCTCGGCGTGGTGGTCACCGCCGTGATCCAGTCGACCCTGGCCGGACTGGGGCTGGTGGTGGCCGGGGTGCCCGCCGCGGCGCTGCTGACGGCGGTGATCTTCATCCTCTGCGTGGCCCAGGTCGGCCCCGGGCTGGTGCTCATCCCGGTGGTCGTCTGGCTGTACTGGTCCGGGGAGAACCTGTGGGGGACGCTGATGATCTTCTGGGGCATCTTCTGCGGCACCATCGACAACGTGATCCGTCCCATCCTGATCAGGAAGGGGGCCGATCTGCCGCTGCTTTTGATCTTCGCGGGGGTGATCGGAGGGCTGCTCGCCTTCGGCGTGATAGGGCTTTTCATCGGGCCGGTGATGCTCGCGGTCACCTACACGCTGCTGCAGGCCTGGGTGGTGGGGAAGGAGACGGAGCAGGATGATTGCCAACCGGAGGACAGCCTGACCGATTGAAGCAGGGAAGGGGAAAAGGAGGCAGGTCATGGGTAAATCGGCACCGACACGCGAAGCCAAGCGCCTGGAAGAGGCCCGCAAAGAGAACGTTCAATGGCGCAAGTGGGGACCCTACCTCTCCGAGCGGCAGTGGGGAACCGTGCGCGAGGACTACAGCAAGGACGGCAACGCCTGGGACTACTTCTCGCACGACCAGGCCCGCTCGCGCGCCTACCGCTGGGGCGAGGACGGCATCGCCGGGGTGAGCGACGACCACCAGGTGCTCTGCTTCGCGCTCGCCCTCTGGAACGGCAAGGACCCCATCCTCAAGGAGCGGATGTTCGGCTGCACCAACAGCGAGGGGAACCACGGCGAGGACGTCAAGGAGTACTACTACTACCTGGACTCGACGCCGACCCACTCCTACATGAAGTACCTCTACAAGTATCCGCAGGCCGCCTACCCCTACGACGACCTGGTGGCCACCAACCGCTCGCGCGGCAGGAGCGAGCTCGAGTACGAACTGATGGACACCGGCATCTTCGGGGAGGACCGCTACTTCGACGTCTTCGTGGAATACGCCAAGGCCTCCCCCACCGACCTCCTGATCCGGATCACCGCCTGCAACCGCGGTCCCGACGCCGCCGACATCCACCTGCTCCCCACCCTCTGGTACCGCAACACCTGGTCCTGGGCGGGCGGCGGCACCAAGCCGGTGCTCTCCAAAAAGGTGAGCGGCGGCCGCCTGGTGATCTCGGCCGCGCATACCGATCCGCTGTTCCAGCAGAAGCTGGAGGACTACTACCTCTACTGCGACGGCGACCCCTCCCCGCTCTTCACCGAAAACGAGACCAACAACCGCAGGCTCTTCGGCACCGCCAACGCCTCTCCCTACGTGAAGGACGGCATCAACAACCACGTGGTGGCGGGGGAGAAGGGGATGGTCAACCCGGCCCAGACCGGGACCAAGGCTTGCGCCCACTACCGGCTGAACGTGGCGGGGGGGCAAAGCGCCACCGTCCAGCTCCGCCTCACCAGCGCGCCCCCCGACACGCTGGCGAGCCCCTTCGGGGACTTCGACCAGGTGATGGCGGAGCGCCTGGCCGAGGCCGACGACTTCTACGCCTCCCTCACCCCCCCTGCACTGGGCGAAGACCAGGCGCGGGTGATGCGGCAGGCTCTGTCCGGCATGCTCTGGAGCAAGCAGTACTTCTACTTCGACGTGAACCGCTGGCTGGACGAGCACGACATCGACCCCTTCTCCGGCGATGCCGGCCCTTTCCGGAACCGGGAATGGTTCCACATGGTGAACGACGACATCATCTCCATGCCCGACAAGTGGGAGTACCCCTGGTATGCGGCCTGGGACCTCGCCTTCCACACCATGGCGCTCTCCGTGGTCGACACCGACTTCGCCAAGAGCCAGCTGGACCTGATGACCAGCGCCGAATACCTCCATCCCAGCGGGCAGATCCCCGCCTACGAATGGAACTTCAGCGACGTCAATCCGCCGGTCCATGGCTGGGCCTGCCTCTTCATCACCCAGATGGAGAAGCTGGAAACCGGCAAGGCGGACCTGGACTTCCTCAGGCGGGCCTTCAACAAGCTCACCATGAACTTCACCTGGTGGGTGAACAGGAAGGACCGCTTCGGCAAGAACCTCTTCGAAGGGGGCTTTCTGGGGCTCGACAACATCGGCGTTTTCGACCGCAGCGCGCCGCTTCCCACCGGCGGCCACCTGGAGCAGGCCGACGGCACCGCCTGGATGGCGCTCTTCTGCCAGAACATGGCGGAGATCGCCTGTGAGCTCGCTACCTACGACCCGGTTTACGAGGACATGACCATCAAGTTCCTGGAGCACTTCCTCTTCATCGCCAACTCCGTGAACCGGATGGCGGGGGGGCAGGTCGGCCTGTGGGACGAGGAAGACGGCTTCTACTACGACGTGCTCCGCAAGCCGGACGGCTGCGCCGAGAGGCTCAAGGTGCGCTCCATGGTGGGGCTGCTCCCGCTCTGCGCGGTCACCGTGATCGAGAAGTACCAGCGGGATCAGTTCCCCCGCGCCAGCGAGTACCTCCAGCGCCGCCTGGCCCAGATGCCCGAGTTGCGGGAAGCGGTCCATGTCACCGGCCCGGGTCATTTCGGCGTCCAGGAGCGGGGGATCGCCGGCCTGGTCAACGAAGAAAGGCTGCGCCGCATCCTGACCCGGATGCTGGACGAGAACGAGTTTCTGAGCCCCTACGGGATCAGGGCGCTCTCCCGCTACCACCTGGAGCACCCCTACGTCACCGAGGTGCGCCGGGAACGCTTCGAGGTACGCTACCTGCCGGCCGAGTCCGATTCCGGCATGTTCGGCGGCAACTCGAACTGGCGCGGACCGATCTGGATGCCGGTGAACGCCCTGATCATCCGGGCGCTTTTGCAGTACTACCTGTTCTACGGCGACAATTTCCTGATCGAGTGCCCCACCGGCTCGGGGAGGATGATGAACCTCTTCCAGGTGGCGCACGAGCTCTCGGACCGGCTGGCCAGCATCTTCCTCAGGGACCAAAACGGGCGGCGTCCGGTGTTCGGCGGCTCCGAGAAGTTCCAGGCCGATCCCCACTGGCGCGACCACATCCTCTTCTACGAGTACTTCCACGGGGACAACGGGGCAGGACTGGGGGCGAGCCACCAGACCGGCTGGACCGGACTGGTGGCCCGGCTGATCAAGATCTTCGGACGGCTCGAGGAGAAGATGTTCCTGGAGGCCGGCAAGAAGCTGTTCGAGCAGATGGGAAAACCCAGAGAGTGAGGGAATGGATGCGCAGGGTGGACGGAGTGGACGGCGCGACGCGGGAAGCTGCGTAAGGTAAGTGGGGGGCGCGGTGCTGAAGAAACGGTTTGCACTCCTGGTGGTCGGCCTGACGGCGCTCTGCACCTCCCTGAGTGGCTGCTTCGGCATCGGGCCAGCCACGGTCGCCCGCGACCGCTTCGACTACACCACCGCGGTGGCCGATTCCTGGAAGCGCCAGATGCTCCTCAACATCGTCAAGATCCGCTACGGCGACGCCCCCATCTTCCTGGACGTCGCCTCCATCATCAACCAGTACCAGCTGACCACCGACCTGAACGCCTCGTTCGGCTGGTCCTACCCCCCAAGCGGCAACAACCAGCGCATCGGCGTGGACGGGAGTTTCGTCGACCGCCCCACCATCACCTATACCCCCTTGAGCGGCGCCAAATTCGCCCAGGACATCATGACCCCGGTCGCCCCTTCCACGGTGATGAGCCTGGTGGAGGGGGGCTACCCGGTGGACCTGGTCTTCCGCATCCTGGTCCATTCGGTGAACGGCATCCAGAACCAGTTCGGCGGCGCGGCCCGTGCGCGGCGGGCCGATCCCGAGTTCTACCTCGTCCTGGAGAAACTCAGGCGCATCCAGGCCTCCGGGGCGGTCGCCCTGCGGGTTAGGAAGGGGGAGGACCGCGACGGGCTGGTCATGGTCTTTCGCAAGAAGGTGAACCCGGAGATGGAGAAGGAGGGGCGTGAGGTGCGGCGGCTGCTCGGCCTCAAGGAGGAAGGGGGCGAGTTCCGGGTGGTCTACGGCTCGACCTCCACCGGCGACGAGGAGATCGCGCTGCTCACCCGCTCCATCCTGGAGATCCTCTCCGACATCTCGGCGACCGTTGAGGTGCCTGCCGAGCACGTCTCCGACAGGCGCACCATCCCCACCATGCAGCCGGAAGGGGAAGGGATCAAGGGAGCCATGATCCGGATCCTCTGCTCCTCGAAAAAGCCGGACGGCGACTTTGCCTCCGTCCCCTACCGGGACCGCTGGTTCTGGATCGACGACCGCGACTACCAGTCCAAGAAGCTCTTCTCCTTCCTGATGTTCGTGATGACCCTCAACGAAACCGTGGGCAAGCAGGGGGCGCCGGTCGTCACCATCAACGCGGGGGGATGAGCCCGGGAAGCGTCATGACTGCTGTACGGAACATACTTGCCGCCCTGGCGGCCCTGGTGGCCCTGGCAGTACCCGTGTGGGGCGAAGCAGTACAGCCTGCCAGGGAAACCCCGCCGGGCGTAGCTCCCGGGCCGGCGCCTCCAGCCAAGGAGCTTCCTTCCCAGGCGGCCCCGGCCAAGGCGGTTCCCGTGCCGATGGCGCCGGTCATGCTCGACAACCACCGCCTCTTCTCCTATCCCCCCTACCACACGCTCGGCGCGCAGGAGCGGGCCGCGCGGATCAGCGAGCGGATCAGGCGGGTCGCCGACGATGAAACGGTCCGCACCGACGCCATCACCGCGGTCGAGGGGGACGACTCCACCGACATCATGGCCGAAGGGCGGGGGGTGATGTCGATCTTCGACAGCGATGCGCGGGCCTTCGGCATATCGCGGCAGCAGCTGGCCAGGGCCATCGTCGGCGAGTTGCGCGCGGCGATCGGGCAGTACCGGCAGGAACGGGCACCCAGGAGCATCGTAGAGGGCATCATCAAGGCCGCGCTGGCTACCGCCGTGCTGCTGGCAATCCTGCTCCTGGCCCGGCTGCTCTTCCGCAAGCTTTTGGTGCTGCTCGCCTCCGGCAAGGCCCGCGCCATCCACTTCCAGAACTTCGAGGTGCTCCGCCTGGAGCAGGTCCGGGCACTGCTCATCGCCGCCGTGCGGAGCTTCCGGCTCATCATCGTGCTTTTGCTTCTTTACCTCTACCTGCATATCGTGCTCGGTTTCTTCCCCTGGACCCGCCCCTTCAGCGGCCAGATCCTCCGCTACCTGCTGGTGCCGCTGCAGACCATGGAACTGGGGCTGGTCGGCTACATCCCCAACCTGATCTTCCTGATCGTGCTGGCAGTGGTCTCCCACTACGTGATCAAGTTCATGCGCCTGATCTCGGCGGAGGTGGAGAAGGGGACCATCGCCTTTGACGGCTTTTACCGGGAATGGGCCAAGCCGACCTTCAAGATCGCCCGTTTCCTGTTCATCGCCTTCGTGGCGGTGGTGGCCTTCCCCTATTTCCCCGGCTCCAACTCGCCCGCCTTCAAGGGGATCACCCTCTTCCTGGGGGTGCTCCTCTCGCTGGGCTCCTCCTCCACGGTTTCCAACATCATCGCCGGGCTGGACATGACCTACCGGCGCGCCTTCGTGCAGGGGGACTGGATCAAGATCGGCGACCTGGTGGGCCAGGTCATGCGGATGCGCCTGTTGGTCACCCACCTGAAGACCTTCAAGAACGAGGAGGTGGTGTTTCCCAACGCGGCCCTTTTGAACAGCCACGTGACCAATTTCAGCTCGCTCGCCCGCGAACAGGGGCTCATCCTGCACACGGCGGTCACCATCGGCTACAACACCCCCTGGCGGCAGGTGCACGCCTTCCTGCTGGAGGCAGCCCGGCGCACCGTGGGCATCCTGAGCGACCCGCCCCCCTTCGTCCTGCAGACAGCCCTGGACGACTTCTACGTTCGCTACGAGCTGAACGCCTACACGGATGCGCCCGAGAGGATGCTGGACATCTATTCCGACCTGCACCAGCAGATCCAGGACGCCTTCAACGAGTTCGAGGTGCAGATCATGTCGCCCCACTACGTCTTCGACCCCAGGTCGCCGGCGGTGGTCCCCAAGGAGCGCTGGCACGCCCCCCCAGCCCCGGCCCCCGGCGACTCTCCGGCTGGGAGGTGAAGCATGCCAGGCAGGCTTTGCGTGCTGATGCTGCTTTTAGCGCTGCAGCTGGCCGCGCTGTCGGGGAGAGCTGCAGCGGCGGACGAGAAGCCCCCGGCCGCCGCAGTCCCCGAGAGCGCACTGGAGACGGCGCCGGTGGAGATCGACGGCCGGGTGCTGTTTCGCGTGCGCGGCGCCTCGTCCTACCCTGCCGCCCAGCGTGCCGGCGCCATCGCGGAGCGGATCGAAAAGGTAGCCGCCGACCGCTCGTTCCGCACTGCCGACCTGCGCGTGGAAGATCTGGATGGAGGCTCTGCCATCATGGCAGGGGACGAGGTGGTGATGGCCGTCTTCGACTCCGACGCCAGGATGGAGCACCTTTCCCGGCAGCGGCTGGCCGACCTGCACCTGAAGAGGATCGCTCAGGCCATCGACGATTACCGGCTCCTCAGAGGAAGCGATGCCCTGCTGCGGGGAGCGCTGTACGCAGCCGGTGCCAGCATTGCGCTGGCGGCGGGGCTCGCGCTGCTCTTTTGGGTCGGCCGGAGGCTGGAAAACAGGTTGTCGCAGCGCTTGAAGAGCCGGATCCACACGGTCGGCATTCAGTCCTTCGAGATCGTGCGTGCCGAGCACATCTGGCAGGCGCTGCACGGCGTGCTGTACGGCCTGCGCATCGTACTGATGCTGGTGCTCTGCCTGATCTACCTGCAGGTCGTGCTGTCGCTGTTCCCCTGGACACGCGGCCTGGCCGGGGAGCTGCTCGGCCTGGTCAGCTCTGCGCTGGGGAGCCTGGGCAAGGGGGTCGCCTCCAGGATCCCGGACCTGATCATCGTCGTGGTTATCTACTACCTGTTCCGTTTCCTGCTGAGGGTGCTGCATCACTTCTTCGAGGCGGTGGAGCGGAAAACGGTGACCCTTAAGGGGTTCGAGGCGGAGTGGGCGGTGCCGACCTACAAGCTCGTCCGGCTGGCCATCATCGCCTTCGGCCTGATCGTGGCTTACCCGTACATACCGGGCTCCCAGTCGGCCGCCTTCAAGGGGATCTCGCTGTTCGTGGGGGTGGTCTTCTCGCTGGGCTCCTCGACCGCGGTTTCCAACATCATCGCCGGCTACCTGATGACCTACCGGCGGGTGTTCAAGGTGGGGGACCGGGTGAAGGTCGGGGAGGTGGTGGGGGACGTGATGGCCATCCGGCTGCAGGTAACGCACCTTTTGACCCCCAAGAACGAGGAGGTGACCGTCCCCAATTCGCAGATCCTTAACGGGGACGTGGTCAACTTCACCTCCCAGGCCGGCAGCCGGGGGCTGATCCTCCACACCACGGTGGGGATCGGCTACGAGACTCCCTGGCGGCAGGTGGAGGCGATGCTGCTCAAGGCGGCAAGCCGCACGAAGGGGGTGCTCGGCGAGCCCTCCCCCTACATCCTGATCAAGGCGCTGGCCGATTTCGCGGTCACCTACGAGCTCAACGTGTACAGCGGCAACCCCCAGCAGATGAACGAGGACTACACCGAGCTGCACCGGCAGATCCTGGACGTTTTCAACGAGTACGGCGTGCAGATTATGACCCCCGCTTACGTGGCCGACACGCCCGAGCCGAAGCTGGTGCCGCGCGACCAGTGGCACGCCGCGCCGGCCGCGCCGGTGGAGGGGGGAAAAGAGAGGCCGGGGTGAGAAGAAGGGACGGCATATCGTCCCCGCTCGACCTCCCGTCCCTGCCAGACCTCTCGCGGCCCCCTCGAAAGGCCGCCAGATCAGGCTGTTGCCGCGGCAGGCGGCCCCTGGCACGGTTGTTGATCTCTCCCGGTACGGGCCCCGGCCTTTGCCGGCGGCGTTGGCGCACACCAAGGTATCCTGGCCACCATTCACCAAGGAGGAATCGGCATGAAGTACATGAAACTCCTCTTCGCAGCCACCCTGATCCTGCTGCCGACGCTAGCCAGCGCGGCGGAGCCAAGCTACGGCTACCCCATCGAGGGGCCCTATGCGGCCACCATCCTGCAGACACCTGCCGCCTTCAAGCCGCAGCTTCCCGAAAAGGTCCCCATGAAGGAGCTGGTGCTCGAGGTTATTCCGGACCTGGAGCGGCCGGAGCTCTTCTTCTACGACAAGGGATTGCGC
>DATFAB010000064.1:0-62323 GCA_035255025.1 Geomonas sp.
GGCTCGGCGGGCTTTTCACCTTGCCGCTGGTACCTGACCCCGGCCATTTCCTTCTCCAGCAGCGCGACCTGGCGGGTCAGGCTGCTCACCACGCCGTTCATGACGCGGGTGGTATCCAGGTTGGCCTTGGAGGACTGCTGGATGTCTTCCATGGCTTTGACGATCATCTTGCTGCTGGCCGCCTCGTCCGCGCAGGCCTGACGCACGTCGCCGATGGTGGCGGTGATCTCCTCGGTGGCCCTCACGATGTGGTTGCTCGATTCGCTCTGGGCACGGGTGGAGATGCGGACCTGGGCGGTTAGGTCCTTCATGCGCTCGACGGCGGAGACGATCTGCTCGCTGCCGCGACCCTGCTCGCGGGTCGCCTTGGCGATCTGGCGTACCATGTCGGCCACCCGCTGCATGGCCATGCTCATGTTCTGGCTCAGCCGCGACTGGGCCTCGGTAAATTCGGCGATCTCCTTGACCTGGTCGGTCGCCTGCTGCACCCCGCCCACGATCTTCTGCAGGACCTCTCCCGAGCGCTGGGTAAGGCGCTCTCCCTCCACGATCCGCTGCTCGGAAAGCCTGATGGCCGCGACGACGCGCTGGGTTTCTTCCTGGACACCCTTGGTGATCTCGGCGATCTCCTGGGTCGAGCTGCTGGTGCGCCGCGCCAGCTCCTTGATCTCGTCGGCCACCACGGCGAATCCCTTGCCGTGTTCGCCTGCCTGGGCGGCGATGATGGAGGCGTTCAGCGCCAGGAGCTTGGTCTGCTCGGCGACCTCGTCGATCACGCCCAGGATCTTGCCGATGTCGATGGCCCTGACCGACAGGTTCTCGATGGCCTCCACCGTGGAGCTGGAGGACCGGCGTATCTCGCTGATGCCGGCGATGGTGGCCTTGAAGGCCTCCCGCCCGTCTTCCGCGTCGTGGCGCACGGACTGGGAGATGGTGGCGGTCTTGACCGCGTTTTCGCCGACCTGCTTGATGGAGACGTCGAGTTGCCCCACCAGCGAGGAGGCGGTGGTCGACTCGTGCATCAGGTTGTCGGCGCTCTCCCCGATCTGCTTCTCGGCGGCGGTCATCTCGATTATGGAGGCGCTCACCTCGTCCACCGCGGCGGACAGCGCCTCCACATGCTGGTTGACCTCCTCGATGCTGGCGGACATCTCCAGGATGGAGGAGGCGTTGTCGGTTGCGGAGTTGGAGAGACCTTCCACCCAGCGGGCGATCTGCAGCACCGCCGCGTTGATCTCCTGCACCGCATCGGAGGCGGAATTCACCCCGTCCCGCTGCAGTTCGGCGGCCGCCACGTTGTTCTTGGCCACCTCGTTGGTGTCGGCGGCCAGCTGCTTGAGTTCGGCGATGGTGACGTTGACCCTGCCGACCACCCCGGACAGCCGTTCCATCATGGAGTTGAAATTATCGTTGAGACTTCCGAATTCGTCCTGGAAGGTCTTGTCCAGCCGGGTGGTGAGATCGCCGTCCGCCCCGCGGTCGAGGGCACCCGCCAGCACCTTGACCCGCTTGGCCAGCTGCCTGGCGGCCAGCACGAAGAAGACCGTGGTGGTGACGATGCCGTTCAGGACCAGCATGAACAGGGCGAAGTAGGCATAGGGCCGCCAGGGGGCTTCCGGTGCGGCGGAAAGGATCGTGACGATGGCGTAGATCCCCGCCAGCGAGATCAGCAGGGTGCTCATCAGGGAGATGCGGATGAAGTTGTAACCGAGACGCATTTTAGCCATGATCTTTCTCTCTAGTCATAAATAGTGAGGCGGCTGATTCGGGAAAGGATATTACGCAAAAAAAGTCGCCTGCACAACTTAAATCATGCGTGATCACTATCGTTTATCCCCTTCGGTAACCCCCTTTCCCGCCGGCTGCCGGCCGTGTTGCTCTCCACCTGCTTTCGCTCTTTCGCCTCACATGCCGGCCGCCAAAGCCGCCGCTCTCCCGCCGCAGAAATCGCTTCATTAATTGTACGGCCTGCCGATGAGCAGAGCATCACGCAACGAGCTGTTCGCAGAAGGGAGCAATCATGCAAGCATTTCAAGATCTTAAGGTTGGCACCAAGCTGCTGGCCGGGTTCATCCTGGTTGCCATCATCGCCGGTGCCATCGGTTTCGTCGGTATCACCCGAATCCGCAAGCTGGATGCGGAAGACACCCGCCTGTACCAGCAGTACACCGCGCCGCTGGCCGACCTGGCGGCCATGTCGGTCGCCTTCCAGCGGGTGCGCATCAACATAAGGGACGCGGTGGAGGCCAAGGATCCCGCCGCACGCCGCGGCTTCGTGGAGAACATCCGCACCCTCAGGCAAGTGGTGGCCGACCGTTCCGATCCCTTTGCCAAAACCCTGACTACCGAGGAGGCACGGGAGCTCTTCAACGAATTCAAGGAGGTGAGGCTCATCTACCTGAAGCTGTCGGACCAGGTCCTGCAGCTGAGCGAGGCGGGCCGGCAGGCCGAAGCGGTCGCCCTCATGCAGGGGGATGCCAAGAAGGCCGCCCTGCATGAGCAGGAGGTCCTCAACAAGCTGACCGACCTGAAAGAGAAGCACGCCAAACAGATGGCGGAAGAGAACTCGCGGGTCGCCGGCGCGGCCACCATCGCCATGACCGTGCTGGTGCTGCTCGGGATGGTGCTGGCGGTGGGGCTTGGCCTGCTGATCGCCAGCTTCATCACCAAACCTCTCTCCAGGGCGGTCGAGGCTGCCAACCGGCTGGCCGACGGGGACCTGACCGTGGAGATCCAGGCCAACTCGCGGGACGAGAGCGGCCAGCTTCTTATGGCGATGCGCAACATGGTCCATAACCTGAAGGAGCTGGTGACGGAGACGGTGCACATCTCGTCGGGTATCGCCTCCGCCTCCAACCAGCTGCACGTCACCTCGGCCCAGATCGCCACCGGGGCCGAGGAGGTCGCCTCCCAGAGCGGCACGGTGGCAACCGCCAGCGAGGAGATGTCGGCCACCAGTTCCGACATCGCCCACAACTGCGTGCTCGCCGCAGAGATCTCCAGGAAATCGACCGCCACCGCCCAGGCCGGCGCCAAGGTGGTCAACGACACCATCGCCGGCATGGAAGTGATCGCGGCCCGGGTGAGGGATACCGCCGGGACCGTGGAGGCGCTGGGCGGCCGTTCCGAGGAGATCGGCAAGATCGTGGGGACCATCGAAGACATCGCCGACCAGACCAACCTGCTGGCCCTGAACGCCGCCATCGAGGCGGCCAGGGCGGGCGAGCAGGGGCGCGGCTTCGCGGTGGTGGCCGACGAGGTGCGCGCGCTGGCGGAACGGACCTCCAAGGCCACCCGGGAGATCGGCGCCATGATCAAGGCGATCCAGGGCGAGACCAGGGAGGCGGTGCGCGCCATGGAGGAGGGGGTGCGGGAGGTCGAGAACGGCGCCGTCTCCTCGCGGCGATCCGGGGACGCGCTGGCGGAGATCCTGGGAGGTATCAACGAGGTCACCCAGCAGGTGGGTCAGATAGCCACCGCCGCGGAGCAGCAGACCGCGACCACTACCGAGGTGACCACCAACATCCAGCAGATCACCGAGGTGGTCCAGCAGACGGCACGTGGGGCCGACGAGACAGCGGGGGCCGCCGCCCAGCTGGCGAAGGAGGCGAGCGAGCTGCAGAACCTGGTGGGGCGTTTCAAGCTGGCGTGAGAGGATCTGTGCAGGAAAGGCCGGGCAAAGGTTCCAAGCGGGACGACGCTGGCCGGAGGGGGATGATCGGGCAGAGGCGGCCAGGCCGCCTCTGCCCGATTTGTTTGTGGAGCCTTGGGCGAGGCTAGGGGGTGTGCCGTGGTACCGGCAGGCACCCCTGCTCTTCCAGGGCGCTCAGGTAGGCCGTGCGCAGATCGAGGAAGGCCTGGGTCAGGCGGTCGATCAGCGCCTTGTGGCTGCAGCCGACCAGCTCGAGCAGGCCGTTTTCCTTGTTGGAGATGTAGCGTTCGATCTGGGCGTAGCGCCGGTTGACCTCCACGTGCTGGTGGCCCAAGGCGCGGTTGACCAGGCTCAAGGTGGCGTCGGTCACGAAGACGTCGATGTTGTAAATGGCCGACACCATGGGCCGGTCTTTCAGCCGGAAGACGACGCGGATCTCGGGGTAGGGGAACTCGATGCCGGGAAGGTGGTCGGGCCCCAGGAAATGGGAGGCCGCTACTGGCAGCACTTCCAGACCACAATCTAAAAGGATCGAATCGATGTCAACGGTGGTGAAGGGGGGAAGTTTCTGTGCTGCGCGAGCAAACTGCTCGCCGTGTTCCAGATAGAGTGCAAGCTGCATATGCCCACCTGTAAGATACTCAGATACAGTTCAGTTTCCGCCTCGTGAGGATGGACGTAAATTTACCAGAGCTTCTTCAAAAGACAAGTTAATTTCTGTGTCAGAGGAGCCGGCAGCCGGGTTCGTGTCAACCTGTTCATCACTGTTGCAACGTCTGTTGACTTTGACGCTGATAGTATGCCAACATCTCCTCTTCCAGTTACCTCACTTCACTCAAATTATACAGGATATTGTCCGGTGCGCCTTCAGTTCGCTCCCGCCGCGGGAGCCGTTCACACCCTGCATCGCTTGGCACGAGGTTTCGCCGGGCGTCTTTGCCTCCCGCTCCTTGCCGCCGCGCTCGTGCTGCTCCCCAGCTGGACGGCAGCCGCCCATGCGGAGGAGACCGGCAAGGAGGTCGTGGTGGTGGGGGGCGACTCCAACTATCCCCCCTACGAGTTCCTGGATAAAGACGGCAGGCCCGCCGGCTTCAACGTGGAGCTTACCCGCGCCATCGCGGAAGTGATGGGGTTACATGTGGCAATCAAGCTCGGTCCCTGGGACAGCATTCGGCGGGCTCTCGATCATGGCGAGGTCGACATCGTGCAGGGAATGGCGCTCTCCAAGGAGCGGACCCGCGAGGTGGACTTCTCCACACCGCACGCCATCCTCTACCAGTCCATCTGGGTCCGGCGGGACGACCGGCGGATCAGTTCCCTCAAAGACCTGCACGGCAAGGAAGTCATCGTGATGCGCAACAGCATCATGGAGGAGTTCATGCGGAGCTTCGATCTCTCCGCGAAGCTCGTGCCGGTCGACAGCCTTGCCGACGCCCTAAAGCTGCTAAACGACGGCAAGCACGACTGCGCGCTGGTCTCCAAGCTGACCGGCAAGTACCTGGAGAAGGAACTGGGGCTGAAGAGGATCGTGCCGGTGGCGGAGCCGATCCTCACCCAGGAGTACGGCTTTGCGGTCAGGAAGGGCAACACCGAGCTGCTCGCCAAGTTCAACGAGGGGCTTGCCGTCCTGAAGCGCTCGGGGCAGTACGAGCAGATCCGCGGCAAGTGGCTCGGCGTGCTGGAAACCCCTCCGCTTTCCTGGAGGCGGGTGGCCCGGTACGTGGCGCTGGTTGCCGTGCCGCTTTTGGTCGTTTTGGGGGCCATCCTGCTCTGGTCGCGCACCCTGCACCAGCAGGTGGCCCAGCGCACCCGGGAACTCGCGCGCGAGGTTTCCGAGAAGCAGCGGGCGCTGGAGGAACTCAGGCGCCACCAGGACCAGCTGGTGCAGGCGGACAAGATGGCCTCCCTGGGGATCCTGGTCGCCGGGGTCGCCCACGAGATCAACAACCCCAACGCCCTGATCCTGCTGAACCTGCCGCTGTTCGAAGAGGCCTACCGCCGGTCGCTGCCGGTTTTGGACGCCTACCGCCGGGAGCACGGCGATTTCAGCCTCGGGCGGCACAGCTACGACCGCCTGCGGGACGAACTGCCGCTCATGCTGGCCGAGACCCAGGAGGCCGCCAAGAGGATCAAGCGGATCGTCTCCGATTTGAAGGATTTCGCCCGGCAGGGAAGCGGCGAGCTGAACGAGGCGCTGGATGTGAACAGGGTCGTCCAGGCCGCCGTCCGGCTGGTGGAGAAGTCCGTGGTGAAGAGCGGTCACCAGCTGACCGCGAGTTACGCGGAAGGGCTGCCGCCGGTACGGGGGAACAGCCAGCAGGTCGAGCAGGTGGTGGTCAACCTGGTGTTGAACGCGCTGCAGGCGCTGGAGGGGAAGGGGAAGCAGGTTTCCATCGCCACCTCCACCGAGGGGGGGCGGGTGATCTGCACGGTGCGCGACGAAGGGAAGGGAATCGCACCCGAGCACCTGCCGCGTCTCACCGATCCGTTTTTCACCACCAAGCGGGAAGAAGGGGGTACCGGGCTCGGCCTGTCGGTCTCCGACCGCATCGTCAAGGAGCACGGCGGAACCCTCACCTTCGAGTCGGTGATAGGAGAAGGTACCACGGTGACCTTCGCGCTCCCCTGTTCGGAGACCTAGCTTCATTGTCCCCTCCCCCCGTTCGGGGGGAGGGGTGAGTAAGGCTGCGGGCTGCCCGAACTCGTCCTTGAAACCGGCTCATCCTTGGAGTCCCCTCCCCCGGACGGGGGAGGGCTAGGGAGGGGGAACCCAGGCGTCCTGTCGGATGGAGCCCCGTGCTTCGGGGCAGCGCTCCCCCCTCCCAGCCTCCCTGTACAGACCGGAGTCAAGGGTTACAAGTGTTCGGGGGGAGGAGTAATTGAGGCTGGCGCTTCATCGGCGTGCCTTTGGGGTGCCAGCTCCCGTTGGAGGGAAGAAGTGAATTGTTGGAAGGAGATTGACCGATGACCGAAGCTCTCTACCCCTCGTTCGGGGTTCTACTGGTGGACGACGAACCCCCGTGGCTGCGCAGCCTCGGCATGATGCTGGAAGGTGGCGGCATCAACAACCTGTTCCAGTTGAGCGACCCGCGTCAGGTCATGGATCTCCTTGCCAGGGAAGAGATCGGCGTCCTGCTGCTCGATCTCACCATGCCCCACATCTCCGGCGAGGAGCTTTTGACGGCGGTCTCCCAGGAGCATCCCGAGATCTCCGTCATCATCCTTTCCGGCCTGAACCAGCTGGAGACCGCGGTCAGCTGCATGAGGCAGGGGGCCTTCGACTACCTGGTCAAGACCGACGAGGAGGAGCGTATCCTCGATTCCGTGCGGCGCGCGGTGCGGATGCAGGAGCTGCAGCGGGAAAACAAGGAGATGCAGCGGCGCCTTTTGGACGACCGCCTGGAATGCCCGGAGGCCTTCGCCTCCATCGTCACCGGCAATAAGGTCATGCGCTCCATCTTCAAGTACATCGAGGCGGTGGCGAAGAGCACCCAGCCCATCCTGATCACCGGCGAGAGCGGGGTCGGCAAGGAACTGGTGGCCCGGGCCGTTCACACCCTGAGCCGGGGGAGCGGCCCACTGGTCCCGGTCAACGTGGCGGGACTCGAGGACGCAGTCTTCACCGATACCCTGTTCGGTCACCGCAAGGGGGCTTTTACCGGGGCCGACCAGAACCGCAGCGGCATGGTCGAGCAGGCCGCGGAGGGAACCCTCTTCCTTGACGAGATCGGTGACCTCTCGCTCACCTGCCAGGTTAAGCTGCTGCGGCTGCTCCAGGAGGGGGAATACTACCCCCTGGGGAGCGACCAGCCCAAGCAGCTCAAGGCGCGCATCGTGGTGGCGACTCACGAGGATCTCTGCAAGCGCCGCGATGCCGGGGCCTTCCGCAAGGACCTCTACTACCGCCTGCGTGCCCACCACGTGCACATACCTCCCCTGCGCGAGCGAAAAGACGACATACCGCAGCTGCTGGATCATTTCCTGGAAGAAAGTGCCGCCATCTTCGGCAAGAAGAGGCCGAGCTACCCGAAGGAGCTGGTCACCCTGCTCAGCAACTACAGCTTCCCCGGAAACCTGCGGGAGCTGAGGGCCATGGTCTTCGACGCCATGAGCGTGCACGACTCCCGGATGCTGTCCATGAGCAGCTTCCGGGCCGCCATGGAGGAGAAGGGGGAAGGGGGGGCGGAACCGGCTGGCAGCAGGGAAGAAAATATCTTCCAGGCCATCGAGAAGCTCCCGACCCTGAGCGGCGCGGTCGAGCAACTGGTGGCCGAGGCAATGCGGCGCGCCGACAACAACCAGACCATGGCTTCCCGTCTGCTCGGCATCTCCCAGCCCGCGCTCAGCAAGAGGCTGCAGCGGCGGGGATAATCCCCCGCGGCGACCCCTTCCGGGGACAAGCCCATCCTCCTCCCGCCCTCCCCTGGAAGGGGAGGGGGTGGCTGCCCGGTGCAAGACCAGGCACAGCCTGTCACCTCCTTTCAACGGGGGAGGGGCTGACGGGCTTTCCCCCGCCAGTGCCTGCATGGGGTATAACTTTTGTCCTTTTTATGGCAAATGTTATACATCCTCCTCCTCCATCGTTTTCCCTCTCTTTTCCCTTCCCGTCCCGCCAGCCGCCGACAAAAGTTATACCCCCTTGCTTGCGCATTCCCTCTGCTTCTCCCGTCAATCCGCCCTGTTTGCCGGCTGTATCCTCGTTGGCACCTTCATTGCTGTATGTACCTGCTTTTCCAGATGGCGCCCGAGCTGTGCGACTGCAGCGTAAACGCCAATCGGTTGCAAGCTGATGGCTCGGTCAGCCCCAGCTTCCCGATGGAATCTCCGACAAGCAAGACACTGAAATAAGGAGCAGCAGATGATCCAGTTTCACGGCGTGCACAAATGGTTCAAGAAACTCCATGTTTTGAACGACATCAACCTCCACGTCAAGCAGGGGGAGGTTGTGGTGGTTTGCGGTCCTTCCGGCTCCGGCAAGTCCACCCTGATCCGGACCATCAACAAGCTGGAGCCGATCAACGAGGGGGAGTTGACCGTCGACGGCCTGAACCTCCATTGCAAGAAAACCGACCTCAACAAGCTGCGCGCCGAAGTCGGTTTCGTGTTCCAGCAGTTCAACCTCTACCCGCACCTCTCGGTGCTGAACAATATTACGCTCGCCCCCACCAAGATCAGGAAGACTCCGAAGAAGGAGGCCCAGGAGCAGGCGATGCAGCTTCTGGAGCGGGTAGGGCTCGCTGCCAAGCGTGACACCTACCCGACCCAGCTCTCGGGGGGGCAGCAGCAGAGGGTTGCCATCGCCCGCGCCCTGGCCATGAAGCCGCGCATCATGCTGTTTGACGAACCGACCTCGGCCCTCGACCCGGAGATGATCGGCGAGGTGCTGGCGGTCATGCAGGATCTGGCCAAGGACGGCATGACCATGATGGTGGTCACCCACGAGATGGGTTTTGCCCGCGAGGTCTCCGACCGGGTCATCTTCATGGATCACGGCACCATCCTGGAGGAGGCCAAGCCGGAGGAGTTCTTCCGCAACCCCGGGCACGACCGGGCCAAACAGTTCCTGAAACAGCTGCTGTCGCCCATGCACTGACGGTGGCGGATGGGGAGCACAGGATGCAACCGGAGAGCGTTGCATCGAAATCGCTGATCAGAGGAGGCGCCATGTTGGACGTTAGCAAGATGTACGGAGCAATTCTCAAGGCCCATGACGGGGAGTTACCCGTCTCCTTCCTGGCAGACGGCGAGGGAAGCGGGAGTTGGGTCGTCGAAGTCGAGCCCAATCACACCGTGGTGCTGGCCACCCTCAGGCGTGGCACCTCCAGGGCGGCCAAACCCGAGATCGTTGCCTAGGCGACCGCTTCAGGCTGGCAGGCACATCATATTACCTGTTACCTGACCTGCTTTATCTCCACCCCCGAAGAAGGGCGCCGGGATTGCTTCCCCTTGCACAGGAGGAGGCGGCGATCCTGATACTCTCCTTTTGTCTTCAGGCCGCCAGGCCGCGGAGAGCGAAGGGGTGGCCACCTGGAAGGGAGATGATGAGGCGGGCCGGTGACATCACTAATCTTTACGAGGAGATGCAATGAAAAGACTGGCTACTTTTGTGATCGGGTTGGCGCTGGTGGGGTTCATGGGAAAGGCGGCTCTGGCTGCTGATACCCTGGCCGAGGTGAAGAAGAAGGGTGTCCTGGTGGTCGGGGTGAAGGACTCGCTGCAGCCCTTTGGCTACGTGGACGAGAAGAGCCGCGAGATCGTCGGCTACGATGTCGACATCGTCAAGGCGATCGCCAAGAGACTGGGTGTCAAGGTGGAACTGAAACCGGTCACCTCCGCTTCCCGCATGCCCCAGCTGATGGAAGGCAACATCGACATCATCGCCGCCACCATGACCAAGAACCCGGAGCGCGCCAAGCAGATCGGCTTCAGCCACACCTACTTCGCCACCGGCCAGAAGTTCATAGCCCGCAAAGGGGCGGTGAAAAGCGTGAAGGACCTGGCCGGCAAGAAGATCGGCACCGCCAAAGGCTCCACCTCCGAGCAGAACGTGAAGAAGGCGATCCCGACCGCCAACGTGCTCTCCTTCGACGATTACCCGCAGGCTTTCCTCGCCCTGCAGCAGGGCAAGGTTGCCGCCGTCACCACCGATGAGGCGATCCTGGCCGGCATCCTCGCCAAGGCCCCCAACCGCGCCCAGTTCGAAATCCCCAGGGTCCAGATCTCCGACGAGCCCTACGGCCTCGGCATGCGCAAGGACGACGCCAAGTTCATCGCCTTTGTGGACAAGACCCTCCTCGAGATGGAGAAAACCGGCGAAGCCAAGCGGATCTTCGACAAGTGGTTCGGCCCCGGCACCGCCTTCCACATGACCAGGACCTTCAAGATCACCGCCGGTAAGTAGGGATTTCTTTTCTTCCCCTTCGCGAGGGGGGCAGGGCGATTTGCCTTTGCTGCGGCGAAAGCAGCTCCCCCTGAATCCCCTTCGCGAAGGGGCGACTTAAACTTGCAGAATCAGAGGTTTCACGTGCTTAAGTATCATTTCGACTGGTCGGTTGTCACCTCGGGAAAGTATCTGGAATGGCTGGTCTCCGGGACCAAGGTGACCCTGGAACTTTCCGCGGTCGGCATCGTCGGCGCTTTCCTGCTGGGGCTTATCATCGCGGTGCTCAAGATGAGCCATTTTCGCCCGCTGCGCTGGACCGCCTCGGTGTACCTGGAGTTTTTCAGGAACACACCGCTGCTGGTGCAGATATTCTTCTGGTACTTCGGCTCCTACAAGATCCTCCCCACCGCGGTCAACGACTGGCTGAACAGCACGAACTTCGAATTCGCGGCGGCCGTCATCGCGCTGACCATCTATACCTCAGCCTTCATCGCCGAGGACATCCGCTCCGGCATCCTCTCCATACCGAAGGAGCAGATGGAGGCAGCCAGAAGCGCCGGGTTCTCCTATCTCCGCTCCATGCAGTACATCATCCTGCCGCAGGCGGTGCGGACCACCGTGCCCCCCCTGGTCAACCAGTTCCTTAACCTTGCCAAGAACTCGTCCCTTGCCATGACCATCGGCGTCATGGAAGTCACCTACCAGGCCCGCCAGGTCGAGAGCTACTCCTTCAAGGGGTTCGAGGCCTTCACCGCCGCCACGGTGGTCTACCTCACCCTGTCGGTGGTCATCACCGCGCTAATGGACGTGTACAACAAGAAGGTGCTCAACCCGCACCGCGCCTAGTCACGCGGCAAAGGGGGACCCCGGCTCACAGCGGACCCAGGGCGGGGCAGGATACGCTCTGGAGGCCCGGACGGGGGAAAGGTTTTTGGTTCATCCCTGGGCAGGACCAGGATGAGCGGCAATTCTAAGTACAGAGGACGCACATGGACGGCATGCTTGATTTCCACGTAATAGCTGACAACTTCACCTACTTCATGATCGGGCGCTTCCCGAACGGGCCGCTGGGGGGGCTCGGGCTCACCCTCTACCTGGCGGTGGTCTCCTGCATCCTCTCCTTCTTCGGAGGTCTGATCCTGGGGCTTTTGAGCCTCTCGCGGATAGCCGCCATCCGTTACCCGGTCAACCTGTTCATCAACACGGTGCGCGGCCTCCCGCTTTTGATGGTGATCTTCTGGATGTACTTCCTGCTGCCGGCCCTGATGGGCAAGACCGTGCCGGAGAGCCAGACGGTGATCATGGGGCTCACCCTCTTCACTTCCGCCTACATGTCGCAGATCGTCCGGGCGGGGATCGAGGGGGTTCCCAAGGGGCAGGTCGAGGCGGCCGTCTCCACCGGCCTCAAGCACTGGCAGGCCATGCTTTACATCGTGCTGCCGCAGGGGATGCGCAACATGATCCCCTCCTTCGTGAACCAGTTCGTTTCGCTGATCAAGGACACCTCGCTCGCCTTCATCGTCGGCGTTTCCGAGCTGACCCACGTCGCCACCCAGGTGAACAACCGGACCATGTCCTATCCGACCGAGATCTTCATCTTCATCGCCGCGGTCTACTTCGTCCTCTGCTTCAGCTTCACCTCGTTCTCCCGCTGGCTCGAGGGACGCCTGGCCTGGCGTAAATCCATCTGAGCCCGCCACGGCTCCGTCCCCCCCCTGCATAAACTCATCCTTCCCAGTCCCCTCCTCTTCCTGCCGGGAAGGGGAGGGGGCCGGCCCCGCGATCTTCCCGTCTGATGGACCTTTTCCTGTCATAGAGTCAGCCCGATACTCTCTATTGGTAACTGTTAAGCTTTTCAATGTGAACGGCGAAAGGGTGAACTGTGATATGCTGTACTCTGGACTGGCATAGGGCTTGAAAATGCTGCCTTGAATGGATGACCTGCGGGAGGTTTTCTGAGTGAACGCCGAAATCGTGTCAATACGTTACCGGATACCGCTCACCGACGCTCAGACAAAGAAGCTGAGAAGGACCTGGCCAAACGGCGAACTCTTCTTTCCCTACGAGAAAATGGAACGCCTGTTAGCACCGCTGCAGGTCGAGGATCTGAACTGGCATCATTACTCGGGTCAATATCTCTATTTCACCGTGTATGGTGATGATATAGAAGGGACGCTGGCCGCCGCCCTGAAGGTCTTCGAAGCAAAGTTGGGAACTCTCTGAGGCGAGGATGGGGATGGGGCGCGCAAAGGTGACCGGATGATCAAAGGTGTGAAAAGAACAGTCGGCATACTGTTCCTGCTGCTGTTGACCGGGACCAGTACCGCGTCAACCTCCGATCGTTTCGCCAAGGAGCTTTTGGCCGAGACCAACCTCGCCCGCACCAATCCCCACCGTTACGCCGGCTATCTCCGCGATCTGCGCCGCAATTTCTCCGGCAAGGTCTACCGCATTCCCGGAACGGCAAACCTGGTGGTGACCAGCGAGGGGGTGGCCGCCGTGGATGACGCCATCGCCTTTCTTGAGAAGCAGCGCTCCGTTCCTCCCTTGCAGTGGTCGGCGGGGCTTGCCCGGGCGGCGGCCGACCTGGTGAATGAGCAGGGGCGCACGGGAGGCGTTGGCCACAACGGTGGGGACAGCGGCGACATGGAGGCGAGGATCGAGAAGCATGGCAGCTGGGTGCGGCGCATAGCGGAAAACATCGGCTACGGACCTGATACTCCGCGCCTGATGGTCATGGAGCTGATCATCGACGACAAGGTGCCCGACCGCGGCCATCGCAAGAACATCTTCAACCACGGCCTGTCGGTGGCTGGTGCCGCCTGCGGGCCACATCCGCGCTACCGTTACATGTGCGTGATGGACTTCGCCGGGGGATTCACCGGGAAGTAAGGGGAGGGGGAAAAGCAAATTCTGTTGACACTCCCGCAAAAAACTATAGATTATTGCCGTAGTTTAACCTGACACCTTTCTCAAAGGACGGCCGGCGCAATCATGTACTGGGAAGATTTTGGTTTCAAAGAGCCGCCGTTCGCCCTGACTCCCAACCCCGCTTTTTTATTCCTGAGCGCTCCTCACCAGGAGGCCTTCGCCCATCTGCTGTTCGCCATCGAAAACCGGGTCGGCTTCATCGAGCTTTCCGGCGAGGTCGGCACCGGCAAGACGACCCTGGTGCGCACCTTGCTGAACCACCTTGATCACGCCAGCTACCGCACCGCCTTGATCTTCAATCCGACCCTCTCCCCGCTCGGCTTCCTGAAGGAGTTAAACGCTGAATTCGGCATCGGCTCGCAGGGTAGCGACATGCGGGAGCTGCACCAGGCGCTGAACGCCTTCCTTTTGGAGGAAAACCGCGCGGGACGGACGGTGGTGCTGGTGATCGACGAGGCCCAGAACCTTGCCGTGGAGGTGCTGGAGCATATCCGGCTCATCTCGAACCTGGAGACCGACGCGGACAAGCTGATCCAGATCGTGCTGGTCGGCCAGCCCGAGCTGAACAACCTCTTGGGGCGGGACGAGCTTCGCCAGCTGGACCAGCGCATCACGGTACGTTACCACCTGAAGCCGATGGGGATTGACGATTCCCGTGACTACATCCGTCACCGGATCAAGTTCGCCGCCAGCGGACGTGAACCTCTCACCTTCTCGCCGGGCGCCCTGAAGAAGATCTTCGCCTACTCGGGAGGGTTGCCCCGCTTGATCAACGGTGTGTGCGACCGCACCCTCTTGCTTGCCTACACCGGTGAGACCAAGGTCGTCTCGGCACCGATGGCCGCGCTCGCCATCGCCGATCTGCGCAGGGAGTCGGCCTCCCGCCGGCCCTCTCCCGTCGCCCTGGCCGGCTCGCTCGTGGTTGCCCTGCTGGCAGTGGCCATCTTCCTGGTATTCCCGCACCGGGCGGTGGAGGCCAAGAAACCGGCACAGGTGGCAGCTCCAGCCCCCTTTTCGCGGGAGCAGGCGCTGCGCGAGCTTTCCGCGCTTCCCGAGCAGCAGAATCTCTTCAGCGCCGTGAACGCACTGCTGGCGGTATGGCAGAAGCCGCCGGTCCAACCGGTGGCGGGGCCCCCGGTCAGCGTGAAGGCGCTGGCCCGCCAGCGAGGCCTGCTGGCGGCCAGGTTTGGCGGTGGGTTCGATGCCCTGGCCCGGCTGGATACCCCGGCGCTGCTGCACCTTACCGTACCCGGGGCGGGGAGCCGGGTAGTGGCGGTGCAGTCAATCGGCAAGGACGGCGTGAGGATTGTGCCGGCGCTGGCGGGACATGCGAAGCTCTCCCCTGCGGAATTGGCCCAGCTCTGGAACGGCGAGGCGACCGTTTTCTGGAAGGATTTCCACCGCATTTCCTCCCGGGAAAAGCGCGCCGAGAAGGCGGAAGGGACCAGGCTTCTGCAGGGGCTCCTCAAGGATGCCGGCTGCTTCAGCGGGCAGGTGAACGGCGCCTTCGGTCCCGAGACCCGCGCCGCCATCGCGGAGTTCCAGCGCCGGGAGAAAATCAAGGTGGACGGCCAGGCGGGAGGCCTCACCCTCCTGCTGCTCTACCGGCGGGCCGGCGGCTTCTTCCCCCCAGGCCTTAGCGCCCGCGGCTAGCATCTATCCTCCCCTTTGACAAAGGGGGGCGAGGGGGGATTTGCCTCTCCTGTCTTTTGAGTCCGCAAGACCGTCAGCCACAAGCACATCCCCCTCAATCACCCTTTTCAAAGGGGGCGTTGAAGCTGGCTTCGGAAGGATAGACGGATGATATTTCAACTGCACAAGGCGGCAACCAGATGAGCCTGATACTCGATGCATTGAGAAAGATGGAGCAGGACCGCAAGAACAGGCGCGGAGCCGGAGGGGACCTGCGCCCGGAGGTGCTCCGCTACCGCGGGGAGGTTACCTCGCACTCTGCCAAGCCGTACCTGATGGCGGCGGCCGGTGCCGTCCTCCTCATCGTCGGGGTAGGGGCCGGCTTCCTGATCAGGGGGCAGGGCGGTGGCCAATCGCTGCAATCCGGCCGGGACCTGTCAGCCGCCCCGCAGACTGCCGCAGACCAGTCGTCCGCGCCCCCTGCTACCGTGGCGGCTGCTCCGGTCGCACCCGGCTATCCGGGCACTGCGGAGAGTCCCGCGGCACAGCTACCGGCAGCTTCGGCACCTCCGGCGGCTGTCGCCCAAACCGCCGCGCTGCCTGCCGCTGGACCCGCCGCCGGAGCGCAGGCGCAGGCAGTTGCCGTTCCCAGGGTGCCTGAGGCCGTTGCCCCTCATCCCGCTTCCGGGCAGAGCCGCGCAGAACGTCCAGCGGCCTCCGCTTCTCTTCCTGGCGAGGCTCCAGCCGCCGGAGCGCAGACGGTAAAGGCAAAAAAAGGGCGCAGCAAAGCGGCCGCAAGCGCGCAGGGCTTGCCGAACTCCGAAAAACAGGCGAGACGAATGCGCCAGGAAGCTCAGCAGCCGGTGCCGACCGGTGCGGCTGACATCGCCCTGTCCGGCATCGCCTGGCAGGATGAGCGAAACCTGCGGCGGGCCGTGCTGAACGGCAGCCTGGTGGGTGAGGGGGCCATGGTCTCCGGCGCCCGCGTGGTGGAAATCCAGGAGACCAGGGTCAGGATGTCCCGAAACGGCCGCCTCTTCGACCTTGCCCTCAGCTCCGCTCTTGCCCGGTAAGACGACTCTTGATCCCCGCTCAGTTCCAATAACCTACCTGTCCCATGATCGACCGCAAAGCACACGATCCTCCCGTTGAACGGCTGTCCGGCTCGGTGGAAAGGGTGACCTTCCACAGCGAGGAGTCGGGCTTTTGCGTGCTGCGGGTGAAGGTTTCCGGCCGCCGGGAAGTGGTCACCGTGACCGGCTCCGCCGCTTCCGTCACGCCGGGGGAATTCCTGGAGTGCACCGGTTCCTGGCACAACGACCGCACCCACGGCATGCAGTTCAAGGCGCAGCAGCTGAAGATGGTTCCCCCCAGCTCCCTGGAGGGGATCGAGAAGTACTTGGGCTCCGGCATGGTGCGCGGTATCGGCCCCCATTTCGCCAAGGTGCTGGTCCAGGCTTTTCGGGCGGAGGTCTTCGAGGTCATCGAGCAGAGTCCCGAAAGGCTCCTGGAGCTCCCCGGCATCGGCCGCAAGCGGATGGAGCGGGTGGCGGGCGCCTGGGTCGAGCAGAAGGCGATCCGCGAGATCATGGTCTTTTTGCAGTCCAACGGGCTGGGGACCGCCCGCGCCGTGCGCATCTACAAGAGCTACGGCAACGAGGCGATCGTCAAGGTCTCCGAAAATCCCTACCGCCTTGCCCTCGATATCCACGGCATCGGTTTCAAGACCGCCGACGCGCTCGCCGCCAAGCTGGGGATCGGGCGCGACTCGCTGATGCGGGCACAGGCGGGAGTGCGGCACGTCCTGCAGGAACTCTCCGGCAGCGGGCACTGTGCCGCCACCAGGAGCGAGCTGGTCGAGAAAGCGGTCGGGATCCTGGAAATTGCCCCGGCGGTGATCGAGCAGGCCATCGATGCCGAGATCGCCGAGGAAAACCTGGTGCCGGACGAGATCGGCGGGCAGCCCTGCCTCTTCCTGGCGCCGCTCTACCGGGCCGAGATCGGCGTCGCTTCCAGTCTCTGCCGCCTGGCAACCGGGGCTCCCCCCTGGCCGGAGATCGTGGCAGAAAAGGCCATTCCCTGGGTGGAGGGGCAGACCGGTGTCACCTTGTCCTCCTCCCAGCGCGATGCGGTCAGGCTGGCCTTGGGCAGCAAGGTGGTCGTGGTCACCGGCGGACCCGGCGTCGGGAAGACTACTTTGGTCAACAGCATCCTGGCCATCATCCGTGCCCGCGAGGTCCGGGTCACCCTCTGCGCACCGACCGGCAGGGCCGCCAAGCGCCTCTCCGAGTCGACCGGGCTGGAGGCCAAGACCATCCACCGCCTGCTGGAATTCGATCCGCAGAGCATGGGCTTCAAGCGCGGACGGGAACATCCGCTCGACACCGAACTGGTGGTGATGGACGAAGCCTCCATGGTCGACCTCGTGCTGATGAACAAGCTTCTCGCCGCCATCCCGGACCGCGCAGCACTCGTGCTGGTGGGGGACGTGGACCAGCTTCCCTCCGTCGGCCCGGGCTGCGTCCTCTCCGATGTCATCGAATCGGGCACCATCCCCACCGTCCGGCTGGTCGAGATCTTCCGGCAGGCCGCCAGTTCACGGATCATCGTCAACGCCCACCGCATCAACCGCGGAGAGCTTCCCCTGAAGGACGAGACCCGGGAGCTGGTGGACTTCTATTTCATCCCCGCCAGTACACCCGAAGACATCCACGAAAAGCTTCTGCAGGTGATAACCGAGCGGATCCCCAAGCGTTTCGGTTTCCATCCGGTGCGCGACATCCAGGTGCTCACCCCCATGAACCGCGGGGGGCTGGGCGCCCGCTCCCTTAACGAGGAACTGCAGAAAGTGCTGAACGGCCAATCCGAGCCGAAGGTGAGCAGGTTCGGTACCAGCTTCTCGCCGGGAGACAAAGTCATCCAGACGGTCAACAACTACGAGAAGGAAGTCTTCAACGGGGACATCGGGACCATCGTGAGGGTCGATCTGGAGGAGGGAACGCTGGGGGTGGAGTATGACGAGCGGTTGGTGGAGTACGAGTTTGGCGAGCTGGACGAGGTGAGCCTCGCCTACGCGACCAGCATCCACAAGAGCCAGGGCTCCGAGTACACCGCGGTGGTCATCCCGCTGGCCATGCAGCACTACACCATGCTGGAGCGCAACCTGATCTACACGGCGGTCACCCGCGGCAAGAAGCTGGTGGTGGTGATCGGCGAGGCCAAGGCGCTCGCCATGGCGGTGAAGAACCACAAGGCCCACAAACGGCTGACCAAGCTGGCAGGGCGGATAACCGCAGATTCAACCGCGAGAACCTTATAGCCACGAAAGGTCACAAAATCACAAGAAGAATTATCGTTGCAGATTTGCAGAAACGTTCCCTCCCCTTCAAGGGGAGGGGCAGGGTGAGGATGGGGTTCTTTTATCTTGTCCTTCTCGGTGCCGATGTTAAACTGCACCACCGAGTCCACACCTTTCCCGAGGCACCTTTGCTGATCATCGTCGAGTCGCCCACCAAGGCCAAGAAAATCCAGTCGATCCTGAAGGCGAAGACCATCTCCACGGTCGGCCACTTCAAGGACCTCCCCGACTCCTCGATCGGCGTGGATCTGCAGAGCTATCAGCCTACCTTCGTCTACCACGAAAAAAAGAAGAACCTTCCGCGCGAACTGCGCGAGGCGGCCAAGGGGGAGACGGTCATGCTGGCGGGCGACCCTGACCGGGAAGGGTACGCCATCAGCAGGCACATCTTCGAGGAGGTCAGCTCGGTCGCCAAGGAGTGCCTGCGCCTGGAGATTTTCGAGGTGACCGAGAAGGGGTTGCGCGACTCGCTTGGCAAGGCGGTCCCTTTCCATAAGACCAACGCCGGTCTTTACCACGCCTTTCTCGGCCGCAGGATCGGTGACCGCCTGGTCGGCTACATCCTCTCCCCCATTGCCAGCCGTGCGCTGTCGGGGAAGTTCAGCGTGGGGCGCGTGCAGTCGCCGGCGGTGCGCCTGGTGGTCGATCGGGAACGGGAAATCCGTGCTTTCGTGCCGACACCGTACTGGGTTCTCAGCATCCTGCTCGAAAAAGGCGGCACCGAGTTCCTGGCCCGCCATGTGCGCGGCAAGTTCGAGAACCAGGCCGACGCCGCAGCGATCGTCGAGGCCATCAAGGCCGAAAGCCACGCCCTGGCGGTCAGGGTCGAGAAGAAGGAGACCCGGCAGTCGCCCAAGCCACCCTTTACCACGGTTGATCTGCAGGCTGCCGCTGCCGCCCGGCTGAAACTGCCGCCAGAGCAGACCATGAAGCTCGCCCAGGCGCTGTTCGATCATGGCCTGATCACCTACCATCGCACCGACTCTGTCCGCATGGCCGACGAGTTCATTGCCGAGATCCGCACGTTCCTTGCTGACGCCCTCGGCCAGCACTATCTTCCGCCCAAGCCCAACCAGTACAAATCGAAGAATTCGCAGGCCGACGCCCACGAGGGGATCCGCCCCACCCACATGCATTCACTGGCCGAGATCCCGTCGCTGCTCAAACGGGAGGGGCTCACCGCCGAGCACGTGCGGATCTACGAGCTCATCTTCCGCAGAGCCGTGGCGAGCCAGATGGCGCAGGCGGTCTACGATGCCACCCTGATGCTCTTCGAGGTGGCGGGCGAGAAGTTCAGGGCCAACGGCAGGGTGCTCAAGTTCGACGGCTTTCTCCGCGTCTACAGCGACACCGAGGACGATAAGGAGCGTAAGGAGGACGACCCGATGCAGGCGCTCCCGGAGGTGGCGCCGGGAGAGCTGGTGGCCAAAAAGGGGGAAACGCTCGACGAGAAGAAGACCAAGCCACCGGGCCGCTTCACCTTCGGCTCCCTGGTAAAGGAGCTGGAGCGGCTGGAAATCGGGCGCCCCTCCACCTATGCATCGATCACCAAGAACATCACCGACCGCGGCTACGTGCGGGAAGAGAAGGGGAAGGTGGTGCCGCTGCCGCCGGGCGAGACGCTGATCGATTACCTGCGGGACAACCACGGCTGGGTGATCGATTACGAGCTGACCCGCCGGATGGAAGGCTTTCTCGACCTGATCGTGGATAACAAGGAGACCTGGCAGCGCTTCTGTAAAGGGGTGCACGCCAAGATGGGGTTCGCCGTCCCGCCGGCAAGAGGGGAGGGGGCTGCGCCCAGCGAAGGACAGCTTCGCTACGCCAAGCTCTTGGCGGAAAAAGGCGGCCTCGTCGTTCCCGATGCCGTCCTTAAAAGCCGTGCCGAGCTCTCGGCCTGGATCGACAGGGCCCTCGGCAAAGGCGGGGCAGCTACCACCCCTGCGGCCGCCGGCCGGGGAACTCCGGGCGGCAAACCCGGCAGGGCCGAAAAGGGCGACGGACCGGGTACCGCTTCTGGAAAAGGAAAAGCGCGCAGCACGCAGGGGACGGGAGACGGGGTGATAGGCGCCTGTCCCGCCTGCGGCCAAAGCGTCCGCGAATTCGAGAAAGGATATTCCTGCAGTGCCCGCTGCGGTTTTGTGTTGTGGAAGGACAGGCTTTCCCGCTGGGGGAAGCAGATTTCGCCGTCGCTTGCCTCCAGGCTTCTCAAGGGCAAGCCGGTCGCCTTGCGCGCCCTGGTCTCCACCAAGGAGGGGAAGGGAAAGTTCGATGCCAGGGGACAACTGCAGCACGACCCCCAGTACGGATGGTCGGTCCGGCTGATGTTCGTTGACCCGCCAAAAGGGCTGCAGCCAAAGCAGCAGGCAGGCAATCCTTGACGCTGCTGAATGGCCCCCGGTAACCGTGGCAAAAAAAAACGCCGTGACCCTCTCAGAGAGGCACGGCGTTTTTCATTTTGCGATGGCCGCTATGCGGACCATGGTTACTTCATGTCTTTCATGTCCTTCATGTCGTTGACCATGGTGTCCTTGCTTGCCTTGGCATCAGCGGCGGACTTTTTGGCCTTGTCTTTGGCGCCGGCGGCGGTCTTCTTGGCTTTTTTGTGAGTATCGCTCACGGCAGCTTTTTGTTTCTCGGCCTTGGCCTTGGTTTCTGCACTCTTGCTGGCAGCTTTACCCTTCACGTCGGCTTCCTTCTGGGAAGCCTTGCTTTTCACGTCGGCTTCCTTCTGGGAAGCTTTGCTTTTCACGTCAGCTTCCTTTTGGGAAGCTTTGGCTTTCACGTCGGCTTGTTTTTGGGAAGCTTTGGCTTTCACGTCGGCTTGTTTTTGCGACGCCTTTTCCACAGCCTGGTTGGATTTGTCGAGAGTTTCGTTGGCGCTCTTCAGCGGGTCGAAGGCGAAAGCCGAGGTAGCGAGCGCTGCAGTGCACAGGGCAGTTGTCACAAGAATCGTCAGTTTTTTCATTGTACATCCCTCCATTCGAATAAATGTGGTGCTGCATGTGCGCGGCGAACCGAGCACAAGGCTAAATCATATCACGAGTTTTTTTATTTTCTGGTCGAGGTAATCGAGATCGTTGCCCTTGACGAAATAATCGTCGGCCAGACCGGAAAGGGCGAGCCCCTTCATTTCCTCGACACGGCTATCCGCCGATATGACGATGATGCGGGACGTTCTCTGGCCGTTCAGCAATTCCAGTACACCTCTGCCGCTTAAGCCCGGCAGGTTGAGATCCAAGAGGACAACGTCGGGCTTGTTCTTGGTGATATTCGTGGTGACACCGAAAGGAGAATTCACCGACTCCACCCTGTAGCCCCGCGATGAGAGAAAATCCGAATAAACCTCAGTAATGAACTTGCAGTCGTCGATCAATAGCACTTTTTTCACGTATCACCCCGTGATGTCGGAACCGGCTTTGCCGACCTTTTTGCGAGGTGGCACTTTAACACAGAAATGTAATGTAAGGAATCTAAAATTACCGCACAAATGAAACGCACCTTCGCTATGGCCAACTGAACTGCGGCCGGAGTGGGACAGGTAGACGACAGTTGCGCCACCGTCATGGCGAAAGCGGCTCCCTGTGCACCACGTCTTGCCGACCTTACGGTCGTCTTGTCGGCCTTTGCTGAATATCCTAGAATGGATAAGGGTTGAATCTCCTGCCGCAGGGGAGGTAAGCCCCGCATTTTCGATCCGGTCTTTGCGCGCTGCAAGAGGCTGGATCAGCGATCAAATGAGGCCCCTATGAGATCTGGATTTTCTGCGCTTGTGACCATTACCCTGCTGGTTTTGGGCCTGTTACTGCTGCCTGCAACCGGGAGCCGGGGAGACGAGGTCAAACACGACCGGGCGGCCGACACCGTCTCAATGCTGTTAAGGGCATATGGAGGTGCCGATGCGGTCAGAAATGTCGCCTCGGTCATCGCCAGGGGAAGAATCACCGAGTTCCTGAGCGGGAAATCGGGGCAGTATGCCCGTTATTTCCAGCGGCCCGGCAAGCTGCGCGTCGAGGTCATGCCCGAGCTGGGAGGAGATGTCAGGGTACTGAACGGCGATCGCGGCTGGCAGGCGACGGAGGCGGGTTTCGCGCCGGTTTCCCAGCTCGAGCTGCAGTCCATGTTGTACCAGTACAGCTATCTGAACCTGCCGATGGCGCTTGCCAGCGGCAGCTACCATGCGAGATTCGGTGGCGACCAGCCGTACAAAGGGAAGGAGACCCGCCTGCTGTTTGTCGAGCCCAAGCGCGCACCCCGGCTCGGCATCCTGGTGGATGCCCGGACCGGCTTCATCGTCCGTGTCGACGCAAGCTTTGCGATGGGCGGGACGGGGACCGGCGAGCTTTCCACTGAATACGGCGACTTTCGTCCCGTTAACGGGGTACAGTTCCCGCACAAGCTGACCAGCTATGCCGGAGGCATCAAGATTTCCGAGATCGTGCTGGACGACATCGAGGTGAACCGCAAGATCCCCATTGAGCTTTTCACGCCCCAGGAGGAGGAACTGCGAAAAATGCCTGGCAAGGAAGGACCCGCGAAGGAAGGCGAGGTTAAGGGAGAGAAGTGACTGGTCAGCGCCAGAATGTTTGGTGCGTTGCCGATAAATGATACTTAAGCCGGACGCGTCCGCCAAAGGGAACTATCCTCTGTGTGACCTCTATCGCCCCTTCCCCTAAGCAGTCGTCAAGCGGTGGCATCGCCTCAAGCCCTCGCAGTCGATCTTCTAACCCTTTCGGACAACCACGCGACTATGTCCGCTTCCCTTTAGAGCACCGCCCACTAAGCCAAACACGCATTCTCACCTTAACGGCATCCGGCACCAACCCAGCGGGTACTGCATGGTCTGCATGGATGGATCGCACGCCATAACCGATCTTCCTTCCTTCAAAGATTCCATCTCAGGGGATAGAGCAGGCTGGACCGTCGACCACATGGTCCGCGTCCTGGATCAAGTGGTCAGGCTATGCACCAGTTGGGTCTGTGCTCCAGGAAATGCTTGTGTCGGACCCGGGACTGCTTCACAGCTCAACGACACTGCTGTTTCGCTGTGGCAGGTTGCTGTTCAGCCCACGAGACATGGTTGCCAAGGCCGCGACAAGCTGGGCCAAAACCTTGACCTGTTGGTCGACGCGGTGGATCTGTTGGTCGACGCGGTGTACCTGTCGGTCGACTCGGAGGACCTGTTGGTCGATGCGGAGGACCTGTTGGTTGATGCGGTGGACCTGTTGGTTGGAGTGGTGGACCTGTTGGTTGGTGTGGTGGACCCAGTTGGATCGTAGCATGAACCAGCTGGTCGACGCTTTGGATTAGTACCTCAGCGTTGTGGACCAGTTGGTCAAGCCCGCGGGCGGGTTGGTTAAGCCCTCGGACCTGATGCTCCAGTCAGTGGAACTGTTGGCCGGCATGGTGACTAAGGTTGTCCCTGCTGTTGATGAGGCAGTCGAAGCTGACGGTAATACTGGCAAAGTGAGAGGATGGATTGGGCCGACACGAGGCAGGACGAGGGGAGGGAAAAGCCGGTGCCCCGAAGGTGCTGAATATCTGTTCCGGCTTCGGGGGGAGGAGATTTCATTGATCGCCGGTTCCGGCAGAGGTGGTGACCAAAGGCGGGTAGGTCTTGTTAGCCGTCTTTTTACGGGGTTTGCTCATCTCGATTCCAGTTTCCTGAATGGCGAGAAGGTCGTCTTCATCTCCCACGGCTTCCAAAAAGTGAAAGAATCTCCTCATCAGGTCGGTCAGCTCCTGTTGGACCTTATCCCGCTGGATCAGCTTGAGGCGGTTGTACTTAGCTTCCTCGCACAGTTGTTGGAACAGTTTTGTCAGGTTGATGAAGTACTCATCCGAAACCATCCTGCTGTGCCGGTCCCGCAGTACTGGGACTTTTGACAGCAAACCTGCGAAGGTGAGAGCCATGACGAGCAATTGCGCCGGGATCTTCGGCAGCTTGTACTTGAAGACCATGGGAGCCTCCTTTTGAACAGATAGGCCAGGAAAATTGGTATAAACTAATTATACTTTGCCTCAGAATAGCAGAGCGAATAAGAAAAGCAACTGCTATGGTCCGCTTTGGCTGGAGGGTCTTTCTCGGGGGGCACTAGGTTGTTCGCCTCCGCAAAGGTCCAGTCACGCTCCACCTCCGACCACAGTGTCCATGCAGTCCGCCGCGTCCACCCCACAAGCAAACCCCAGCGGACCCTCAGGTCAAGCGGACCTCCAGGCAAAAAAAAGCCCGATGATCCTCGCGGACCACCGGGCTTTGACGGTGTAAAGGGCGCTAAGCGTGCCTTAGCTTAAATTCCAGAGGAACATCTCCCACATGTCCTTCCAGCTCTTGCCGATCTCTTCGACCACGGAGGGCTCGAAACCGCAGTGCATCATGCACTGGGCGCAGCGCGGGTCTTTGCCGACGCCGTACTTGTCCCACTGGGTCTTCTCCATCATCTCCTTGAAGGTCGGATAGTGGGCGTCGGTAATCAGGTAGCAGGGGGCCTTCCAGCCGCGGGTGTTCCTGGTCGGGTTGCCCCAGGGGGTGCACTCGAGCTGCTTGTCCCCTTTCAGGAAGCGGAGGTACATGGGGGTGGAGAAGAAGCAGAAGCGCTTGCTCATCTCGTAGACCTGCTCGAATTTCTTCTCGATCTCGCGCCGCTCCAGGAAGAGCTTCTCGCCGACGGCCTCGTAGCCGAAACCGGGGGCCACCAGGAAGCCGTCCACGCCCAGGTCCTTCAGGTGGGAGAAGAGCATCTCGATCTCGATCAGGTCGGTTTCCTTGAAGATGGTGGTGTTGGTGCAGAGCCGGAAGCCCAGGCTCTTGGCCTTCTTGATGGCGGACATGGCGATCTTGAAGGTGCCGGCACGCTCCAGGATCCGGTCGTGGGTCTCCTCCATGCCGTCCATGTGTACGTTCAAGACGAAGTTCGGGTGCGGCTTCATCTTGTCGAGTGCTTTCTCGAGCAAAAGCGCGTTGGTGCAGAGGTAGATATGCTTGCCGCGCTCCAGCACCTTCTCGATCAGCTCGAAGATGTGCGGGTAGAGGAACGGTTCGCCGCCGGTGATGGTGACGACCGGCGCCGGGCACTGGTCGACGGAATCCAGGCACTCCTCGAGGGTCAGCATGTCCTGGATGGTGTCCGCGTATTCCCTGATCCTTCCGCAGCCGGAGCAGGCGAGGTTGCAAAGATGGGTAGGCTCCAGCATCAGCACGAGCGGATACTTGTCCACTTTCTTCATCTTGTTGGACATGATGTACTTGGTCAGGTCGTAGTTGAGTCGCATCGGGAAACGCATGGTGATTCTTTCCTTTATTGCTGTGTTTGTTAGTTGACGATCAGAGGCAATGTGAACCGCAGAGACGCAGAGAGCGCCGAGAAAAATCTTTTGGGTGTAACGACAAAAAGGTTCTCCGTCTTTCTCTGCGATCTCCGCGTCTCTGCGGTTCAATGGTTTTTTTGTGCCTAAAGGGCTGATTTTGACACAGTAAAACGGGACGAGTCAAAGGGGCATCCTTCCCTGTGACTGTCCCGTTTGTTTTCAGACTGTTCGATGTTTCACTTCACCCTGGCGAGCTGGGGCATCTGCACGCTCTGCGCGTGCAGGAACTCCTCGCAGGTTGCGGCAATGCCGGCTGCGTCGAGTCCCAGGTCGGCGCGCAGCTGGGCCTGGCTGCCGTGCTCGATGAAGCGGTCGGGAATGCCGATCCTCTTCACCCTGACGGTGTTGAGCCCTGCATCGGAGATCGCTTCCAGTACGGCGGAGCCGAAACCGCCCTGCAGGGCGTTCTCCTCGACGGTGATCAGGCAGCCGCTCTTTTGTGCCTGGGCGAGGATCAGCTCGCTGTCCAGCGGCTTGATGAAGCGTGCGTTGACCACGGCGGCGGAGATCCCTTTCTCCTTGAGGGCCTTGGCTGCTTCCAGCGCGGGATAGACGGTGGAGCCGATCGCCACCAGCGTCAGGTCGTCCCCCTCGACCAGCAGTTCTCCCTTGCCGATCTCCAGTTCTTTCAGCTCCTGGTCCATCGCCACGCCGTAGCCTGCTCCGCGCGGATAGCGCAGGGCGACCGGGCGGCCGCTGTAGACGGCGGTCTTCAGCATGTGTTGCAGCTCGTTCTCGTCCTTGGGCGCCATCACGGTCAGCCCGGGGAGATGGCGCAGATAGGAGATGTCGAAGGCGCCGTGGTGGGTGGGGCCGTCGTCGCCGACCAGGCCGGCGCGGTCCAGCGCCAGGGTCACCGGCAGCTTCTGCAGGCAGATGTCGTGGAACACCTGGTCGTAGGCCCGCTGGGTGAAGGTCGAGTAGATGGCGGCGACCGGGTGGAAACCTTCGGTGGCAAGTCCCGCGGCGAAGGTGAGGGCATGCTGCTCGGCAATACCGACGTCGAAGAAGCGCTCCGGGTACTTCTTGCCGAATCCGGAAAGCCCGGTGCCGTCAGGCATGGCGGCGGTGATGGCCAGCACCTTGGGGTCGCCCGCGGCGAGCTTTATCATGGTGTCCCCGAACACCTGGGTGTAGGAGGGGGGCGCTGGCTTGGAGGCGGCGCCGGCGGGCTTCACCGGTGCTATGCCGTGGAACTTGTCCGGGGTCTCCTCGGCGGGAGGATAGCCTTTGCCTTTCTTGGTCATCACGTGCAGAAGGATCGGTCCCTCGATCTTTTTCACGTTCTCCAGCACCGCCACCAGGTCTCTTAACTCGTGTCCGGCGATCGGTCCCACGTACTCGAAGCCGAGCGCCTCGAACAGGGTGCCCGGGGTCAGGAACCCCTTCAGGGAGTTCTCGGCCTTCTTGGCGAAGTGCAGGATGTTTCGGCCGATGGCGGGGATGCCGGTGATGAGCTCCTCCATCTCCTTCTTGAGGCTTCTGTAGTAGCCGCCGGTCATCTTCCTGGAGATGAACGAGGAGAGGGCACCGACGTTCTTGGAGATGGACATCTCGTTGTCGTTCAGCACCACGATCAGGTTCTTCCTGAGGTGCCCCGCCTGGTTGAGCGCCTCGAAGGCCATGCCCCCGGTAAGGGAGCCGTCGCCGATCACCGAGATCACCCGGTTGCTGTCGTTGGCGAGGGCGCTTGCCACCGCCATGCCGAGGCCTGCCGAGATGGAGGTCGAGGAGTGCCCGACGCCGAAGGCGTCGTGGACCGATTCGCTTCTCTTGGGGAAGCCGCTGATCCCTTTGTAGCAGCGCTGGGTCGGGAAGAGGTCGCGGCGGCCGGTGAGGATCTTGTGGGTGTAGGCCTGGTGGCCGACGTCCCAGATGATCTTGTCGGAAGGCGAGTCGAAGCAGTAGTGAAGCGCGATGCTCAACTCCACGCAGCCAAGGTTGGAGGCCAGGTGCCCGCCGGTCTTGGGCACCGTCTCCAGAAGGTAGCAGCGCACCTCGTCGGCCAGCTTGCCCAGGTCATCGGCTTTTAGTTTTTTCAGGTCTTTAGGACTGTTTATCTTCGAAAGCAGTTTGTACACTAGTTCTCCTGATAACCCATCACACTGCAGGAAAAGAGCTGTTTCAGGGGAGGAAGGCTAAGGGCTCTGATTTTAAACTAAAAACGGGAACTGTAAATAGTAAAGTTCCCGGACCTCGTTTCCTGACCCGCTGCCAGGCTTCACTTTGGCAGCGGGATCTGTAAAGTCCTACTTGGCGTAGCCGTGGCGGCGGAACCAGTCGACCGCCCGCTCCAGCGATCCCCTGACCGGGGTAAGGGGCAGGCCCAGCTCGGCCACTGCCTTGCCGGGGTCGAAGTACATGAACTTCCTGGCCATCTGCACCCCGGCCAGAGGTATCAGCGGCTCTTTCCCGGTCAGCTTGGCGATTCCCTCGTTCACATAGGCTGCCATCAGGATCGGGTAGTAGGGGAGCCTGACCTTGGGGGCGGCAAGTCCCGTGATCTCGGAGAGCAGCGCGAAGATCCTGGCCAGGGTCAGGTTCTCGTTGCCCAGGATGTACTTCTCGCCGATCCTTCCCTTCTGCGCCGCCAGGATGTGCCCCCGCGCGCAGGTCTCCACGTCGATCAGGTTTAGCCCGGTGTCCAGGTAGGCCGGCATCTTGCCGTTCAGGAAGTCGACGATGATCTTGCCGGTCGGGGTCGGCTTGATGTCCAGGGGGCCCACCGGGGTGGACGGGTTGACGATCACCAGCGGCAGCCCGCGCGCAAGGAAGCTTTCCGCCTCGCGCTCGGCCAGGAACTTGCTCTTCTTGTAATCGCCCACCATGTCGCCGAAGCCGACCGGGGTCTTTTCGCTGCCCGGGGTGCCGTTGCCGGGATTGCCCAAGGTCCCGACCGAGCTGGTGTAGACCACCTTCTCGACCCCCGCCTGCAGGGCGGCGCAGAGGATGTTGCGGGTCCCCCCCACGTTCGCCTCGTACATGGAGGCGGGGTCTTTGGTCCACAGCCGGTAGTCGGCGGCGGCGTGGTAGAGGCCCCGGCAGCCGTCAAGCCCGCGCGCCAGTGCCGCCTGGTCGCTCAGGTCCCCCTCGAAGATCTCTACGTCCAGCCCGGAGAGGTTCCTGCGGTCGGAGCCGGGTCGCGCGAGGACCCGCACCTGCCAGCCGTCCTTCAAAAGCTCGCGGACGATGCTCGCCCCTATGAAACCGGTGGCGCCGGTGACAAACGCTCTCATGTCTGGAATCTTAACTCCCGCAAAAAAGTGAAAGCCAGAAGCAATCCCCCCTGTCCCCCCTTTATCAAGGGGGGACGTGCAGCGGGAAATTATCGCTTTTACGCGTTACTCTTCGCCGGCGGTCAGCGCCCGGTAGGTGCCGAGTGCCATCAGCGGGAAGCAGTTGCGGTAGATGTGGTACTTGATCATGAAGTACTTGGGGAAGCCGGTCCCGGTGTAGTTCATCTCGTCCCAGGTGCCGTCCGCCTTCTGGGTGGAAAGGAGGTACTGGATGCCGCGGGTGACTGCCGAGCAGTTCGCCTCGCCGGCCGCCAGCAGCGCCAGCAGCGCCCAGCCGGTCTGGGATGCGGTGCTCTCCCCGATGCCTGCCAGGGTGCGGTCGTGGTAAGACTCGCAGGTCTCGCCCCAGCCGCCGTCGATGTTCTGGTGCGACTTGATCCAGTTCACCGCCTTGCGGATGTAAGGCTGGGTCATGTCCTCGCCGATCTCCTTGAGACCGCAGAGCACCGACCAGGTGCCGTAGAGGTAGTTGACCCCCCAGCGCCCCCACCAGCACCCTTCCGGCTCCTGCTCCTTCTTCAGGAATTCCAGCGCGCGCACGGCCGCCGGGTACTCCCTGGAGTAGCCGAAGTTCCCCATCAGTTCCAGCATCCGGCCGGTAAGGTCGGCGGTGGGGGGGTCGATGAGCGCCTCCAGGTCCGCGAAGGGGATCTTGTTCAGGAGGTACTTGGTGTTGTCCTTGTCGAAGGCTCCCCAGCCGCCGTTCTTGCTCTGCATGCCGAGGCACCAGTTGATGCCGCGCTTGATGGCGCCGTCCATGAGCTTGCGGTCCTTGACCTGGATCCCCTTCAAGGCCATCATTACGAAGCCGGAGTCGTCCACGTCCGGATACCAGTCGTTCAGGAATTCGAAGGCCCAGCCGCCGGGCTCCAGCTCCGGGCACTTGATCTTCCAGTCGCCGGGCTTTCTCACTTCCTTGTCCAAAAGCCACTCGGCCGCCTTGACCAGCGAAGGGTGGTCGGTGGGGACGCCGGAATCGGTGAGCGCCTTCAGGGCCAGCGCGGTGTCCCAGACCGGCGAGATGCAGGACTGCAGCACGATCTGGTCTTCACTCTCTATGCAGAAGTTGGCCAGTGCCTCCATCCCCTTCACCATCACCGGATGATCGTTGGGATAGCCGAGCGCGTTCAGGCAGAGGATGGCGTTCAGCATGGCCGGCTGGATGCCGCCCCAGTCGCCGGTGCTCTCCTGGTGCTCGACCACCCACTTCTCGATCTCGGAGAGCGCCCTTTTCTTGAAGGGCCGGATCGGGCTTCTCTCGTAGACCTTCAGCATGTGGTCGGCGCCGATGAAGAAGTTCTTCCAGGTGAGGATGCCGTCTTCCTTGGTGAAGGTGTAGTCGATGGGGCGCGGCGGACGCACGAAGAGTTCCTGCACCCGCATGGCGGGGGGGAGCTTCTTGACCGGCCTTTTGTCCATCACCACCGACAGCGGTATGATGGTGGCGCGGGCCCAGCTGGAGAACTCGTACATGTTGAAGTAGGCCCAGTTGGGGAGCAGGGTGAGCTCCACCGGCATGGATGGCACGCCGAACCAGGCGAACTCGCCGAACATGGCGAGGAAGATCTTGGTGAAAACGCGGGTCTTGATGAGGCCGCCCTGCTCCAGGATGAAGCTGCGCGCTTTCACCATGGCCGGGTGGTCGGCCGGATAGCCGGAGAGTTTCAGCGCGAAGTAGGCCTCCACCGTGGTGGAAAGGTCACCGGGGCCGCCGTAGTAGATGGTCCAGAAACCCTCCTCGGTCTGCTTGGAGAGGAGGTAGTTGGCCATCTTACCCTGCCGCTCGTGATCGACGAGCCCCAGGAAATGGAACAGCATGATGTATTCGGCGGTGATGGTGACATTGGATTCCAGCTCAGCCCACCAGTAACCTTTGGGGAGCTGCTCACGGAAGAAGAAATCGCGGCTCGCATCGATGGCGAGATCTAATTGGTTCTTTGCCTGCCCCTGCTTTCTCTTCCAGATAGAAGGGGGAAGGCGGTGTATCTTGGCTCCCTGGTTCTGGCTGGCTGTCTGATCCTGTTCGACGGCGGCCCCGTTGAATGAAGTCAGTGCGTGTGAGATGGGATGTTTGAAGGGGGAAGTCACCACAAACTCCTTTGAGCGAGATTGGCACAAGTCATGACAGTTTAAGGATATTGCTGCAAGTTACAAGCTGCCAGATCTATCATACTTTTGGGTAAAGGTACACCACTTTTTGTCAGCTCTAACAAAAAATACCAAATAAAACACTGGTTTTACTTAGGAATCTTGATTATGCGGTAGCGGTATGCTAGGTTGCGTGGGCGAAAAAACGGGAAAGAGAGACAGTGATCCTATGACACAATCTGCTAACAAGGGAGGTATGCTTTTCTCCCTTTCGTCGCGCTACCCATGGTTGGTGCTGGGGGTGGCCCTGGTACTGTCCGCATTGTCACTTTGGTACACCACCCAAAGGATGGAGTTTCTGACCGGCCGGGACGACCTCATGCCGAAGAACACCTCCTTCAACCGTGACTACCAGGCCTACCGCGCCGAGTTCGGCGACCCCGAGGACATCGTGGTGGTGATCGAGAGCGACGACGCCGAGCGCGCGGGCGCTTTCGGCCAGAAGCTCTACGACGCCTTCTCCCGCGACAAGGAGCACTTCTCCGACGTCTTCTACCCCTACGCGCTCCCCTTCTTCAAGAACAACGGCCTGCTCTTCATGGATCTCGCCGACCTGAAGGAGCTGCACAAAAACATCAGCCTGGCCGCTCCCCCCCTGAAGGCGCTCGCCAAGGCCCCTTCCGTGCAGACCCTCTTCAACTACATGACGAAGACCATGGACAGCTACGTGGCGGGGGACAGCTCCAAGCTTCCCGGCATCGTCTTCATGCTGGACAAGCTGGGTGCGGGCTTCACCACCTTCGGCTCGGGCGGCGGTGCGCCCCCCTCCCTGGAAAGCATGTTCATGAGCTCGGAATCCTCCTTCGCCAAGGCGGGGAGGCAGCAGATCCTGACCGTGTTGCCGGTCAGGAAGATGGTCGGTTTCGTGCCGGCCGGCGCGGCCATCGCCACCGTGCGCGCGGAGATCGCCAAGGTGAAGGCGCTCCCCGAGTTCAAAGGGGTGAAGGTGGGACTGACCGGGGCGCCGGTCCTCGAGAACGAGGAGATGGCCACCAGCCAGCGTGACATTTCGCTCGCCACCATCGTCTCGCTGGCGCTCACCGTGGTCCTTTTGCTGGTCGCCTTCCGGGGCGTGCTGAACGTCTTTGCGGCCATGGTCTCGCTCCTGGTCGCCATCTCGCTCTCCTTCGGCTTTGCCACCGCGGCGGTGGGGCATCTCAACATCCTCTCCATGGTGTTCGCCATCATGCTGATCGGCATCGGCATCGAGTACGGTATCCAGCTGGTACTTCGCTACCAGGAGGAACTGCGGCTGGGCAAGGACGAGCTGGCGGCGATCGAGACCGGTCTGGACCGCAACATCTGGGCCATCGTGATGGCGGCCGCCACCGTGGCCGCCGCCTTCCTCACCTTCGTCTTCACCGACTTCAAGGGGATCGCCGAACTGGGCATTATCGCCGGCGGCGGGGTGGTCATCTGCGTGGCGGTCACCTTCACCGTGCTCCCCGCCATGCTGGTGCTTTTGGCCAGGCACAGAAAGCCGCGCCGACCCCGCCAGGAGAGGCCGCGGCCGCACCTGAAGAAGATTTCGCTGATCCTTTTCGGTTATCCCAAGGTGGTGATTGCCGCCACCGCCGTGCTCTGCGTGGCGTCGCTCTATCCCCTGTCCCAGATCGCTTTCGATTACAACCTGATGAACCTGCAGGCCAAGGGGCTGGAGTCGGTCACCTACGCCCACAAGCTCATGAGGAGCAGGGAGAACGCCGGCTACTTCGCGGTGGTGACGGCCAACAACAGGGAGGAGGCAGCCGCCAAGTCCAAGGCGCTGGAGGCCCTGCCCACCGTCGATCACGTGGTGAGCATCAACAGCTTCGTCCCCGATCACCAGCCCGAGAAGCTTGCCGAGCTGGCCGCCATCAGGCAGGAGCTGGCCGACATCAAGCCGGCCAAGTACGAGGAAGAGCTTTCGCTCATGGAGCTTCCCACCGTGTTCGAGAACTTCCGCAATGCCGTGGTGAAGCTGAAGGCGAAGCTGGACGAGCAGCACCGCCCCGAGGCGCAGCCGGTCGGGAAATTCCTCGCCACGCTGGACGCCTTCTTCGCCAAGCTCGAGAAGGAGCGTAACCGCAACGCGGTCGGCATGCTGCAGGATTTCCAGGGGGGGATGTTCAAGGACCTGCCGGAGAAGATCAACCTCCTCAAGGAGAGCCTGAACGCCAAGCCGATCACCGACGCGGACATCCCGGCCGAGCTCAGGAGCCGTTTCGTCGGCAAGACCGGCAAGCTCATGCTGCAGGTGGCCCCCAAGAACGAGATCTTCGACCGCAAGCCGTTGAAGGCGTTCCTCGATGACGTGCGGCGGCTGGAACCGCACGCGACCGGCGAGCCGGTAATGGTGTACGAGTCGATGACCATCATGCGTGACGCCTACGAGCGCGCCTTCATCTACGCCTTCTGCGCCATCGTGGTGATCCTGCTGGTTGCCTTCCGCAGCTTCAAGTTCGCCCTGATCGGCCTGGTCCCGCTGGTGGTCGGCGTGCTGTTCATGGTGGCCGGCATGTGGCTGTTCGGTATCAGCTTCAACTCGGCCAACATCATCGTGATGCCGCTGGTACTGGGGATAGCGGTGGACTCAGGTATCTATATCATCAACCGGTTCCGGCGCGAGGACGAGACCGCCGCCCTGGTGATCACCTCCAGCACCGGCATCGGGGTGCTGCTGAACACGCTGACCATCATGGCGAGCTTCGGCGCGCTGATGGTCGCCCATCACCAGGGGGTCTTCAGTATCGGCGCCGTGATGTCGCTCGGCATGGTCGCCTGCCAGGTTGCCTTCATGATTACCCTGCCGGCGGTCCTGACGCTGGCGGGGAAGAAGTAGGCGGTAGGCGAAAGGCAAATCCCCCCCGCCCCCCTTCGCAAAGGGGGGAGGATGATGAAGGCCGCCTTGCACAGCGGGGCTGACGAAGGTCCCTTCGCAATTGGCGGGAGATCACTGCGTTGATGAAGGCGGGTGTGTAGTTGGCAAGTGATTCTGCAAAAATACTTTCCCTGCGCGGGGCGGTGCCGCTGTCGCACTTCTACCTGCGGCAGCGGGTGCGCCCGGGGGACCTGGCGGTGGACGCCACCTGCGGCAACGGCTTCGATACGCTGCTCCTTGCCGAGCTGGTGGGGGTGGGGGGGAAGGTCTGGGCCTTCGATGTGCAGCCTGTCGCCACTGTCGCTACCCGCGAGCTCCTGGAGAAGGAGGGGCTGCTGGCATGTGTGGATGTGCTGGAGACCGGCCACGAGCGGCTCTCGGAGTTTGTGCCAAAAGGTGTGAAGGTGGTCGTCTTCAACCTCGGTTACCTGCCGGGGGGGGCTCATGCGGTGGTAACTTCCCCGGAAACGACGCTCTCCGCACTGGAACAGGCCGCCTCGCTCCTTCTCGCGGGAGGAATCATCGCCATCTCCCTCTACACCGGGCACGAGGGGGGAGCGGAAGAGGCGCTGGCCGTGGAAAGGTGGGCTGCGGCGCTGCCCCCCAAGTACTTCAATGTCTGGTGCAGCCGCCAGCTGAACCGGCCGCCGGTCGCTCCCTACCTGGTGCTGGTGGAAAAGATTTAAGCCCCTTTGGCTGAAAGTCCCCCTTGATAAAGGGGGAGTTAGGGGGATTGCTTTTCCCAGGGACTGAACGCCCAAAGCAATCCCCCCTGTCCCCCCTTTATCAAGGGGGGGACGCGGAACATAGGTAAGAGGGCACGCCACCGGTAGCGGTGGTCACTGCACCCCGAACTAGTGCCTGGCCCCATCCAGGCCATCCGCTTCATCCCAGTTAAATTAGCCTTTGACTTTTGTTGTTAGTTTCTGTCACCGAAAGGTCGCAATGCTTCGTCAGCTTCTTCCATTTCTGATTACCGCCCCGGCGCTCGCCTACGCGGGGATCACTCTCCAGTGCGGTCGCAGGTTCTTCGGCAAGCGTGGGAAACTTCCCGACTTCACCCCTCCGGTCTCCATACTGAAGCCGGTCAAAGGGATGGACGGCGAGAGCTTCGAGAACTTCGCCTCCTTCTGCCGGCAGGATTATCCCGAATACCAGATCGTTTTCGCGGTGGCTTCCCCGGCCGACCCGGTCATCCCGGTCATCGAGCAGGTTATGGCGGCGTTCCCGAAGGTGGACATCTCGCTGGTGGTGGACGGCACCATCCACGGAGCCAACTACAAGGTCTGCAACCTGATGCACGCCCACGCGAAAGCCAAGCATCCGTTTGTGATAGTGTGCGACAGCGACATCCGGGTGCGCCCCAGCTACCTGCGCGAGGTCTGCGCCCCCTTCGCGGATCCCGAGGTGGGGCTGGTTACCTCGCTCTACCGCACCTCCGGGGTGAAGGGTGTCGGCTGCGCCATCGAGGCGCTCGGTTTTTCCTGCGAGATGGTGCCCAACGTGATGGCGGCCTTGCAGTTGGAGGGGCTGAGTTTTGCGCTGGGGGCATCGATGGCGGTGCGGCGGAGCGCGCTGGAGGCGATCGGCGGTTTCGAGGCGCTGGTCGATTACCTGGCTGACGATTACCAGCTCGGCAACATGATCCACCGGGCCGGTTTCCGGCTGGAACTGTCCCCCTACTTCGTGGAAAGCATCATGAAGGGGAGCGAGTCGGTTTCCGAGGTGCTGGTGCGCCAGCTTCGCTGGGGACGCACCATGCGGGTATCCCGGCCGGGAGGGTATCTCGCCTCCGGCATCACCCTGCCGTTTCCGGGCGCCCTGGCTGCTGTGGCCGTTGCCGGCTTTTCGCCGGCGGGTTTTGCCGCGGCGGGGCTTTTGTACCTGGTGCGCAGTCTGGTGTCGCTGAACTACAGCCGGTCTTTCGTGAAGGATGGTCTGCTGCCGGGCTGGCTGTGGCTTTTGCCGGTGAGGGATGCCTTCTCCTTCGCGGTCTGGGCGCTCTCGCTGACCGGCAACCGCGTGCTGTGGCGCGGACACCTGTTCAGGCTGAACCGGGGAGGAAAGATCGTCGAGATCGTCTGATAGCGAAAAGTGGTGAGAGATCGTTCGTAGGGGCACCCCAAGGTGGGTGCCTTTTTTTTATTTGGAAGGGAGCCGGTCGACCGCGTCGGGCCGCCCTGCGGGTTTGGCTAGTGGGGGAGTCAGGCCTACTTTCTCAGCAGCCACATGATGAAGGAGAGCACGACGGAGATGATGATGCTGGTGGCGAGAGGGAAGTAGAAGGTGAAGTTTTCCCGTTTCACGTAGATGTCGCCCGGCAGCCGCCCAAGCCACGGGATGCGTCCCGCCAGGCTCAGCAACACCCCGACGAAGGCGATGATCAGGCCGATTACGATCAGTGATTTTCCCAGCGACGGCATGCTGATAACCCCATCCTCACCCTGGCCCTCCCCTTGAAGGGGAGGGGACCCGGGGCGGCTCTTCAGGCAGCGAAAAGACTGAGGGTGCTGCGGAGGGCAGCTCCCAGCAGAGCGCTCACCCCTGCCTTTACCCATCTTACACCTACTTCTTCAGGTAGCGTTCCTTTTCGCTGTAGATGCAGCCGCAGTACTTCTGGCGGTAGAGCCCCATCTCCTTGGAGAGGTTGATCCCTTCCTGCCAGCCGCGCCGGAAATCCTCGAAGTGGAACTTCACCCCGTAGCGTTTGCCGAGCTGTTCCCCGAATTCCCTGATCAGGTCCTGGTTCTGGTAGCGGCTGTAGAGAAGGGTCGAGGAGTAGGCGTCGAAGCCGAGCTCGGCCGCGGCCCTGGCGGCTTCCTCCATCCGGGAGCGGTAGCAGTAGCCGCAGCGCTCCTGCGGCGTTGCCGCCACGTTGCTGAGGAATTCCTCCAGGAGGTACTCCTCCCGGTAGATCATCTCGAGCTCGACCATTTCAGCGTACTGGCGGAGCGCCCCCAGCCGCAGCTTGTACTCGGTGTAGGGGTGGATGTTGTGGTTGTAGAAGAAACCGGTCACCTCCACCCCGCCGGATCTCAGTTCCTTGACGGGGTAGATGGCGCACGGCGCACAGCAGATATGCAGCAGAAGTCTCATGTTGTGGTTACGTCTTCCTTACGGACGGCCGGTGATGGGGGTGCCGTCCTCGGCGGTGGTCAGCCAGTTGATGGCGGAGGTCTTGGTGGCCGCGGTTATCTTGGTGGAGAGCGGCACGCTGTTGATGGCGGCCACCACGTCGTTGTCGATCGCGCCGTTGTAGAGCCAGTCGATGGAATCCCAGATCAGCCTCTTGGCATAGAGCGGGTTGTGGGCGAAGGCGCCGGTCTCGTTGTTGAGCATGCTGTAGTTGAAGGCCGCCCCCATGGTGTTGGCGCCGCCGCCTGCGTAAAGCGCCTCGTAGTTGGTGTTGCGGTTGGCCAGGGTGGCGGTCTTGCCGGTCCTCAGCGCGTTCAGGATGGCCAGGGCAGACTGGTAGCCGGTCTTCTTGGCGTTATAGGTGGCGATCGAGATGGTGGGGGAGGTAACCCCGTTGTGGCACCAGTTGCACGCGGTGCTGATGATGGCGTTGACCGCGCCGGTGCTGTCGAAGCTGACCGGCGAGAAGGTGTGCGTGTTGGTGCCGGTCATGTGGCAGGCCACGCAGGGGCCGTGGTTGCCGGTGCCGTTGAAGTTGGCGAGGCCGACTTTTGAGTGCTGGAAGATGGGGTTACTGTAGTTCAGGCCGGCGAACTCGTAGCCTCCCTTCTGGAAGAGGGTGAGGCCGGTGGCGCGGTCGTGGGCGCCGGGGCTGTTGGTGTTCTTGAAGTCCATCCCCGCGTTTTGGGCGTCGTAGATCATGCTGCCAATGCCGCGGCCGGTGTGGCAGGGGACGCAGACGTTGGAATCGCCGACATCGGGGTAGCTGACCGGCTTGTTGTTCAGCTTCACGGTCGGCGAGCTGTTGGAGGAGGAGAAGTTGTAGTAGATGACTGCGGCCCCCACTTTCCTCACCTGGTAGCCGTAGGCGTTCCCCTTGCCGTCGTCGTGGCAGGCGTCGCAGCCGGTGACCTCCTTGGTCTTGTCCAGGGAAGGTGTATCGGCGGGCTGGGACGCGCCGGGGGCGACGGTGACCGGGGCGTTCTGCACCACGGGGTAGCCGGGGCCGGCAAAGGGAGCCTGCACCTGGAAGCCGCTCTTGGCGAAATTCACGAAGCCGGTGGTGGTGTGGCAGCGAACGCAGAAGTACTGGAAGGTGGTGCTGACCGGCTGGTAGGTGCCGCGGGTCTTGAAGTCTGCGTTGGTGCGCGCCTTGGTGACGTTGCCATGCCCGGAACCGGCCCAGTCGTGAGCAACCTGGGAGGCGGTGCTGGTGTCGTGCGGGTTATGGCACTTGCGGCAGTTGCCGGCGTAGTTGGAGCTCACGTAGGAGGCCCGGTAGTTGTTGCTCAAGTAGCTGGTGGTCTGGTTGCCGAAGTGGGCGGGGGAGAGGCGCACCATCACGTCCTGGGGATGGTTGAGGCCATGGCACTTGCCGCACTTGCCTGCCTGGTCGGGGTTGACGGTGACCCCGAAACCGCCGCCGCCGTGGCACTTGTTGCACAGGTTCGGGTGCCCGGCATCAGGTTCGTGGCAGTCGGCGCACCCCGCGCCGTTGTTGGTGTTGTGGGTGGAGGCCAGCCATTCGTTGACGATCAGCGCGCCGGTGACCGGCGAGGGTGTGGCGCCATGACAGCTTTGATTCATGCAGCTCTGGGACGCTGCGAGCTTGCTGACACCTGAGGAAGACGCGGCCGGGTCGCTGCTGCCGCCGCAGCCCGCTTGGAGGAGAATGGCAACAATGAATAACATCACAATCAAGCCGTTTTGACGCATAACAACCCCTCGCAATGATTTTGAGGGACACTTATAGCATTTCCTTTCCTAAAAATGTAGATAAAAATGAGCCTCGACTCACAGCATCTCTTACAAGGCTACTGGATATTGTTTTGTTAAGTTGACTTCACATCGCCAATATAGTATTAATCGCCCGTGCGAACTGCATTGTGTCTGCGGCAGGTAGACAACAAGGCTGAGCAGTTTTTATTTATTAGTGTGTGTTAACTGTTCTGAATACTCATTGTTATTGAATGCAGGAGATTGTCATGCTTCTCAGGAATTGCCGCCTCGGTCTTGTCTTGCTTGTCGTCCTCGCTGTTTCTCCCTTCTTCCGTCCCGGCACCGCCAGCGCCATCCCGGCCTTCAGCCGGCTGCACAAGACGGAGTGCTCCACCTGTCACACCATCTACCCCGAGCTGAACGAGTTCGGCGAGGCCTTCCGCAAGAACAACTACGTCTATCCCGGCAAGAAGAAGCCTGGCGCTGAAGCGGGCAAGGAAGGGGAGAAGGAGGCGGGCAAGGACGCCGCCAACGAATGGGCGTGGCTGTCCGGCCTGCCGCAGCAGCTCCCGGTCTCCCTGACCGGCACCCTTGACCTCGCCTACGATGAAGATGCCTTCCAGAAGCAGAAGCTCCAGCTGTCGGCCAGGTCCCTGAGGCTGCAGGCGGGCGGCACCTTCCGCGACGCGGTCGGCTTCTACATCACCTACAACCTCTACACCCAGGGGGTGCAGACCGGCACCCAGATCAACAGCCTGGTCAACAACACCAACACCCCTCCCAACAACACCCCCAACATCAGCGAGATGTACGTGGTCTGGCGCGACGCGCTGGGAACGCCGATCAACGTGAAGGTTGGGCGCATGGAGCCGAGCCTGTCCATCTGGAAGCGGAGCAACAAGATCATCACGGTCCCCGCCTATGCCTCCACCGCCTACCTGATCGGCAATTCCCCCTTCAGCGCCGATTCTCCCGAGGACGCAGGCGAGCTGAACACGGTGCTCTTCAACCGGCTGTTCCTGGCCGCCGGTGCGGTCAACCGCAACGGCCAGAGCCACTACGACGGCTACGGCAGCGCCTCCGTCAAGTTCGGCGGCACCGACTACAAAGGAAACGAGCCCGAGATCGACCTGGACAAGGAGAGCATCTGGGATTACCTCGCCGTCACCCTGGGCGCCTACGGCTACTCGGGCAGAAACGGCCAGTTCGACAACCTGGGGATCGCCAACAGCTTCAACGACTTCTACCGGGTCGGTTCCGATATCGACATCCTCTACAAGCGGCTGCACCTGAAAGGAAGCGGCAGCTTCGGCAGGGACTCCAATCCCCAGTTCTCCACCACCCCGGCGCCCTTCGAAAGCCACGCCTACACCTTCGAAGGGGAGTACTACCTGGGGGCGCCGGTCAACCTGGCACCGCTCTTCAGGTACGAGTACCAGTCGGGCCTGAACGGCGGCACGCATCGCTACATCCCTGCCATCGCCTACACGCCGCTGCAGAATACCAAGCTGACCCTGGAGTACATCTACACCAACGCTCCGGAAGGAAGAAACCGCACCACCCTGGCCGCGGTGGCCTTCAGCTTGTAGGATAAACGGCCGCCCGCTCCCGCTCGCCCGGCAGCAGTGGCTGAAAAATCAGAAACTGCTTGCATTATCGCTAACTTTGCACTAAGAAAGTACATTCGCCCCACATTTCGCATTACGGAAAAGGCCGGCCCGACCAGCCTTGGACATCAACCCTCGTAGTTCCCAAAGGGAGGTCTGTACCAAATGAAGAAGTTCCTCGTCACCACCCTGCTGATCGCTGCCACCGCCACCTCCGCCCACGCCGGCCTCAAGGTCATCGGCAAGGGAGATAACATGCGCCTGGATCCCTCCAGCTTCCCCCCCGCCATGAAGGCCAACTATGACGTGGTGCGCGTGAAGTGCGTCAAGTGCCATACCCTGGAGCGGACCATCGTGGCCATCCAGACCGGCGTCGCCCCCATCTCCGGCCAGCCCTTCGACCGCAGCGCCACCAGGGCCTACGGTATCAAGATGCTGAGAAAGCCCGACTCCAACATGTCCAAAGCCGAAGTGAAGCAGGCCGTCGACCTTCTCAACTACCTCTTGGCTGAAGCGGAGCGCTAACAACCATGAAGAACCTCAAGCTTCGCGGCCGCCTGATCGTAGCCTTCATGATGATGGCTCTGCTGGTCGCCATTACCGGCATCTACGGTATGGTCAGCGTGAAGCGCGTCGGCGGCCAGATCCAGAACATCCTGGAGCAGCTGTCCAAGCAGCAGAAGCAGGTGCTGCTGATGGCGGTGACCCAGAAGTACTGTCACGTGAGCCTCATGCAGGCTGCCATGGTCCCCTCGGAGAAGGAGAAGTTCGACGACTACGTGGGGGACTACCAGGCGATGCGCGACCGCCTGCAGTCCATGGCCAAGACGCTTTTGGAAGGGAACGCGAAGCTGGGACTCCAGCCGGCGGTCAAGGGGGGGGCGATCGAGACCCGCACCAGGAAGTTCCTGGCCAGCTGGGACGAGTTCGAGAAGACGGCCGACAAGCTGATCGCCCACAAGGAAAAGCTTTTGGGGACCTCCAGTTCGCTCACCGACTCCACCCTGCATACCATCGCCAATGACGAGGTCACCGACGCCAACGACAAGGCCAAGGCGGACCTGGACGACATCCTGCTCGAAGTGGGCAACGAGATGAACCAGGCGAGCGCCCAGGTGACCCAGATCCAGAGATCGGCCGCGGTCACCTTCGTGGTGGTCGTGCTGGTGGCCATCGCGCTGGCGGTCGCCCTGGGGCTCTTGATCACCCGCAACATCGTGACCAGGGTCTGGACCATGGCGGCCGCTGTCAACTCCGGCGCCGACGGCGATCTCACCGTCAAGGTCGAGGACGGCACCACCGACGAGATCGGCGAGCTGGGGAGCCACTTCAACGAGATGGTCGGCAGGCTCTCCGGCATGATCGGCAAGGTATCCCGCTCCTCCAGCGAGCTGAACGGCATCACCGACACCATGGCCAAGGCCTCGCAGTCGGTGGTCAGCGCCGCCAAGACCCAGGCCGACAGCGTCGCCAAGACCTCGGCCGCCATCATCCAGATCAACACCTCGGTGAAGGGGGTGGCGCAGGGTGTCGATTCCCTCTCCGTCTCCGCCTCGGAAAGCTCCTCTTCCATCCTGGAGATGGCCTCCAGCGTCGAAGAGGTGGTGCAGAGCATGGAGAACCTCTCCCAGTCGGTGAACGAGGTGAGCTCCTCGATCGTCGAGATGGGCGTTTCCATCAAGCAGGTAGGCAACGGCGTGGGAAGCCTGATGGAAGTGGCCACCGCGACCGCCTCCTCGGTGATGGAGATGGACAGCTCCATCAAGCAGGTGGAGAGAAACGCCAACGAAACGGCGGCCATCTCCAAGGCCGTGCGCAGTGATGCCGAGACCGGCCGCGAGGCGGTGGAGGCCATGATCAACGGCATGCAGGAGATCAAGCAGGCCTCCCAGATCACCAGCGAGGTGATCTCCACCCTTTCCGAGCGGGCAGCCGCCATCGGCGAGATCCTGTCGGTGATCGACGAGGTCGCCGAGCAGACCAACCTGCTGGCGCTGAACGCCGCCATCATCGCGGCGCAGGCCGGCGAGCACGGCAAGGGGTTCGCGGTGGTCGCCGACGAGATCAAGGAACTCTCCGAGCGGACCTCCAGCTCCACCCGGGAGATCGCCCAGGTCATCCGGGGGGTCCAGGAGGAGACCGCGCGCGCCGTCGAGGCAATCGAGCAGGCCGAGCGCAGCATCGGCGACGGCGAGCTCCTCTCCCAGAAATCCGGCGAGGCCCTCACCAAGATCGTGGACGGCGTCAACGAGGCGACCGCCCAGGTGGCCGAGATCGCCCGCACCACGGTCGAGCAGGCCAAGGGGAGCCAGATGATCCGCGAGGCGATGGAGCAGGTCTCCGAGATGGTGGCCCAGATCGCCAAGGCTACCCGCGAGCAGGGTCAGGGGAGCGAGCTGATCATGGGGGCCGTCGAGAACATGAAGAGCCTGACCTCCCAGGTGCTCTCCTCCACCCGGGAGCAGAACAAGGTGGGGAACCTGATCGCCAGGTCCACCGAGAGCATCACCGAGATGATCCGCCACATCAAGCGGGCCTGCGACGAGCAGACCCACGGCTCCGAGCAGATCATGACCGCCGTGGAGGAGATCCAGACCGCCACCGATGCGAACCTAGGGGCGACCCGGGTGATGGACGACGCGGTCTACAAGCTGTTCAAGCAGTCCGACCTGCTGAAAAAAGAGATCGAGCAGTTCACCACCTGATAAAACGGAAAAGGATCCGGGGACTGGCTCCGAAGGTGCCAGTCCCCTTACCGTCTGACAAAAGGGAACAGGCACCTTCGGAGCCAGTCCCGCAACATCCAATGATCCCCCTTCACCGAGGGGGAATTTCTTTTTTTAGGTCCAAACAAGGAGCACCGATGGGCAGGATAGCTGACAAATTCACCGAGCTTAAAGGTCGCGGGGAGAAGGCGCTGGTAACCTTCATCACCGCGGGCGATCCCGATCTGGCCACCACCGAGAAGGCCGTGCTGGAACTGGAGCGCTCAGGAGCGGACCTCATCGAACTGGGGGTGCCTTTCTCCGACCCCATGGCCGACGGCCCCACCATCCAGCTCTCCTCCGAGCGCGCGCTGGCCGCCGGGACCACGCTGCCCGGCATCCTGGAGCTGGTGAAGAGGGTGCGCACCCGCAGCCAGGTCCCCATCGTGCTGATGGGGTACTTCAACCCGATCTTCGCCTACGGCGCCGAGCGCTTCGCGGCCGATGCAGCACAGGCGGGCGTGGACGCCCTGCTGGTGGTGGACCTCCCTCCCGAAGAGTCCGCCGAGCTGAAAGTCGCCACCGACGGCCACGGCCTCGACCTGATCTTCCTGCTCACCCCGACCTCCGACCCCTCGCGGGTGGAGGCTGTTTCCCGGCTGGGGAGCGGCTTCATCTACTACGTCTCGGTGACCGGGGTGACCGGGGCGCGCAGCTCGGTGGCCGACACCCTCTCGGCGCGGGTTGCCGAAGTGCGCGGGCACCTGAACCTCCCCATGGTGGTCGGGTTCGGCATCTCCAACGGCACCCAGGCCGGGCAGGTGGCCGAAGCGGCCGACGGCGTGGTGGTGGGGAGCGCCCTGGTGAAATATTTCGAGAAGTACCAGGGGGCGGAGCTGGTGAAAGAACTGGGCTCCTTCGTGGCATCTTTAAAACAGGGAGTACGCTCGGCCGCCAACTCGTGATCTGCTGTAAATACAATGAGATAGCAGATCAAGCGAAGCGATTTTGTTGACATAAGCGCCCCGATCTGCTAACAATCTGCGCCAGTTTTAAAACAAAGACGAGAAGGGGGAAGGGTTCCCCTGAAGAGGACACCATAATGGCATGGTTTAAGAGAGACAATCCGCCCAAGGCGAAGGGCCCGGAGCACCGGGTCAAGGTTCCCGAGGGGCTCTGGACGAAGTGCGTCAGCTGCAACGCTACTATCTACACCAAGGACATTGAAAGCAACCTCAACGTCTGCCCCAAGTGCAACCACCACTACCGGATCTCCGCCCGCAAGAGGATCGAGCTGCTGCTCGACGAGGGAAGCTTCGTCGAATCCGATGCCGGCATGGTCTCCGTCGACTGCCTCGACTTCAAGGATTCCAAGAGTTACCAGGACCGCATCGACGCTGCCCTCGCCAAGGGGGGGAGCAAGGATGCTGTCATCTGCGGGGCAGGGCGCATCGAGGGCACCCCGGTGCAGCTTAGCGTGTTCGACTTCTCCTTCATGGGAGGGAGCATGGGGAGCGTGGTGGGCGAGAAGATCACCCGCGCCATCGAGCGTGGCATCGCCGACCGCACCCCGGTCATCATCGTCTCCGCCTCCGGCGGCGCCAGGATGCAGGAGAGCATCCTGTCCCTCATGCAGATGGCCAAGACCTCGGCCGCGCTTGCCAAGCTGAAGGAGCAGGGGCTTCCCTTCGTCTCCATCCTGACCGATCCCACCACCGGCGGGGTGACCGCGAGTTTCGCCATGCTGGGCGACATCAACATGGCAGAGCCCAAGGCGCTGGTCGGCTTCGCCGGCCCCCGCGTCATCGAGCAGACCATCCGGCAGAAACTCCCCGAGGGATTCCAGCGGGCCGAGTACCTGCTCGACCACGGCATGGTCGACATCATCGTGGACAGGGGCAAGATGAAGGCACAGCTTTCCAGCATCCTGAAGATGCTCTACCGGCCGTAACAGGGGCCGGTCGTCCAGGAAGGGTAATTCGGAAACACGTAACAAGGGCGCCGGCCCAGCGAAAGCTGGCGGCGCCCTTGTCTTTTCCGGCGCCGTTACAAACGTCACCGTCCGAACGTCCCCTCCCCCGGACGGGGGAGGGCTAGGGAGGGGGAACCCAGGCATCCCATGGTATGGTGCCCCGTGATTCGGGACAGCGCTCCCCCCTCCCGACCTCCCCCCGTTCAGGGGGAGGAGCAGGTGACCGGTTCCAGGGAAATTACAGGAGAACCCATGATATCCATGTCACATCTCGCCATGTTCGCGGCCACCTCGGTGGTGCTCGCCTTCACCCCCGGCCCGGACATCATCTACGTGATGACCCGCGGCATGGCCCAGGGGAGGAAGGCTGCCCTCGCCGCGGCAGCCGGCTTTGCCCTGGGTAATTTCGGCCATACCTTCTTCGCCATCATCGGCCTTTCCGCCCTCATCGCCTCCTCAGCCGTCGCCTTTACCTGCATCAAGCTGGCCGGTGCCGCCTATCTCATGTACCTTGGCATCAAGATGCTGAGAAGCCGCAACCCGCTGCTGCCCCAGGGGCGCTCGGCTGACCTTGAGTGCCGGATCATCTTCCGGCAGAGTATCCTCGCCAACCTCATGAACCCGAAGGTCGCCGTGTTCTTCCTGGCGTTTTTCCCGCAATTCCTCGAGCGCGACCGCGGTGGCGTTGCGCTGCAGATGCTGGTGCTGGGTACCACCTTCGTGCTGGTCACCATGGTCTGCTTCGGGACGGTGGCCATCATGTCCGGCGAGATCGGTCGCTGGCTCAACAGCCGTTCCGGCTCCGGTGACAGGATCGGCCAGTTGGCCGGCTGCGTGCTGATCGGGCTGGGACTGCGGCTGGCCTGGCCGGAGAGGTTGTAGGGGGGGAGGGGACCTTGAAGGAAGTGTGAGGGGAAAGGAGGTACGGATGAGTAACGCCATCAAGCTGGACGATCTTCCCTGGACACCCGTGAGACCGGAAATCGCCACCGGCATTTCCGGCAAGACCATGCTCGACACCGCCACCAAGATGGTCTACACCCGGGTCGAAGCGGGCGGCGGCTTTGCTCCGCACGTCGACGGCTATGACCATCTCATGTATATCCTGAACGGACGCGGTGTCGCCGTGGCGGGCGGGATCGAGTACCGGCTGGAGCCTGGCCTGATGCTGGAGATCGAGGCCGGCGAGGAGCATTGCTACCGCAATACCGGCAGCGACCTGCTCGAACTCCTCTCGCTCAACGTCCCCGCCCGCTGATTCTCTGGTTGTCTCGCTTCTGGCGAAGGGGGTGGTCCCGCCTTCTCCCCACCTTTTCCCCGTCTTTCGTCTGCCCGGTTGCAGGCGGCTGCCCCTTTCTCCGTCCCCAATTCTATGGACTTTTTTATCCTCTTTCCCTATAATTCCCGGCTGTCATGACCTACGCCGAAATCCTCTCACGCATCTACGCCCTCGGGCGCTTCGGCATGAAGCCCGGTCTCGAGAGGATCTCCAAGCTGCTCGCCGCCCTGGGAAACCCGGAAAAGGCCTTCGCCACCGTTCACGTGGTCGGCACCAACGGCAAGGGCTCCACAGCCTCCTTCCTTTCCTCCATTCTGAGCGCCGGCGGGCATCGCACCGGACTCTTCACCTCGCCGCACCTGACTTCCTTCACCGAACGGATCCGGATCAACGGTGACGAAATCGACGAGGCTACGGTGGTCCGCCTGGCCGAAAGGGTGATGGCGGCGGCTCCCCCGGAATCCACCTTTTTCGAGATCATCACCGGGCTGGCGGCTCTCTGCTTCGCCGAACAGGGGGTGGAGATCGCGGTCGTCGAGGCAGGCATGGGGGGCAGGCTGGATGCCACCAATGCCATGCAGGGGGTGCTGACGGTGGTCACCCAGGTCTCCCTGGACCATACCGACTACCTGGGCGCGGGGCTTGGGCAGATCGCCACCGAGAAAGCGGGCATCTGCAAGCCGGGTACCGTGCTGGTTTCTGCCGATCAGCATCCCGACGCCGCCCACGCCATCGCCCAACGCGCCAGCGAGGTCGGTGCGCAACTCTACCTGTGCGGACGCGATTTCGAGGCCTGCTGGCAGCACGGCAAGCTCAGCTACCGAGGCCTTGGGCTGACGCTGGCAGGGGTCGAATCCGGGCTCAAGGGGCGCTATCAAAGCGGTAACGCCGCCCTGGCGCTGGCGGCCGCCGAACTGCTGACTGCCATGGGATATCCGCTTTCCCGGGAGGCGATGATTGCCGGCATCGGGAGGGCAAGCTGGCCCGGCAGAATGGAAATTTTCCCTGGGCCACCGCGGGTCCTTCTGGATGGAGCCCACAATCCCGATGGCGCCAGAGCGCTGGCCGAGGCGCTCGGCGACCTGCCGCGCAAGCGGCTCCTCATGGTGGTCGGCGTGATGGCGGACAAGGAACTGTCCGGTCTTCTTGGCCATCTACTCCCCCTGGCGGACCGTGTTTTTGCGGTCGCTCCGGCACTGGAACGGGCCCTCCCAGCCCAGGAGCTGGCTGACTTCTGCCGGGCAGCCGGCGCTGAAGCGGAAGCTGCCGGCTCGGTCCCCGACGGGCTTGAAAGGGCACGACAGGCAGCCGCTGATGACGACCTGGTGGTGGTATGCGGTTCCCTCTTCACGGTGGGGGAGGCGAGGAGCCTGCTCGTTTCCCGCCGTTTTGAGCCGTTCCGAGGGTAATGCCCTGCGGCCGGCGAGGTCAGCTTAAGACCTTGGAGTAAGTATTACGCCTTTAGGGGCTCCCCCTTACTGCGAAAAAGGGGTGTGCTGAGGGTTTTTACGAATTTTTGGAAGCTTCATCGCGCCGGAAGGCGCTCCTACTGATTTTGCCGAGCGGCATGCGGGAGGTAGTCACTCCCTCGCCATGTAATCATCCCAGGAGAGCGTTTGAAACCTGCCAGAGCCTGTTGGCTCCTCGTATATTTGCTTGCGGCCTCCGCTCCGGCGCTGGCCGGTCAACCGGCTCCTGCCTCCGCAAGCGCGGCCCCGACTGCTCCGGTGCAAGCGGGCCCCGCTGCGCCAGCCGGCGCAGCACCCACCGCTGCTCCGGCCACCGCTGCTCCGGCCGCCACCGGCGCTGGTTCCACGCAGCCGGAGGCAACGGGCACGCCTCCTGCATCAAAGCCTGCCGCGGCAGGCGCGGCCACCACCCCGGCGGCCGCCGCCAATCCCAAGGAAGTCAACCTCAAGGCAGATTCTCTCTACATCGACGTTCCGTCCGACAGCTACGTCGCCAAGGGAGACGTCCGCGCCGTGCAAAACGGCATGTCCCTGCTGGCAGACAGCATCATCTATGGCCGCCTTTCCGGCGACGCGCTGGCCGAAGGCAACGTCTTCTTCGAGAAGGACGGCGACACCCTGAAGGGCGACCGGATCTCGCTGAACATGTTCAGCGAGCAGGGGGAGGTCAACAACGCCACCCTCTTCGTCAAGAAGAGCAACTTCTACATGCGCGGCAAAAAGCTGGAGAAAACGGGGGACCAGGAGTACCGCGTTGAGAACGGCTCCTTTACCACCTGCGACGGCGACCATCCGAGCTGGCGGTTCGAGGCCCGCAAGGTGCAGGTGACCCTCGACGAGTTCGCCACCGCGCGTGACGCAGTCTTCTACGTCGGCGACATTCCGCTTCTCTACACCCCCTACCTGCTCTTCCCGGTCACCAGGGAGAGGCAGTCGGGCCTGTTGCTGCCGAAATTCGGCCACAGCTCCAAGAAGGGATACTACCTGTTCCAGCCGTACTACTGGGCTATCGACCAGAGCCAGGATGCCACCTTCGACCTCGACCTGGAGAGCAACCGGGGGGCGGGGCTCGGGGTGGACTACCGCTACATCCGGGCGCGCGGCAGTGAAGGGAGCCTGCAGGGGTTCGGCATCTTCGATACCCAGCAGTCGCGCTTCCGCGGCGAGATCGACCAGAACCACCTGGAGCTCCTCTCCCCGAACACCACCCTTTCCTCCAACATCCACCTGGTCACCGACCGCTCCTACTACCTCGATTACGGGGAGCTGGCCGGTGACTACAACAGGCAGCTGCTCGAGTCGACCGTTTCCTTCTCCCACAAGTGGGACCGCTACGGTTTCGCCGGCGAGCTCCGCTATACCGAAGCCCTGCAGGGGGCCGACGAGAACTCCACCCTGCAGAGGCTCCCGTCGCTAAGCTTCACCGGCGCCGGCGACAAGCTCGGCCAGCTCCCGGTCTTCTTTTCCATGAACTCCAGCCTGATCAACTTCCAGCGCAGCGAGGGGGTGAACGGGCAGCGCCTGGAGATTCACCCGCGGCTCACCCTGTACCAGAAGCCGGCTGGCCTGCTCGACCTCTCCGTCTATGGCGGCTATCGCGAGCGGGTTTACAATGCCAACGGCGCCGATGCCCCGGACGGCGTGCAGCACGTGATACAGTCCGACGCCGGCGGCACCCTGTCGCTGCCCCTGGAGCGGATCTACGGGGGGACCGTCCGTCACCTGCTGATCCCCTCCATCCAGTACAGCTACGCGCAGTCGGCCCGCGACGACAACGTCCCCTTCTTCGACTACAACGACCGGGTGCTCGGGCAGAGCGTGGCAGGCTGGTCGCTGGCCAACGTAGTAACCCGCAAGTTCACCACCGCCGACGCGCCGCCGGAATACCGCGACCTCGTCTACCTGAAGCTGTCGCAAGGGTACCAGTTCTCCGGCCAGCGCCGCGATCTGCTCACCCTGGTCGATGCCGGGCATCATCTGAACGACCTGCAGCTGGAGAGCCGGGTCTCCCCGCTCAAAAACGTCGCCATCGCCCTGGACGGCCGCTACAACACGGTGGACAACAACATCACCTCGGCTGACCTGACCGCGGAATGGAAGGAGGAGGGGAAGGAGAAGGCAAGCAAGGAGGCGGCCATCACCTACCGTTTCTCGAGGCACGCGGTGGATTACCTGGAAGGTCATGTCAGCTACCCGGTCATGAAGCAGCTCTCCGCGAGCGTGATCGGGCGCTACTCCTTCGACAACGGAGGCTTCCTGGAGTCGCGCTACTCCCTGGAGTACAAGCGGCAGTGCTGGAGCGTCATCGCCCTCTATGCCGACCGCCCCGGGACCCCTACCATCCCCGGCAACCGCGAATTCACCATCAACTTCGCCCTCTACGGCATCGGCGCCCTCGGACCGGTCCGGGCATTCTGAGCAGCCGGCCAGAAGAAGTTGACATAATTGCTTTTCCCGGTGTATCTAAGTAAGGTTCGGGAAAATACGGGACGGCCGGGACGGCATGTCCTGACGCCTTTCGGGAGGTTTCATGCAACAGGTTTTTACCCCCACCTCGATCCTGGTGACAGGGGGGGCAGGGTTCATCGGCTCCAACTTCATTCATCATTTCATGGCAGGCAACCCGGCGTGCCGGGTGGTAAACCTGGACATCCTCACCTATGCCGGTAATCTGCAGAACCTCACCGCCGTTCAGGACAATCCCAGCTACCGCTTCGTAAAGGGTGACATCTGCGACGGTCCCCTGGTCGAGCGGCTGCTCGCCGAGGAGAAGATTGACGCGGTGGTCCATTTCGCCGCCGAATCGCACGTTGACCGCTCCATCACCGGTCCCGAGATCTTCGTCAGGACCAACGTGCTCGGTACCCAGACCCTTCTGGAGGCGAGCCGCCAGCACGCCGAGCGGGTCCCCTCTTTCCGCTACCTGCAGATTTCCACCGACGAGGTGTACGGAAGCCTCGGCGCGGAGGGGTACTTCACCGAGGAGACCCCGCTTTCGCCCAACTCGCCGTACTCGGCGAGCAAGGCCGGGGCGGACATGCTGGTTCGGGCCTACCACGAGACCTTCCAGTTCCCCACCCTCAATACCCGCTGCTCCAACAACTACGGGCCGTATCACTTCCCCGAGAAGCTGATCCCGCTTCTGATCCACAACATCCTGCAGAAGCGGAGCCTGCCGGTGTACGGCGACGGTCTCAACGTGCGCGACTGGCTGCACGTGCGCGACCATGCCTCCGCCGTCGAGCGGGTGCTGAAGTACGGCACCCCCGGCAGCGTCTTCAACATCGGCGGCAACAACGAGTGGAAAAACATCGACATCGTCAACCTGGTCTGCGACCTGATGGACGACCGCCTGGGGAACCCGCAGGGGACCAGCCGGAAGCTGATCACCTTCGTGAAAGACCGCAAGGGGCACGACCGCCGCTACGCCATCGACGCCTCCAAGCTCAAGCGCGACCTGGGCTGGGAGCCGTCCTACACCTTCGAGCGCGGCATCGCCGAAACCATCGACTGGTACCTGGCCAACCAGGGGTGGGTCCAGGAGGTCACCTCCGGCGCCTACCGCGACTACTACCAGGCCCAGTACGGCGCGGCCTGACGGGGATTTTCCGGTTCTATCCGGAATTCGTGAAAGTTCGAGTGCCTTCTTTTTGAAAGGGAGTTTGCATGATACTGGTAGTCGGTAACAAGGGGATGCTGGGGCAGGAGCTGATGTCCCTTTTGGGGAGCTCCGCCCGCGGCGTCGATGTCGGGGAAATCGACATCACCGATCTGGAATCGGTCCAGCGGGTGCTGGTCACCCTGAAACCTCGCGTGGTGATCAACGCCGCCGCCTACACGGACGTCGACGGCTGCGAGAGCAACGTGGAACTCGCCATGCAGGTGAACGGGGAAGGGGTCGCGCACCTGGCCATGGTCACCAAGGAGATCGGCGCCAAGCTGGTGCAGGTCAGCACCGATTACGTGTTCGACGGCGGCAAGGGCTCCCCGTACCTCGAGGCTGACCTGCCCAAGCCGCTCAGCATCTACGGCGAGTCCAAGCTGGCCGGCGAGATGAACACCTGGTTCAACCCTGACCACCTGGTCGTGCGCACCCAGTGGCTGTACGGACACGCCGGCAAGAACTTCGTGGAGACCATGCTGAAGCTTGCCGCCGAACGGAGCGAGCTTTCCGTGGTGGACGACCAGATCGGCTCGCCGACCTGGACCTACGATCTCGCCCAGGCCATCAAGGCGCTGGTCGAGAAGGATTGCCGCGGCACCTACCACGCCGCCAACGCCGGTTTCGTCTCCTGGAACGGCTTTGCCAAGGAGATCTTCCGGCTGGCCGGCCTGAACACGGTGGTCAACTCGATGACTACCGCTCAACTGGGCCGCCCGGCCACCAGGCCTCTCTACTCGACGCTCGACTGCGGCAAGCTGGTGGAGGACACCGGATTCGCGCCCCAGCCCTGGCAGGAGGCCCTCAAACGCTACATGGAGCTGCGGCCGACCACATAAGGCAGCCAACGGAGGATAACGATGGAACGCGGAGAGCGCCCTTGGGGTACCTATACCGTTCTCGACGAGCATAACGGTTACAAGATCAAGAGGATCGAGGTGCTGCCCGGGCAGCGGCTGTCGCTGCAGATGCATCACCACAGAAGCGAGCACTGGATCGTCGTTTCCGGGACCGCCAAGGTCACCTGCAACGACGATGTCCGGGTCATCAACATCAACGAATCCACCTTCATCCCGATCGGCGCCAGGCACCGGCTGGAGAACCCGGGGGTGATACCGCTGGTCATCATCGAGGTGCAAAGCGGCGAGTACCTGGGCGAGGATGATATCGTCCGCTTCCAGGACGACTACCACCGCGTGGAGAACAGTGCCGGCCAAGCCGTCTAGATGAGGCGCCAACTCAACCTGCTACGGGAGTTTTCCGCTCCGCTTCTGGCAGGTGTTTGCGCCGCACTGGTCTGGGCCAACGTCGACCCGGCTGATTACTTCGCGTTTCTGCACACACCGGCCGTCGGAAAATTCACCATTCACTTCGTCACGAACGATCTGTTCATGACCCTTTTCTTCGGCATCGCCGCCGTGGAGATCACCCAGAGCTGTCTCCCCGGCGGCGACCTGCACCCTCTGAAGCGGGCCATCAACCCGCTTTTTGCTACCGCCGGAGGGGTGCTGGGACCGGTCGCCCTTTATCTCCTGCTGAACGCGCTGTTCGGCGCCCCTGCCCTGGCCAGGGGGTGGGGGATACCGACCGCCACCGACATCGCTCTCGCCTGGCTGGCCGCCCGCTTCATCTTCGGCAAGGATCATCCCGCCATCTCCTTCCTGCTTCTGCTGGCGGTGGCCGACGACGCCGTGGGGCTCGCCATCATCGCCATCTTCTACGGCGACCCGGTCAATCCGGTCCAGCCGGCCTGGCTGCTGCTGGTCGGCGCGGGGATGGCGCTCAGCTTCCTCCTGCGCAGGCGGCAGGTCATGAACTACTGGCCCTATCTCCTGGCAGGCGGCACGCTCAACTGGCTGGGGCTGTACCTGAGTCACCTGCATCCGGCGCTGGCCCTGGTCTTTGTGATCCCGTTCCTTCCGCACCCCTTCGCCGAGAAGCGCCACCTGTTCGAGGAAGACCAGGCCGACCTTTCCCCGCTCTCGCGCTTCGAGCGCGACTGGAAGCTGACGGTCGACCTGGGGCTGTTCATGTTCGGGCTGGTGAACGGCGGGGTTCCCTTCAGTGCCATAGGGGCTGCCACCTGGCTGGTTCTGCTTTCCCTGATCGGAGGCAAGACGCTCGGTGTCGTTTCCTTCAGCGCCCTTGCCAACCGGCTCGGCTTTCCGCTGGCGAAAGGGATGGGGGGGCGCGAGCTGGTGGTTACCGGGATAGTGGCGGGGACCGGTTTCACGGTGGCGCTCTTCGTAGCGGGGGAGGCTTTCCCCGACGCGGCGCTGGCCGGGGGGGCCAAGATGGGAGCCATGTTGAGCATCTTCGCTTTCCTGCCGGCCGCGCTGGTGGCGAAATTGGGGAAAAGAGCTAAACAAAAAGCCTGATCACAGAGGACACCGAGGTTTCACGGAGGTCACAGAGGAAGGACAGGTAACAGGGCTAAACGACAGAGGTCGACGAGGCTCGGATTTCACCCGGATTATTTACTCCGTGTCCTCCGTGCCCCCTCTGTGTCCTCTGTGATCAGGCTTTCAAATGGAGGCAGCATGTACATCGTTATCCTTGCCGGCGGGTCCGGCACCAGGTTCTGGCCCCTTTCCAGGAAGAGCACCCCCAAGCAGCTGATGTCGGTATTCGGCGGCAAGTCGATGCTGCAAAGGACCGTGGAGCGGGTGGTCCCCATGAATCCCAAGCGGGTCCTGGTGGTGACCAACACGCTGCAGGCCGCCGAGACCAGAAAGCAGCTGGAGTACCTGAAGGGGGTGCCCATCGACGTGATCGAGGAGCCGGTCGGACGCAACACGGCGCCCGCCATCGGCCTGGCCGCCACCCTGATCGCCCGCTTCGATCCCGACGGCATCATGGCGGTACTGCCTGCCGATCACTACATCCTTGACGAGGAAAGCTTCCGCTCGACGCTTTTGAAGGCGCGCGAGGTGGCGCAAGGCGGCAGCCTGGTTACCCTCGGCATCACCCCGACCCGCCCCGAGACCGGCTACGGCTACATCGAGGCGGAGTCCGCTGGCGGCGGCGCGGCCGTACCGGTTCGCCGTTTCGTGGAGAAGCCGCCTTTGGAGAAGGCCATGGAATTCCTGGCCACCGGGCGTTTCTACTGGAACAGCGGCATGTTCGTCTGGGGTGCCTGCAGCATCCTCGACCAGATCGGCACCTTCATGCCCGATCTGTGCAGCGCGCTGGCCAAGCTCAGCTTCGAGGCAGACCTGTGGGAGCTTTCCGATCTGAAACCGCAGATCGAGGCGATCTACAGCGGCATCAAGGGCGAATCCATCGACTTTGGCGTCATGGAGAAAGCCCAGGATGTCCAGGTAATCCCCGCCTCCTTCGGCTGGAGCGACGTCGGTTCCTGGAGTGCGCTTCCCGAGGTGATGGACGCGGACAAGGACGGCAACGTGGTGATCAACGCGTGCGACTCCGTTTCGGTCGGCTCCGACGGCTGCCTCGCCTATGGTGGCGGCAAGCTGGTGGCCTTTGTGGGGGTCAAGGACCTGGTGGTGGTCGACACCCCGGACGCCCTCATGGTCTGCGCGAAGGAGGCCGCCCAGGACGTGAAGAAGGTCGTGGAAGAACTGGAGAGGCGGGGAAAGTCGGAGTACCTCTAGTCCGACCATCAGGAGCACCATGCAAGGCTGGACAGGAAAAATCCTAAAAGTAGACCTAACCACCGGACAGTGCCGCCGCGAGGAGATCCCCGCCCAACTGCTGCGCGCCTACCTGGGCGGCCGCGGCCTGGGCGTGCGCCTGATGCGGGACCATTTCCGGCTGGACCCCTTCGATCCGGAGATGCCGCTCATCTTCGCGGTGGGGCCCTTGTGCGGGACTCCCTCGCCGACCTCCGCCCGGCTTTCCTGCGTTACCCGCTCGCCGCTCACCGGCACCATCTACGACTGCTCGGCCGGCGGCCGCTTTGCCTGGCGCATGAAGGCGGCCGGCCTCGACGTCATCTTCATCACCGGCCATAGCCCCGAGCCCGTTTTCCTCGCCGTCGATGACGAAAAGGCCGAGCTGGTCCCCGCCGGGCCGCTGTGGGGGAAAGGTGTCAAGGAGACGGTGGCTTCCCTGAAGGAGCGGGGCAGCGTGACTGCCATCGGACCTGCCGGCGAGAACAAGGTCCTCTTCGCCAACATCATGATGGGGGAGGGGAACTCCATCGGCCGGGGCGGCCTGGGCGCGGTGATGGGGGCCAAAGGGCTCAAGGCGGTAACGGTGAACGGCACCGGCAGCACCGGGATCGCCGACCGCGAACGCTTCGACGCCGCCCGCGCCGACGTCATGCGCCTTTTCCGCGCCTCGCCGGTCATCTTCGGGGAGCTCGGCATCTCCGAGTACGGCACCCCGGCCCTGGTCGACCTGATGGCCCAGCGGCGGATGGCGCCTACCGATAATTTCCGCTCCACCTGGTTTGCCGAGTCGGGCAACTACTCAGGCCCTGCCATTCGCAAGGAATGCGGCGCCAAAAAGGACGGCTGCTACGGCTGCCCAATCCAGTGCAAGAAGAGCAGCAGCGAAGGAGAGCCGCTTCCCGAATACGAAACGGTCAACCACTTCGGAGGGCTGAACGGCATCTCCGACCTGCATGCCATTGTCAGGGCCAACACGCTTTGCAACGAGCTGGGGCTCGACACCATCTCGGCGGCGGCCACCCTGTCCGCTTTCGGCGAAGAAAGAGGCTCTTTCCCTACCGGCGAAGAGGTGTCCCGGCTGCTTGACGACATCGCGCACCGCCGCAGCCAGGGGCTGCTGCTGAGCCTCGGCTCGCGCAGGTTCGCCCGGCAGGTCGGCCGGCCGGAGTTGTCCATGACCGTCAAGTCGCTGGAGCTTCCCGCCTACGACCCGCGCGGCGCCTACGGCATGGCGCTCGCCTATGCGACCTCCAACCGCGGCGGCTGCCACCTGCGGGCCTACCCGATCTCCCACGAGATCCTGAGAAAGCCGGTCCCCACCGACCGCTTCTCCTTCTCCGGGAAGGCGCGCATCATCAAGATCGCCGAAGACGTCAATGCCGCCGTCGATTCCCTGGTCGCCTGCAAGTTCGCCTTCTTCGGCGCCACCCTCGAGGAATACGCCGAGCTTCTCACCGCGGTCACCGGTGTCGAGTACACCCCGGAATCGCTGAAGGCCATCGGCGAGCGCATCTACCTCACCGAGCGTTTCTACAACTGCGAGAACGGCTTCAGCGCCGCCGATGATACGCTTCCCGAGCGTTTCTTCAGCGAGGCCGGCAGCAGCGGGGAAGGGATCGAGGTGCCCCCCATCGACCGGGCGCGCTTCGACGAAGAGTTGCAGAAGTACTACCGGATCCGGGGACTAAAGGAAGACGGCACCTTCGCCGACCCGTCCTTCCTTGAAAAACAGCCGTGATGTCCATTATTGCTTCGCCTGCGCCCAAACGTCCCCTCCCCATCCAAGGGGAGGCCAGGGTGAGGATGGGGTACGAAATAACACGAAGCTTTAGGCCGATCAGATGAAAGATCAAATCGAGAAATATACCGGAAAATTGGTAGCCGACCGCTCGGCGTGCGCGGAGGGCATCGCTTTCGCCGCCCAGGATGACGTCCTGATCACCGCAGGCGCGACCGGACTCGCCCGGCTTGCCGGCGCCACTTTGTCGCGCCTCAACGCGCTTGCCCTGGTTGCCGCGCAGCCTTTGCTCCCTTTCGCCGAATTCCTGCTCGCGCGCGCCGCCAAAGAGGAATCCTGCATCGTCCCGCAGGACACCGAGACCCGCACCTTCCTGCACGACATCCCTTTTCTCCGCAAGGACGAACTTGAGGATGACCCTTCCGCGCAGGTCGCCCGGCTGCTTGGCAACCGCAAAGGGGTGATCGTCGAAGGAGTCGGTATTATCGCGGTCGGGGCCATCACCGTCGAGCAGGCCTACATAAACTATTCCTCGGTCTTTCATTCCACGTTCGTGAAGTACCTGCAGGATTTGCTCAAGGACGGGTTCCTGTTGCCGGGTGAGCGCGAGGCATTTGAGAAGTTCCGTCGAAAATGGCTGAAGCCGCTCTCGGCGCAAGGGCTGGTTTTCCGTGAGAGGCTTTCGGATGACAGGGACGAGATCCTGTCCGAAGTCGAAAGGGTGGGGCGCTACACCGTCGAGCGCGCACTGGTGGATTCCTTTTTCGGCAACATCTCTGCACACGCGGGCGAACTCATCTACATATCCCAGACGGCGGCCAGCCTCGACGAGCTGAAAGGGTGCATCGATCCGGTGCCGACCGGCAACAGCTCGACCACCGGCATCACCGCTTCGAGCGAGCTGCTCGCCCATCGGAAAATTTTCGAGCAGACCGGCGCCAAGGTGATCCTGCACGGGCACCCGAAGTTCGCGGTGGTGATGAGCATGCTGTGCGAGACGAAAGATTGTCCGATCAAGGACTGCTGGAAGGATTGCCCGCACGTGCGGCACCTGGGCGGGACACCGGTGGTCGCCGGGGAGATCGGGGCAGGGGGGCTGGCGAAGCGCGTCCCGCCGGTGATCGGCGAAACCGGCAGCGCCATCGTCTACGGCCATGGCGTCTTCGCCATAGGCAAAGAGGGGTTCGCCGAGGCCTTCGCGGCCATGGTTGAGGTGGAGAACTATTGCCGGGAAGAGTACTTCCGGCGGCTGGTCTCCTGCCAGGCTTCAGTTGCTCAGAAAATCTAAAGGCAAATCCCCCTCGCTCCCCCTTTGCCAAAGGGGGAGGGGAGGCACCTTCATCTAAAACAAGCTCCCCCCTTTTTCTCTGCTACCCCGCCTCGCCGGTCCTCCTGACCAGCAATCTGGAAAGATTCTCCCGGTAGCAAACCACCCCAAGAAAGATCGCGTACAGCCCCCAGTTCGCCGCCAGGGTCAGCAAGGTGCCGTGAAAGGGCCACAGCCTGCTGATGAAGAAGATCCCCATGGCGAAGGCGAAGTAGCCCACCAGCTTCCGGACTTCGTACTCGACGTAGTAGTATTTCTGCCCCCAGAAATAGGAAAGCAGCATCATCAGGAAGTAGCAGATGAAGGTGGCCCACGCCGCTCCCGTGTAACCCATGATCGGGATCAGCACGACGTTGGAAACGATGGTGACCAGCGCCCCGAAAATGGTGATGTAGGCGCCGTACCTGGTCATGTTGTTCAGCTTGTACCAGATCGACAGGTTGAAGATGATGCCCAGAAAGAGGTTGGCCAAAAGCAGGATCGGCACGATGCCGATGCCGGGATAGAATTTCCTGCCGATGAAGTGCTTGATGATGTCGATGTTCAGCATGACGCCGAGGAAAATGGCCAGCCCGAACAGGACGAAATAGGTCATCACCTGGCTGAATATTTCACGCGATCCCTTTTCCTTGGCATGGCCGAAAAAGAAGGGCTCGGCGGCGTAGCGAAAGGTCTGGATGAAGAGCGTCATCAGGATGGAAACCTTGTAGTTGGCGCCGTAAATCCCGATCTGTGCCATGACGTATTTGGCGGCGTCGCCGGCTCCCTGTGGTACCACCACCAGGAAACGCAGCAGGATCCGGTCCAGCGTTTCGTTCACCATGCCCGCCATCCCTGCGAAAAGAAGCGGCAGGGTGTACCAGAACATCTCCTTGAAGAGGCGGCGGTCGAAGGACAACCTCACGCTGGTAATGTCGCTGTAAAGGATGACCAGGGTGACCGCGCTGGCGATCATGTTGGAGAGGAAGACGTAGCCGACGCCGCCGGAAGGATGGTAGATCACGCTGGGCAGCTGGTAGCCGTGCCGAACCAGGTAGGGGCAGAGCAGCAGAAAGAAGAAGTTGCAGACGATGTTGATCAGGATGTTGACCAACTTCAGCGTGGCAAACTTGAGCGCTTTGTGCTGCTGCCGCAGTCTGGCAAACGGTATGGAGGCGATGGCGTCCAGTCCCACGATCAGCACGAAGTAGACTATGTACTCCGGATGGTTGTTGTAGTGAAGTGTGTCGGAGAAGTAGGAAGAGCCCAGCACCCCCAGCGCGATGAAAACCGCATTCAGGGCGATGACCGGCAGAAGCGAGGTGGAATAGACGGTGTCCTTATCGTGGTCGCTTTCGGAGAAGCGGAAAAAGGTGGTTTCCATCCCGAACGTGCAGAAGATCATCAGGAAGCTGGCGTAGGCGTACAGTTCGGTGACGATGCCGTACTCCTGCGGCAGGAATATGCGTGTGTAAAGGGGAACCAGGAAGTAGTTGATCAGGCGGCCGACGATGCTGCTCAAGCCGTAAATGGCGGTCTGCCTGGCGAGTTTTTTCAGAGGGTTCATTGATACCTGTCCGGAACTGGAATGCCATGGCAACCGGGCTTTTGCAGCTCAGGGCCAACGGCACAGGATATCATCGCGGGCGGGCAGCTGTCAAAGCCCTTCCCACAGTCCCCGCCACCGAACGTGGGAGGGTTGGGGGGAGGGAGCCAAAGCGTCCGCTTGGATGAAGCCCCGCGTTTCGGGGCAGCGCTCCCCCCTCCCAACCTCCCCCCGTTCGGGGGGAGGAGTTATTGGACGGTGAGTGCTAGTAACCACTAGCCACTCTGTTTCGGGGCAGTGCTCCCCCCGGGGGAGGAGGTGTCGGACGGGTCAGCGCAACCAACCATGAGTCGGTCAAGCGTCCGCTGGCATCCAGGATGAGGGCGACTTCCGGTTGAAGTTGCCTTGTTCCCGCCGTCTGTGCTAGATTCCCTCCCTTAAGACGAGTTCAGAATCAGGGGTGAGAATGTCCGAAAAGAAAAACATCGCCCGCGCGGCCGGCGTGATCGGCGCTGCCACCATGCTCTCGCGCATCATGGGCATGGTGCGCGACATGGTGGTCTCCCGCCTGTTCGGTGCCGGCCTCTACACGGACGCCTTCTTCGCCGCCTTCCAGATCCCCAACATGCTCCGCCGCTTTTTCGCAGAAGGGGCGCTCACTGCCGCCTTCGTGCCGACTTTTTCGGAGTGGTACACGAAAAAGGGCCAAGACGAGGCGCGGCAACTGGCCAACGTCTGCTTTACGGTGCTGATCGTGGTGATGTCCGCGGTCACCTTGCTCGGCATCATTTTCTCTCCGCAGATCATTTCCCTCATGTTTCCCGGCTTTGCCGACAATCCCGGCAAGGTCCGCCTCACGGTGCTGCTGAACCGGTTGATGTTTCCCTACATCTTCTTCATCTGCCTGGTCGCCTTGTGCATGGGCATCCTCAACACGGTGCGCCACTTTTTCACCCCGGCCATTTCCACGGTCTTCCTCAACGTCTGCATGATCCTGTCAGCCATCTTTCTCCACAGCCGCTTCCAGGTGCCCATCGTCTCGCTGGCCGTGGGGGTGCTGATTGGCGGGCTGGTACAACTCGCCCTGCAAATCCCCGTTCTCTACAGCAAGGGCTTCCCGCTCCGGCCCAACTTCGACTTTCGCCACCCCGCAGTGAAGCGGATCGCACTGCTGATGGGGCCTTCGGTTTTCGGCGTCGGCGTTTACTACCTGAACATCGCGGTGGGGGCCATCCTGGCCTCCATGCTCCCGGAAGGAAGCGTCTCCTACCTCTACTACGCCCAGAGGCTGTTCGAATTTCCCCAGGGGATCTTCACCGTTTCCGTTGCCCAGGCTGTGCTCCCCTCCATGAGCAGGCAGGCCGCGGCAGGCGATATGGAAGCGCTGAAGGAATCGCTTTCCTACGGGGTCCGGCTCACCCTGTTCATCACCATTCCGGCCATGGCCGGCCTCGCTGTCTGCGCCACCCCGATCTTCAGCCTCCTTTTCATGGGCGGGGCCTTCGATTACGCCAAGGCGGTGAACTGCGGCGTGGCTCTGCTCTACTACTCGACCGGCCTTACCTTCGTGGCGCTGGTGCGCGTACTGGTGCCGGCCTTCTACGCGCTGAAGGACACCAGGACGCCGGTGGTCACCGCCTTCCTCGCTTTCCTGCTGAACCTCCTGCTCAGCCTGGCCCTGATGGGGCCCATGAAGCACGGCGGACTGGCGCTCGCCTCGTCCCTGTCGGCCCTGGGCAACATGCTGCTGCTCGTCTGGTTGCTGAGAAGGAAGATCGGCCGGTTCGGGGGGAGGGACATCTCGGTCGCGGCCTTCAAGGGAATCTTGGCCTCGCTTCCCATGGCTGCGGCGGTTTACTGGATCGTGAGCCTGGGGGACTGGTCGAAGCTCGGAGGCCGGTTGCTCAAGGGGGGAATTCTGGGCTGCGCGGTCGCTGCCGGCATCCTCATTTTTCTGCTGACCGCGCACCTTCTGGCCAGCGAGGAGGCGAGGGATGCAGTGGGGCTGGCGAGAAGGAAACTTTCCCGGACCAGAGTGTGATTGTATACAATTTTCCGCTAGGTTATGAACAGGATTTCCACCGGGCCTGCCAGCTAATTAGTCCTGGTTAATCGTCTTTACGCGGAAAGGCGCGGCGAAATGCCTGCCTCTTGCAAGTAGCTGAAATAACGTTGGATATTTCTCTGGCCAATAATTATGCAGAACGTGGAAAGTGCTTAAAAAGCGCGGTTTTCTGAATTTCTCAACACCGTTTTCCACACCTTTTCCACAATTTGTGTGGATGGGGGGTAGGCAGTTAGCTCCTCCTGAGATACAATTAGCGCATTTAACCAATTCCTGGAAGGGGTGCGCTGATGGATGGAAGGAGCTTTCCTAAGACCCACCGGAAATTTGTTGAACAATTTCTTGATGATACAGCGTG
>DATFAB010000065.1:0-14166 GCA_035255025.1 Geomonas sp.
GCTTACGGACAAAGGTGCCGTACCGGTCTGCGGAGTGGCGGTGAAGTTGGCCACCGGCCCGCCGGCACCCACCACGATGTAGGCCGTCTGGGTCTTTGAATTGCTACCACCCGACCCGGTAACGGTCAGGGTGACGGTATATGAACCTGCGCTATTGTACACGTGCGACGGGTTCTGCTGCGTGCTGGTGGTGGAATCCCCAAAATCCCACAGCCAACCGGTGATCGACCCGACAGATGAATCGGTAAAGCTTACGGACAAAGGTACCGTGCCGGTCTGCGGAGTGGCGGAAAAATCAGCCACCGGCGATACCGGATTCACGGTGATGTAGTTGGGTTGGGTCTTGGAATCGCTACCGTCAGTTCCGGTGACGGTTAGCGTGACGTTGTAGGAGCCGGCGCTTGTGTAGACGTGCGTCGGGTTTTGCAAGGTGCTGGTCGTGGAATCGCCGAAATTCCACAGCCAGCTAGTGATAGACCCTGTAGAACTATCGACAAAGCTGACTGGTAAGGGGGGGGCGCCGGACACCGGCCTGGCGGAGAAGTTTGCCACAGGAGATGTCATCGCGCTCTCCTGAATGCTGAGGTTGCCACGCATTTCCTGGAGGTAGTGATACTCATATAACTGGCCGAATGGCACATACCAGACATCGTTTCTTCCCTTAATATAGTCAAAATGCTGGTACAGATTGGAGCCGACGTACCAGTATCCATCGTAGGGATGATCGGCGATGCTGTAAATCCCTCCCTCTGCCATGGCTTGGTCAAATAATGAGTTGGCCCCCGTCAACAGTTGCTGGTTGTCGGGATAGGCCGTGGGGGCAAGCACAAAATGCGATCTTCCATAGCGCCCGAGGGTAGAGTCCCACGGGGTAAATTTCCCCCCATAGTACAAATCGTTGCTTGAGGTCCTCGTTACCAGATAATTTCCAGCTGCAATAGACAACGCAAGGGTGTCGTCGCTGTATCCACATGGTTCTAACCATAAAGGGACATACGGGTGAGCCGGGAAGGTCAGATTGTTAATGATCGCATCTCTACTTCCAATAACCTCCGTGTTGTATCCGAACTGGCTGTATTCGGAAGCGGTACAAGGATGGTGAATACTATGAGATGCAATTTCGATCTTATCGCCGTGTTTATCAATTTGTTGCTGGATCGCAGACCAGGTGACATCGTGCGTAATCACACCAACTGAGAAATACAACCCTTCTGAGGCAAGGAAGTCCGTTGCAGCGATAAAAATGGCATCTTCCCCGGACCACGACTCCCAATCGTCCAACGTTATGGACACTGCTCCCTTTCTGTTGTCGTAGTATTTCGTGATGGAATCGAAGGTGATCGTCACCGGTTCGCCGGTGTCGTCAACGATGCGCAGATAGATGCGTTCCGAGGACCGATCGAATCTTACGCTAACATAGGCGAACCCGCCGGCGTAGTCAAAACGCGCCACGTCGATGCCGTTAAATGTATCGGTGCTCGTTTTCTCAGGGAGAGTGTTCCAACTGTCTTCTGGTGCATTTTTGAATTGAGCGGCAAGATGGCTTGTGCCGGCGGGTATCTTGAACTTGTAGGTGGCCGGGTAGAATAGACCGAACTGCTGATGCGGCGCAGTGTCGACCTGAATAGAATATTCATTGCCGTATGAGGGCCTCACCCACGCATAAAAGACGAGGAAGAAGATGAACAGCCCAAACACGCTTACGTTTTTCATTCTACCCTCCTGTTAAGGCAGCTTTTCAACGCAAACCGATGGCTCATCTTTTGTACCCTTGAAGGTGCCTACGTTTTTTTTGAAGCGTCCTGTGTGTGGTCAAAAAATGTCCAGAAGAGATCTTAATTGATTCGCAGCCATGAGGAGAGTAACCACTACAAGACTTGTGCCAGCATAGGAACGGATAAGCCCGTCGTATATGCAACTGACACCACAGGTGTTCTGCGGGAAGGTTAAACGGCGAAACAGAAAACGCAGGTTGGAATATCGACTTTTGTACGTCATTTCGTCCCTGTCGATTCTTCTCAGCCCTCATGGCAATCCTTCCCTGGAGTTGGCGTATCGATAGATCAGCTTCTGGCGCAATGCCCAGAAGGACCACCTCTAAAGAACTGAGCCTCACTGGGTGATTTTCAGCGACTGCGAAATATTCGCAATTCAGGAAAAAATATCTGGGGCAGATATGGATTATTGAGTGACTACCTTGTGGGGGGGGAGGCCCCCCCTTGTGGGAAGCAAACAAGGGATGGCTACGAAGGGCAGAAAAAAGGACCTAGTCGTACACGCAGAGGTTGCATCAGAGGTTGCAAATAAAAGTTGCAACAAAAAAGGGCTAGACGAAATCGTCTAGCCCTCTGATTTTCTTGGAGCGGGAAACGGGATTCGAACCCGCGACCTTCAGCTTGGGAAGCTGACACTCTACCACTGAGTTATTCCCGCTTGATGGAGAGATCTTTGTACCTCAATCCCGTCGCCGTTGTCAATTATTTTGTTGCTGCACGCTCATGACTGACGGCTCTACGCTTGCCACGGAGGACACTGTGTTGAACCCCATCCTCACCCTGTCCCTCCCCTTGAAGGGGAGGGGACGCGTAGGGAAACTGGATCAGATATGGCTTGTGCTGGGTCAGAACTAACTGGAGGGGATGACGTTCTTGGTGAGCATCTTCTCTGCCACGGCTTGGGCGGGTACTTTATAGGTGCCGGAGGCAACCTGTGACTGGATTTCCCCGACCCGGCCGGCTCTGGCGGCTTGTGGGTCTCTTGTTTCGACAGCAACGGGTATGTTGCGGGAGAGATTGACAGTGTCGGTTCCCCGCTGCTGTCTGGCAGCAGATTCGCTATGAGTATCCCCGGCTTCCTGCTGCCTGTCTGCCCGGGACGTTGTGAGATAAGCCGCCGCCATCTGCTGATTCAGTTCGTCTATTTTCATCTCTTGCTGCCCCCAATGTTCAGTTATAGGTTGCACATCGACAGGGCCGGGAATTACTTTAGCCTTTTTTCATTCTATGCTGAGTTATTTTATGACAGTGGCGGGGGCGACCGGTAGTGTGTGGGGGCATAAACAAGCCGTGTCAGGTTTAACTGATACCCTTCGACAGGCTCGGGGCGATCGGCTTTTGCTTTGGCGGCCGGGTGCCTTCGGCTGCCAAGGTGATTCCGGGCTTCCCTCACCCCTGCCCCTCTCCCGCAGGGCGAGGGGTGTTTCTTTCAGGCAGGGCGAGGGGTGTGTTGTGCAGGGTGCACGCAGCGCGAGGGGGTGTTCATTCCCGGAGGAAAAGGTGCCGGCGGACGCGAGGGACGGTTAGGCCAGGATCGGCAGGTCGAGCAGGGCCTGGAATTCGCTCACGACGAAGTCGGCGCCGGCCAGCTCGCTCGGGTCGCCATAGCCGTAGGAGCAGCCGACGGTGATGACCCCGGCTCCTTCACCGGCAGCCATGTCGTTGATGCTGTCTCCGATCATCACGCTCTCCCTGGTGGCAGCAGCGTACTTCTTCAAGACGGCCAGCACCGGCTCGGGGGAGGGCTTCCTGAAGGGGAGGGAGTCGGCGCCGATCACGGTGGGGAAGAACTTCTCGATGCCGAGCTTCCCCAGCACTTCGCGGCAAAGGGCCACGTTCTTGTTGGAAACAATGCACAGGGAAAGCTCCCGGCGGTGCAGGGCCTCCAGGGTCTCCACCACGCCCGGGTAGAGCCTGGTCTTGTCGGCGATGTGGGCGAGGTTGTAGTCCAGGAAGATCTGCAGGCCTTCTTCCACCTGTTCGGCCGTCGCGCCGGGGAGCGCCCGCTCGACCAGGGAGCGTGCCCCCTGCCCTACCAGCTTGCGCACCTCATTCTCGGATAAGGTGGAAAGCTTGAAGTGCTCGCGCATGGTGTTGGTGGCGTCGCACAGATCGGGAAGGGAGTCGATCAGGGTGCCGTCAAGGTCGAAGATGAGGAGTTTTATGGGGAGCATGATGGGTGAGGCTCCTTATAAATAGAAAGAAGGTAACAAGCAATCCCCCTGTCCCCTCTTTATCAAGGGGGGAACGCCAAGGTAGCTCCCTTTCATCGAGGGGAAGAACGTCAGGGTAGCTTCCTTTTATCATGGGGAGGACATTTTGGGTATTGCGGTGACTGCTGAAAACGACAATCGCGGCAGCCGAACTCTATGTAACGGCTGCCGCGATTCTTTACTCAAACCGGATTCCGATCCGGTTATTCCCACTCGATGGTTGCGGGGGGCTTCTGGCTGATGTCGTAGACGACGCGGTTGACGCCCTTCACTTCGTTGATGATCCTGCTGGAGATGTTCCCCAGCACTTCGTAGGGAAGCTTGACCCAGTCGGCGGTCATGCCGTCCAGGGAGTTCACGGCCCGCAGCGCGCAGGTGAACTCGTAGGTCCTGGCGTCACCCATGACGCCGACGGTCTTCACCGGCAAGAGCACGGCGAAGGACTGCCAGATCTCGCGGTAGAGCCCGGCCTTGCGGATCTCCTCGATGACGATGGCGTCGGCCTCGCGCAGGATGTCCAGCTTCTCTGCGGAAAGCTCGCCGATGCAGCGGATGGCGAGACCCGGGCCCGGGAACGGCTGGCGATAGACCATCTCGTCGGGCATGCCGAGCTCCTTGCCCAAAAGCCGTACCTCGTCCTTGAACAGCTCGCGGACCGGCTCAAGCAGCTTCAGGTTCATCTTCTCGGGGAGCCCGCCCACGTTGTGGTGGCTCTTGATGACCGCGGAGGGGCCCTTGGTGGAGACGGACTCGATCACGTCGGGGTAGAGGGTGCCCTGCGCCAGGTAGTCGACCTGGCCGAGCTTCTTGGCTTCTTCCTCGAAGAGGTAGATGAACTCGTTGCCGATGATCTTGCGCTTTTGCTCCGGGTCGGAGATCCCCTCCAGCTTGCCGAGGAAGCGGTCGGTCGCCTCCACGTAGTCGAGGTTGATCTGGAAGTGCTTGGTGAAGAGGTTGACGACCTTCTCGGCCTCCCCCTTCCTGAGCAGGCCGTTGTTGACGAACACGCACTGCAGCTGGTCGCCGATCGCCTTGTGGATCAGGACGGCGACCACGGCGGAGTCGACGCCGCCGGAAAGGGCGCACAGCACCTTGCCTGTGCCGACCTTCTCGCGGATGGCGGCGATCTCGGTCTCGATGAAGTTGGCCATGGTCCAGGTCGGCTTGGAGCCGCAGACGTTGAAGAGGAAGTTGCCGATCATCTCGTCGCCGCGCGGGGTGTGCACCACCTCCGGGTGGAACTGCACGCCGTAGAAGCGGCGCTTCTCGTCCTTCATGGCAGCGATCGGGCACCCTTCGGTGTGGGCCATCAGCTTGAAGCCGGCCGGCATCGCCTCGATGCGGTCACCGTGGGACATCCAGACTTCGGCGGAACCGTTGAAGCCGGCGAACACCTCGCTGGTGCCGTCGAGGAGCAGGGTGGCGCGCCCGAATTCGCGCTTGTCGCAGCGCTGCACGCGGCCGCCCAGCTGCTGGGTCATAAGCTGCATGCCGTAGCAGATGCCGAGGATGGGGATGCCGAGGTCGTAGATGCCGAGGTCGGAGAGCGGGGCTTCCTTGTCATAGACGCTGGAGGGGCCGCCGGAGAGGATGATCCCCTTGGGGGCGAACTCCTTGATCTTGTTGAGCGGCATGTTGTAGGGGTGGATCTCGCAGTAGACGCTTTGCTCCCTCACCCGCCTGGCGATGAGCTGCGTCACCTGGGAGCCGAAGTCAAGGATCAGCACCTTCTCGGAATGGATATCGATGGTCATAGTGTCCTCTATTTTCAAATTCACAACCATTTGCCACGGAGGCACGGAGTGCACGGAGAAAAACGGTTTAGCGAGGGAACCCCATCCTCACCCTGGCCATCCCCTTGCGGGGGACTGTCAAGGGTGTTTTCTTCGGGGAGACGGTGGGGCTTTTCGCAAAAAATCGTCCTGGTTTTCCTTCTCCGTGTACTCAGTGTCTCCGTGGCTAAAGGTTTTTATTATTTCTCAACCCGGTAGTTGGGAGCCTCTTTGGTGATCATGACGTCGTGGACGTGGGATTCCTTGAGGCCGGCGCCGGTGATCCGCACGAAACGGCCGTTCTGCTGCAGCTCGGTGACGGTCCGGCTGCCGGTGTAACCCATGCCGGCGCGCAGGCCACCCATCAGCTGGTGAACGTTGGCGGAGAGCGGTCCGCGCAGCGGTACCATCCCTTCGATCCCTTCCGGGACCAGCTTGATGTCGCTTTCCACGTCGCTCTGGAAGTAGCGGTCCTTGCTCCCTTCCTTCATGGCGCCGATGGAGCCCATGCCGCGGTACCCTTTGTAGGCGCGCCCCTGGTAGAGGATGGTGTCGCCGGGGGATTCCTCGGTCCCTGCGAAGAGGGAGCCGATCATCACCACGTCGGCGCCGGCGGCGACGGCCTTGGTGATGTCACCGGAGTACTTGATGCCGCCGTCGGCGATCATCGGGATGCCGTACTTCTTGGCCACCTTGGAGCACTCGGCGATGGCGGTGATCTGGGGAACACCAATGCCGGCCACCACGCGGGTGGTGCAGATGGAGCCCGGTCCGATGCCGACCTTGATGGCGTTGACGCCGGCCTTGATGAGCGCCTCGGCGGCGTCGGCGGTGGCGATGTTGCCGGCCACCAGTTCCACGTTCGGGAAGGCCCCCTTGATCCTGGCGACGGCCTCCAGTACCCCCTGCGAGTGGCCGTGGGCGGTGTCGATGACCACCACGTCGACACCGGCTTTCACCAGGGCGTCGATGCGGGCCTCGGCATCGGGAGTCGGGCCAACCGCGGCGCCTACCCGCAGACGGCCGAGCGAGTCCTTGCAGGCGTTGGGGTACTTCTTGATCTTCTCGATGTCCTTGATGGTGATGAGCCCTTTCAGGTTCTTCTCGTCATCCACCACCAGGAGCTTCTCCACGCGGGTGTGTTTCAGGTGTTCCTTCGCCTGCTCCAGGGTGGTCCCCACCGGCACGGTCACCAGGTTCCTCTTGGTCATCCTGGCGGAGATCGGCAGGTCGAGGTTGGTCTCGAAGCGCAGGTCGCGGTTGGTGAGGATGCCCACCAGTTTGCCGTTCGCCTTGGTGATAGGCACGCCGGAGATCCGGTACTTCGCCATCAGTTCCAGGGCTTCCCTGATGCGCTGGTTGGGGCGCATGGTGATCGGATCGACGATCATCCCCGATTCGCTCTTTTTGACCTTGTCTACTTCCATCGCCTGCTCTGCGATCGTGAAATTCTTGTGGATGAAACCGAGACCGCCCTCGCGAGCCATGCTGATAGCCGCCCGGGACTCGGTGACCGTGTCCATGGCTGCGCTGACCAGCGGGATGTTGAGCTGGATGTTGTTGGTCAGTTTGCTGCTGAGATCGACATCGCGGGGGAGGATGAGAGAGTGGGCAGGGAGGAGCAGGACATCGTCAAATGTAAGGCCTTCGGGGATGCTGCTTTCTAACATAAAGTTGACTCCTTTTGGGTTTTGGCCGGTCAGGATATTAACCGGAAAATCTAGAACATGCCGCACCCCAAGTCAACTAAAATAAGCCTAATGGAAGGTAAAAAGGTGAGGGAATTAAAGCAAATACATCAACACGGCGCTACCTCACCGCCGCTCGCCCTGATCGGGTCGTCGCGGATTGCGGCACTTCAACACCATCGCACACGGATCGTACGGATGGGTGGGGATTTGCATGGAAAGAAGCATCTGTCGGGGTGAATCAAAACCTGTTTTCCTGCCGTTCATCGACGAAAAGATGGTCACGGATTACCGCGGGTCAACACCTTCGCGCACGGATGGGGCGGACGTTGCGGGTTTGCACGGAACAAACCGTTTTTCAGGCGAATCAAAACCTGTTTTCTGCCGTCGACCAGCGTCGATCCGCTGCATCCGCGTCATCCGTGGGCGAGCTTTTTGAGCCTGCTTGAAATCCGCGGCCCGCTTTCAAGCCGGGATGAAGGCTTCCTTGTCGGCGATGCGGGCCAAGGTGGCGACGATCAGCTTGACGGCCGCTTCCAGGTCGGAAAGCGACAGGGTCTCCACCGGGGTGTGCATGTAGCGGAGCGGGAGCTTCACCAGTGCGGTGGCAACACCGCTGCGGGAGATCTGCATCACGTTGGCGTCGGTGCCGGTGGCCCTGGCTATGCCGGTGTACTGGACCGGGATATTCTCGTGCGTTGCCGTGTCGGAAAGGAGGTCGAAGAGCGCCGGGTTGATGTTGGCGCCGCGCGGCAGGATGGGGCCCTTACCCAGCCCAACTTCACCGTTATGCTTCTTCTCGACGTCCGGCTGGTCGGTGGCGAAGTCGACCTCCACGCAGATACCGACGTCGGGATTGACGGAATAGGCGCTGGTGGTGCCTCCCCGCAGACCCACTTCCTCCTGGACCGAGGAGACGCCGTAAAGATCCACCGGAAGCGGCGCCGGCAACTCCGCCACGCAGCGCAGCACCTCGGCCACCACGAAGCTCCCCGCCTTGTCATCGAGGCCGCGCGAGGTGACCCGGTCCCCAGCCAGCCGCTCCAGCGCGACCGCGAAGGTGATGGGATCTCCCACCCGCACCATCTCCAGCGCCTCCTTCTTGTTGGCCGCGCCGATGTCGATGAACTGCTTTTCGAGCTTGATGACGTTGTCACGCTCCTTGGGCTCGATCAGATGGATCGGCCGCTTGCCGATCACGCCGTTCAGCGTTCCCTTGGCGGTGTGGACATGGACCCGGGTGCCGGGCGTGATGTGGGGATCCACCCCGCCAATGGCCGCGAAGTAGAGAAAGCCGTCGTCGTCGACGTAGCGGATCTGCAGGCCGATTTCGTCGGAGTGCCCCACCAGCATCACCTTCGGGCGGTTCTCCCCGGTACCCTCGATGAAGCCGAAGACGTTGCCCATCACATCGGTGCTGACCTGGGAAAAGGAGGAGATGTAGGAGCGGAAGATCCGCTGGGCGGGCTGTTCGTAGCCGGATGGACTCGGTGCCGCCAGTAACTGTTTCAGGAATTCGAAAGACGCTTCGCGCATGGAACACCTCAGGAGGCGAGATTGAGATTGAGATTGAGGTTAAGGTTAAGATCAAGGTTGAGAAAGCTATTTCCAACACATTACGCTTGATGAGCGAGTATTTCAATGTTGATCAGACAGTAATTGCAATATTTCGAAGCAAGAAAACCTGCCTTGAGCCTTTCCCGGTTTGCAAAGTGGGAGAGGAGGATGATTTAGTCAGCGGAAGTTGGGGGAAATCCCCCCTTGCCCCCCTTGCTAAAGGGGGGTAAAGGCACAGGCTGCCTGTTGGGGATAGACGGGGGAAGTCGACTATGAAAAAAAACGTTCCCAAGTTTGAGCATGGGAACGAGTGGGCTGGTTGGCCTAGGGAAAAGCAATCCCCCCCCTGCCCCCCTTTATCAAGGGGGGAGAGAAGGGTGTTATGTACGGTCCAGCTTGGATCCTAATCTTAATCTCAATCTTAATCTGCTTCTGCTGCTTCTGTCGCTTCTACTGCTTCTCTACATCGGGTATTTCCCCATCGCAGCGGGGTCGAGCTGGTCGAGGTAGTCCACGAAACGGCGGGCGTTGTTCTCGCCGGTGAAGCCTTCCTCGCTCATGTCGAGGCTGGAAACCTGCTCCAGGAGCGCGTCGTTCACCAGCACCGGGAGACGGTACTTCAGGGAGAGGAGCATCGCCTCGCTGACGTGCAGCTCGACGTCGACCTCCTCCCCGTCCGCCGCCGACAACCGCACAAGCGAATTGAAGACGCCGTCCTTGAGGCTCTCGATGACGATGCCGGAGAGCTTCATTCCCAGCTTGTCGATCAGGGCGGAGAAGACGTCCTTGCGGCCGCTTCTGACGGAAAGCTCGCGGCTCAGGAATTCTGCCGCAAAGGAAACCGATTCCGTCGCGCTCACCCAGACCGGAACCGTGTTCTTTTCCTCGGCGTCCTTCAGGATGATCACCGGCATCTGGGCAATACCATCGAGAGCGAAACCGAATACCTTCATCTCAAGATACATGCTGCATACCTCCGTGATCAGACCTGCAGGATCTCGCCCATGAGGAGCGTCTGCAACCCCTCGACGATCTTCACATCCAGAATTCGCCCGGCCAGCGAGGGATCGCCTGCCAGGACGGTGCCGCGATTGCCGCCGGTCCTGCCGAACAGCGCATCGCCGGTGCTGCTTAATCCTTCCACCAGCACCCGCTGCACGCTCCCCACCAGCGCCTGGTTCTGGGCCAGGGTGGTCCGCTTCTGCGCCGCCTGCAACCGCTCCAGCCGCCGCTGCTTGACGGCGCGGGAGGCGTCGTCAGGGAAATCGGCGGCTTTGGTGCCGGGACGCGCGGAATAGATGAAGGAGAAGAGGTCGGCATAGCCCACTTCTTCCATCAGGGTCATGGTTTCCTCGAAGGCGGCCTCGTCCTCACCCGGGAAGCCGACGATCATGTCGCCGGTGATCTGGATCCCGGGACAGGCGGCCTTCAGCGCGGCGACCTTGCCGAGGTACTCGGCGCGGGTGTAGCCGCGGTTCATCCTCTTCAGCACCGCATCGCTTCCCGACTGGGCGGGGAGGTGGATGTGCGGCGCGAGTTTCGGGATCTCGGCGAAGCAGGCGATCAGCCGCTCGGAGATGTCCTTGGGGTGCGAGGTGGTGAAGCGGAGCCGCTCGATGCCGTCGATGTCCGCCACCATCTTCAAGAGGTCGGCGAAATCGGGCTCGCCGGGGCTCTTCAGCCCGTAGGAATTGACGTTCTGGCCGAGCAGGGTGACCTCGCTGACGCCGGAGGCCGCCAGCGCCGCGATCTCGTCGACCACCTTGGCGGCGCTTCTGCTGATCTCCCGCCCGCGCACATGCGGCACGATGCAGTAAGCGCAGAAGTTGTCGCATCCCTGCATGACGGTGACGAACCTGGTGACGCTGCCGTCCTTTTCGGCGGCAGGGAACAGGTCGAACCTCTTCTCGTCGTCCAGGAAGTCGGTCTCGATGCTCCGCTTGCCGTTTTCGGCGGCGGTCACCATCTCCTGCAGCAGGTGCAGGTTGTGGGTCCCGAACACCAGGTTGACGAAGGGAACCTTCTCCAGGAGCCGCTTCCCCTCCTGCTGGGCGACGCACCCCCCCACACCGATGATGAGGCGGGGTTTCTTCGACTTGATCGACTTGAACTTGCCGAGGTGCCCGTAGACACGCTGCTCCGCCTTTGCCCTGATGCTGCAGGTATTCAAAAGGATCAGGTCCGCATGGGCAGGGTCGCTGGTCTCCCCATAGCCGATCCCCTTCATGAGCCCGACGATCTTCTCGGAATCGCTCACGTTCATCTGGCAACCGAAGGTCTCCAGATAGAGCTTTTTTTGCTGTTCCACGCTGCTTCCTTGCCTGCTAAATAGGTGGATTTTACGCAGCTTCACCTCCCGCAGTCAATATATTTAAAAGGAAGCGCGCTGGAGATCTCTATCAACCTGCTATCGCACTGTCAGAGCCGTGCTTTTTCTATGGAACAAAGCTGGCCAACTGTTATATTCTTGTGGGCAACTTGCCAGTTCCAGGCCGCTCTGTTATAAAGAGAAAAATAATTAATAGCACCACAAAGAAGGAGATCTCATGTTCGGTTTTGGCGTACCTGAACTCATAATTATCCTCGTTGTAATACTGCTGATAGTGGGACCTGCCAAACTTCCTCAGCTCGGCTCCTCGCTGGGCCAGACCCTGAAAAGCTTCAAGAAGGGGATGAACGACGAACCGCGCGTCATCAACCCCAAGGATGACGAAAAGCCCCAGGGCTAGCGGTGAGCGGTGACCTGCAGCAGGATGTCACCGGGGTGATCCTGGCGGCGGAAAAGGCCAGGGGCCTGACAGCCAAAGGTCATCATTCCTGAAAAAAGGAGACCGCTATGGTCAGCATCGAGGATGCTCAGGGTATCATCCTGCAGTATGCCGCCCCTCTGCCGGTGGAGGAGGTCCCCTTGCTGCAGGGACTGGCGCGGGTCCTGGCGAGCGACATCCATTCCCCGTTCGACATCCCCCTCACCGACAATTCAGCCATGGACGGCTACGCCTTCTCGTTCGGTTCCCTGCGCGGTGACCGCCTTGCGGTCTCTGGTTTTGTGGCTGCCGGACATGCCATGCGCGATCCGGTACCCCCGGGTACTGCCGTGAAGATCATGACCGGTGCCTGCATGCCGCCTGGATGCGACACGGTGGTACCGGTGGAGGAGACCAAACCGCTGCCGGGAGAAATCAGGCTGACCGCCCCCGTGCGGCAGGGTTCCCACATCCGGCGCCGCGGGGAAGACGTCAAGGCGGGCACACGGGTGATCGCCGGGGGATCTGTCATCAGGCCGCAGGAAACAGCCATGATGGCCTCGCTGGGGATGAGCAAGGCTGCTGTCTTCAGAAAGCCGATGGCCGCCATCCTGGCCACCGGAGACGAGTTGCTTCCCCTTGGGGAGGCCCCGGTGCCGGGGCAGATCGTCAACAGCAACAGCATCGCCATCGCCGCCCAGATCACGGAGGCCCGCGCCAAGCCGGTCGACCTCGGCATCGCGCCGGACGATTTCGAGGCAACCAAAAACCGGATCCGGCAGGCACTCTCGGAAGCCGACCTGCTGGTAACCACGGGGGGCGTCTCGGTGGGAGACAAGGACTACGTGAAGGTGGCCATCGAGGAATTGGGCGGACGCATCATCTTCTGGAAGGTCAACATGAAACCGGGCAAGCCGGTGGCCTTCGCCGTCCTGGACGGCAAGCCGGTCTTCGCGCTCCCCGGCAACCCGGTGGCGGCCATGGTGGGGTTCGAGATGTTCGTGAGGCCTGCCCTGCTCAAGATGGCGGGAGGCAGCCGCATCATGAGGCCGGTCATCAGCGCCTGCCTCAAGTCGCCCCTTGCCAACAAGGGGGAGCGCCCCCAGCTGGTGAGGGCGCTCGTCGCCCTGGAGGACGGCAAGCAGCGGGTGGCGGTGACGGCAAACCAGGGTTCCGCCAACATCCTGTCGCTCGTGCAGAGTAACGGGTTGCTGAAACTGCCGGCAGCCACGGCACTGGCGGCCGGCGATGCTGCGGAGGTGATCCTCCTGGACAGGGAGTACTTCGACGAGCGCTGCATAAGCCCGGGTAAGACAGCCCCATCCTCACCCCAGCCCTCCCCTTAAAGGGGAGGGAGCGATGGCGAAAAGGGAGCTAGAGAGGGGTGAGCAAAGGAGAGAGCCAGGGCGAGGAGGGAACTACGGCTTCTTCCCGACGCACAGAAGGACCGGGTACTTCCGCTCGCCCGGCTTCTCGATGACGGCGGCGGTTACCACCCGCACTTCTGTCAGCCCGCATCTCTGCAAGGTCGAGCTGAGAAAACCTGCCTCGAATCCGAAATGGAAGACGCCGGTGACGTTATCGTGGAAGCTGCCGTCCTCGGCCTGCAGGTCTGCTACCGCCAGCCATCCCCCCCTCTTCACCCCCTGCGACAGGGCGCCGATCAGTGCCGCGACATCCTCGACATGGTGCATGGTCATGCTGCTGACGATCAGGTCGTAGCCCCGGCCGGGATTGGCCTGTTCTTCCAGGTCGAGCAGCTTCGTCTGTACGTTGGCTATGCCGCGCTCACTGACCTTGCCGCTCAGGACCTCAAGCATCCCCTGCGAGCTGTCGGCGCCGGTGATCGACTTGAGGTAGGGCTGCAGCCCCAAGGTGACCAGGCCGCTGCCGCAGCCGTAATCGAGGGCCTCCATCCCGTCGTTGAGCGGCACCTCCATCCTGATGGCGGCGACCACCTCCTCCGCCAGTTTCACCCGGCGCGGCTCCTCGTCCCAGTGCCGGGCGGCGGAATCGAAATCCCTTCTTCCTTCCTTTGACATCTTCTCCTCCTGTAAAAGCATCCTGAAATTGTTTGGTATCTTTTCCCGTGTTACCCCGCCTCCCGCCAGGGGAGCAGGCTCGGGTCCGGGCGGACTGCTCAGGAGGGGCTAAACGGCCGAAGCAATCCCCCCTGTCCCCCCTTTATCAAGGGGGGGACGTGATGCCGCTTTGGTCTTCTCTTCATCCGACCCTGGTACTTCATCCTACCTTTGCACTTCATCCTACCTTTCACTTCATCCCGCCTTTGCACTTCATCCCGCCTTTGCACTCCACACCCGCCCTTGCACTCGATACCCGCTCTTATACTCGATACCCGTCCTTATACTCGATACCCGTCCTCGCAGTCGACGACCATTCTTGCTCAATCCACT
>DATFAB010000066.1:0-114395 GCA_035255025.1 Geomonas sp.
CTCTTGTCACTTGGGAATGGCCCCCTGAAGGGGGTAGTAAATACTATTGGGGGTATAAAAGGGGGTATGGCTAGAAAACCCTGTTGATAACATCACTGTAAAACAGTTATTTATACTCATAGTGTGAAGTCGGCTCCGCACCACGTGCAGGATTTTGAGCAATTGACAAGAGGGCTATGTGTTTTCCGCATAGCCCTCTTGACGTTGGTAAAGGGTAACTGCTCGGTCCCGCTCATGGCGGGGTGGGGCGCAGGATAATACCCACAAAACCAAACCAAGGGGAGGGAATACCCTAAGATGCTAACCATGCGGGAAGTCAAGGAGCACTACTTCTTCACCGAGAACGACGCCGCACTTTTGAACGAACTGCTCCCTCTCGCCAGCGAGAACAGCGAACGGATGCGGGATGAGTTCTACGATTACCTTCTGAAAATACCGGACACCGCCAAGTTCCTGCGGGACGACAGGATGCTCCAGAAGCTCAAAGAAACCCATACCGATTGGTTTCTCTCCCTGTTCTCCGGCCGCTATGATGAAGCCTACCTCGGCAAGCTGCAGCGAATCGGCCACGCACACGTCCACATCGGGCTGAACGCCCACTATGTCAATGCCGCTATGAACATCGTGCGCAGGTTCCTGATCGAACTGCTGCAGGCCACCTATCCCCAGATCCAGGAACGCCGCAAGTACCGGATTGCTGTGGAGAAGATCCTGGACATCAACCTGGACATCATGAGCACCTCCTACCAGGAGGAGGAACTGAGCAAGGTCTTCCTTTCCCACCGTCTGGAATCCATGCTGATCCGCGCCGCGGAACGCTTCACCTACGGTCTCAACCTGATCCTGGTCATCGCCTTGACCGGCGTCTCCCTCTCGGTGGTCGGACTCTTCCTCTACGACCTGCTCCACATCTTCTACCAGGGGGACTTCGAGAAGGGGATACTCTCGGCGCTCGGCTCCCTGCTCATCCTGTGGATGATGATCGAGTTGATGGACAACGAGATAAAGACGCTCAAGGGCGGAAAATTCAACATTTTAATCTTCATCGGTGTTATTATTGTGGCTCTGATACGGGAGATTCTTATCTCCACCCTGCGGCACGACGCCCTGACAACCCAGGTCTTCCTCGCCGGGACCCTGCTCATCCTGGGCATAGTCTACTTCCTGGTGGCGAGGAGCCAGAACAGCGTGCAATAAATCTTGAGCACATGGCCCAAGCCATGGCAAACCATACGAAGTTGAGGTAAGCTCTAGGTCGTTACTGTAACGTGGTCCGAAATAACGGGGGTGCTGAATGTCGAAGAGGATTCTTATCGCCGATGACCAGATGGCAACCAGGGAAGCCCTGAGCAAGTTCGCCGCCATGCAGGGGTACGAAGTGGTGGCGGTCGATAACGGGGCCGAACTGCTGTCCGTCGTTGAGAGTGAGAAGTTTGATGCGGTGATCACCGACCTGGTCATGCCCGGCCTGAACGGAGTATCCGCTGCCGAGATCATGAAGCTGCACGGCTCCTCGGTTCCGGTGATCGCCCTGACCGGCATCCCCAAGCAGGACGTAGGTCCCTTCCAGGACAAATTCACCAAGATCTACCACAAGCCGGTGAACGCAAGCGCACTGCTCGACTACGTCAACTCGCTGCTGTCGAAGTAGGGCGGTCCAGCCAGTCCCTTAGGCGCAAGGGATATTAAGTCCCTTGCGTCTTCAACCAATCTCCACCATTCCCTGCCAATCGTCCCGCCGGATGGCCTGCGCTCTCTGTTGCGCCAAGGTCTGCCTGTCTGCGTCCCATAACCGCCCCAACCTCCTGGCCAGTAACAACCCTTTCCGGCTCTTTCCGCCCGGTTACTCCTTGACCATGCGTGGTCTAGTGGTTATGTTTCTGACATGCCTTTCTCACCCGCCACCAGGAGCCGACATGAAGGTACGTGACGAAGAAGAGACCCGCAGCTGGCTGACCACTCTTTCCTGGACAGACAAGCTGATCGCCCGCTTGCTCCCCGGTTTCTTTAAGAAATATGCGCCGCCCGAGATCCAGAAGCAGTGGCAGGAATACCAGCGGAAAAAGCACCCTCCCCAGTAGCCGTTCAAGGCACACCCCATTTGGAAGAGCCTCTTTGTCTCCAAATCGGCCGTTTCGCCAGGCGAAGAGCGGCCTCAATCCAAAAAGCGTTACTTTTCGTGTGGAAGTGATCATTTCGAGGTCAAAAGTGACGTTTTTTGTCTAAAAGTGATCGTTTCCATCTCAAAAGTGACGCTTTCTACCTAAAAGTGATCGTTTCCATCTCAAAAGTGACGCTTTCTGCCTGAAAGTGATCGTTTCCACCTCAAAAGTGACGCTTTTGGTTTTTAAGTGATCCCGCCTGCACCGCAAACGAGCTCTTTCCCATCTTCTATGAGGGGCTGAGCTGGGGAAACCGTCGCTTTGCGGCAGTGAAGGGAGGTGGGGAACGGCTGGTCGGATGTGGTTCGAGGAGACGGCGGGGATCTTGATCTGCCTTGAGCTGGCAGCGCCGCCCCCGTCTGGCAAGGGACCAGACGGGGGCCTGCTCTGTCATTCGGTCGGTGCCAGACTGAAGATGTTGGACCAGGGGCCTGCCTCCCCTTTCCCCCTGACGGCCCTGACCCTGAGCCAGTTGTTCTTGGCACGATCCAGGCCAAGCAGCAGGATCTTTTTGCAAGTCGACGAGGAGGCTATCAGTCGCCAGTTTGAGTCGATCTTCGGATCGCCATCGCACCCCCATACCTGGTAGCCCTTTGCGTAGTTCACCTTGTTCCATGATCCCGTGATCTGTCCGTTAGGATTGAAAATCGCCTTGAACCCTGTGGGCTGAGAGAGTGTGATGTCGGAGGCGACTGTTTTGCCGGTCAGGGCACTGATCCGGAGTGTCTCCGGGACGCTCGGATCCTTGATGGTTACCGCCTTGGCGACTCCGAGCAGGATGGTGAGCCCCTCGTTGACGGCGTTGCGGTGTTTTTCAAACTGCTTGACCTGTTCGGGATCACCTTCCAGGGAACCAGTGAAACTCGCCGCACAGTTGTCGTGGTTTGCTTTAAAGGTAACCGGGGTAGGAATCAGTGAGATGATGTGGGCGTAAATCTCCTCTGTGTATACCTGGGTAACTGAGGCTGACTTTGAGATGAACTCGGAAGGGCTGTCGCTTTTTAGGGGCATGCGTTTACCTCCTTAGTTTATTTTAACAACGATAACTCGCCTGCCCGAGTTGGCAAGCAAGTAATTTCTTCAACAGCCTGCCACTCCCCTCGCTCCGTCCACGACTGCCCTGGCGCGGGAGTCGTCGCAAAGAGGGTGAGGCTAACGCCCCTCAAAAAGCCAGTTCCAGTGGTCACGCCCCGATGGGCCAATTGCCTTAAGAGCACAATCATGCTACAAGATGAAACTGCTCTGCGGCATCGGTCTTCGGTTGGCATCTGGAGAGGATGGTCCATGGTTCGCAAAAACGGAGGTTCGCCCGGGGCTCACGGCACCGGCGCCAATCGTCAGGACCTCGGTCAGGTACAACTTCGTGATGGATGCTTCCCTCACCCTGCCTCTGGCCACCCTGGCCCGGCGGACGGGGGGATAATCGATGCCACGCTGGCGTGATGGAACAGTGGTGAATTGATATGGAATCGGTTGTCGTCGGTAGCTGGGAAGAGTTGCAGTCGGAGCTGTTCGCGGATTCCTGGAACGAGGATCTGCGCCGGTTTCGCTCGCGCTTCGCTTTCAGGGGGTTGTCGGACACCGACTACCGCCTGGAGACGACGCTGATCAGGCTGGGCGGGGGCTATGCCGAGCTGGAACGGCATCTGCTGCGCAACTTCAAGAAATACGCCCACCGCACCGTGGTCGAGCGGGACTCGCTGTGGCACTGGCTTTCGGTCGCCCAGCACTACGGTCTTCCCACCCGCGTCCTCGACTGGACCTATTCCCCCTTCATCGCCATGCACTTCGCCACCGCCAATATCGACAAGTTCGACAAGGACGGGGTGATCTGGGCGGTCAATTACGTGAAGGCGCACGAACTGCTGCCGGAACGGCTGAAAAAGAGGCTGGTTATGGAGGGGGCGAACGTTCTCACCGTCGAGCTCCTCTCGGAATCGATCAACTCGCTGGCGGAACTGGATGCGCTGGCCGCCGACAAGGTCGCCATCTTCTTCGAGCCTCCCTCCATCGACGACAGGATCGTCAACCAGTACGCCTTCTGCTCGGTGATGTCGGATCCCCGCATGGTGCTCGACGACTGGCTGGCCACCCACCAGGGGATCTCCAGGAAGATCGTGATCCCGGCGCGGCTCAAATGGGAGATCCGCGACAAGCTAGACCAGGCGAACATCAACGAGCGGGTGCTTTTTCCCGGGCTCGACGGCCTGAGCCGCTGGCTCAAGCGGCATTACAGCCCGAGGATGTCGGAACCTTGAATCTGAAAATGGAGGTTTGGCCGATGTTTTCCTATTTTCCCACACCCGGTTTCGCGTCCAAGATAAACAAGATCCAGAAGCACGACCCGCCGGGACACGCGCGGATCATGCAGGTGATCGACCGTCTGCTGGAGAACCCCGGCGATGCCGACGGCTGGATGCACGGCGAGCACCACGGCCGGCTCAAGAAGTACGTGGGACGCAGGGATTACCGGCTCATCTACCACTGGTGCGAACTGTGCCGCAAGGAGGGGAAGAAGCTGGAGGATCAGTGCGGCTTCTGCCAGCAGGTCCAGGATAACTCGGTGATCTTCTTCGAGGTCTACCACAAGAACGAGGCGAACAGGATCTAGGGGAGGATGGCCAAAGGCGGGAATTGGAGCGGTTTTCGACACAGCAAAAAAACAGGGATGGACCGGATGGAGGGGATTGCCTTCACCCGGTTCATCCCTGTTTTCGTTTTGCCTCAGGAGGGAATTGCGGGGGGAACGGCCTGTACCGCCTGCCCTGAGTCGGTGTGCATCCAGACCATCTGCGCGGGGATGGGAGGCGGGAACCCCGCGGAGATCAGGCTTTCCCGGATGGCCCGGTTGCCGTCAAAGTAGACCTGCCAGTAGTTGTCGTTGTGGCAAAACGGCCGCACGGCCAGCACGGGGCCGACCAGGTTGAACTCCAGGATCTCCACCTGTACGGCCGGATCGGCCAGGACGTTGTCGACTTTGGCCACTTCCTGACGCAACAGCTGCATGGCCGCAACATGGTCGACGCCGCCGTTTAGCTGGCATTTGAGCTCGACCCTCCTGAACGGGTTGGCGGTGTAGTTCTGGATCGTATCGGTGAAGATCTTGCCGTTACCCACCAGGGTCAGCACGTTGTCGGGGGTGTTGATGGTGGTAACGAAAAGACCGATCTCCTTGACGGTGCCGGTAACCCCGCCCACGGTGACGAAATCGCCGACTTTGAACGGATGCAGCACCACCAGGAAGATCCCGGAGGCGAGGTTGGTCAGCAACCCGCCCCAGGCCGCGCCGACTGCTATGCCGATGCCGGCCACCAGGGCGGCAAAGGTGGTGGTCTCGATGCCGCAGTAGCCGAGGATGGCAACGACCAGGATGATATTGAGGGTAACGGTCAGGAAATTGCCCAGGTAGCGGATCAGTGTCGGGTCAACCTTCTGCCTCTCCAGCACTGCCTGCAGCATCCGCGCTACCAGCCCAATCAGCCAACGGCCGACTATCCAGAACAGGATCACTGCCATCAGCTTGGTTCCATACACAGTGAGAAAGTTCACCGCGGTCTGTTGGTACTGTCCGAGATTTTCCATCCTTTCCTCCTTCCTGATTCGTTTTGCACCCGCTTCTTCTCTGCCAACCCTTCAGATTATACCCGACGAGCGCTACCTTCAGCCGTTTGCGGTACCGTCACCTTGCGCTTGCGGTTGGCGAACATGCGCAGCGCCAGGTAGACAACCGGCAGGATGCCCACGATGAACAGGGCGTCGCCCGGGAAACGCAGCCACTCGAACAGGCGCACCAGCGGCAGGTTGAAGAAGTCCGGCTGGCGCCCGTGCCAGTAGGAGGTGGCCAGGATGGTGTTCATCTGCAAAAGCCCGACCGGGAACAGGTTGATGAAGAGCATCCAGGCCAGTCCCAGGTTGGTGCACCAGAAGGCGATCCCCATGGCACGGTTGGCGGCCTTGTCCAGGGGGACGAAGTAGCGCGCCACGAACATGAAGAAACCCAGTGAAAGCATCCCGTACACCCCCATCAGCGCGCCATGGCCGTGGTTGGCCGTCCACTGGGTGCCGATCTCGTAGTAGCTCACGATGGGCAGGTTGATCAGGAAGCCGAAGACACCGGCACCCAGGAAGTTCCAGAAACCGACGGCGATCAGGAACATGACGGCCCACTTGTGGGGGAAGAGGCTGCCGGAGGTGCTCAGCATGGAAAGGCCGGCCGGCGCGCCAAGCTTCATGAAGCGCCACGCCTCGTAGGTCAGTAACAGCAGCGGGATCACCTCCATGGCGGAGAAGAAGGCACCGAAGGCCATGTGCATTTCGGGAGTGCCGCTGAAGTAGAGATGATGCATGGTGCCGAGCACCCCTCCCACCGAGTAGAGGATGATGTCCAGATAGACGATGGTGGTGGCGACCCGCATGCGCACCACCCCCAGGAGCAGAAAGACATAGGCAACCATGATGGTGGTGAACAGCTCCAGGAAGTCCTCCACCCACAGATGGACCACCCAGAACCTCCAGAACTCCACCTGCACGAAATGGCTCCCCTGGCCGTACAGCATGCCGGCTGCGTAGAAGAGCGGGATGGAGATGGCGGAATAGATATACAGCCAGGGCATGTTGCCCGGGTGCTCTCCCTTGAGCCGGTCCTTCATGCCGCGCAGCAGGATCACCAGCCAGAGCACCATCCCAACCGTCAAAAGAAGCTGCCAGAGCCTCCCCAGGTCGAGGTATTCCCACCCCTGCGATCCGATCCAGAACCAGGGGGCGCTGGCGGGGAGGAGACCCTTCACGCTGAAGGCTTCGCCTGCCAGGCTGCCGAAGACCACCACCACCAGCGCGCCCAAAAGGACGAGGGCCAGCTTGTCCTGGTGGCGGGGCTCCGTGCCGATGAAGGGGGTGAGGAAAATCCCCATCGCCACGAAGCTGGAAGCCACGAAGAAGAGGGCGACCTGCACGTGCCACATCCGGGAGAGGTTATAGGGGAGGATGTTGGCGAGCGAATAGCCGTAAAAGCCGCCGGTTTCCACGTGGTAGTGGGCGTTCACGCCGCCAAGGAGCCCAAGCACGAGGAAGAGCAGGGCAACCACCAGGAAGTACCAGGTGACCGTACGCTGGGAAGGGGTGAGTTCCACCTCTTCCGGGGGAGGATACTGCCCGGCGGGAGGTTCCTCGATGGAATGCCAGCCGAGGAACTCGTAGCGGCCGAAGATGAAGAAGATCAGGCCGGTCCCGCACAGCAGCGCGACCAGGCTCAGGACGCTCCACATCAGGGCCCCTGGCGTCGGGCGGTTGGCGGCCAGGTCGTCGGGGGGCCAGTTGTTGGTGTAGGAGTGGTCGGTGAGCGGGCGGCGGGCGGCACTCACCCAGGCGGCCCAGGAGAAGTAGGAGGTAAGCTTGCGGACCTCTTCCGGGTCTTGCAGGTAGGGGCGCTGCAGGCCGCGCTGGGTGGCGACCGGTCCGAACCAGGCGCGGTAGTAGCCGACCAGGTCATGGTAGGCGCTGGCTTGGGCGGCGGTGAAGGTCAAAATGCCGCTGGCGGGGTCGTAGCTGTTCGCCTTGGCCTCGGTACGGACCCGGTCGGTGGCCTGCGCCGCCGGCAGCCCCTGCTCCACGTAGAAGAGGTATTGGCGGTCGCCCGCAGTGTGGAGGTACTGGGCGGTAAAGTCGGGGCCGAGATAGGCACCGTGGCCGAACAGCGTGCCGTACTGCATCAGGCCGTATTTCTGAAACTCGTACTGCCCCCCCATGATGTCGTCGGCGGTGTAGAGGACGGTTCCGTCGGCGCTGCGTACCTCCTTGGGGATCGGCGGCTGCTCGGTGGTGTTCCTGAAGGCGAGGTAGCCGAGGACCGTGAAGCCGAAAATGAAGGTGATGACGGCAGTGACCAGCCAGCCGGGGGAAAGAAGCATGTTTCTCTCACGCACGTGCATGGTGAACCTCCCGTTTATGGGCAGCTAGCCCGGTGGTTTTGCAAGACAATAGGGAAAAGAGTAGCGTTTGGAAGGGGAAGGTCAATTAAAGGAACGAGAAAAGGAGAAAACAGCGAGCACTGAAAGCTGGAAACTGCAGCTATGGCGAGCGGGTGATGAAAGAAAAATCATTGAATATTAATTATCAGTGGTGTAAATTCCGGTGTGCCGAATCTACGGCAGGGGAGTGAAGAGCCAGTATGAAGCCATACGAGCAGCTGAGCCGGGATGAGTTGATACACGAGGTCCGACGCCGCGACCAGCAGCTGACCGAGGCTCTGTCCAGAGATGAGGAACGCTACCGCAGCCTGTTCATGTCCATGCGGGAGGGCTTTTTTCTTTCCCAGGTGATCTTTGACGAGGACGGTGCTCCTTGCGACTACCTCTATCTGGATGTCAATCCCGCTTTCGAGAAGATAGCAGGCATCAGGCGCGAGGAGATACTGAACAGGCGGATGTACGAGGTCCAGGATGCTCCCTCCTCGGTCTGGCTGGCCATTTTCAAGGAGGTGGTCACCACCGGCCAGCCCAGGCAGTGCTGCTATTTCTCCGATCCCTATGGAAAATATTTCGACATCTTCGCCTTCCGCCCGGCAGCCGATCAGTATGCGGTCCTGGTTGGCGACGTAACCGAGCGCAAGCTGGCGGAGAAGGCGCAGCGCGAGAGCGAGGGCCGGCTCAGGTTCTTCATCGAACACGCCCCCGCCAACCTTGCCATGTTCGACCGGGACATGCGCTATCTCTTCGCCAGCCGCCGCTGGGTGGATGCGGCCCAGCTCGGGGATCTCGAGGTTACCGGGCTCTCCCATTACGACCTCTTCCCGAAAACAACCCCGCACCGCAGGGATGCCCACCGCCGCGGTCTGGCTGGTGAGGTGGTGACCTGCCAGGAGGACCTCCTGGTAAGAAACGACGGCTCGGAGGTCTGGCTGAGCTGGGAAGTGCATCCCTGGTACGACGCCAGCGGCACGGTAGGGGGGATCTTCATCTTCAGCGAGGATATAACCTGGCGAAAGCAGGCAGAGGAGGCGCTCAGAACCAGCGAGGCGCGCTACCGCGACATCGTCGAAAACCAGACGGAGTTCGTGGACCGCTACCTGCAGGGGGGGATCCTCACCTTCGTCAACAACTCCCTTGCCAAGCTGACCGGCTGCAATCCCGAGGATCTGCTCGGCAAATCGTTCTACCCCTTCATGCACGAGGAGGACCGCGCCCAGGTGGTGGCGGCAATCGAATCGCTCTCTGCCGACAACCCCTTCGTTGTGGTGGAAAACCGGGTGCAGCTTCCTGACGGCCTTCACTGGCACCAGTGGAAGCACTGCGTGCTGACCGACGCCGACGGCAAGGTCGTCGAGTACCAGGCGACCGGTCGGGACGTCACCGAACGCAAGCAGATGCAGGATATCCTGATCGCCCACCAAAACGAGCTGAGGCTCGCCAACGAGCTGCTCGAACAGAGGGTCAAGGAACGGACGGTCGACCTGGAGGCCGCGATCCGGGCCCAGGAATCCTTCAGCTATTCCGTCTCCCACGACCTGAGGGCTCCGCTTCGTCACATCAACAGCTTCTCGTCGATGGTGATCGAGGATTTCGGCGACCAGGTTCCCGCTGGCGCCCGCGAGTACCTGCAGCGCATCTGCGCCGCCTCCAGCCGGATGGGGGACCTAATCGATCACCTGCTTGAACTGTCGCGGGTGACCCGGGCCGAGATCGATCCGGGACAGGTGGACCTGAGCGAGTTGGCCAGCTCCACGTTGCGCATGTTCGTGGAGACCGAGCCTCACCGGAGCGCCGACCTGATGGTGGAGCCGGGGATTACCGTTATGGGCGACCAGGCGCTGTTACGGCAGCTGCTGGAGAACCTTTTGGGGAACGCCTGGAAGTACACCTCGCAGAAGCAGCTCGCCCGCATCGAGTTCGGCAAGGCGGTGGTGTCCGGGCAGGAAACCTACTTCGTCAAGGACAACGGCGCAGGCTTCGACATGACCTATCTCTCCAAGCTGTTCAAGGCGTTTGAGAGGCTGCACGGCGCCGAGTTCGAGGGAGTCGGCATCGGCCTGGCAACCGCGCAGCGGATCATCCAGCGCCACGGCGGCAGCATCTGGGCGGAAGGGGTGGTAGACGGGGGAGCCACTTTCTACTTCACACTGCCGGTGTTTTTTTAGAAGCGGGGGAGGTGGCATGGCGGCAGGCATAAAGATCGGCGTAAGCTCCTGCCTGTTGGGAGAAAACGTCCGCTACGACGGCGGTCATAAGCACGACCACTACATCACCGACCTGCTTGGCCGGTTCTTCAACTTTCTGCCGGTCTGCCCGGAGGTGGAGTGCGGGATGCCGGTCCCGCGCGAGGCGATGCGCCTGGTGGGCGATCCCGCGGCCCCTCGCTTGGTCACCACCAGGACCGGCATCGACAAGACCGAGCAGATGCTCAGTTTCTGTCAGGCCAAGGTGGCACAGCTGGAGACGGAGGATCTCTGCGGGTTCATCTTCAAGAAGAACTCGCCGAGTTCGGGGCTGTTCCGGGTCAAGGTCTACCGGGAAGGGATGCCGGCCCGAAGCGGCAGTGGCCTGTTCGCCGCAGCGGTAGTGGCTCATTTTCCAAACCTGCCGGTGGAAGAGGAGGGGAGACTGAACGATCCGGAGTTAAGGGAGAACTTCATCGAACGGGTGTTCGCCTACCGGCGCTGGAAAGACCTTGTGGCGGAGAACCCGGACCTGGGAAAGCTCGTCGGATTCCATACCCGCCATAAGCTGATACTGCTGGCGCACAGCACCGTGCTCTACCGTGAGCTGGGGAGCCTGGTCGCCCAGGGGGGGAGCATGCCTTTGCCGGAGCTGCTGCGGCGCTACGAGGAACTGTTCATGAGGGCCTTGGCCCTGCTCGCCACGGTGAAGAAAAACACCAACGTCTTGCAGCACATCATGGGGTACTTCAAGAAGCAACTGTCGGGTTCCGAGAAGGAGGAGCTCGGCGAGGTAATCCGCCAGTATCACCAGCAACTGGTGCCCCTCGTCGTGCCGGTTACCCTGCTTCGGCACTACGTCAACAAGTACGATCAGCGCTACCTCAAGGAGCAACTCTACCTGGCTCCCGCCCCTGCCGAACTCATGCTCCGTAACCACGTCTAGCTGCGCTGCAGCCAATCCGACCGCTGTTCTATCCTGAAGCTCCGGCTCAGCTAGCGAGCCTTGTTATAGACCGGGGAAGGGGTATACTCCGTCGCAGCTGTACAGGCTTCAATGGCTCGGCGGTAACAATACCGGCAAGGGAAACGAGTAGAACGCCATTTTCCTGCAGCGAAAAAGTGCTAGGCCGGACAGCCATCCTGTGATATCTCCATTAAGCGACCCGCGACCAGGGGTGCCGTTCGATGGAGAGACCATGAACAACATCATCTTGCTGATCGTCTGTTTCTGTGCCGGCATCGTGCTGAGGCGGACCGGCCGGTTTCCTGCCGCAACACCTGCGGCACTGAACGGTTTCGTCATCCACGTATCGCTCCCCGCCCTGGTTCTTCTGCACATCCACCGGCTGCGGCCGGATCCTTCCCTGATCTACCCCGCCGCCATGGCCTGGTGCCTGTTTGGCATCGGCTACCTCTTCTTCCGGACCCTTGCCCGTTTCGCCCGTTTCCCCGATGCCACGGTGGGGGCTTTGAGCCTGGTGGGGGGGCTTGGAAATACCTCGTTCGTGGGACTGCCGATGATCGAGGCATACTACGGCAAGGAATACCTCGGCATCGGCATCATCGCGGACCAGGCTGGCTCCTTTCTGGCCCTCTCCACGGTTGGCATCGTGGTCGCCTCGCTCTACTCCTCGGGTGGGGATGTTTCAACCAGGCAGATGGTGCGCAAGATACTTATGTTCCCCCCCTTCCAGGCGCTGCTGCTCGCTTTGCTGCTGATACCGGTGCCGTTTCCGGAGTGGGCGGTTTCCGTGCTGCAGAAGCTGGGGGATACCCTGACGCCGCTGGCCCTTGCCTCGGTCGGTTTTCAGTTGCGGCTGAGCGACATGAAGGGGGAGCTGAAACCTTTGGCGGCGGGACTTTTCTACAAGCTGGTGCTGGGAACTGCGATCCTGACCATACTCTTCGTCTGGTTATTGGGGGGCAGCGGACGGGTGATGCAGGTGACCCTGTTCGAGTCAGCCATGGCGCCCATGATCACTGCCGGCATAATTGCGGTCGACCACGACCTCAACCCCGCGCTGGTCACCCTGATGATCGGCATCGGTATTCCGCTCTCCTTCCTGACCCTGCCTGTCTGGAGCTGGCTGCTGCGCTCGGTCTGATGCTCTGCTGACTCTCCGTGCAATCTTCGGCGGCTGGCTGGCCGTCTTCTGATCTTTAACTCCTCTTTGCTCGGTCGCCTCCGGGAAAAGCCTGCCCCGGCATGTCATAGCCACCCTCTCTGTCAATGCACGGACCGGTCGGCTACACTCCTCATTCAGACCCCAAACTCACAACTCTAAGGTGACACATTTCCAGGACAAGGTTAGGCACACGCTATGTCGTGCGGCCTGTCGTACCAATTCTCGGGATACTGTTAAATTGTGTTCATTGACTGAAGTGTTTTGGTTGCTACATTTCTACTGTTCATCGGCTGAAGCTCGTCGTGGTCCGGCCAACGAAGTGGTGTCGCACAAGGGGCAGATCATGGAGAGATTGACCAGAAACGGGCTGGAGGATGTTGCGTGGAAGTGGCAGGGGGGGACTCCCCTGGAGCGTCGGCGGGTGCTGGTGGCCGGCATCGGCAACGGCTCGCTGGGTGACCAGGCTTTCGGTGTCGAGGTGGTGCAGCGGCTGCTCGGCCACTCGCTGCCGGACGGGATCGAGGTGCACTATTTCGGGGCCCACGGGATCGATCTCGCCTATGCGCTGGTGGACGGCTACCATGCCGCCATCCTGGTGGACGTAATCTCCAGGGGTGGCAATCCGGGGAGCCTCTATCTGATAGAGCCCAACCTTGCCGCTGGAGATACGCTCCCCATGGAATACCAGGAAATGACGCCTCTGGTGGCCATCGGGCTGGCCCGGCTGCTTGGCTCGCTCCCTTCCCAGGTCCTGATCGTCGCCTGTGAGCCGGCCGGCAGCTCCCTGGAGGCCATGTCCAGCGAGATGACAGCTGACGTCGTTGCCGCCATCGAGCCGGCGGTGAACATTGTGGTGGATCTGGCAGGGCGGCTTTCCAGCGGCAGACCCTCGACCCCGCGGTGGTTTGTGTGGAAGCCGGCCCGCTGGAGATGACGCTTTCGGGGGGCTGGCAGCCGTTCCTGGCAGCCCCGGTCGGCCAGCTCGAGGTGAGCCCGTCCGGGCAGTGGCGGCCTGCGGGGAAGGGGAAGATCATGGAAGAAAACACCGCGGCACGCCGCTGTAGCGGCATCGACCGTAGGGAGCCTGGCCCGGTTCTGCCGGGGATGCCCCGCATCTCACCGCCATGAGCGCCGGCTCCGACAGGCCGGGAGATCCCCTCCTCGAGTTGTTGGCGACCTGTGGCGCCGGAGAGGCAAAGCTGTCGGAATGGGTGCTTCGCCCCGGCACCCGGGTCCGGCTGAACCCTCGCCCGGGAGGCGATGTGCTGGACACTGTGCTGGCCGGGCGGCTCGCCGTGGTCGAGGGGCTCGATGGAGATGACACCGGCGAGTTCCAGGTAGGGGTGGTCATCGAAGACCTTCCCGGGCGCGACCTCGGCGAACTGCGGCATCCGGCCCACCGCTTCTTCTTCGCCCCAGACGAACTGGAGCTGCTCCCCTCCGAATACGAGCGGGTACCCCGCCGGGTGCTGGTGGCCGGCATCGGCAACGTCTTTTGGGGCGACGACGGTTTCGGGGTGGAGGTCGTGCAGCGGCTGCTGCGGGCTTCGCTGCCGGAAGGGATTGAGGTATGCGACTTTGGTGTGCGCGGCCTTGACCTCGCCCGTGCGCTCACCGGCGGATACGACGCCGCCATCCTGGTGGAGCTGGCTCCCAAGGGTGGCACCGCGGGGAGCCTGTACGTCATGGAACTCGCACAACGGTGGCAAGGACCTCTATCGCTGCACTGCTATCCTGGCAACCCGCAGAAGGTACTCTCCCTGGCCTGTCAACTGGGCACGCTGCCGCCCCAGCTGTTGATGGTGGGCTGCGAGCCGGCCGGGGAGGGGATCGATGCCATGTCGCTGGAGATGACTCCTGAAGTTGCCGCCGCCGTGGAGCCGGCCGTTGCAATGGTGAGGGAGCTGGCTGCGCGACTCGTGCAGCAACCAGGTGCTGTCAAGGAGATTTAGCCCGATAAAAGAAGAGGACCGCTACACTCTCAGGCAAGGACATTCAGCTTAATCAACCCGGCCTGTGATCTTCAAGAATTAGCCTTCCCACAATCTCACCTGCTACTCTTACTCAAGAGCTGACTTTCTTTGACTTTATGGCTGTCAGCTTCGCATAATAAATCCAGTTCTCTTAGTTGGAACTCCCCTCTTTTGCTGTAAACTTTCCGCCTAAGACATCACTATGACTTAACCGGGAGAAACCGCCTTGTCCTCTGACAGTAAATTCATCCGCAATATCGGTATCATTTCCCACATCGATGCGGGTAAGACTACCGTCTCCGAACGGATACTCTTTTACAGCGGCGAGACCTACAAGATGGGCGAGGTTCACGACGGCATGGCCGTCATGGACTGGATGCCCCAGGAGCAGGAGCGGGGCATCACCATCACCGCCACCACCACCACCTGCCGCTGGGGCGATTACCGCCTCAACCTGATCGACACCCCGGGCCACATCGACTTCACCATCGAGGTGGAACGCAGTGTGCGGGTGCTGGACGGGGCCGTCGCCATCTTCAGCGCGGTCGAAGGGGTGCAGCCCCAGAGCGAACTGGTCTGGCGCCAGGCGGACCGCTACCGGGTGCCGCGGGTCTGTTTCATCAACAAGATGGACCGGGCCGGGGCCAGCTACCGTCACACGCTCAAACAGATCACCGACCGGCTCAAGGCCCGTCCGGTGCTCCTGCAGCTGCCGATCGGCGAGGAGTCCGGCTTCGGCGGGGTCATAGACCTGCTCAGCGAGGAGGCGGTCAGTTTCAGCGACAGCGACCTGGGGAAAACGGTGCAGCGCGGACCTGTGCCGCCAGCGATGGCAGAGGAAGTGCGGGAGGCTCGGCTACTGGTGACCGAGGCCGCGGCCGATTTTGACGACGAGGTGATGGGAGAGTTTCTGGAGGGAAGACCGGTCCCGGCGGAACAGCTGCGGCGGGCGCTCAGGAGAGGTGTGCTGGCCTGCAGGATCTTCCCCGTTCTGCTCGGATCCGCGCTGCGCAACAAGGGGGTCCAGCCGGTGCTGGACGCGGTCTGCCACTACCTGCCGTCGCCGCTCGACGTGCCGCCGCTGCCCGGCAGGGAGCCCTCGACCGGTAAGGAGGAACTGGTGAAATGCGACCCGGACGGGCCGGTAAGGGCGCTGGCCTTCAAGGTCATGGCTGAGGAGGGGAGGCGGCTTACCTACCTGCGCATCTACAGCGGCCGGCTCCGCAGCGGCGCGTCCCTTCTGAACCCCGGCCAGAAGGCGCCTGAGCGGCTGCGGCACCTGTTCCACATGCATTCGCACAAGCGCGAGGAGATCCAGGAGGCGGTGGCCGGCGATATCGTGGCCGCCACCGGCTGCCAGTTCACCCTGACCGGCGACACGCTCTGCGATCCCGGCAACCCACTGCTTCTGGAGGGGCTTGCCGTGCCGGAGCCGGTGGTCTCGCTGGCGGTGGAGGCGAAGGGCTCGGAGGACCGGGAGCGGCTGCTGAGCGCGCTCGGCTTTTTCCAGTGGGAAGATCCGACCTTCCGGGTGCACGAGGACAAGGAGACCGGCCAGACCATCCTGACCGGCATGGGCGAACTGCACCTGGAGGTCATCATCGACCGCCTGCGGCGCGAGTACAACGTGCAGGTGAAGACCGGCCGGCCGCGGGTGGTGTACCGGGAGACCGTCCGGCGCAAGGTGGTGCGGCGCGAGCTGTTCCTGCGGGAAGGGGAGCGGCGTCCGGAGAGTGCGGAAGTGGTGCTGCAGGTCGCTCCGCTGCCGCGCGGAGGCGGGGTGAAGGTCCTGCTCCCCAAGCCGGCGCCCCCTCTTACCTCCGAGCTCCTGAATGCCATCGGGCAAAGCCTGCAGGAAGGCGTCCAGGGCGGTTGCCAGACGGGGTACCCGCTTACCGATATCGAGGTGAAAGTGCTGGAGATCCCGGTCGAGCCGGGGATGCCGGTACCCGCTGAACCGGTTTTCAGGGCGGCCGCCCGCCGGGCCCTGGCCCTGGCGGCACGCGAGGCGGGCGTTTTGCTGCTGGAGCCGATCATGTCCCTGGAACTGGAGGTCCCCACCGAAAGCCTCGGCAAGGTGCTGGGGACACTGCAGCAGAAGCGGGGCCGGGTGGAAGGGCTGGACAGGCGTGCCGACGTCGAGCTGGTGCGGTCCACCGTCCCGCTGGCCGAGATGTTCGGCTACATGACCGACCTGCGCAGCGCCACCAAGGGACGGGGTAGCTATACCATGGAGTTCCAGTGCTTCGACGAGGCTCCCGCCGAGGTCCAGGCACAGTTTGGACTGTAACCAACGGGCAGTGGCCGGGCCGCCGGTCACTGCCGCCACAATCTCCCCGCTGTAACAGATTGCCTGCCCTAGCTCAACCATCTACCCCCCCAACTAAAAAACGGCAGATCTCCCATTTCGGGAACCAGTGCCGGACCGCCATCTTCTACACATGCGCTGCGCCATCCCCACTGCGCTCTTTTCCCATTGTCATTGGAAACTGTCCGGGTAGACTTTAATGGTTTTTAATTTTACCTCCCAACCTCAGCCAAGTGATGCGGACCCCACCCAAAAGACCGGAAGGAGCCAACCTCTTGTCCAGTGACGATGACCGCACCGCGCCCCTTTTCAGGTTACCGGCGCCCTTAGGACTGCTCCTTTTGCCGATGGTGATCCTGCTCCTCAATGCAGCAGCGGCTCCACCGGCTACCCTTCTGACCGACAGCAAGGCAAACGGCGATGCCGAGCTCAAGGTTGGCTACCTTTACCACTTCGCCCGCTTCGAGCAGTGGCCGGTGGAGCCGGCCGGCTCGCCCCTGGTCATCTGTGTCATCGGTAAGTCACCCTTGCCCTTCACGGCCTCGCTCGCCACCATCGCCGGCAGGATGGTCAGGAACTGGCGCATCGCGATCACCTACATCAGTCGCGTCGAGGAACTGGGGGCTTGCCACATCCTCTTTGTCAGCCATTGCGAACAGGGAAACCTCGGCCGTATCCTAGCTGCCCTGGGTACGCGTCCCATCCTGACCGTGAGCGACCTGGAGCGGTTCGTCGCCGCCGAAGGGATGATCGGCTTCGTCCAGGAGGGAGAGCGGATCAGGTTCAAGATCAACCAGTGGGCCTCGCAGCGTGCGGGCCTGAGAATAAGTGCCCAGCTTCTGAAACTTGCCACCATGGTTGCCGAGTAGCCATCGCTGTCGGGGGGAGCGGTCATGTTCAACAGACTCAGAGACCTGCCGGAGAAGACGGCAGCCTCACTGCCGCCGGGGGAGACGGCCCTGGAGAGGTCGGCAGGCTCGCCGCTGCCGGAAGATACGCTGCGGGAGGCGCGCGTACTGCTGGTGGAGGACAACCCGGTGAACCGGGAGGTGGCCACCGCCATGCTGGAATCGTTCGGTTGCCAGGTGGAGCTCAGGGAGACCGGGGAGCAGGCCGCGGAGGCCTGGGAGCAGGGCGACTTCGACCTCATCCTGATGGACGGGCAGATGCCGGTAATGGACGGCTACCAAGCGACCAGGCTGATCAGGGAAAAAGAAGCGGCCTCGGCCAGCTGCCGCCACATCCCGATCGTGGCCTTGACCGGCCACGCCCAGCAGGAGGACCGGGCCAAGTGTCTGGCCGCGGGAATGGACGACTACCTGGCCAAACCGTTCAACACCCGTCAGCTTCGCAGCATCGTGGGGAAGTGGCTCCCGCACGGTAGCCGGCTGCGCGGGGAGGCGGTCGAGGCGGCGCAGTGCGCGCCGGTAGCTAGCGGGCGGCCGGTGCCTGGCTGCTCGCCGGAAAGCCGGCCCGAAGGATCTGCTGCGCCGGGAGAGGAAGACTCCCTCGTCTCCGCGCAGTTCGCGGAAAACATCCATATGCTGCAGCTCCCCGGCCAGCCGAGCCTGCTGGACCTGATCATCGACAGCTACCTCTGCGATACGGCAAGACTCAGGGAGAGCATGCGGCATGGGTTGGCCGCCGGCAACCTGGCCAGCGTGCAGCGGTTGGCGCATACACACAAGTCCAGCGCCGGCATCGTGGGGGCACTTTCGCTGGCCGAACTCTGCAAGGAGCTGGAGTCGTGCTGCCAGGCCGACTCTGCAGAGGAGGCGGCCCAGCTGGTGGAAAAGATTGAAGAGAGGTCTCAGTCGGTGCGGGAAGTGCTCACCAAAATCAAACGGGAGAACGCCAATGGATGCCCCTCTTGACAGCGCTGTTGTGCAAAGAGCCCTGGTGGTGGACGACGAGCCGATGGTCCGCATGCTGGCACGGGCGACCCTGGAAAAGGCTGGTTTCGTGGTGGAGGAGGCGCAAACCGGCGACCAGGCCATCAGTCTCATCGAGCAGTCGATGCCGGACCTGATCCTGCTGGACGTGCTGCTGCCGGGCGTGGACGGCTTCAGCGTCTGCCAGCACCTGAACAGGCTCCTGGGTGACCAGCCTTACGCGGTAGTGATGATGACCGGCCTGGACGATCACGATTCGATCCAGAAGGCGTACGAGGTGGGTGCCACCGACTTCGTGATCAAGCCCATCAACTGGCAGGTGCTGGGCTACCGCGCCAAGTACATCGCCCGTGCCAACCAGGCCGTCAAGGACCTCCACTCCAGCGAGGCGCGGCTCAAGTACGCCCAGCAGGTGGCCCGGCTGGGGAGCTGGGAATGGCTGGTGGACAACGACGTCTTCATCTTCTCGGAAATCATCAACCAGATCTTCGAGATCGAAGGGCTGCAGCTGCGCGGTTCGCTGCAGAGTTTCCTCGACCTGGTGCACCCCTCCGACCGGGAGTACGTACGTTCGGTCTTCGAGGAGACCGTGAGGAACGGGGCGCCTTTCGGCATCGACACCCGGATCCTGATCGGCAGCTGCGGCGAGCGCTTCGTGCACATCGAGGCGGGGGTGGTGACCGAGAAGGGGAACCCGCGGCGGCTTTCGGGAACGGTGCAGGACATCACCGAGCGCAAGGTCTCCGAGAACCAGATCCGCTCGCTTGCCTACTATGACATCCTGACCGGTCTCGCCAACCGGCTGCAGTTCAACGAGTCGCTGGAGGCCGCCATCGCTGCAGCGGTGGCGGCGGGGAGGAAGGTGGCCCTCATCTTTCTCGATCTCGACCGCTTCAAGTTCATCAACGATACCCTCGGCCACGATGCCGGGGACCTGCTGCTCAAGCAGGTGGCCACCCGCCTCAAGCATTGTCTGCGCAAAGGGGACTGCGTCACGCGCGACCCCTTGGGCGAGAGATACGACACCGTCTCGCGCCTGGGGGGGGACGAGTTCACCATAGTGCTCGAGAACATCGCCTCCGACCAGGACGCTGCCAAGGTCGCCCGCAGGATCATCGAGGACGTCGAGAAGCCGATCGAGCTGATGGGGCGGGAGGTGTTCGTCACCGCCAGCCTGGGGATCAGCCTCTTCCCCGATGACGGGGCCAATGCGCTCAGCCTGATCAAGAACGCCGACTCCGCCATGTATCACGCCAAGGCGCTGGGGGCCAACAACTTCCAGTTCTACAGTTCATCGATGAACGATTCAGCGGTGGAGCGGCTTGCGATGGAAGGGGAGCTGCGCAAGGCGCTGGAGCGCAACGAGTTCCTGCTCTGCTACCAGCCGCAGATCGATACCGTGAGCGGGGCCATGGTGGCGGTGGAGGCGCTGGTACGCTGGCAGCACCCCGAACGTGGGGTGGTGTCTCCCGGCGTCTTCATCCCCCTTGCCGAAGAAAGCGGCCTGATCACGGCCATCGACAACTGGGTGATGACCACCGCTTGCCGGCAGATCCGGAGCTGGCAAGATGCCGGCATCAGCCCGGTGCGGGTGGCGGTCAACCTGTCGGGGCGGGATTTCATGCAGAACAAGGTGCTCAGCATGGTCAACGAGGCGCTGGAGGTCTCGGGGATAGATCCCGGTTACCTCGAACTGGAGATCACCGAAGGGGTCCTGATGAAGAAGGCGGACGAGACCATCCAGACACTGAACGCGCTGAAGGCGATGGGGCTCAAGCTCTCCATCGATGACTTCGGGACCGGCTATTCTTCGCTTAGCTACCTGCAGCGCTTTCCGCTGGACATGCTGAAGATCGACCGCTCCTTCGTCTCCGACGTAACCAGTAACGGCAACAGCGCCGCCATCGTTACCGCCATCATCGCCCTCGCCTTCAGCCTCAGCCTGGACGTCCTTGCCGAAGGGGTGGAGACCGCCGAACAGCAATCCTTCCTGCAGTCGCACGGCTGCTCGCGGATGCAGGGCTACCTGTTCAGCACTCCGCAGACGGCGGAGGCGATCGAAGGGATGCTGAAAAACGCGGGGGCGGGGAGGGGGTAGGCTGGCAGAAAGGTGGAGAGGAACGGCAGCCGGGGATGCGGGCCGCCGCCTGCCGGTTTTCACTTACCGGTTTTGAGGGAGCGACTCCCTGGCCCGGTCGCCCAGCGAGGCAAGCGGCGCTCTTTGCAGTTGCTGGGTGAACTCCTGGAAAAGGGTGGCCCGGCGCTTCGCCAGCACTCCCAAAAGGGCCTTGCTTCCCGCACCGTTGGGAACCCTCCTCTGCACCAGATCGGCGAAGACGTCGGTGTCGTGCAGTTTCCCCAGTAGGTCCTGGTACTCCTTCAAAGTCCGGTGCAGATCCTGGTAGGGCTCTCCGAAAAGCGGTGCGAGCAGCTCCAGCCGGTAGCGGAGCTTCTTCACGGCTATTCTCAGCTGGTGCTGGGCGACGCTGGCCTGCTCCTGGCGGGCGCCGGGGAGCAGCTCGCGGACGGTGTCTGCGCGCTCGCAGATGGCCTCACCAGCAAAGGAGGCGATGCCGATGAAGGGATCGGTGTGCGGGGCGACGAAGAGGTTTCCCCCTTCGCTGATGGTGTGGAAATCCTTTTGGAGAGGATGGGGGTCCAACGCGGAGAATTCTTCTTCCAGCTTTTTGTGGACCTCCTCCCGGTCGCGCCTGAGCGCTGTCAGAAGTTCCTGCAGCTCCTGCCGAAACGGCGAATTGTCTTCCCCGTCCAGCCCGGCAAAGTAGCGAACCTCCTCGTCGATGTTTCGTAGGTCCCCCAGCATCCTGGTCACCTTTTTCACCTTTTTCGCCAACCTTTGCCGCTGTTTGTCGGGAAAGCAGCCGGCAAACAAGAAAAGCCCCTCGCGAAGCCTGCGGGAGGCGACACGCAGGTCGTGCACGTCGTCCTCCTGGTAGCCTTGAGCAACCTTGATCCAGCGGGAAAAGAATTCGGCGCCGTGTTTGGCGAGAAGGGAGCGGGATGCTATCCAGAGGGGGGCTGAACTGGTCAGTTCGTTGGTCTGTTCACTGCCGGATTTCATGGTAGTGCCTTCGTGAAAAAGCCGGGAAGTTACCAGGTGGCGCCGGCCTTTCGCCAATTCTATTTTCCCAGAAATGTGGAACACTGCAACGCATTATCAGCCAGTTCCACAAGGAGCCTGTTATCTTCGATGGAGATCTGCCTGTCTCATGGTTTTTTTTCAGAATGCCGTGCGACCCTCTTAGCATGCTGTTTGGGGCGTATTGCATCGGGCGGGGTCATTGGGACTGGGTGATCAGGAATTCCATGACAGCCAGCAGGTTAACCAGTCTTCTGAAGAGTTTGTTCTTTTCCTTGACGTCTCTGGTGTTTTTCAGTTGCTCCTTAAGCAGATTGTACTGTTCAAAAGTAACATCAAACGGACGTACGGTTTTCACAGCGAGGTCTCCTTGATTAAATAAAACGGATTAACGGAATATAACCATATGCAGTTTGCCTGTCAAGCAGATCTTCAGGTGACGAGCTGCCGGCCGCCTTGTATCTGACAGCTGTTTGGTTGGTGGTTACGCCCCTGGTCAGTAACTCTATTTCACCGCATGCCGCAAATAAGGCGGGTTTTGGCGCATTTGAGGTGGGGTTGGCCGGTGGGGCGCCCAAGGAGACGCGGGGAGAACCCGTGTCCGATGGAAAGAGCGGGGGGAGACGTAATTGGCACGATCCGTGCTGTAAGCTTAGCGAAAATTAATAAAAAACGGGAGGAAAAGACATGAAAAGAACGCTTGCCATGGTGGTCAGTGCCCTCGCTCTTCTGGCGTTTGCCGGTTTGTCCTCGGCGCAGCAGCAACCATACGCCACCGATACCCACCCGCCGACTATCGAAAACCAGCCGGGGCTGAACACCGGAACGCCCGAGAAGAAGGTCTCGAAGAAAAAGAAAACCAGGAAGTCAAAGAAAACGAAGAGACACCACGCTGCCGCTGGCGCTGCCGGAACCGTGGGCGGAACCGCTGGCACTGCCGTGGCCCCCGGCACGTCGGGGGCACCCGCATCCACCGGTGTGCCGGGGCAGTGACGGCAACTGGCCAACGGGCCAGGGGGCGGGTAAGGGCCCTTTCTTTGGAGGCGGCTTTTATCCGCATCCCTTACCACTACTCTTAATCTTTTGTCTGTGCTTACTGGATAAGATGGCGAACAGTGTGGCTCCCCCTTACACATTGATCGAAGCTGGCGGCCTGGAATGACATAGCCTGCTGACAGGTGAGTAGTTGATCAGCGGTGAACTTTATCTCGATGCTCTGCGCGCCTCTAGCAAGCGACCGAGATAGGTATCTGCTGCCGCTTTAATGGTTGCATGGCACAGGTGTAGATGCTATAAATGTTGGGCTGATAGAGATCAGCGAGGATGGCGAAACCACGAGGCTGCATGCTACTTCGCCAGCCGGCCACCCGGGCGGACATCACAAGCTATGACCGGATCTCCGGCGAGTTCGATACCACTGCACCTGAGGGTTTAGTCTGAAGGCTAGACCCTCCTTTCATTTTCACGATACAAGGAGACGCTCCATGAGCGCGATTCTAGTCACTGGCGGTGCCGGCTACATAGGAAGTCATGTGGTGCGGCAGCTTTCCGAGGCAGGCCACGAGGTCGTCGTCTACGACAACCTCTCCACCGGATCCGCCGACGCACTTATCCACGGTGAACGTCTGGTCGTCGCCGACCTGGCCGATACCGCCAAGCTGAACCAGGTCATCCGGGAAACCGGTTGCAAATCGGTGCTGCACTTCGCCGCCGCCATCATCGCTCCCGAATCGGTGAGCCTGCCGTTCAAGTACTACTCGAACAATACCAAGAATACCCTGGGACTTTTGCAGGCCTGCGTGGAAAACGGAGTGGAGCGTTTCATCTTCTCCAGCACGGCAGCGGTCTACGGCATTCCGGAGGGGGGCGCCGCCTCCGAAAACAGCCCCACGGTCCCCATTAACCCGTACGGCACCTCCAAGCTGATGAGCGAATGGATGCTGCGGGATGCGGGCTTTGCCCACGGCCTTTCCTACGTCGCCCTGCGCTACTTCAACGTGGCGGGGGCCGACCCGCAGGCGAGGATGGGACAGCGGACGCCGGACGCCACCCATCTGATCAAGGTATCCTGCCAGGCCGCCCTCGGCATGCGCCCGGGCGTTTCCATTTTCGGCACCGATTACCCGACCCCGGACGGCACCGGCATCCGCGATTACATCCACATCGAGGACCTGGCCTCCGCGCACCTCTACGCGCTCGACTACCTGAAGAAGGGAGGCGAGTCCACCGTCATCAACGTCGGTTACGGTCAGGGGAGCAGCGTTCGCGAAGTGATCGAGGTCGTGAAGAAGGTGAGCGGGGTTGATTTCGCCGTTACCGAGGCTCCTCGCCGTCCCGGCGATCCCGCCAACCTGGTTGCCGTTGCCGAGCGCATCCGCGGCGTGCTTGGCTGGCAGCCTCGTTACAACGATCTGACCACCATTGTCTCCGACGCCTGGCGCTGGGAGAAGAAACTCTTCGAGAAAAAATAGCGGCAACGCAATGAGGGGGATGCAGTGATCAGGAGCATGACGGGATATGGCAAGGGGGAGGTGGCCTATGGCGGTGGCAAGATCACCGTGGAGGTCCGCTGCGTGAATCACCGCTACGGGGAAATCACGGTGAAGCTTCCCCGTGCCCTGATGCAGTTCGAAAACGAGATCAAGAAACGGACCGCGGAGACGCTGGTTCGTGGCAAGATCGATGTCTTCATCCAGGTCGAGGGGGGCATAACGCTCGGCATGCCTACTGCCAATCTCCCGCTGGCCCGCGGCTACTACCGGGCCTTCAACAGCATTCGCGAGGCGCTGGGGATCGGCGAGGAGGTGGGGCTGGCCATGGTCGCCTCGCAGCGGGATGTGATCACTGTGGCCGCGGAGACCGAGGTTGCCCTGGAGGTGATTCCGGAGGAGCTGATCCAGGCCCTCAACGACGCGCTTGGCAAAGTCGACGAGATGAGGCGCTTCGAGGGTGATTCGCTGCTGGCTGACTTCGTGAAACGGCGCGGCATCCTGAAGCAACTGATCGCCCAGGTGGCGGAACGGGCGCCCTTCGTGGTGACCGAGTACGCTGCCCGTCTCAAGGAACGCATCGGCCAGCTCTGCTCGGAGAGCGGGCTCCCCGAGGAGCGCTTGGCGCTGGAGGTGGCGGTTCTTGCCGACAAATGCGACATCACCGAGGAGTTGGTCCGCCTGGAGAGCCACCTGAGACAGTTCGACGAGACCCTAGAACGAAACGAGCCGGTAGGCCGCAAGCTCGACTTTTTGCTGCAGGAAATTAACCGCGAGGTGAATACCATCGGTTCCAAGGCCAACGATGCCCAGATTGCCTCCTCGGTGGTCGAACTGAAGGCGGAACTGGAGAAAATTCGGGAGCAGGTGCAGAACATTGAGTAAGGTTTCCGGTGACGGATTCCTTGGGCGGAGAAACGGCAATTGAATAGTGCGAAACGAGAAGGTGTACTGTACGTAATTTCGGCCCCCTCCGGTGCCGGGAAGACCACGCTATGCAAGGAAATAATTGACATTTTCCCTAACCTGCGGCATTCTGTCAGCTACACGACCCGCACCCCGCGCAACGGAGAGGTGCATGGGCGTGATTATTTTTTTGTGGGGAAGGAAGAATTTTCCCGCATGGTCGAGGCAGGAGAATTCGCCGAATGGGCCGAGGTCCACGGCAATTTCTACGGAACCTCGCTGGCGGTTCTCAAGGAGTGCCGCTCGCAGGGGATCGACCTGATCCTCGACATCGACTGCCAGGGGGCCAGCCAGTTGAAGAGCCGCTTCGAAGGCGGCGTCTACATCTTCGTGCTTCCTCCCAGTATTGCCGAATTACGGCGCCGGCTTGACAACCGCTCCTCCGACAGCCAGGAAGTCATCGAGCGCAGGATCAACAACGCCTCCGGCGAGATCAAGGAAGCGCGCTGGTACGACTACATCATCGTCAACGACAAGTTCGAGGTGGCGGTCGAGCAGTTGAAGAGCGTGCTGATCGCCGAGCAGTGCCGGGCCTTCCGGCTCCTGGGATCGCTTTCCTCCACTTTCGAATTTTAACCTCTTTGTCCTTCCCCCTTTAAAGGGGGATCGAGGGGGATGTGCTTCTTGCCTCTGGCAGGCAGGGCCGTTGTGTCCGGCAGCGCTAAATCCCCCGCAAGCCCCCCTTTGCTAAAGGGGGGAGCCCCTTTTCCCTCGGGAAGGGGAGACGAGTAGTTCCAGAAAACAGAATTTTAAGGGGTGATATTATGGCCAGGGTAACCGTAGAAGATTGTCTTGAGAAGGTTGATAACCGCTTCCTCCTCGTGATGCTCGCCTCCAAGCGCGTGAAGCAGCTCTTCAAGGGGGCGAAGCCTCTCATCGACAACAGGGCCGCCAACAAGAACGTGGTCGTCTCGCTGAGGGAGATTGCCGCCGGCAAGATCGGCTGCGAACTTGGCAAAAAAGGACGTTAATCCAAAAGGAGGGGAGCTGCGCGCGGCTCCCTTTTTTTGACGCTTGGCTGGGGCTAGCGGCTAAGGGGAGAGCCCCCGGACCGTTGGCCCCTTCTTGTTCCGGAACAGACGGACGCGATGATACGACTTAACGACATACTCGAGAAAGTTTCTGCCTATAATCCGGGCTGCGACCTGGATTTGCTCCGGAAGGCCTACGTCTTCTGCGCCAAGGTCCACCAGGGGCAGACCCGTCTCTCCGGCGAGCCTTACCTGATCCATCCCATGGAGGTGGCCGGCATCCTGGCCGACCTGCGCCTGGACCTGGCCGCCGTGGTCACCGGCCTGTTGCACGATACCGTCGAGGATACCCTTACCACCCATGAGGAGCTGGAAGAGCTGTTCGGGGCGGAGGTGGCCAGGCTGGTGGACGGCGTCACCAAGATCGGCAAGATCCACTTCAAAACCAAGGAAGAGAGCCAGGCGGAGAACTTCCGCAAGATGCTCTTGGCCATGGCCAACGACATCCGGGTCATCCTGGTGAAACTGGCGGACCGCCTGCACAACATGCGCACCCTCCAGTACCAGCCCGAGGCCAAGCAGCGCACCATCGCCAAGGAGACCCTGGACATCTACGCGCCGATCGCCAACCGGCTCGGCATCTCCTGGGTGAAGGGGGAGCTGGAGGACCTTTCCTTCCGCTACCTGGAGCCGCAGCTCTACTACGATCTTGCCTCCAAGGTCGCCAAGAAGAAACAGGAGCGCGAGTCCTACGTCACCACCGTGAAGGACATCATCAAGAAGCAGCTCGAGGAGCACGGCATCAAGGGGGAGGTCTCCGGGCGCTCCAAGCACCTCTATTCCATCTGGCGCAAGATGCAGAGCAGAAACGTCGACATCGACGAGATCTACGACCTGATCGCCATCAGGGTCTCGGTGGACGACATTCGCGAGTGTTACGAGGTGCTGGGTATCATCCACTCCACCTGGAAGCCGATTCCGGGCCGGTTCAAAGACTACATCGCCATGCCCAAGGGCAACATGTACCAGTCGCTGCACACCACGGTGATCGGTCCGCTGGGCGAGCGGATGGAGGTCCAGATCCGGACCGTCGAGATGCACAAGGTCGCCGAGTCGGGCATCGCGGCCCACTGGAGCTACAAGGAAGGGAAAGGGTACGACGAGAAGGAGGTCCGGCGCTTCACCTGGATCCGGCAGCTTCTCGAATGGCAGCAGGAGCTGGACGACTCCAAGGAGTTCATGGACACCGTCAAGGTGGAGCTCTTCCCGGAGGATGTCTTCATCTTCACCCCGAAAGGGGACGTGAAGGGCTTCCCGAAGGGGTCCACCCCCATCGACTTCGCCTACAGCGTGCACACCGACGTCGGCCACCGCTGCGTGGGCGCCAAGGTGAACGGAAAGCTGGTCCCCTTGAAGTACGAGATGAAGACCGGCGACATCGTGGAGGTGATCACCTCTCCGCACCATACTCCATCCAAGGACTGGCTGAAGCTGGTCAAGACCTCGCGTGCGCGCAACAAGATCCGCGCCTGGGTGAAGACCGAGGAGCGGATCAAGAGCATCTCCTTGGGGCGCGAGATCTGTGAGAAAGACTTCCGCCGCTACTCTCAGAACTTCGGCAAGTTCCAAAAGAGCGGTGAACTGAAGAAGGTCGCTGTCGAGTTCGGCTTCCTGGCCGAGGACGATCTGATGGCCGCGGTTGGCTACGGAAAGCTGTCCGCCCACCAGATCCTCTCCAAGCTGATCCCGACCGAGAAGCTGGAGGCCGCCCAGGAGCGCAAAGAGACCCGCATCGGCAAGGTGATCGAGCGGCTGAAGGGGAAATCCTCCAGCGCCATCGAGATCAGCGGGGTGGAGGACGTGCTGGTTCGCTTCGGCAAGTGCTGCAATCCGCTGCCCGGCGACGAGATCATCGGCTTCATCACCCGGGGGCGCGGCGTGACCGTGCACACCGCCGACTGCCCATTCGGCCTTTCGCTGGAGCCCGAGCGCCGGGTCGATGTGGCCTGGAGCAAAGGTAAGAAGAGCGCGCTGCCGGTCAGGATCCGGGTGGTCTGCAACGACGAAAAAGGCATCCTCGCCAACATAGCCACTGCCATCACCAACTGCGAGGCGAACATCTCCAGTGCCTCCATCCAGAGTACGCTCGACAAGAAGGGGGAGAACCTCTTCGAGGTGGACGTGACCGATCTCGACCATTTGAAGAAGGTTTTCGCCTCCATCATGAAGGTGAAGGGCGTTTTGAAGGTGGAAAGGCTGAAGAGTTAGGTCAGGGGAGGGGCGTTGGGAAAAGTCGAAGGTAGAGTCAGACCTTATAAATCGGAGGGAACCATGAAGAAGGAAATCATCGCTACCGAGCAGGCGCCCAAGGCGATCGGGCCGTACTCCCAGGGGGTCAAGGCGGGGGGCTTTCTCTTCCTTTCCGGCGCCATCGCGCTGGACCCGGTGACCGGCGAAATGGTCAAGGGGGGCATCGAGGCTGAGACCGAGCGGGTCATGACCAACATCGAGGCGCTGCTTGCCGCAGCCGGGATTGGTTTTGGCGACGTGGTCAAGACGGTGATCTACCTCGCCAACATGGGGGACTTCGCCACGGTAAACGGCATCTACGGCCGCTATTTCGACGCGAATCCTCCCGCACGGGTCACCGTGGAGGTGAAGGGTCTGCCGCGCGGGGCACTGGTGGAGATCGAGGTGACCGCCTGCTGCGGGTAGGGGGCGCGTTGGGATGTTTGTAGTGGACTGGTTCCGTCAAGTGCCAGTCCACTTTCAACGAGCCGAAACGGCGGCAAAAATAAAGCCGCGGGCGCATCGGGCGCCGCGGCTTTAATTACTTGCAGGAAGGTCTTGGTCTAGAGGGCCTTCTGTACGTGCCCGGAGCGGATGCAGCGGGTGCAGACCTTGATGCTCCTGACGGTACCGTTCCTCACGGCCTTGATCTTCTGCAGGTTCGGGCGCCAGATCTTGCTGGTCTTGTTGTTGGCGTGGCTGACGTTATTCCCGAAGCTAGGGCCTTTACCGCATATCTCGCAAATTCTGGACATTTCTTCTACCCTCCGGTGTTTACTGAAGTCGTAACTTATAGCAGATGAATCGCAGGGATGCAAGCAAAAATCTTGCTTCGACGAAAGATAACTGGTATCGATACTGTTACGCCACGTGAATTCCTCCCTCCCTTCCAAGGGAGGTCTTGAGCGAGGCGACAGCCGCAAGCAAATCACCATCTCCCTTCACCAAGCGGGGACGAGATTGCGTACGGTGGAACTATAAGGTGCGGATCCGATGACTGTTCTGAAGGGACTTTTGTCCCTGTTGATTTTACTGGTGCTGATAGTCGGCGTAATGTTCGTCGATTTTGTCTATAAGACCTACTCCCTTACCCAAAAGGACGTGAAGTGCGACGCCATCGTCGTCCTGACCGGTGGGCGCGGCCGGGTTGAAGAGGGGATCAAGCTTTTCCGGCAGGGGAAGGGGCGCCTGCTCCTGCTGGTTGGCGTCGATCCGTCGGTCAAAAAAAGGGAGCTCTACCAGGGTGAGCACGCCGAGAACGTCCTCCTGGAGAAGGCTTCCCGCAACACCGTGGAAAACGCCATCTATGCGCGCGACCTGGTCGCCAAGCACAAGATCACCTCGATCAAGCTGATCACCTCGCGCTACCACATGAAGCGGGCCACCCTCATCTTCAGGAACGCGCTCCCCAAAGACGTCGCCATCTATCCGCACCCGGTCGACTCAGTCAACGTGAAGGAAGACTGGTGGCTGCATGGCGGCAGCTTCAAGCTCCTCTTCTCGGAGTTCTACAAATACTGCGGCTTCCGGCTCTTCTTCATGATCGCCCCCGGCGAGCTCCGGCCGATCCCCGGCGGGTTGTAGGGGGATAACCAGTGCTGGTACTGCGAGGGGGGGCGCCAGCCCTTCGTGCTCAGCTTGTCCAAAGAGCTGCACTTCGACAGGCTCAGGGCGAACGGAGTTAAAAGCTGGCGGGAGCGAGGAATTGAGGGCGTTCAGGAAAAAGAACAAGGGAGGCATGCGCGCCTCCCTTGTTTATTACTAACTGGTGCCAATCTTCCGCCGTGAAACTCCCCCCTTGGAAAAGGGGGATTTAGGTGGATTTGAAGGTGCCTCGTGGTTTGGAGAAATCCCCCCCAGCCCCCTTTTGCAAAGGGGGAGCGTCTAGCGGAAGAATGGGGCTGATCCCGATTTTCGTTTCTCCGAGCCGCAGGAGAAGGTCTTACTCCGCTTTCTCCTCGATCCTCGGGAAGAGCGGTTCCGCTTTCTTGATGGCGGTGCCGGGCTGCAGAACGCCCCAGGCCAGCCCTTCCCGGTTCGCCGGCTCGCTCTGGCCGAGATAGCCGAGACCTTTCTCAGCGGTCCGCGGCATGAAGGCGGACAACAGCGTGTAGACGATCCTCTGGGACTCCAGCATGTAGTACATGACGGTCCCCAGCCGCCCCTTCTGCTCCGGGTCCTTGGCAAGGGTCCAGGGGGCCACTTCGTCGATGTACTTGTTGCCGGCGGAGATCACCTCCCAGATGGACTGCAGCGCCTTGCTGAAGGCCAGGTCGTCGAAGTGGCGGTCCACCTGCTGGATCATCTCCACGGTCTTCTGGCGGTAGGCCGCGTCCAGTTCGGTCTCCTCGCCCGGCTGCTGCAGCACGCCGCCGAAGTACTTGCCGAGCATGGCGGTGGAGCGGTTCAAAAGGTTACCGAGGTCGTTGGCCAGGTCGGAGTTGATGCGGGCGATCAGTGCGCCGTGCGAGAAGTCGCCGTCCAGGCCGAAGGGGACCTCGCGCAGCAGGAAGTAGCGGACCGCGTCCACGCCGTACTTCTCGATCAGCATGTTCGGCTCCACCACGTTTTGCAGGCTCTTGCTCATCTTCTGCCCTTCGATCGTCCACCAGCCGTGGGCGAACACCTTCTTGGGGACCGGCAGGCCGGCGGCCATCAGGAAGGTCGGCCAGTAGACGGTGTGAAAGCGCAGGATGTCCTTGCCGATCAGGTGCACGTCGACCGGCCAGTACTTGGCGAAGTCGCCGCTCTCGTTGGGGTAGCCAAGCGCGGTGATGTAGTTGGTCAGCGCGTCGAACCAGACGTACACCACGTGCTTGTCGTTACCCGGCACCGGGATCCCCCACTGGAAGGTGGTGCGGGAGATGGAGAGGTCGCGAAGCCCCTCCTTCACGAAGGAGATGATCTCGTTTCTGCGGCTTTTCGGCTGGATGAACTCCGGGTTCGCCTCGATGTGGGCGAGCAGCTGCTCCTGGTACTTGCTCATTCTGAAGAAGTAGGACTCCTCCTTGAGCTTCTCGGTGGGGCGGTTGCAGTCCGGGCACTTGAAGTCGATCAGCTGGGTCTCGGTCCAGAAGGTCTCGCACGGGGTGCAGTACCAGTCCTCGTACTCGCCGAGATAGATGTCGCCTTTCTCCACCACCCTCTCGAACATGGCAGCCACACCCTTCTTGTGGCGCTCCTGGGTGGTGCGGATGAAGTCAGTGTTGGAGATCTCCAGCTTCTCCCAAAGCGACTGGAACCGCTTCATCACGCGGTCGGCCAACTCCAGCGGCGTCTCGCCCGCGGCGGTGGCGGCCTTCTCGACCTTCTGCCCGTGCTCGTCGGTGCCGGTCAGGAAGAAGACGTCGAAACCCATGAGCCGCTTGTAGCGAGCCAGCACGTCGGCGGCCAGCGTCGTGTAGGCGTGCCCAATGTGCGGGACGTCATTGACGTAGTAAATCGGGGTGGTGACGTAGAAAGCCGGTTTCATGATGATGGTTTCTCCTTTTTCCTTTCCTTGACGTCCTGGGGCCTGCGGTCGCGGCGGGCCTTGGCGGCAGCCTGGGCCGCTTTAGCCTTGCTTTCCTGCTGGTTTTGCCCCTCGCCTTTGCCCTGCGGCTTCTTCACCTTGTCGCTTACGTTCTCGGGACTGATCTGGTCGCCTCTCAGGTGCACCAGGCTGTCGTCGGCTGTCTTCAGGGTGACGGTACCTTCCAGCACGTTGACCTTGACCACCTCGCCGTCCACATGCCCGCACTGCACGCGCTTGCCGCACTTGGGAAGCCCCTTCCTGAGGCTGCAGTAGGTGTCGAACTCGTAGGAGAGGCAGCAGAGCAGCCTGCCGCACTGGCCGGAGATCTTGGAGGGGTTGAGGGCCAGGTTCTGTTCCTTGGCCATCTTGACCGAGACCGGCTCGAACTCGCGCAGGTAGGACGCGCAGCAGAGTTCGCGGCCGCAGATGCCGATGCCGCCAACCATCTTGGACTCGTCGCGCACGCCGATCTGGCGCATCTCGATGCGGGTGTGGAAGGCGTGGGCGAGATCCTTCACCAGTTCGCGGAAGTCGACCCGGCCGTCGGCGGTGAAATAGAAGATCGCCTTGCTGCCGTCGAAGAGGTATTCCACCCTGACGAGCTTCATATCCATGCCCCGCTCCTTGATGCGGGTCAGGCAGAATTTGTGCGCTTCCTTCTCCTTCACTGCGTTGGCGGCCAGCACGGCCATGTCGTGCGGCTCGGCCATCCGCTGCAGCGTCTTGGTCCCCTCGGGAACCAGCGAGTCTTCGACTTCGATGGGGCCTGCGACCACATGCCCCATGCTCTTGCCGCGCTCGGTCTCCACGATCACCCGGTCACCCGGCTTCACGGGGAATTTACCCATCGCAAAATCGTAGAGCTTCCCGGCGGGAGTAAATTGTATCCTGACTATCTTTGCCAAAAAAAACCTCCGTACTGGAGAGGGGTGGTTGGGTAGGGTGGGTAACGCCCACCGTGGTTTCAGGCTCCATCAGTGCCTGCTGAAGTGCTGCGGCACCTGCGAGGAGTGCCTGCAGTGTGCCTTGGAACTGAAAGCTGTGTTGATGCGGCCGGCTTCCCTCACCCCGGCCCTCTCCCGCGTGGAGAGTGTGTGTTGGTGGAGGGGGAGACGTGAAAGGGTGCCGGTTACCTTTCGGCGAAGCGCATGAAGAACACTTCCAGCGCCAAACGGGCGTTGACGTTACGGGCGAGCATCGCTTTCACCGCGACCAGCTGCTCGATCAGTTCTATGGTGCGCCCCTCGCTCATGCGCCCGGCTTCCCGCGCGATCAGCTCTTCCATGTCGGCGTTGGCGATCCCCTGCGGCATGGAGCGGTAGATCAGGATGTCGCGCAGAAATGACAAAAGCAGCTCCAAAAGTCCGGGGAGCCCTTCCTTGTCGGCGGCCAACTCCTCGGCGGTCCGGAAGAGAGTCGCTACGTCCTTCAGGTTGAGCGCCATGATCTTGGCCAGGAAATTGCCGCGTCCTTCCAGCATGCCGTCGGCGGCGATGTCCATCGCCCTTCGCAGGCTGCCGCCGGAAAGGGTGCAGGCAACCCTGGCCGCTTCCGCACCAAAACCGTCCCTGACCAGCCGCCCCTCGATCAGTTCCGCGGAAAGCGGCTGGAAGGCGAGTGACTGGCAGCGGGAGAGGATGGTCTGCAAGACTGCGGAGCGCTCAGGCGTCAACAGGATCATCAGGGCGTTGCCCGGCGGCTCCTCCAGGGTCTTCAAGAGCGCATTGCCGGCGGCCAGGTTCAGCTTCTCGGCGCCGTCTATGATGCAGGCCTTCTTCGGGGCCTCGAATGGCCGGTAGGAGAGCTCTTTTTGCAACTCCCTTACCTGGTCGATCTTGATGAAGGCGCCATCCGGCTCCAGGATGTGGAGGTCGGGGTGCTGGCCGCTGGTGATCTTTCGGCACGAGGAACAGACGCCGCACGCCTCGTCCTTGCCGCAAAAAACCGCCTGCACGAAGGCGAGGGCAGTCTTTTTCTTGCCGCACCCCTCGATGCCGGTGAACAGGTAGGCGTGGGCGACCCTCCCCATGGAGATGGAGCGTCGCAAAACGGCTATCGCGCTATCCTGGCCGATGACATCGGAGAAGGGCATCTAGCTGACCTTGAGGGCGGAAAAGGCGGCGGGGTCACGCAGCGGCATTCTGCCTGCCAGGGCCGAAAGCACCAGCTGCTCGGTCTGCGTCACATCGCCCGAGCCGTCGACCACCACGAAACGATCCGGGAAATCCGCTGCCAGTTTCAGGTAGCCTGCGCGCACCCGCTCATGAAAGAGGACCGACTCCCGCTCGAAGCGCTCCTCGCGCGCACTATGCAGTGCCTCGATCCGGGCGAGGGCGCGGGACAAGCCGACCTCGACCGGGCAGTCGATCAGGACGGTCAGTTCGGGCTGGACACCGCCGGTGGCAAGCGCGTTCAACTGGTCGATGACCGCAATATCGAGTTCCCGGCCGTGCCCCTGGTAGGCGACGGTGGCGTCGGTGAAACGGTCGCACAGCACGATCTCCCCGCGGGCAAGGGCAGGTGAGATCACCTCCTGGACATGCTGGGCACGCGCCGCGGCGTATAGCAGGAGCTCGGCAAGCGGCACGATGGCGCTGTTCTCCGCGTCCAACAGGATGGCGCGGATCTTGTCGGCGATGGGGCAGCCTCCGGGCTCGCGGGTGGCGGTGACCTCTTCACCCGCCGCCTGCAGCCGCTCCTTCAGCAACCGCATCTGCGTCGTCTTGCCGCACCCTTCGACACCTTCAAATGTAATGAAAAAGCCCATGCAGTCGCTCTCATGATCTGTAAAAATCACCAAATTATATGGGAGGGGTAAACGTAATGCAAGATTTAAATGGGTGCAAACCCGCATGACTATTGCCATGACGCGGCGCATTGGCTATATTGTGCAAACACCGGAGTCGGCAGCCAAATGCAGCGGGATTCTAATGGATAACAAAAACGAAGACAATTTGGAAACTCTGGAAGACAGAGTGGGGTACCGGTTCCGGAACAGGGCCCTGCTTGAGGAGGCGCTGACCCACCGCACCTTCGTGAACGAGACCGGCGCCGGCAAGGACAACCAGCGGCTGGAGTTTTTCGGCGACGCGGTACTGGACTTTTTACTCTCCGACATGCTGCTGCTGCAGTTTCCCTCCAGCCGCGAGGGCGAGCTCACCCGGATGCGGGCTGCCCTGGTTGACGAGATGAGCCTCGCCACCATCGCCGCGGCCCTCGACCTCGGCTCCTGGCTGCGGCTCGGGCGGGGTGAGGAAAAGGGGGGAGGGCGGCAGAAACGCTCGCTGTTGGCGGATGCTTTCGAGGCGCTGCTGGCGGCGATCTACCTCGACGGCGGGCTGGATCCGGTCAGGCGGGTGGTGGAGGGGACCTTCCGGCCACTACTCGACTCGGCGGAGCTTTTAGCCGGACGCGACTTCAAGACCGACCTGCAGGAACGGGCCCGGCTGGCGCGGGGCGAGCTCCCGCGCTACCAGCTGAAGGAGGTGGCCGGTCCCGACCATGACCGGCGCTACACCGTCGAGATCTTCCTAGGCGACCAATTGATGGGCGAGGGACTGGGCCGGAGCAAGAAAGAGGCGGAGCAGGCAGCCGCCAAAGCGGCCACCCTCCGACTCAGGCAGGAGAGCTGACTATCTTCCTAAATTTCCCTCCCCTTCGAGGGGAGGGGCAGGGTGAGGATGGGGATGCCTGCCGGCGCCGGAGCCGGTGGCAAGGAAAACTTATAATAGATCTGCTGGTCAACGGCCGTTCGTCCTGAGCTTCTGGAAGGGCCGTTTTTCATGTCAAGAAGAGGTTCAACTCGTTGAAACCCGTGGTGGTCCCTTTTTTCATCTCGCACCTTGGCTGTCCGCACCGCTGCGTGTTTTGCGACCAGCAGAAGATCGCCGGCGCCAGCGGCGTGCTGCCGGACCCGCCTTCCATCGAGCAGAAGGTGGCGCAATACCGGGCCAGCGCGCGGGGCAGGGCACTTGAGGTTGCTTTTTACGGAGGCACCTTTACCGCCTTGCCGAGAGCGGACCAGCAGCATCTCCTGGACGCGCTGCAACCTCTTCTCGCTTCTGGCGCGGTCCGGTCGGTGCGGCTTTCCACCCGTCCGGACGCAGTCGACAGCGAGATCGCTTCCTTCCTGAAGTCGATGGCGGTGGAGACGGTCGAGCTTGGCGTGCAGTCGATGGACGGGGAGGTGCTCAGGCTCTCCCGGCGTGGACACTCGGCGGCCGACGTCGAGGCCGCTGTTTCCTCGCTGAAGGGGGCCGGCTTGTCGGTGGGTATCCAGCTCATGCCCGGCCTTCCCGGTGACAGTGCCGAGCGCTCACTGACCACGCTTAACCGGATTCTCTCTCTGAAGCCTGATTTTCTGCGGATTTACCCGGCTTTGGTGATCGCCGGCACCGAGCTTGCCAACCTGCACCAGCGCGGAGAGTTTCAGCCGCTCTCCCTGGACGAGGGGGTCTCCCTGTGCAAGGAGATGCTGATAGCGGCAAGGCGGGCAGGCGTTCCGGTGATCAGGCTGGGGCTGCAACCGACCGCCGAGCTCGAATCGCCCGGCGTAGTGCAGGCGGGGCCATACCATCCGGCCTTCGGGCAGTTGGTCGAGTCGGAACTTTGGTATGATATTGTGTGTTCGCTGGCGGCGGATTTACCGAGGGGAAGCCGGGTCGAGCTCTCTGTCCCGCCGGGAAGGGTTTCCGACGTGGTCGGACAGAAGAGGCGAAACCTGCAGCGGCTCGCGGAACGCTTCGGGGTGACAGTCGCCGCAGTTAAGGAAGATGCAGCTTTGGGGGCGGAGGAGGTCAGCATCAAAAGGGCCCCGTCCTCAACCTGTCCCTCGCCTTGAAGGGGAGGGGACCTGTAAGTAGCTGGCTCAATTGAAGTACGACTTGCCAATGTGGTAACGCGAATTGTAATTCACGATCTCGCTGTGGCCGGTGCATTACCCTTGTTTTAATCGTTCAATCCCGTATCATCCCTGTTGCATTGATTCGGATTTTCAAGGAGACCTAACTATGTCAAAGCAGCCTTTCCGTTCCGGTTTCGTCTCGATCGTCGGACGTCCCAACGTTGGCAAATCGACGCTGTTGAACCGCATCCTGGGCGAAAAGATCGTCATTACCTCGGACAAGCCGCAGACAACCAGGAACCGGATCCAGGGCATTCACAACATTGCCGGCGGCCAGGTCGTCTTCATCGACACGCCGGGGATCCACCGGGCCAAGAACAGGCTGAACAAGTTCATGGTAGAGGAGGCGCTGGCTTCCATCGAGGGTGTCGATATCATCCTGTTCCTGGTGGAGGGTGGGGCCGATCCCGCCAGGGAAGCCAACATGATCAAGGAAGTTCTCGCCGGCGTGAGCATTCCGGTCATCCTGGTCATGAACAAGATCGACCTGGTGCCCAAGGGAGAGCTCCTGGAGCGGATGCAGTGCTACGGCGAGACCTATCCGTTCAAGGAGATCATTCCCATTTCCGCCATCACCGGCGATGGCGTGGAGCAGCTGGTCAAGCTGGTGCACGGCCTGCTGCCGGAAGGGCCCTGCTACTTCCCGGAAGACATCCTGACCGACGTTCCTGAGCGTTTCGTGGTGGCCGAGATCATCAGGGAGAAGATCTTTAGGCTCACCCGCGACGAGGTTCCCTACTCGGTGGCGGTGGTGGTGGACAGCTTCAAGGAGCGCGAGGACGGGCTGGTTTCCATCGCGGCGACCATCAACGTGGAAAGGGATTCCCAGAAGGGGATCATCATCGGCAAAAAGGGCGACATGCTGAAGAAGATCGGCATGCAGTCACGCCAGGAGATCGAGCAGTTGCTGGATACCAAGGTTTTCCTGGAGCTCTTCGTGCGGGTGAGCCCGGAGTGGAGCGAGAACTCCCGCATGCTCAAGGAGTTCGGCTACCAGTAGGATGAGGTGCTGTCTGCAGAAATCCCTTAAGAAACCGCTCTGCCCACCGATGACCTCCATGACCGCGTGAACCCTCGGTGGGCCTCGTTTTTCCTCCCTGCCTAATCAGGGCCTTTCCTCCCGGTTGTCACCGTTTTTCACGAAGACGGCGTCGGCAGATAGGAGCGCGATCCGAGCAGGATAAGCCGGTGCTAACGCTGTTTCAGGCTTAATGAATTTTGCGGTTTTCGCTACTTCTTTGTTTTTACACACCCATTTTTTCAATTAGTAAATTATGGTGTGAGGAAATCTATTAATTTACTTTGTTTTGACAAACGGCTTTCGGAATTGTAATGTTATGCGATTTTTTTTTACCCGTATTCGTAACGTGCATAGGAGAAATGAACAATGGCAATTAGAAAGTATGCCGGCTACGCCTGGAACCTGATCAGTCTGGCCGGTATGGTCCTGGCGATCACCGCCGCCGGCCTGATCGTTGGTTTCCTTTCCTACGAGGGAATCACCGGTGTCGAGAAGCCGTACCTCGGTTTGATGACGTACTTCCTGTTCCCCGGCATGCTCATCTTCGGCCTCCTGCTGGTGCCGCTTGGTGCATTCCTGGTCAGGGAAAAACGCCGCAGGGCCGCCAGGACCGGCGAAGAGATCCCGCCCTATCCGCGGGTCGACTTCAACGAACCGCATAAGCGTCATCTGTTCATCTTCTTCGTGCTGGCCAGCATCGGCTTCGTCATGATCGTTTCGGTCGCCTCGCTGAAAGGTTTCGAGTTCACCGAATCGACCACCTTCTGCGGCGAGCTCTGCCACCAGGTCATGGGTCCGGAGCACACCGCCTGGGCCAACTCCCCGCACGCCAAAGTGAAGTGCGTCGAGTGCCACGTGGGCCCCGGCGCCGCCTGGTACGTCAAGGCGAAGATCTCCGGCATGAGGCAGCTCTACGCGGTGCTCTTCCACACCTACCCGGCGACCATCGCCACCCCGATCGAAAACCTGCGTCCGGCCCGCGACACCTGCGAAGAGTGCCACTGGCCCGAGAAGTTCTACTTCGGCCGTCAGAAGGTCTTCTATCACTATGCACCGAACGAGCAGAACACTCCGCGTGAGACCGACCTGCTCATCAACATCGGCGGCGACCCCAACACCCCGGGCGCCAAGGGTATCCACTGGCACATCGGTCAGGAGGTCACCTACATCGCCACCGATTACAAGAGGATCAACATCCCCTACATCGCCGTGAAGGGCAAGGACGGCAAGATCACCGAGTACGTCGACAGCGAAAAGCCGATGACCAAGGACGCCATCGCCAAGGCCGAGAAGCGCCGCATGGACTGCCTCGACTGCCACAACCGTCCGGCTCACATCTACCGCGCTCCGGGCGTGGAAATCGACGACAGCTTCGTCCATAAGCGGATCGATGCTTCGCTGCCGTACCTGAAGAAGGTGGCCGTTGAAATCCTGACCAGGCCGTACAAGGACAAGGAAACCGCCCTGGCCACCATCGCCAAGGAACTGCCGGCCTACTACGCCCAGAACTACCCGGCTGTGGCCTCCGCCAAGAAGGCGCAGATCGACCAGGCCGTGGATGTGGTGAAGGACATCTACGACCGGAACTTCTTCCCGAACATGCACATCACCTGGAACACCTACCCGAACTACATCGGTCACTTCTACACCCCGGGTTGCTTCCGCTGCCACGACGGCAAGCACAAGAGCGCAGAGGGCAAGGTGATCTCCAAGAACTGCGACATGTGCCACACCGTGCTTGGGCAGAAGCAGGAGAACATCCCTGCCGGTACCAAGGTGAGCAAGTTCGTGCACCCGGTTGACATCGGAGACGAGATCTACAAGACCAACTGCAGCGAGTGCCACTCCGCAGGCGGCCAGGACGTCCCCGGCGGCGAGCACCACGGCAAAGAGTAGTAGCCAGACAGTAGCAAGACATGCCCCAACACTGAAAGCCCCCGGCCCAAAAGCCGGGGGCTTTTTTTTCATCACCGCTTCGCCGCTTGCTAAACTCTCCCTCGCCCTCCGGTAGCGGACTGGAGGGAGGGATGTCACCATTCGTGAAGGCTGCCGGCCGGCATCTTCGAGGATCGAGGCTTCCCTCACCCTAACCCTCTCCCGGGGGGAGAGGGGATGAAGCTCCAGTAGGAGAGGGAAGGAAGCCACTCAGGGAGAAGGATGAAGCTCCTGACGGAGACGGGGGGAGCTCAGGGGGGTGAGGGAGATGAAGTTCCGGAGTGTGAGGGAGATGAAGTCCGGGACTGTGAGGTGATGAAGTCCGGGACTGTGAGGGAGAACGCCCAGGCGGAGGTGGGGGGATAGGAGCACAGGTGTCGTACTTTTTCGGGCTTCAGCCACGCAATTCCTTGATTTCCTTTTGGCAACGATGTTATAAAGCTCTAAGCCCACACCCCCCGGAGTTAAACGATGTTGATGAAGGCCACGGAAGTCGCGACACTGCTCAAGAAGGACGAGAGCACCATCCTGAAGTGGATCAAGAAGGAGAAGCTCCCGGCGGTCCTCGTCAGGGGGAGTTACCGGATCAACCGCGTCGATCTACTGGAGTGGGCAACCGAACACGGGATTACCGTCCCTTCGGACCTCTTCGCTGCCGCCGAGGCAGACGTAAAGCTGCCGACCCTGGCGGAGGCTTTGGAGGCGGGAGGTGTGCACTGTGGTGTACCCGGGGAAGACAAGCTCACCGTGCTGCGCAACGTGGTCAACCTGCTGAAGCTTCCGCCCCAGATGGACCCGGACTTCCTGCTCCAGGTGCTGCTTGCCCGGGAGGCGCTGGGAACCACCGCGGTTGGGGACGGCATAGCCATTCCGCACGTGCGAAATCCCATCCTGCTGCAGGATAAACCTGCCCCGGCGATCACCCTTTGCTTCCTGCACAATCCGGTCGACTTCGGGGCGCTTGACAACAAGCCCGTACGCATCCTGTTCATGCTGACCAGCCCGACTGTCCGGGTGCACTTGCACCTGCTCTCACGGCTGGCCTACGCACTTCACGATCCACAATTCCGAGCCACCTTGAACTCAGCCTGCGACCCGGTAGGCATACTCGAGGCAGCCAGGCATTTCGAGCGAGATCTGAGGAGATAGCCATGCACCTGATCGGCGAGTCGACGACAAGTATCCTACTGCTCTCACTCGCCGTCGCCTGCCAGCTGCTGTCCGGACTTCCCCTGCTGTTTTCCCGCGGCTCCGCTGCCGCCCAGAAACTCTCCGCTGCCCTGATGGCGGCAGCCTCCCTCGCCGGGATCGCCGGCGCCCTCCTGGTTCTCTTCTTCCCCCTTTCGTTTAGCGGCCAGATCGTTTCCGGACTCCCCTTTGGTCCCTTTGAAGTCGGCATCGATCCGCTTTCCGCCTTCTTCCTGTTGCCGGTCTTCATCGTCACCGGTAGCAGCGCCATCTACAGTGTTGGCTACTGGCCCGCCCCCAGCCACGCGGCCAACGCCGGCAAGCTCACCCTCTTCCTTGGCCTGCTGGCCGCCGGCCTCAGCACGCTGCTGATGGCGAGGGACGCGGTGCTCTTCCTGATCGCCTGGGAGATCATGGCGTTTGCTGCCTATTTCGCACTCACCACCGAAGACGACAAGGCTGAGGTCCGTGAGGCCGGCACCCTCTACCTGATAACCACCCACGTGGGGACCCTGGCGCTCTTCGCCATGTTCTCGCTGTTGAAGGGGGAGACCGGTTCTTTCCTGCTCCCCGCGCAGGGATCTCTGCCGGCGCAAGGCGCGGTCGCCACCGCCATCTTCGCCACAGCCCTGATCGGCTTCGGATTGAAAGCGGGGGTGATGCCGCTTCACGTCTGGCTACCCTCGGCGCACGCCAACGCCCCCAGCCACATCTCGGCCGTCCTTTCCGGCGTCGTTCTCAAGTCGGGGATCTACGGCCTGGTCAGGGTCTTCTCCTGCTTTTCGGAGCTCCCTGCCTGGTGGGGATGCACGGTGCTGGTGCTGGGGGGAATATCGGGCGTGGTGGGAGTCGCCTTCGCCATCGGGCAGCACGACCTGAAGCGGCTTTTGGCCTATCACAGCATCGAGAATATCGGCATCATCCTTTTGGGGCTGGGAGCCGCCATGATCGGCCAGAGCCTTGGCCTGCCGGCGCTGGTGGTGCTGGGGCTTGGCGGTGCGCTGCTACACGTGATAAATCATGCAGCCTTCAAGGCCCTGCTCTTTCTGGCAGCCGGTTCTGTCATCCACGCCACCGGTACCAGGGAGATCGACCTGATGGGCGGGGTAGGGCGGCGGCTTCCCTATTCCTCCATTTTCTTCCTGTTGGGCGCCGTCGCCATCTGCGGTCTGCCGCCGCTCAACGGCTTCGTCAGCGAGCTGATGGTCTATCTCGGCATGTTCTCCTCTATCCGCAGCTATCATGGCCTGGCCGGAATGGTTCCCGCCTTGGCCGCGCCCGCCCTGGCGCTGATCGGTGGCCTCGCCGTCGCCTGCTTCGTCAAGGTTTTCGGCGTCGCCTTTCTTGGGGTACCCCGTTCCCCGGATCATGCCGGCGGGCATGAAGCCCCTCGCGCCATGCTCTGGCCGATGGGAATCCTAGCCGCCGTCTGCGCCCTGATCGGCATAGCGCCCTTGCTGATAGCCACTCCGCTCAACAGCGCCGTGGCCGGTTACAGCGCCTTGCTGCAGGACGAACCTTTAAGCGGCCTGGTTCCTTTCGGCTGGATATCGGCGCTGGCCGCTGCCCTGATCGTCACCGGCTGTCTGCTCTGGCTCTACCTCGCCGGACGGACCCGGGCACTGCCTCATGCCAGCTGCGTTACCTGGGGGTGCGGCTACCTCCGCCCAACGCCGCGCATGCAGTACAGCGCGTCTTCCTTCGGTGCGATGCTGGTGAACATGTTCCGGATGGTGCTCACCCCGGAAGTGCACATTAAAGAGGTGGTCGGAAATTTCCCGGGGGCGAGCAGTTATGAAAGCCACGTGCCTGAAACCGTTCTCGAGCGCGGCTATCTCCCCTGGCTCGATTACCTCTATCTGAAGACCGCACCTATCCGCCGGTTGCAGCACGGCAAGCTCAATATCTACATCTTCTACACCTTCATCACGCTGGTGGTGCTGATGGCGCTCACTACACGCTGAGGGGCTCTATTTACTCCACCCCATCCTCACCCTGTCCCTTCCCTTGAAGGGGAGGGGACTTTTTCGCGGCTGGTTAGCTGCTGGCTGCCTGTCCGTCTGTCATAACCATCTCACCCCCCAAAAAAAGTAGGGTGGGGCACTCCCCACCGATTGATGCCGGTGGTGAGCGGGCCCACCCTACTTTCGCACTTTTTTCGACTGCCAGCAGAGGTTCTCCCTCCGCCTTACTCCGGACTCTTACGGCTCTTGCTCACTCTCCCTCTCCTTCAAGGGGAGGGGAGGGGGGAGGATGGGGTTTCAGTTGTGCTGACCGGCTCCTCCTTCTTCCATCTCCCCAAGGCCACCGATTCCACCGCCGCCGCCACGCCGAAGGTGAACACGCTTCCCACCAGCGGCACGCCGTGGGCCCCCAGCAGATCGTACAGGAATACCTTGATGGCACCGATCACCGTGACCAGGATGGCGACGTTTCTCAGCTCCTTGTTGCTCCTGATGAAGGCGATCAGCATGATGGCGGCAGCTGCCACGTTGATGGCCATCGACTCCCCGCAGTGCAGGGCATTGGCCACCTCCTTGGCAGGCGCGTACAGGGGCAGGGTCTGCAGCAGCACGCTCTTGAAGGTGAAAAAGCCGTTTAAGAGCGCCGCGAGAAGTACCAGCGCCGCACTGCGGTCCAGTTTGTCGTAGCGCGAGAAAACCGAATTGGCGGGGGGCTCATAGCGCCGGCACCACTGGTAGTGGTAGAGGGTGATGATGGCGAGCAGCCCCGCCGGCAGCGAGGAGACCACATTGGCCGCCGCCTTGGTGTCAAGCTGCATGGTCATTGCCAGAGCGAGCGAGGCGTAGATCTGCACCAGGTAGGAACTGAGCCGGATGCCGCCGTTGCCCCATTTCCGGGACAGGATCGCCATGAAGAAGGCGACCACCGAGAGCGCGGGCAGGGACAGGATGAAATTGCCAAGAGCAGCTGGGAGCGCCACGGCGGAGAGGGCGGCTCCGGCGAAGGCGTAGGAGTTGGTGCCGGGAGCCCCTGCCAGGTTGCGGCCGGTCAGCCAGAAGGTCACCCCGAGGTGGCCGGCGGCCAGTACCATGCCGATCAGGCCGAGCAGCATCAGGCTCCCCCCCGATGCCTTCACCACGTAATAGGTGGCCAGGAAGCTCCAGAGCACGTTGACGGTGGGAAGCGCGAAGTCGAAGCGGGAGATCTTCTCCCCCTTGCTGCGGATGATGCCGGCGCAGGCGAGCGACAGATAGAGGAGGAAGAAGGCTGCCAGGGTCGCCATGAACCACCCCTCCGCCAGTTCCGGAGCCGGCTTTTCGTGGGCCATCAGCGCCATGCCGAGCCGGACCGCCCACAGCTGCAGCATGGCGATGGTCACCAGCAGCACGATCCAGCGCAGCCAGGAACAGCGCTTGAGCTTGGCTGCGAAGTAGCCGAGTATGTTGGCGGCGAACAGGATCATGGCGAGGTAGGGGAAGAAGGGGTGGGGATAGTCGATGGCGGCACCGCCCAGACACATGCCGAGCGCCCCGATCGAGATGGGGAGGAAGGTGCGGTGGCGGTAGCTTACGAAGGTCATCCAGCCGCCGGTCACGATCAGGGTGAGGTAGGCCGGGATGAGCGGCAGCGAGGCGAAGTGGCTATGGGTCTCCACCACGATGATGCTCATCAGGCAGGCGCCGCAGCAGGCTAGCACCGGCGCCAGAGGGTTGTGGCGCTCGTACAGCCAGCCTCCCCAGATCATCAGCAAGGCGGCATAGCTCATGCCGAGCACGGATCCGGCCAGGGTGTTGATGAGATTGTTGTCGGTGACGGTGCGCAGCAGAAGCGCCACCACCAAGAGGAAACAGAGGGTGGACATGCGGGTGAGCAGGTGCGCTTTGCCGGCCCAGTTGAGGATCTCCTCCGAAAGGTCCTCCTCGTCCTCCGCGAGCTCAGTCTGCGTTTGCGCCGCTGCCCCTTGCGGCTGAGCCTTGGCCTGCGCCTGCGCCAGCCCCTGCGAGAGCGGAGCTGCCCCTCCCATGGAAAGTTCCAACTCGGCCAGGCGTGCCTTCAGTGCCTGGAGTTCCGCATTCACCTGGTCGACCGGCTGCTCGGCCTGCTGCCCGTTCTTTGCCACTTCATCTGCCGTCATGAATCACCTCCTGTCCTTAAAAGGACTGGTGCTGGAGGATTAGCGACAAGGGGCGGGGGAGGCTGGCTCCCCCTGTCGGTTTTCAATTCGCTATCCGCTCAATGGGTTTCCTTGAATACTGGCATCACCTTGTTGAGTACCCAGAAGATGCAGAACGGCACCACGGCGACCGTCAGGGCCCCCATGAGCCCTTCCTTGTAGGTCTCCAGGTTGTCGGGCCAGATCGGCATGTGATAGTGCATGAAGCCGGAGAGTGAGGAGGAGAAAGCCTGGCCGCCGATGACGACGTTCCAGCGCATCATGAACACGCCGAGCAGCACCAAGGCGGTGCCGACCACAGCCCGCCGGATGGTGAGCCCCGGCAGCAGGAACATTATGAAGGGCAAAAGGTTGCCCAGGCCGTACTGGATCACGAAGATGTTCACGAAGTCGCGTTCGTAGATGACGCTTCTCAGGATGTCCCAGGATTTGACGGCGGTGTAGCCGCGGAAGATCAGGTCGAGCAGTTCCAGGGTGATGGCGGCCACCATGAACATGAGGAGGTACTTGGCGGTCATGGTCACCACGTGGGTCTCGGCGCTTTTCAGGTCCTGGGGGGTGGGGAGTTCCGGATAGCTCTGCGCCTTGCGGCGGGCCAAAAGCTTCCTGACCTCCATGGTCACGATGTAGGTCAGCATGCAGAGCGCGATACCGGAAACCACCGCGGAGCAGATGAAGATGACTGGCATGAGCGGCGTCATCCAGAGAGCGTTGGCCTTCACCGAGCCGAAGATGAAGCCCGCGTAGCCGTGCAGGAAGCAGGCAACCGGGATGCCGGCCGCGGCGAGTTTCTTGACTGCCCGCTCGTCGGCTTCCAGTGCCTCGTGCGAGATGTCCATGGCCCCCAGGGTCAGCGCCGAGAACAAAAGCAGCTGCAGTTGCTGGAGTACCGTGCGGTTCTGGAGAGCCTTCAGCTCCTGCACCGTTTCCACGAAGTGCTTTCGGTACACGAACCAGAGCTCGGAAGCGACGATCATGCCGTAGGTGGAGAAGACGATGCCGAAGGCTGCGATGGCCGAGGTGAAGTGCGGCGTCATCATGACCTCGATGCCTCGCTGCGGCTGCTGCAGGTGCAGCATGAGCGGCAGCATGGCCACCGGCAGGAGCGCGAAAGAGAACACCAGCGAGAAGCGGGCGATTCCCTTCAGCTGTTTCACCCCGAACACGTGGTAGAGTGAGGAAAGGACGAAGGCGCCCGCCACCAGGCCGGTCATGAAGGGGTACATGACGATCTGGATGGTCCAGTAGATGTACTCGTTGGGATAGACGAAGAATTCTTTGAGGGTCCAGGCTTCTCCATGTACCATGGCTATCTCACCTCCTTGGTCAGTCCCAGGTAAAAGACCTGCGGCTTGGTGCCGTACTCTTCCTTCAGCACGTTGACCCGCTCGGTCATGATGATCTTGGTGACCGGATCGTCAGGGTCCTTGAGGTTGCCGACCTGGCGGGCTCCGAATGGGCAGGCGTCCACGCAGGCGGTCTTCATCCCCTGCGAGATGCGGTGGTAGCAGAAGTTGCACTTCTCGGCCACGTGGTAGACAGGGTGGAAGAAACGGACGCCGTACGGGCACCCCATCACGCAGTAGCCGCAGCCGATACACCACTTGCGGTCCACCAGCACCACGCCGTCCTCCGTCTGGTAGGTGGCGCCCACCGGGCAGACCTGGACGCAGGGCGGGTTGTCGCACTGGTTGCAGAGTTTGGGGACGAAGAAGGCCTTGTCGATGTCTGCGTCCTTGATGTCCTCGAATTTTCCCTCGCCGATATCGATCTTCTTGGTCTCGAAGCCGTCGCGGGCGGCCAGCGGGGAGTCGATGTGGGTCTTGCCGTCCTTGGTGACCACGTAGCGCTCAACCCAGGTGCGGCTTACGTGGGCGTCGTAGGGGACCTCGTTCTCGGTCTTGCACGCCTTCACGCAGAAGCCGCAGCCTACGCACTTGTGGGTATCGACCAGGAAGACCCAGCGGGTCTTTTTGCCGTCATTTTTTTCCGCCAGGAGGCGTTTGGGATCGAAGAGTTCCAGGGCAGCAAAGGGGATGGCCAGTCCGCCCGCAATGAGAAGGGATTTTTTGCAAAACGATCGTCTCGAAATCATTTGTGGTGTCCCTCCTTTCTCGGATCGTGCGGCCAGTGGCAGGTCACGCACTCCAGTCCCGGGTTATGGGTGGCGGGATCGATCCCCCTGATCTTGCCGCGGCCGCTGGTCGGGTATTCCAGGCGGAAGTGGCAGCGGGCGCACAGTTCGCGGCGGCGGTCGATGTCGAGCGCCTTGGGATCATCGGGATGGTTGAGGGCGGGGCCATGGCAGTTTTCGCAGTTGATGTTGGCGTGGGGGGATTGCTTGATCTCGTCGTACTTGTCGCGGTGGCAGTCCTTGCAGTACTCGGCTGTGCGGTACTTGACCTTGACCGCTTTCCATTCCTGCTCGTTGCTGGGACGGTGCCAGCCGTACATGTAGCCGCGGCTGCCGATGCCGAAGTCGGGTGGTACCAGAATCTTCCTCGTTACCAGCACGGCGGCGACGATGAAGATGACCACAAACAGGGGTCGCCAAACATGACTCTTCACAGATCCTCCTTCGCTACGTGGTTGCGTTTAACGGCGGGCAAACGATAACGGCTGTGCAGAACCTCCCTTGGCGATGTAAATATAACGTTGTTGTATTATCTAACACAAGGTGGGCGGGAAGACAACAGCGAATAACAAAAATATCGGTCATTTTACGGATAAATAGACGTTCTATACGTGAAATGACGGTTAGAATTTCTTAGTTTGACAAGGATGGGCGCGGCAAAGTACTTTTTGCTGATTTTCGGACGCGATTCCGGCGAAGGCAAAAAGGCCGGTTCCGACCCGAACCCGGCCAGCGTCCCCGACCTACCAGCAGCTGCTACCCGTTCCGTTCACCCGCGCCTCATCCACTTCGCACAGCAGCACCCGGCCGCACACCAGCACCGGCCGCACTCGGCACTCGTACACTCCCGTTAGCAAACGAACAATTCGCAACTTGCAGCGACTCATGAACCTCCCCCTTGTCACAGGAGAGAGCAGGTTCGAGTTGCCAGCTTCAAAGTCCCCTTTGACAAAGAGGGATTTAGGGGGATTTGCCTTTAGCCGCCGCTATGATGAACTGCAAATCCCCCCCACCCCCCCTTTGTCAAAGGGGGGAGCTTTGCAGCTAGGGCCCTCCGGCGAGCAGCGGTGTGGGGTGTCAGCTTCAAAGTCCCCCTTTGCAACGGGGGATTTAGGGGGATTCGTCTTAAACTGCCGCTATGATGAACTGCAAATACCCCCAGCCCCCCTTTGTCAAAAGGGGGAGCTTTACAGCGCATGCCGTTTCCATGCATGAGTGGCTTGAACAGGGCTACATGTTGAAAATAATGGCGAGTAGCATCAAGGGAATGGAGAGGAAAAACGAGAGGATGAAGGATAGGCAACTGAAGGTTAGCAGGGGATCGCTCAGTTTGGCGTACTGTCTTTTGAGAATGAACTCCAGAAGCCGGGCCAACGTATCGACAAAGCCGTAGACGCTCCGACCGAATCTCAACCGCGACAACAAATCCCTGTGCTTGACACTGAGCCGTAGCAGGGTGAAAAGCAGTGAAATATTCGCAATAATGATGAAGATCAGCATTGCGTTCTCAAGCATTTCAGCCCCCTCTAAGTTTCAATTCCTGGTAAGCCCCTCCGTCATTCCATTTCACCTTCGACTGTTCGACCACAGGTTTCCACTCTTCTTCTGCGCGAGGCTCTTTCCATCATTCCCTGAGCCGGTTCCATTGTACCATGTGTGTGCCTCTGTCACCTGTAGTTCACCCCGCCAGCAGGTCTCTATACGGAGGGGGGATGCAGAAAAGCAATCGGCGTAGCGGCTGTTTTCCTTGACAACAAATTTTTTATTCTTTTTTTTGACAAATCGATTTCGGGGTAGTAACTTGAGGAACCCTTGCATTGGAAGGGGTTTAGCCTGCGGTAAACAGAGTACATCCAAGCCAAACATGGAATGACAGCAACCGCCAGTCGGATGTTGTCATCAGGACATAATGCAATGAAAGAACTGCAGCGCCTTTTTGACAATAACCGGGAGTGGACCCAACGGATCTCTGCTGAAGATCCCGAGTTTTTCGCCAAGCTCTCCCACCAGCAGGCTCCGGAGTACCTCTGGATCGGCTGCTCCGATAGCCGCGTCCCCGCTAACGAGATCGTGGGGCTCCTGCCCGGCGAGCTGTTCGTACACCGCAACGTTGCCAACCTGGTGGTGCACACGGATCTCAACTGCCTGTCGGTGATGCAGTACGCGGTGGACATCCTGAAGGTGAAGCATCTCATCGTCTGCGGCCATTACGGTTGCGGCGGTGTCTATGCGGCTCTCAAGTGCATGAGGCTCGGTCTTATCGACAACTGGGTTCGTCACCTGCAGGACGTGCGCGTGAAGCACGAGGCTTTTTTGGCCGGTATCGAGGATGAGGACACCCGCTGCGACCGCTTGTGCGAACTGAACGTCATCGAGCAGGTGGTGAACGTCTGCGAGACCACCGTGGTTCAGGATGCGTGGGCCCGGGGCCAGGAGGTTGCCGTGCACAGCTGGATCTATGGACTGGCCGACGGCAAGCTCGACGATCTGGGGATGATGGTGAAGCGCGGCGGTGAACTTGCCGCCGCCTACAGCGAGGCTATCGAGTCCACTATGCGCAGGAGCGGGCCGAGCCAACATACTTTTTCCCACCTGCAGCAGGCGACTGCCGGGGTGGCGCGGTAAGGGATGCCGACGGGAAAAACGCCGCTTGGCTGCACCCTTTTCGGTTGGTACCTTCTGTAAAGCTGTAACTTGCCGTCATGCAGTACAGTAGAAAGCCGTCTGGCCGAAGAGCCGTACCTTAGCTGCATCCAGCTTCTTTGACATATCGATTCGCAGTACATTGTTGCAAGTTCCCCTGCCGCCGGGCGACTGATTGCGGCGGGAGATCTTGTTGATGGAAATGTTCAGATAGCATCTGTTTCGATAGTATCTGGTGTTTGCCGTCAGAAGGATTTGCAATGTTCCATGACATGATGGGTGAGCCCTCCCTACTGGTGCTCGCCGCAATAGTAGTAGCCGCTGTTTCAGGTCTTCCCGGTCTCTTGTTCAGGCACGGTCCCCTGGGACAGCGGATCGGCACCACGGGAGCCCTGGTCTCCTCGCTGTTGGCGCTTCCGGCCTTGGTCTACATGCTGTTGACGGGCGCCACCGCCCGCTACCTGTTGCAATGGAATCTCCCATTCGGAGACTGCGATATCGCCTTCGACCCTCTCTCTCTCTTCTTCCTGATTCCCATCTTTCTTGTCTTCCCGGCAGGCGCCCTCTACGCCTGTGGCTACTGGCCCGCTTCCTCCCATCGCTCCAGCGAACCTTCGGTAACCTTCTTCTACGGGCTTCTTGCCGCCGCCATGGCTTGTCTCGTGGTGGCCCGCAACGGAGCCTTTTTCATGATCTCCTGGGAGGTCATGGCTCTGGCCGGTTATTTCCTGCTGGTGACCGAGCACGAGGATAACGATGTCCGCAAGGCCGGAGCCGTTTACCTGATCGCCAGCCATATCGGGGCCGCCTCCCTGATGGTGCTCTTCTCCCAGTTGAGGCTCGCCACCGGCAGCTTCGTCTTCCCCGGTACGGCGTCCCTGCACGTCGCCGCGCTCACCGCCAGCGTCATCTTCCTCACCGCACTGCTCGGCTTCGGCTCCAAGGCCGGCCTCATGCCGCTGCACATCTGGCTTCCTTCCGCCCATGCCAACGCCCCCAGCCACGTCTCGGCCATCCTTTCCGGCGTCATGCTGAAAATGGGGATTTACGGTATCCTGCGGGTGGTCTCCTTCTTCCCCGAACGTCCCCTCTGGTGGGGCGTCCTGCTGACCTGCGCCGGCCTTGCCTCCGCCCTGATGGGGATCTCCATCGCATCAGCCCAGAAGGACATCAAACGCCTGCTCGCCTACAGCAGCATCGAGAACCTCGGCATCGTGGCGGCCGGCATCGGCTGCGCCCTGGTGGGGCAGACCACCGGCAACCCGCGCCTCGCCTATCTCGGACTGGCCGGGGCGCTCTTCCATGTGCTGAACCATGGCCTCTTCAAGCCGCTGCTCTTCTTCAGCGCCGGCAGCGTCATGCACGCGACCGGGACCCGCGACATGGACCGCATGGGGGGGCTTGGTGCGCGCATGCCCTGGAGCACCGCCCTTACCCTGTGCGGGGCCATAGCCATCTGCGGGCTCCCCCCCTTCAACGGGTTCGTCAGTGAATTCCTCCTCTACCTTGGCTTTTTCGGCGAGGCGCGTGCGCCGGAGCCCTACCTGGCGCTCGGTGCGCCCATCCTTGCCCTGGTGGGAGGCATTGCCGTGCTCTCCCTGGTGAAGCTGTTCGGCATCGCCTTCCTGGGCGCCCCGCGCACCTCGCAGGCTGCCAAGTCCCATGAGTCGCCGGCCACCATGCTGGTCCCCATGGCGCTCATGGCTTTCTTGAGCCTGGCCGCCGGCATCTTCCCACAGTTCTTCCTTTCGCTGGTCAACCCGGTGCTGCCGGAAGTCACCCCTGCCAGCCTGGCTTACCCCGGACTGCCGATCCGTGCTGCCTGGTTCACCTTCGCGGGCGGCACCTTGCTGGTGCTGGGGACCCTGCTCTTTTGGTATCTCAGGCGCAGGCAGTCCCTGCTCCCGGCGGCCTCCGGGCCGACTTGGGGGTGCGGTTACCTGCGGCCGACTTCGCGCATGGAGTACACGGCAAGCTCCTTCGGGCTCTTTTTCGGCTCGCTGGCCTCGCCCATGATCCGGACCCGGATCAGGAGAGCGGGCGCGCTGGTCGGCCTGGCACCCGCTAGCGGCAGGCTTTCCTATCTTCCCGAGGAGACCTTGCTGTACCGGATCATCATGCCGGCCCTGGATGTGGTAGGGAAGGGATTCTCCTACCTGCGGCGCCTGCAGCACGGGGAGGTGCAGATCTACATGCTCTACATCTTTGCCACCCTGTTCGTGCTTATGTTGTGGGTGAGGTAGGGCCGGGGAAGGGCAGATTTTACGGCAACGCTAACTGCAATCCCCCCTGTCCCCCCTTTATCAAGGGGGGGACGCGTAGGAGGAATCTCGAAGATTTCACCGCCTGCTTTTCAAACGGCGGACAGTGCCAGATGATGCACGCTTAAACCGGACGCCCGCTATCGGTCCCCCCCCTTGATGAAGGGGGGACAGGGGGGATTGCTTTTCCGCCGGTGTCACAGCTTTGTTTTTTGAAAACCAGCTTCTGTAACCTCTGTATCTAAACCCTGGAGATCGATATGATCGATACGCTCTTCCATGTGGTACTGGTCCTCGCCATGCCTCCGCTTTTGCTCGGTGTGATCGGCAAGACCAAGGCGGCCTTCGCCGGCAGGGTGGGGGCTCCCTTCCTGCAACCATACTACGACCTCGGGCGGCTCTTCAGAAAGGGGGTCGTGATAAGCGACACCACGACCTGGCTCTTCAAAGCCGGTCCGGTGGTGACCCTTGCCGCGACCCTTTTCGCAGCCCTGCTGGTCCCGCTGGGCAAGCACCCGGCGCCCATTTCCTTCGAGGGGGACATGATCCTCTTCGCCTATCTCTTCGCCTTGGGGCGCTTTTTTACCACGGTGGCCGCCCTCGACACCGGCTCCAGCTTCGAGGGGATGGGGGCGGCCCGCGAGGTCACCTTCTCCTGCCTCGCCGAGCCGACCCTCTTCTTCGCCCTGATCACGCTGACCAGGCTCTCCGGCACCATGTCGCTCACGCCGATGCTGCAGCATGTCACCCTCCCGGTCTGGGTCGGCACCGGCGCTTCGCTGCTCCTCATGCTGGTCGGCCTCTTCGTGGTGCTCCTGGCCGAGAACTCCCGCATCCCCTTCGACGACCCCAACACCCACCTGGAACTGACCATGATCCACGAGGTGATGGTGCTCGACCACTCCGGTCCCTACTTCGGCTGCATCCTCTACGGCGCGGCCTTGAAGCTCTACCTGCTCGGGGCGCTCTTCACCAACATCGCGGTCCCCTTCACCGGCGGCAACAGCTTCCTGGACTGGGTGATCTTCGCCGTTTCCATGCTGGCGCTGGCGGTGGCCATCGGGGTGGTCGAATCGGTAATGGCGCGCCTGAGGCTGATCCGCGTGCCGCAGCTTCTGGTGGCCGCAATGATCCTGACCGCTTTCTCCCTCGTCCTGGTTGTGAGGTGATGCTATGAACTCCTTGGCCGACCAACTCCTCGTGCTCTGCCTGCTCATCAACTTCGCCGTGCTCGGCACTAGCCGGCTCGCCTTCTCGGTCCGCGCCGTCGCGGTCCAGGGTGTGCTGCTCGGCGTCTTGCCGGCGCTGGTGCACCCCTTCTCCTGGCACCTCGCCATGATCGTGGTCAGCATCATCGCCGTGAAAGGGGCGGTGATCCCCATCCTGATCATCCGCGCCGTCAAGAAGGCCGAGATCCAGCGCGAGTTCGAGCCGTTCATCGGCTACATCCCGTCGCTGGTCCTGGGGGCGATCTTCACCTCGGTCGCCTTCATCTTCGCCGCCAAGCTGCCGCTGGCCCCCGAGCACGAGGGGCTCCTCTTTGTCCCGGCCTCGCTCGCCACCCTGATGTGCGGCTTCCTGGTCCTGATGGGGCGGAGAAAGGCGATCTCCCAGGTCATCGGCTACCTCCTGATGGAGAACGGCATCTTCATCTTCGGCCTGCTTTTGGCGGAGGCGATGCCGGTGATGGTAGAGGCGGGCGCGCTCCTGGACCTCCTGGTCGGCGTGTTTGTGATGGGGATCGTCATCAACCATATCAGCCGCGAGTTCTCGACCCTCGATACCTCGAAGCTCAGCACCTTGAGAGAAGGATAAAGACATGATTTGGGCCATCGTACTTTTGCCGCTGCTGGGTGCCCTGATCGCCTGGTTCATCCCCGATAACCGGAAACGGCCGTTCGTTTTGCCGGTGTTCGGCGTGCTGCACCTCGCCATGACCGTGGCGCTGCTGGTCTCCACGCCCCCGGCCTCCCCCAACGGCTGGATCTACCTGGATTCCCTGGGCAAGCTGACGCTCCTTTGCAACAGCGTCCTCTTCCTGGTCTGCTCCGCCTACGCCGTAGGCTACCTGAGCTACCGCAGGAGAAGGAACAACCGGATCCTCTGCATGGCGCTTCTGGACTGCCTGGCCGCCATGACCCTGGTCACCATGTCCCAGCACCTGGGGCTTCTCTGGATCGCGCTGGAGGCGACCACCCTGGCCATGGCGCCCCTGGTCTACTTCAACCGCAACGCCCGCTCCATCGAGGCCACCTGGAAGTACCTGCTGATCTGCTCGGTCGGCATCGCCATCGCCCTTTTGGGTCTCTTCTTCCTGGCCTACTCCACCATCGTCGCCAACCAGGAGGTCTCGCTGCTGCTCGGTTCGCTGATCTCCGACGCCTCGCGTCTGCACGCCGGCTGGCGGCACGCCGCCTTCATCTTCCTCCTGGTCGGCTTCGGCTCCAAGATGGGGCTTGCCCCCCTGCACACCTGGAAACCGGATGCCTACGGCGAGGCTCCCGGCCTGGTCGGTGCGCTTCTGGCCGGAGGGCTGGTCAACTGCGCGCTGCTGGCCCTGCTCAGGGTTTACCAGATCGCCGTGGCCTCCACCGAGGGCGCACTCTTCCAGGACGTACTTTTGGCGATGGGGCTTGTCTCCATGGCCTTTGCCGCGGTCTTCATGGCCCGGCAGAGCGACTTCAAGAGGATGCTCGCCTATTCCAGCGTCGAGCACGTGGGCATCATCGCCGTGGCGCTGGGCCTCGGCAAGGGGGCGCTCTTCGGGGCGCTGCTGCACATGATCAATAACGCCATGACCAAAGGCGTCCTCTTTCTCTCCTCCGGCAACATCCACCGCGCCTACAACTCCAAGAGCACCCAGTTCGTGCGCGGTGCCATCAAGCGCGCTCCCTGGTCCGGCGCGCTCTTTCTGGCCGCCTTCCTTGCCATTACCGGCTCGCCCCCCTTCGCCCCCTTCGTGAGCGAGTTCATGATCGTCAGCTCCGCCTTCGTGCAGGGGAACCACTGGACCGGCGGCCTCTTCCTCCTCTTCCTGGCCATGATCTTCATCGGCATGGCCTCCACCGTGCTGCCGCTGGTGATGGGAAAGACTCCCGAGGGGATGGAGAAGACTCCCTATCGTGACACCGTTGCCACGGTGCTGCCGCCGCTCATGCTGATGGGGGTGGTGCTGGTGCTGGGGGTGTGGATTCCGACGCCGCTGCAGGCGCTCTTGCAGGACGCCGCCGGGCTCCTGGGAGGTGGCAGATGAGACGTAAATACCTTGTCATGCATAACGGCGGGGCGGTCTCCCGCTGGGATATACCCGCCCTGTCCGGGGACGAGTTCGTGGAAGAGCTGTTGTCGGGGATCGACGAGGGATGGCGGGTCATCTCCTATTTCGGCTCCAGCGAGGGGCAGTTCGTGAAGCTCTACTGCCTGCTCTCCAACAAGATCGACGCCCAGCTCGGGGTGATGAGCACGGTGGTCACCAGCGGCAGTTTCCCGTCGCTTGTGCAGTACGCTCCCCAACTGCACCTTTTCGAGCGCGAGATCGCCGAGCAGTTCAATATCGACTTCAAGGAGCACCCGTGGCTGAAGCCGGTCCGCTTCGTCGCTCCCTTCGCCTCGCCCCCCGGCACCCCTCCCCCGGTGCCCAAGAAGATAGGCCTCATGGATTTCTACCGCGTGGAAGGGGACGAAGTCCACGAGGTGGCGGTCGGGCCGGTTCATGCCGGCATCATCGAGCCCGGGCATTTCCGTTTCCAGTGCATCGGCGAAGAGGTTATGCACCTGGAGATCTCCCTCGGCTACCAGCACCGCGCCGTCGAGACCACCATCCTGGGGCCGCTCTCCACCAGGACCCGCAAGCAGATGGAGACGGTGGCCGGCGATACCACCATCGGTCACGGCACCGCTCACGCCATGGTGGTGGAAGCGCTGACCGGTACGCGGGTGCCAGCACGGGCCCAGGCGATCCGGGGCATCGCCCTGGAACTGGAGCGGCTCGCCAACCATACCGGCGACCTGGGAGCCATCTCCGGCGACGTGGGGTATCTTCCCACCGCCTCCTACTGCGGCAGGATACGCGGCGACTTCCTGAACCTGACGGCGTCGCTCTGCGGCAGCCGTTTCGGCCGGGACCTGGTGGTGCCGGGCGGAACCTTCTACGACATCACCGCCGAACTGGCCGAGAACATGCGCAGCCGGATCGCCACCGCCCGGGACGAGGTGACCAACGCCGTCGATCTTTTGTGGGACACCCCCTCGGTGATGGCCAGGCTGGAGGGGACCGGGGTGGTCAGCCAGGAGACTGCCCTGGAACTGGGCCTGGTCGGCCCGGCGGCCAGGGCCAGCGGCCTCAACCGGGACATCAGGCGCGACCATCCCTTCGGCATCTACAGCATGGCCCAGATCCCGGTGGAAACCGGCCGGGCCGGCGACGTCTATGCGCGCACCCTGGTGCGCTGGCTGGAGGTGGAGAAGTCGCTGGAGTTCATCGACGAGCAGCTGGCCCATCTCCCCGGGGTCGCCATCCAGTACCCGGTCGGCCAGACCGCCGCCGATACCCTGGCGGTGGCGCTCACCGAGGGGTGGCGCGGCGAGATCTGCCACGTGGCGCTGACCGACGACAAGAGCGAGATCGAGAGGTACAAGATCACCGATCCCTCCTTCCACAACTGGATCGGTCTCGCCATGGCGCTTAGGGGAGGGCAGATCAGCGACTTCCCCTTGTGCAACAAGAGCTTCAACCTGAGTTACTGCGGGGTCGATCTTTAGAGGACAAAGCTTCCCTCACCCCAGCCCTCTCCCGAGGGGAGAGGGAGTGTTGGCCGCATGGATCTAGGAACAGCTCCCGGTTTCTCCGGTCAGTCCCGCCCCGCGTCCCCCCCTTTGCGAAGGGGGGACAGGGGGGGTGCAGTAAAAGCTGGAACTGTATAGGAATATCCGCCTGGCCGCGCCAATCATGCGCCCAGCCTAAGCCATACCGGAGTCGCATCATGATAAAATCCATCCTCGCCCGCATCAAGCAAGGCCATCGCACCACCAAGTATCCCGAGCAGCCGATGGCGGTCCCTGAGCGCTTCCGCGGCTATCCCGAGTTCTACAAGACCGCCTGCCCCCCGGACTGCCGGGCCTGCGCCGACGTCTGCCCGGTGGGTGCCATTGAATGCGGTCGCGACTTCTCCATCGACCTCGGTAAGTGCCTGTTCTGCCCCGACTGTGTCGACGCCTGCGCTCACGGCGCCATCGTCCACAGCCGCGATCATCGGCTGGCGGCCAACCGCCGCGAAGACCTGGTCGTAAGGGGAGGGGAGGAGCAACGCCTGGCCCAGGCCCTCGACGCCAAGATGCTCTCCCTGTTCGGCCGCTCCCTCAAGTTCCGCTCGGTGGTGGCGGGCGGCTGCAACGCCTGCGAGGCCGACACCAACGTGCTCTCCACCATCGGCTGGGATATCGGGCGCTTCGGCATCCAGTTCGTCGCCTCGCCACGCCACGCAGATGGCCTGTGGGTCACCGGCCCGGTGACCGAGAACATGCGGGAAGCGCTCCTGCTAACCTATGAAGCCATCCCCGCCCCCAAAATCGTGGTTGCCTGCGGTGCCTGCGCCATCAACGGCGGCCCGTTCATCGGATCCCCCGCAGCTCACAACGGCGTCGGCGACCTGTTCCCCGTCGACCTCTACATCCCCGGCTGCCCGCCGCATCCACTCACCATTCTGGACGGCCTGCTCAGGCTGTTGGACAGGATCAAGTGAAGATGCACGATAGCGCCCCATGGTCTGAGAGTTTGGGGGCGCTACAGACCTTCGCCGCCGGCCTCGGTGCATTACCCTTCCCAGCCTGATCGTGTGCAGGTGCTACTATTTATGTTTCCTGTCGCGCTTTTGCACGACGTGCACGAAAATGACCTGCACCGGGCGCCGTTCTCCGCATAAAACTGCCAACACTAGGCTGCCCGTCCGACCGCTCACCATCAATCGCCGTAGCGCCCGCACAAAAACTCCTCGCCATACGATATAATTTTCAATTGAAAAACTCCGTTCCCGATTGACGGCTTCCCTGTCGCCCTCTTTCGGGTGGTTCGGTGCCAATTCTACCCTCGATACCAACTTGTCATTTTTGCCGAAGAAAGGTTTTGATTCGGCGCTGGAAGTGACGAGGGGAATCGACATCAAACGGCGAACCGCTGCGCTTTGAACCGCAGCATGGGGTGGCGATATGTCGATCCGGATCGCAAAAATCGGACTGCTTGTCGCAGTTTTACTGATGAACGCAGGCGTTTCCGGTCTGCGTGCCGAACCGTTGGCGCCTGATGCCATTGTGGGGGTTTGGTGGTCGCCCGACAAGGATGCCCGGATCGAGCTGTTCAAATCGGGGCAGAAGCTGATGGGGAAAATTGCCTGGGTGTTTCCCGACAGACGGGACGATTTGGACGTCCACAATCCGGACAAGAGATTGCGGAAAAATAAAATCCTCGGCTCGGTCATCTTCAGGGACTTCACCTTTCAATCGGGGAAATGGATCCACGGTAGAGTCTACGATCCCGAGAGCGGCAAGACCTATTCCGCCAGCATGAAGCTGATTGACTCCAACACCTTGAGTATTCATGGCTACCTCCTGGTCCCCCTGCTCGGCAGAAGCGAGATTTTCACCAGATTTTCCGACCAGCGGGCGCCTTGCTCGAGGTAAAGCTGCCAGAGCTAAACCGGTTGGAACCAGGCGGCACCTGCTGACATTATGTCTTGCATCTTCTGGTAGATTGCTATATGCATTGAAGCATGATGTTTGGGAACTCTTTCATACACCGGAAATATCTGCTGCCGCTCCTTCTGACGGTATCGGTATTTTTCATTTCCCAGGGGATATACCTTCCCAATTTTTCCACTCTTCACGAAGCCTCTCTCTCGAAAGTCCGCAGTGCCAAGCCGCGTTCCCTGGTCGTCGTCAAGGACCACGTAAAATCCCCGCAGACCCGGGTCCTGAAAAGCGCCCCGCAGGTAGCTCTCTGCAGCGTAATCGGTGTAGTCCAGCGCCCGTCCTTGACGCTGCCACTCCTTAGCCTTACCTCCCATTCTGCCGTCTCGCTCCTCTATGCCAGCGTTCCCGCCAGGGCACCACCCGCTTAACTCACCCCCAGTTCCACTGCTATCCCCCAGCCTCTATTGACTGTCTGAGTCAGGGCGAACATCGCTCGCCTGTCCGTCAGCTGCGCCTGCAGCTTGTCGGGAGGGCGCTCGCGTATTTATGCGTCTTTCTGGCGACTCTGCGCGCTATCGTCAAGTAGAGGCCAGCCTGTGACACGGCCGGACTGACGGTCCGCCCGAAGATGCGCTTGCCGCTGAGCCGACGGTCAGGGGATGGGTTTACCTCAAGCAGGTGACTGGAAGCCATTCCGTTCATTCGCAAAATTTCTTTGCCGACTAAAGATGGTCTTTCGCTCAGGTTCCACCCGTTCAAAGCGAAGGGGGGCCAGGGTACTGACGATCGTTATGGTCCGGGAAATCTTTTTCCGCCGGCCTCAGGGGTTACGGGCCGGCTCGAAACATTCCGCGATTCCCACCGCGGGCGACCATGAGCCTGACGGTTGGGATTTGCCTCCAGGAGACAGTAATGCAATTGATAAAAGCAACAAATATAGACTTCGTCGGTAAGAGAAAGATCTCTTTCGCCATTTCAGCCGTTCTGGCCCTGGTGGGGCTCATCGGCATCGTCCAAATCGCCAGGAACGCGGCCAACATGGGGATCGATTTCTCCGGCGGCACCGTCGTTCAGCTCGAGTTCCGTCAGCCGGTTTCCATTGAAAAGGCAAGGGACGCCCTGGCCCGCCACGACCTGAAGGAGGCGAATCTCCAGGAAGTCAGGGAAGGGAACAAACTGCTCATCAAAGTCGGCAAGACTACCCTCTCCACGGGGAAAGTTTCCGATACCATTACTGAGCTTTTCAAGAAGGAGTTCCCGGACAATTCCTTTGTGGTGGAAAGCTCCTCGGAAATCGGCCCTTCCATCGGGGAAAAACTGAAAAAGGACACCTTGATCGCCGTCGGAATTTCCATGCTTGGTATCATCATCTACATCGCCTGGCGTTTTGATGCCAAGTTCGGCCTCGGCGCCACCATCGCCACCATGCATGACGTTTTGGCCATGATCGCCGTCTTCTATGCGATGAACAAGGAGATAAATCTTCTCTTCATCACGGCGGTACTGACCATAGCCGGGTATTCTCTTACCGATACTGTGGTGGTCTTCGACCGGATCAGGGAAAAACTGCACATGAACCGGAACATGCCGATCGCCGAGGTTTTTAACGGGGGAATTAACGACGTGCTGTCGCGCACGGTAATCACCTCGCTCACCACCTTCCTGGCCGCCATCTCTTTGCTGCTCTTCGGCGGTGAAGTCATTCACGATTTTGCCCTGGCGCTGGTGGTGGGTATTGTCATAGCCACCTACTCGTCCATCTTTGTCGCGAGTCCCATCGTCCTGGAATTGTCATTGAGGTCAGACAGGATCAAGGCAAAGCAGGCCGCAGGCGGCGGCCAGGCTGAGCCGCATGAGTTGAAAGGAAGCTAGCCATGCACAAAGGTCTCTGTGGACAGTGGCGACAGCATATCGCCCTCGATGTCGGCACAGCGGCGATCCGCATCGCCTCGGGAAGCTTGCCGCCGATAGAGCAGCCATCGGTGATCGGCGGCAAGCGGGCACTCCGTGACGGCGTGGTGGCAGACAGCGAAGCTACCGTGCAGCTGTTGAGGCCTCTCATGGAAAGGACCCGGACCTTCGGCATCCTCAAGCCGCGGGTCCTGGCCTGCGCCCCCAGCGACGCCAGGAAGGAAGAGCGGCAGTCGCTGGTCGATTGCATCCTGCGGGCGGGGGCGGCATCCATTTCGGTCATTGCCGAACCGCTGGCTGCCGCCGTCGGCTCCGGCCTGGATGTCTCCTCGCAGTACGCGCAGATGGTGATCGACATCGGAGAGGGGGTGACCGACTGTGCCGTAATACGCTCCAGCAAGGTAGCAGCGACCTGCGCGATCAGGGCGGGCTGTGGCCAGATGCGGCGATCGATCGTGGTTGCCGCCAGGAATGCGGGCTGCGCCGGTTTCAGCGATGCGGATGGAGATGCTCTGCTGCGCCGCTGCGGCCTGTTCCATTCGGCGGAGCAGGCAGGAAGCCTGATGGCGGCTTTGGCACTGCAGCCGGTGATGGATAGGATTGCCGGTACCATTGCCGCCTTTTTGCAGGATCTGCCGGATGAGATCGGATGTGAGCTGATCGACAGCGGCATATGTCTCACCGGAGGAGGGGCCCTCATCCCCGGCGTCCGGGAATACCTGGAGGAGCGGACCGGCATCAGCCTGACCGTTGCCAATGCTCCGCTTGCTTCGGTGGTGGAGGGGGCGCGGGCCATCCTGCCGGCCATCATGTCGCTCAACGAGTGGCGGTGAGGTTCCTGGAGAGATGGCCGTGTCGGCGGCAGGAACTCCTACCGGGGCGAGGGGCGTGCGGGTTGCCGGCACCCGCCGTTCATTAGCGGTAAGAGCATGGCATAATGGAAGGCGGCAATGGTTACAGACCTGCTCGTGGTAGGGAGGCGGCAATGACATCAGGCGGGGGAGTAATGAAACGATCATATCGGCAGTGCCTCAACGCGCTGCTTATCGTGCTGGGCATTCTTTCGGCAGGCATGGGAATCAAGGGGTTCCTGCTGTCGAGCCACTTCATCGACGGCGGGGTGACCGGCATCTCCATGCTCCTTTCCAGCGTGCTCGGCATCCCGCTGGCGATCCTGATACCGGTCATCAACCTCCCGTTCATCGTGCTTGGTTACCGCCAGATCGGCTGGCTGTTTGCCCTGAAGAGCACGCTCGCCATCGCGGGGCTCTCGCTGTGCCTTGCCTACGTTAGCTATCCCGACGTGACTCCGGACCGGCTCCTTACCGCGCTCTTCGGGGGATTATTCGTGGGCGCCGGCATCGGCCTTGCCATCCGCGGCGGCGCGGTGTTGGACGGCACCGAGATAGCCGCGCTCCTGATCAGCAAGAACAGCCACCTTTTCAAGGTCGGTGACGTCATCCTGGCGGTGAACATCGTCATCTTCGGCTCGGCCGCCTTCTTTCTCGGCGTCGATGAGGCCCTCTACTCGGTGGTGACCTACATCGCGGCTTCCAAGACCGTTGATTTTCTCCTGCACGGCATCGAGGAGTACAACGCGGTGATCATCATGTCGGAAAGAAATGACGAGATAAGGGAGTCCATCATCGAGAGCCTGAGCCGCGGGGTGACCATTTACCACGGCCGCGGCGGCCTGACCGGCAAGCAGACCCACATCCTCTACTGCGTAGTCACCAGGCTGGAGATCGGCAGGGTGATGAACGTGGTAAACGAAATAGACAACGCGGCCTTTGTGGTCGTTCATCCGCTGGCCGACGTGATCGGCGGTATCGTCAAGAAAAGGGAACTCCACTGAGACCAGCTCTTGGAGCAAAGTGGAAAAGGAAAGGGCGCCGGAGGATGGGCGCCCTTTTTACGTGTAGCTGCCAGATTAGCTTTAACTTGCGGCACAGGCGCGCTCGTGGTAACCTGCGGAACCGCATTGCCGGTTGTTAATCTGCCGGAAGCTGTCCAATCCAGAACCACGAGGCATGAAATGAAAGGTCAAAGTCTACTCGAATCGATCGGCTCCACCCCGGTAGTCGAAATCAGCTCGCTGTGCCCTCCCGGCGTGCGGCTCATCGCCAAGCTGGAAGGAAACAATCCCGGCGGCTCGGTGAAGGACCGTCCGGCGCGCCACATGATCATGGCTGCCGAGGCAAGCGGTGAGCTGACCCATGACAAGATCATCCTGGAGCCGACCTCCGGCAATACCGGCATTGCGCTCGCCATGATCGCGGCGGCCAGGGGGTACCGGATCAAGCTGGTCATGCCGGCCTGCGTGAGCGTGGAGCGGCGCAGCGTGCTGGAAGCCTACGGCGCCGAGATCGTCCTTTCTCCGGGCTGCGAGGCGACCGACGGGGCGATCCGCCTGGCCCACAAGATCCTCGCTGAGGATCCGGACAAGTACTACATGCCGAACCAGTACGCAAACCCCAACAACGTGCTAGCGCATTACGACACCACCGGCCCTGAGCTATGGGAGCAGACCGAGGGGGAGGTGACCCACGTGGTGGCGGCCATGGGGACCAGCGGCACCATCATGGGCCTTACCAAGTACTTCAAGGAGAAGAAGCCGGAGGTCTGCATGGTGGCGGTCGAGCCGGTATTGGGGCACAAGATCCAGGGACTCAAGAACATGCAGGAGGCCATCGTACCCCCCATTTACGATTCCACCGCCTATGACCGCAAGCTGGTCGTTGAGGATGACGAGGCCTTCGAAACGGCGAGGCTGCTTGCTTCGCGCCACGGCATCTTCTGCGGCATGTCGGGAGGTGCTGCCGTTGCCGCCGCCATGAGGCTTGCCTCCGAGCTGCAGTCGGGCGTGATCGCGGTGATCGTTCCCGACCGCGGTGACCGCTACCTCAGCACCAATCTCTTCAAGTCGATGTGCGCCCAGTGCCCGCCCTAGCTTAGGGGAAAGGGGAGTGGTTCCGAAGGTGCCTCTCCCCTTGTGTCGGACCTCACTGTCGGGGTGGGAAAGGGCGACTGGCACCTGCGGAGCCAGTCACCTGTGCCGTGAATGGTAACTCTCGGCCCTGCTACAGATGCCCAACGACGAAGGGGAACGGTGCAGGCTGCGGTGCGGATGGCTTCCTGCACCGGCAGGTCGGCAAGGTTCCCCTTTTTTTGCATCACTGCCGCGTCGGCGGCAGCACGGTTTGTCTCTGCTACTTTATCTCTGGCCGTGGATTACACCCGGCTCGCCTGCGCCTACCATGACGCCGGGCTCGGCAAGCACTCTGGGCGAGTAACCGATCTTCAGCACTTCATGGCCGTAGATCTCCTTCAGTACCTGGGCGGCCCCGTCGTAGAGTGCGCAGAGTGAGGCCAGGATGAAGAGGTAGCCGCCGAGAGCCGAGCACCAGAAAACACCGGCCAACAGGCCGATGGCGGCGAAGGTGGCACCACCGGATACGCTCATCACCACGGCGGTGAGTGCCAGGCTGTGCCCCATGGCAGCCAGCGTCAGCACCCAGCTGATCGCTGCCAGAACGATGAACCAGAACCCCAGCTCGGGGAATACCCCTCCCATCGGGATCATGCGCGGCTGCAAGGTGAAAATCGCATAGAGTAGCCCATAGCCGAGGTAAAAGGCGCCCCAGGTGCCGTGGATGGCGGTTGCCATGCCGTCACGGGCCCTGAACGCCCACACGCAGCAGAAGAGCTGCACGATCCCCCCGAGAACGGCCACAAAGGGTGCGAAGTAGAAGGGCGAAACCGCCGAGCCATACCAGCCTGCCAGCCAGGCGGCGACCATGAAGGTGGCGCCTGCGAAGGCGAACATCCCTAGTATGGACGGAGGTGCGACAGGCTGCAGGAACACGTTGGTGGCCCCCACAGTCGTGCCTTGCATGGTGGTGCCCTGAACCCTCGCGCTCTGTGCGGGTGATACGAATTCTTCTTGAACTGCCATGACGTTTCCTCCTTTCCCATGTCCCTCATGCGTGATGCGGAACATGGTCTCGTTAACAGTGCTTTTTTTCTACCAATTTTCATTGTAGCAAAGGCGTCAAGATAGCTGCAAACTGTTGTGCCGGGTTGGATGCCGTACCGTCCCAGCTTGTCCGGATCGGCTTCCGGCCACTTCCAGCTTGTAAACCTTACGCAGCACACCGTTGACAAAAAACGCGGCTAAGATACATTATCAGCTTCCGCAGTGCCGCAGCTGCAGAGCCGGCACCGCAACTGCTTCCACGCTAGAATCAAGCAAAGGAGTGAACATGCCGGAGGTATCGACCATCCGATCCGCCCTCTTCGTCGACTTCGACAACATCTTTCTCAACTTTCACAACCAGGACCAGGACCTCGCCAAGGCCTTCGCGACCCGTCCGGAGCGCTGGCTCAGGTGGCTGGTCGACTCGAAGCTGCCGCTCCCCGGCAACGGCATGGAGCGGCGTATCCTGATCCGCAGGTGCTACCTCAACCCCTCATCCTTTGCCGACTTCAGGCCCTATTTCACCAAGGCCGCCTTCGAGGTGATCGACTGTCCCCCGCTGACCAGCCGCGGCAAGACCAGTACCGATGTGCACATGGTGATGGACATCCTGGAAACCCTGCACCATTATCCCTCCATCGACGAATTCATCGTGCTCTCCGGCGATGCCGACTTCACACCGGTACTCATCAAGCTCCGCAAGCACGACCGCCGGACCTCGGTGCTGGCGGTTGGCTACGCGTCGCCCGCCTACAAGGCCTCGGCCGATCACGTCTTCGACCTGGATGACTTCATCAGCACGGGCATCGGTTTTGTGGAGCTGGAGGCTGCCCAGGAAGTCCCCGCCACCGCCGAGGTGAAGACGGAGTCTTCCCTGATCGACCGCATGGCCAGGCGGGTGCTGGAGGTGGTCTCCGAATCGGGCCCGGTCCAGGCGGCGGACCTGCCCAGGATCTTCCGGGAGTTCAAGGAGTTCGGACGGGACACCAAATGGCTCGGTTACGGCACCCTGCGCCGGCTGGCCCAGGAAGTGGCGAATTCCGGGGAAGGGCTGGTGCTGCTTGACGAGGATCCTTGGAAGATGGGCCTGCAGAGCCCGGCCGCCGTCGATACCACCGTCATCGAACAGCCTGCCGGGGCGGTCCAGATGTCCTTTACTCCGGACAACCGGCAGCGGATCGAGGAATTCATCGTGGAGACGGTGCGGAATTCGCCGGTGCCTGTGGTGCTGGCCAAGATGGCGCACCTGCTGGCGATGAAGTTCGGCTCAGGGCTCACCGAGTCGCAATGGTTCGGCAGCGGCAGCTTCAAGTCCCTGCTCGGGCAACTGAACCTGCCGGGCATCGAGATGTCCAGCCTGCTTCCCGGCTTCCTGTACGATCCCAGCGTGCATCCGGCGCCCGAAGAGAAGATGGATTCGCTGCAGGTGAAGATCCACAACATCACCGACACCCCGCTGCTCCCCACCGAGCATTACCAGATCCTGTTCCGCTGCCTTGCCAACGAGGTAAACGCCAACGGCTACAGCCTGAGCAGGACCTCCAAGGCAGTCCGTGACTGCTGCGCGGAAGACGGGGCCACCGTCGCTCGCAGCCATGTAAACTTCGTCCTGTTGGGGCTTGGGCACGTCAGGTACCGCTTCCAGCCGGGGCAGGTGGATGCCGCCACCCTTTCCCAGAAGTTTTACGAGAACGTGCTGAACCTCTGCCGCAGTTCGCAGATCTCGCTGTCGGACGAAGATACCGAATCGGTCCGGTCGTGGATCACGGGGAAGCCGTAGCCTGAGGCAACCCTGCCTCCTTCAACGCTGAAGACCCTCGTCTCTGCCAAGGCTCCCTTCGATGGGGAGGGAGCCTTTCCCGTTTCTTCCTCTCCATGATCCTTTCCTCATTTCTTCCATAATTTCTCCCAATTGTCTTGCTAGCTTGCAGACAGTCTGAGCGGCTTTCCACCCGGCTTTCTTTTTTCAATTCCCTTCTAAAACGAACCTGCAGAGAAGGATGATGCCGGAGCCGTTTCGGCCTTGGTGGAGTTGTCGTTTTGAGCATCATCCCCTGTCAGCAACGGAAATGAAGATAATGAGTGAAATCTGAAAAATCGGACGAATGTAAATTGACACTCAGACGACGCTTCTGGTAAGTTCGCACGATTAGGCGTAACACGCGCCCCCTCAACCGGCTGCAGCTTTGGCGGCATTGCCGTCGGCTGGGAAAAATGACTTCACCTCTTAATGAAAGAGAGAAGGGCTTGTATGACGACAGCATCCGAAGACAAAAATGCGAATACCTCTGACCCCGCCAGCGGCCGTCCGGATCGCCGCTGGTGGTATCTGCTCCTGGTAGTCGGCCTGGTGGCCGCCGGTATCTACGTGGTATCAGGGAGGGGCAAGCCGGCGGAGAAAAAAGGCGCCAAGCCGGCCATGCCACCCGCTCCGGTGCTGGCCCAGCCTGCCAGGAAGGGTGACGTCGGCGTCTACCTGAACGGTCTCGGCTCGGTCACCCCGCTCAACACGGTGACCGTCAAATCCAGGGTGGACGGCCAGCTCATGGAAGTGCGCTTTCGCGAAGGCCAGATCGTCAGGCGCGGCGATGTGCTGGCGATCATCGATGCGCGTCCCTTCCAGGTGCAGCTGACCCAGGCGGAAGGGCAGATGGCCAAGGATGTGGCCCTTCTCAAAAACGCCGAGGTCGACCTGCAGCGCTACCGCCAGCTGTGGGCGCAGGATTCCATTCCCAAGCAGCAGCTGGACACCCAGGAATCCCTGGTGCGCCAGTACGAGGCCGCCATCAAGGTGGACCAGGGGCAGATCGCCTCGGCCAGGCTGAACCTTACCTACTGCCGGATCACCGCACCCGTCCCCGGCCGGGTGGGGCTTCGCCAGGTGGATGTGGGGAACATCATCCATGCTTCCGACACCAACGGTGTAGTGGTCATCACCGAGCTGCAGCCGGCCACCGTGGTCTTCCCCATCCCGGAGGACAATCTCCAGCCGGTGCTGGCCAAGCTGAAAGCCGGCGCCAAGCTGGTGGTGGAGGCCTACGACCGCGAACAGAAACAGAAACTTGCCACCGGTACCCTGCTCACCATCGACAACCTGATCGATCCCACCACCGGCACGGTGAAGCTCAAGGCGCTCTTTCCCAACAGCAACAACGAGCTGTTCCCCAACCAGTTCGTCAATGCGCGACTGCTTTTGGAGATCAAGCGGCAGACGGTGCTGGTCCCGACCTCGGCTGTCCAGCGCGGACCACAGGGCACCTTCGTATATCTGGTGAAGCCTGACCGCACCGTCACCGTACGTCCGGTTACCACAGGACCCTCCGAGGGGGACAACACCTCCATCACCGCCGGTCTTGCCGAGGGTGAGGTGGTGGTGGTCGAAGGCGCCGAGCGCCTGCGGGAAGGGAGCAAGGTCGATGTCAAGCAGCCTGGAGCTGGCGGCCGGCCCGGTCAGGCCGGTCAGCCGGGACAAGCCGGTCAGCCGGGACAAGCCGGTCAGCCGGGGCAGGCCGGTCAGCCGGGGCTGGCGAGTCAGGGCCAAGGGGGCCAAGGCGGAGCGGGGATGCAGGGCACAGACCGCCAGGGTACAGGCAGCGGTCCAGGCAGCGGTCCAGGAACTGGCGGCGGAAGAGGCGGCAGATAGAAGCACGTTCCCCCCTTGATAAAGGGGGGACAGGGGGGATTGCCTTTGGAAGCCATAGCCTCCAAAGCACTCGTCCCCATCCCGCCCCGTCCCCTTGGAAGGGGCGGGAGAGCCGGCAAATTGTCCAAATAAGTCAGTGCATAGGTAACTGCAGATGAACATCTCACGTCCATTCATTCTCCGGCCGGTGGCGACCACGCTGTTGATGGTCGCCATCCTGCTGGCCGGCGGTGTGGCCTATCGGCTGCTGGCGGTGTCGGCGCTCCCCCAGGTCGACTACCCCATCATCCAGGTCCGCACCTTCTATCCCGGCGCCAGCCCGGACGTGATGGCCACCTCGGTGACCGCGCCCTTGGAGCGGCAATTCGGCCAGATGCCGGGGCTCACCCAGATGACCTCGACCAGCTCCAACGGCAGCTCGGTCATCACCATGCAGTTCAGCCTCGACCTGTCGCTGGACGTGGCCGAACAGGAGGTACAGGCCGCCATCAACGCCGGCTTCAGCTACCTCCCCAAGGATCTCCCCAACCCGCCGGTCTACAGCAAGGTCAACCCTGCCGACACGCCGATCATGACCCTGGCCCTTTCCTCCGATTCCCTGCCGCTGCCGCAGGTGGAGGACATGGCTGACACCCGTTTCGCCCAGAAGATCTCCCAGCTCCCCGGTGTCGGCCTGGTCAGCATCAGCGGCGGACAACGCCCGGCCGTGCGGGTGAAGGCAAACCCGACCGCTCTCGCCTCCTACGGGCTGACCATGGAGGACCTGCGGAGCACCATCACCACCGCCAACGTCAACCAGGCCAAGGGTGGCTTCGACGGCCCGCGCCAGGCCTTCATCATCGGCGCCAACGACCAGCTCTACTCCAGCAAGGACTTCCAGCCGCTGATCGTGGCCTACCGCAACGGTGCCCCCGTCAAGCTGACCGACGTCGCCCAGGTGATCGACGATACCGAGGACGTCAACCAGGCTGCCTGGATGAACGAAACCCCGGCGGTGATCGTCAACATCCAGCGCCAGCCAGGCGCCAACGTCATCGAGGTGGTGGACCGCATCAAGAAGCTGCTGCCGCAGCTGCAGAGCTCGCTGCCCGCCTCCATCAAGGTACAGATGCTGACCGACCGCACCACCACCATCCGCGCATCGGTGGAGGATGTCGAGTTCGAGCTGCTGCTCTCGGTCGGCCTGGTCGTGATGGTCATCTTCCTGTTCCTGCGCTCGCTGCCGGCCACCGCCATTCCGAGCGTTGCCGTCCCTCTCTCGCTGGTTGGCACCTTCGGTGTCATGTACCTTTTGGGTTTCTCGCTCAACAACCTGTCGCTGATGGCACTTACCATCTCAACCGGCTTCGTGGTGGACGACGCCATCGTCATGATCGAGAACATATCCCGGTTCGTGGAGGAGGGGGAAAAGCCGTTGCAGGCGGCCCTGAAGGGGGCGAAGCAGATCGGCTTCACCATCCTGTCGCTGACCATCTCGCTGATCGCGGTGCTCATCCCGCTGCTGTTCATGGGGGACGTGGTCGGCCGGCTGTTCCGAGAGTTCGCCGTCACCCTCGGTGTTACCATCCTCATCTCCGCCGTGGTATCGCTGACCCTGACACCGATGATGTGCGCGCGGCTTTTGAAGCATGTCCCGGAAGAACAGCAAGGGTGGTTCTATCACGCCTCCGGCCGCATGTTCGACCGGATCATCGAGAAGTACGGCAACTCGCTCAGGTTCGTGCTCAAGCACCAGAAGGCCACCCTGCTGGTGGCAGTCGGGACCCTTGTGGTCACCGTCCTCCTTTACATCATGATCCCCAAGGGGTTCTTCCCCGTGCAGGATACCGGCGTCATCCAGGGGATCTCCGAAGCCCCCCAGTCGATCTCCTTCGCAGGGATGGCCGAACGGCAGCAGGCGCTTGCGCACGAAATCCTGCAGGACCCGGCGGTGGAAAGTCTCTCCTCCTTCATCGGCGTGGACGGCACCAACACCACCCTCAACTCCGGCCGCATCCTGATCAACCTGAAACCGCTCGCCAAGCGCGATCTAAGCGCCAGCGAGGTGATCCGGCGGCTGCAGCCCAAGCTCGCGAAGGTGCCCGGCATCCAACTCTTCATGCAGCCAGTGCAGGATTTAACCGTCGACGCCAAGGTAAGCCGGACCCAATTCCAGTACACCCTGGAGGATCCCAACACCGACGAACTGAAGCAGTGGGCGCCCAAGATCGTCGAGGCGCTCTCGCAGCGGCCGGAGCTGCGGGACGTGAGTTCCGACCAGCAGGACCTGGGGCTGATGATGGCGCTCGACATCGACCGCGCCACCGCCTCGCGGCTGGGTATCACTCCGCAGCTGATCGATGACACCCTTTACGATTCCTTTGGCCAGCGTCAGATCTCCACCATCTTCACCGAACTGAACCAGTACCGCGTGGTGCTCTCCGTGCAGGACGAGTTCAGGAAAGGGCCGGCCGGGCTTAACGGCATCTACCTGCGCGGCAGCGGCGGCAGCATTCCCCTCTCCAGTCTGACCAGGGCCAGCGAAGGTATTACGCCGCTGGTCGTCAACCGGCAGGGGCAGTTTCCTGCCGTCACCACCTCCTTCAACCTCGCCCCCGGCGTCTCGCTGGGCGGGGCCGTGGCAGCCATCGAGGAGGCCACCAAGGACATGCACCTGCCCGCCAGTATCCGCGGCAACTTCCAGGGGACCGCGCAGGCCTTCAAGGACTCGCTAACCAACGAGCCGCTCTTGATCCTGGCGGCACTGATCACCGTCTATATCGTGCTCGGCGTACTCTACGAGAGCTTCATTCATCCGGTCACCATCCTCTCCACGCTGCCGTCCGCCGGTGCCGGCGCCGTCTTCTCCCTGATGGTCTGCCGGACCGAGCTGAGCGTAATCGCCGTGATCGGCATCATCCTGCTGATCGGCATCGTCAAGAAGAACGGCATCATGATGGTCGACTTCGCCATCGAGGCCGAGCGGGTGGAAGGAAAGCGCCCCGAAGAGGCGATCTTCCAGGCCTGTCTGCTCCGGTTCCGGCCGATCATGATGACCACCTTCGCCGCCCTTCTGGGCGCGCTGCCGCTTGCCCTGGGGCATGGCGTGGGGAGCGAACTCCGTCGCCCCCTGGGCATCTCCATCATCGGCGGCCTGTTGATCAGCCAAGTCCTGACCCTCTACACCACCCCCGTCATCTACCTCTACTTCGACCGGGTGTCGGCTAGGTTCAGGAAGAGGAAAGGGGAAGGGGGAGGGCAGCCCGCAGGAGAGGGGGCGGTGACGGACAGGGATGCTGGGGAGGATTGAGGACGCCCAGCTAGAGAAATCTTTCCGGTGTGGCTGTAAGAAAGGCAATCCCCCCTGTCCCCCCTTTATCAAGGGGGGGACGTGGGCGGGCTCTCAACGCGACCGGCAGGGAACTGGCCAAAGCAGCACAAGAAAACGATCACAAACAGACAGGCACAAACAGACAGGCACAAACAGGCAGGCACAAACAGACAGGCACAAACAGACAGGCACAAACTAGACAGGCACAAACTAGACAGGCACAAACGAAACGAGCGTCTATCACAGCAGTATTCAGCATCACGTCCCCCCCTTGATAAAGGGGGGACAGGGGGGATTGCTTTTATGAAGTACCAACCCTACGACCCCTCGCTGAAGCCAGTCTCGCGCAAGCTGCGGAAAACCATGACCGACGCTGAGCGAGTCCTTTGGTCGCGGCTGCGAAGGAAGCAGGTGCTTGATATACAGTTCCACAGCCAAAAGGAGATTGGTCCTCATATCGTCGATTTTTATGCTCCAGCTGTCACCCTGGTTGTTGAGATAGACGGTTGCCAGCATCTGGAACCTGAAAGCTTGCTGCTGGATGCACAGCGAGACGAGTTCCTGAAGAGACATGGAGTGCTGGTGCTGCGCTTCGATAACCGCCAGGTGCTGATTGAGACGGACGCTGTTATGGCGGAGATCTTCCGGGTGTGCGAGGAGAGGCTGAATCATCGTTAGGCAGAAGGGGTAAAAGCAATCCCCCCTGTCCCCCCTTTATCAAGGGGGGGACCTATGCGCGGCGGTTTCCAATAAGTAACTATGAACATCTCCTCTACTTTCATATCCCGCCCGGTGGCGACTTCGCTTCTGACCTTCGGACTGGTGCTGGCGGGCATCATCGGCTTCCAGCTGCTGCCGGTTTCGCCGCTGCCGCAGGTCGATTTCCCCACCATCTCGGTGAACGCGTCGCTGCCGGGTGCGGATCCGCAGACCATGTCGACCTCGGTGGCGGCACCGCTGGAGCGGCAGTTCGGCCGCATCGCCGGGGTCACCGAGATGACCTCGACCTCCACCCGCGGCTCGACCTCCATCACGCTGCAGTTCGACCTGAACCGTGATATCAACGGGGCCGCCCGCGACGTGCAGGGGGCGATCAACGCGGCGCGCAGCTACCTGCCGGCCAACCTTCCCAACAACCCCACCTACCGGAAGGTGAACCCCTCGGATGCGCCGATCCTGATCCTGTCGCTCACCTCGAACACCATCCCCAAGCCGAAGCTGTTCGACGCGGCTTCCAGCATCCTGCAGCAGAAACTCTCGCAGGTGAAAGGGGTGGGGCAGGTGATCGTCGGCGGCAGTTCCCTGCCGGCGGTGCGCGTGGAGCTGAACCCGCTGCAGCTGAACCGCTACGGCATCAGCCTCGGCACGGTCCGTAACGCCATCTCCACCACCAACGTGAACCGCCCCAAGGGGACGCTGCAGGCGGGCGACAAGAGCTGGGAGGTCCGCACCAACGACCAGTTGCGGACGGCCCAGGACTACCTGCCGCTGGTGGTCACCTACCGAAACGGCGCCGCCGTCCGGCTGGCCGACGTGGCGAACGTGCAGGATTCCATCGAGGACATCCGCACCACAGGCCTCGTCAATGGCAAGCCGTGCATCATGGTGATCCTGTTCCGCCAGCCGGGCGCCAACATCATCGAGACGGTGGACAACGTCCGGGCGCTCCTGCCGCAACTGAAGGCGGCACTCCCCGGCGACGTGGACATGTCGGTGGTGGTGGACCGCACTCCTCCCATCCGGGGCTCCCTGCGCGACGTCGAGATCTCGCTGATCATCTCCGGTTTTCTGGTGATCAGCGTCGTCTTCTGGTTCCTGCGCAACGTCCGCTCCACCCTGATTCCTGCAGTCGCCGTGGCGGTCTCCATCATCGGGACCTTCATGGTGATGTACCTGTGCGGCTACTCGCTGGATAACCTGTCGCTGATGGCCCTCACCATCGCCACCGGCTTCGTGGTTGACGATGCCATCGTGGTCCTGGAGAACATCACCCGCTATCGGGAGATGGGGCAGAGCCCGCTGCAGGCAGCCTTGAACGGCAGCCGGGAGATCGCCTTCACGGTCCTCTCCATGAGCATCTCTCTGGTGGCGGTCTTCATCCCGATCCTTCTGATGGGCGGGATGGTGGGGCGGCTGTTCCGGGAATTCGCCGTGGTCCTCTCGGCAGCCATCGTGGTGTCGCTGGTGGTCTCCCTGACCCTCACCCCGATGATGTGCGCGACGCTCATGAAGCCGCTGGAGCCGCGCGAGCATGGCATCCTCTACAAGACCAGCGAGGCGATGTTCGAGTGGATGCATCGGACCTACCGGCGCACCCTGGGCTGGGCGCTCCGGCACCACTTCATCACGTTACTGGTCATGCTGGCCACGGTGGTGCTGAGCATCGTCCTGTTCCGTGCGCTGCCCAAGGGGTTCTTCCCCGACCAGGATACCGGGCGCATCGCCGGCGGCATCCAGGCCGCCCAGGACACCTCCTTTCAGGCGATGAGGGACAAGCTGCAGCAGATCGTCGCCATCATCAGGCAGGACCCCGATGTCGACTACGTGGTTGGTTTCACCGGTGGCGGGGGGGGCTCCACCACCAACACCGCCCGGCTCTTCATCTCCCTGAAGCCTTTCGAGAAGCGCAAGGTGACCGCCGCCCAGGTGATCAACCGGCTACGGGGCAAGATCTCCTCTGTACCCGGCGCACCCACCTTTCTGCAGCCGGTACAGGACCTGCGGGTGGGGGGCAGGATCAGCAATGCGGCCTACCAGTACACGCTGCAGGGCGGCAACCTGGCCGACTTGAGCTCGGCGGCGCAGAAACTGCTGCGGAAGTTCCGGACCATGCCGCAACTTGTGGACGTGAACAGCGACCTGCAGGACAAGGGGCGCGAGGCGACCCTGGTGATCGACCGGCAGACCGCCTCGCGGCTGGGCGTCACCACCCAGGCCATCGACGGCACCCTGTACGGGGCCTTCGGCCAGAGCCAGGTGGCGATCAGCTACACCCTGTTGAACCAGTACCACGTTGTGATGGAGGTCGATCCCGCCTTCTGGCAGCGTCCCGACACGCTCAAGGACATCTGGGTGCCGTCCACCAGCGGCACGCTGGTGCCGCTGTCCGCTTTCAGCCATTTCGACCCGACGGCGTCGGCCCTGGCGGTCAACCACCAGGGGCAGTTCCCGTCCATCACGCTCTCCTTCAACCTGGCGCCCGGTGTGGCGCTGGGCGACGCGGTGAAGGCGATCGACAAGAGCTTCCGGGAGTCGGGCATGCCCGCGGGGGTGCGGGGGAGCTTTTCGGGGACCGCCCAGGCCTTCCAGTCCTCGCTCGCCAACGAGCCGCTGCTGATCCTCGCCGCCCTGATGACGGTCTACATCGTGCTCGGCATCCTCTACGAGAGCTACATGCATCCGTGGACCATCCTCTCCACGCTGCCTTCGGCCGGGGTGGGGGCTGCTTTCGCCCTCCTGCTGACCCACAACGACCTCAACCTGATCGCGGTGATCGGCGTGATCCTCTTGATCGGCATCGTGAAGAAGAACGGCATCATGATGGTCGACTTCGCCCTGGCCGCCGAGCGTAACGAGGGAAAACCGCCCGAGGAGGCCATCTACGAGGCCTGCCTGCTCCGTTTCCGCCCCATCATGATGACCACGATGGCGGCGCTGTTCGGCGCGCTACCGCTGGCCCTGGGGCTCGGGGTAGGAGGCGAGCTGCGGCGTCCGCTGGGGATCTCCATCGTGGGGGGGCTGATCTTCAGCCAGGCGCTGACCCTCTACACCACCCCGGTGGTCTACCTGTACATGGACCGTTTCCGGCTCTGGATCGACCGCAAGCGCGGCAAGAGCCAGCGCAGACGCGAGTACGAGGAAAGCCGCGCCGAGGTTGAACCGGAACTTAAACCGTAGAGGCGAAGGCGGAATCTGTTTTGCTGTCCGGCCTGTCGAAGCTGTGACCCTGTCCGGCTGGCCGACTTTTCAGAGGTGCACATTATGAGCTGCAACAGCCTTATGAAATCATGCGGCCTTCTGGCCGTGGCAGCGGCGCTGGCCGCCTGCTCGGTGGGGCCTGACTACGTCCGTCCGACCCCGCTGCCGGAGAGCGCCCCCGTGCCGGTCGCCTTCAAGGAAACCGCCGGTTGGAAAGTCGCCCAGCCCAGCGACGGCAAGCTGGACCAGCACTGGTGGGAACTGTTCAACGACCCGGTACTAAGCGCGCTCGAGGAACATGTCGTGGTCTCCAACCAGAACATCGCCGCTGCCGAGGCGCAGTTTCGCCAGGCCAAGGCGCTGATCAGGGAGGCGAGGGCGGGGTACTTCCCGACCATTACCGCCGGCCCCTCGGTCAGCCACTCCTTCCAGGGCGGCAGCGGCCTGAGCGCCACCACCTCCACCGGCTCCGCGGTGACCACCAATCCCAGGAGCGGCGGTGCCACCTCCACCTCGTATTCGCTCCCCGTCGACCTCTCCTGGGAGGTCGATGTCTGGGGGCGCATCCGCCGTACCGTGGAGGCGAACACCGCCTCCGCCCAGGCCAGCCAGGCGGACCTGGCCGCCGCCCAGTTGAGCGCCCAGGCGGAACTGGCCCAGGACTACTTCCTGCTCCGCAGCCAGGACCTGCAGATAAAGCTGCTCAACGACACGGTGGCGAGCTATCAGAAGGCGGTGGAGCTGACCCGCAACCGCTACAACGCCGGCATCGCCGCCAAGTCGGACCTGCTGCAGGCCGACACCCAGCTGAAAACGACCCAGGCCCAGGCCATCGACCTGGCGGTGCAGCGCTCGCAACTGGAGCACGCCATCGCCCTGCTGGTCGGCAAGCCTGCCTCCGCCTTCTCTATTCCGGTGGCACCCATGGGAAACCTCTTTCCGGATATCCCCGCCGGGCTTCCCTCTGAGCTATTGGAGCGCCGTCCTGACATCGCTGCCTCGGAGAGGAGGATGGCGGCAGCCAACGCCCAGATCGGCGTGGCCAAGGCGGCCTATTATCCCGACCTGCGCTTGAGCGCCTCGGCCGGGTTCCAGTCGCTCCTGCTGGCCGACTGGCTCACCTGGCCCAGCCGCTTCTGGTCGGTCGGGGCGGGGCTCACCCAAACGGTTTTCGATGGCGGGCTGAGGGGCGCTCAGACCGAGGCGGCCCGGGCGGCCTATGACCAGACGGTGGCGAACTACCGGCAGACCGTGTTGACCGGTTTCCAGGAGGTAGAGGACAACCTGGCGTCCCTGCGCATCCTGGAGACGGAAGCCAGCGCCCAGTCGGAAGCCGTGAAGGCCTCGGAGGAGACCCTGGCCGTCTCCATCAACCAGTACAAGGCGGGTATCATAAGCTACCTGAACGTGATCGCCGCCCAGACCACGGCGCTCACCAACCAGAGGACGGAGGTCGGCATCCAGGCCCGCCGGCTTACTTCCAGCATCGGACTTATCAAGGCCCTTGGCGGCGGTTGGGACGCTTCCGCCCTCCGGGAAGGGAAGACGACCGCGAAGAAATAGTCTGCGGGATGCCGACGGATAATCAGCGGGCTGCCCTCGGATGACCAGCGGGATGCCTTTGGGTGACACGCGGGATGCCTTTGAATGACAAGCGGGAGCCGCCGGTCACTGACCGGGCTGCGCGATCGTGTTAGCTGGTTGGCGGGGTAATCTACCGCTGGCGCTGCTATTGCGGCTGCCAGCTGGAGATCCGCTACCGGCGGCCTCCATGAGACCTGGTCCGGCGCGATGAATGGGGCTGTGTGAATGGGGCGGCTGCTCAGGAATGGCTTGTCAAAGTGGTTCCGATCCGCTAGTATCGTCGCTTCCGGGGGAACTGACCATGTTGAGGAAGATCATGTCGAAGCCAGCACCGAAATGGGATGTCATCGCGCTCCTTTGCCTGTCCATCCTGGTCTTCTGCTTTGCCGGCTGCGGTGTCGACTGGTTCCCCTCCACCGCCAGCCAGCCGACCACACCCAACAAGTTCACCTTCAGCAACCGGACCGGCGCCGCCCTGGGGGTCACGGTAACCTCCAATCCCATTACCGTTTCCGGGCTCACCGCCTCCACCAGTCCGATCAGCATCAACGGCCCGGTAGGGAGCAACAGCCAGTACGCCATCAACGGCGGCAGCCCCACCAGTTCCTCGGGGAGCGTGAAAAACGGTGACACGGTGACCGTCCAGCACACCTCGGCCAACGCGGTCAATTCGTCCGTTACCTCCACCCTCAGTATCGGCACCGTGACCGCGACGTTCACCAGCCTCACCCGGATCGTCGACGTCTCCGCTCTGTCAACACCGGTCAACAACGCCGGCCTCGCCCAGGCCTATGTCGTCGTCTCCAGTTTCGACGGACTAGCCGGCACCCACGTGGTAAGCATTTCGGATCCCGCCAACAAGGCAAAATACGCCATCGGCGACGCCAACGGCAACCCCATCCTCTTCACCAATCAGACCCAGACCATCACGGTCCTGAACGGCGTGCGCATCTGGATGCAGAACGTCCCGTCCACTAGCACGTCCCCGGTCATCACCACCTTGACCATCGACGGCTATGCTTTCCGCTTTTCGCTGACTCTCCCCTAAGCCCTCTCCAGCAGGCTTCCCATTCCAGGTTCCCAAGTGCTGCCGGCCCCACTGGCTAAGCTCCGCTGTTGCACGGTTCGCAGCCGCACCTTTTCCTCCCAAACCGCACTTCCTCTCGTTGACAACCCTTTTGTCTGTGTTATTCATGCGTGAATGTTTTTTAACCTGACAAGCGGGAGGTGCAGGATGCTCAGCAAGATTGTGCGTTATTGCGGGATCGCGGTCGTGATTGCCGGCCTCGCCAGTGGCGGCACCGCCCTTGCCGCCGGAGAGAACACCCTCTCGGAGACAGGCAACGCCTCCATGGAGATGCCGGTGCTGACCGGAACCCAGTGGCGGTCGCTGGACCAGGAGAGCAAGATCGCCTTCATCTGGGGGGTAGGCCACGTGGTAACCATCGAGGAGCACGTGGTGCAGCGGCACCCGGAGCTGAAAAGGGCGGATTTCACTGCCAAGCTTGCCGAGGGGTTGCGGGGTATGCCCATGAACTCCATCATCCAGCAGGTGGACAGCTACTACCAGGCCAATCCCCTGGATAACGACTGGCCGGTGATGAGGGTGATCTGGAGAGAGATCGTAAAGCCCAAGCTGAAGACCGGTATTGCCGACGCTCCGCTGGAGCAGAACGTTCAACCAACGTCGCCGTGAGGAGGGAAGCCATGAAGCTCATCAACTTTCTCGTCGTTGTGGTACTCGCGCTTACCGCCGCCGGTTGCGTCGGGATGTCGCCCAAGCAGCAGGGGGCCCTGAGCGGCGGGGCGATCGGTGCCGGCGGCGGAGCACTGCTGGGCGGCCTGTCCGGCGGCAGGCCCGCGGTCGGTGCGGTCCTCGGTGGCGCCGCCGGGGCTCTGACCGGCTACATCCTGGGCGACCGCAGCGAACAGCAGTATCCCCACCACCATCGTAGAGGCTACTAGATTCCGGCCAGAGGGATTATTATAAAGGAAGTACAGCTACGGACATCTGTTCCATTCCATCGCCGGGGCGGCGGAAGCTGATGGAACTGCCTCCCTCTCCCCTTGGCGGACCAAAAGGAGGTTGACCATGAAGATCGGAAGGAGCGTGTCACTGGTACTGGTTGCTCTGTTGCTGGTTGGTGCTTGGGCCACCGCCGCGCTTGCCAGGAACGAGATGAAGGACGTCAGGGATTCCGCCGATGTCCTGAAGGAAATCATGAAGATTCCGGAGAAGGGGATCCCTCCGGCACTGCTTAGGGACGCCAAGGCGGTGGTGATCATCCCTGATACCATCAAGGGGGCTTTCATCGTGGGCGGCCGTCACGGCACTGGCGTCGCCGTGGTCCGCCAGGAGAACGGTGAGTGGAGCGACCCGCTCTTCGTCAGCATTTCCGGTGCCAGCGTCGGCTGGCAGATCGGCGGCAAGTCCACCGACCTGATCCTCGTTTTCAAGACCATGAAAGGGGTGGAGGGGCTCATGAAAGGGAAGATCACCCTGGGCGCCGATGTCTCGGTTGCCGCAGGACCGGTGGGGCGTAGCGCGGAAGCTGCCACCGACGTCATGCTGAAATCGGAGATCCTCTCCTATTCGCGCAGCCGTGGGCTGTTCGGCGGCGTCTCGCTGGAAGGGGCAGCGCTGCTCGTGAGCAAGGACGCCAACGCGCACTACTACGGCAAACCGCTGACCTCGCAGGAGGTGCTGGCCGGCGGAGGTGGCAAGAAGTCTCCCGCCACCAAGCGGCTCCAGCAGATGCTTTACAAATACTCGAAGATGTAAGAGTCGCCAGCGAGAAACCTGCAGCAGTACATGAGCGATGACGCGGCCTGATCCGGCCACCTTTACAAATGCCCGGGAGTTCTTCCCGGGCATTTTCTTGGCGGTAATTTATCCTTGCCTGCGACAGCATGATGTGTTAGGGATGGTCAGCCCGGGGACCGGCGCTGGCCCGGGAGGGTGCGGGGTCATGACCGATGCCAGGATCCTGATGGTGGTGAAAGAGGCCGATGCCAGGGCGGCCTACGAGGAGGTCCTGCGCAGGGTCGGCGTCCCCTACGATATCGTGGAGACCTTTACCGATCTGCAGCGGATCTCGGCCGACACCCCCTACAGCGGGCTGCTGGTCGACATCCTCACCCTGATCCGCTGCAGCAAAGACGAAAAGGCCATCGCGTACGACTGCCTCAACTACTACCCCTCCCTAAGGCTCAAGTGGGACGGCAGGAACAAAAGCATCAACCTGAGTCCCCTGGAACAGACCGACGCTGCCGATGTGGGGGCTACTCTTTCCTACTTCGTCGAAAGCAGGTGCAAGGCGTTTACCGCGAGAACTCTGCGCAGGTTCGAACGGAAAGAGCTCTATTTGAACCTTTTGCTGTCGTTTCGCTCCGAGTGCGCCGAGGGTGACTGTCTCAAGACCTTTACCGTCAATATCTCCCGCGGTGGGGCGTTTATTCACAGCACGGCCCCGGTGGTAACAGGCGACCCGGTCTGGCTCAGTTTTCTTGAGCTGCCCGGCCTCCAACCTCTGAGGGGGGTGGTTTGCTGGGGTATCGAATGGGGGACGTGCCGTGGGATTCCCGGCCTCGGCGTGATGTTTGAAGGGGTGACCGGCCAGCAACTCGAAGGGGTGGTCAAGATGGTCAACCTGTGACGAGAAACGGTTTTTTCTATGAATCTCTCTTCTCAACTTTACGGGCGTGAGCGTATGCACCTGAACGAAGGATCCAGCCAGAGCCGCAGCCTGGCAAAACCCCTGCAGGTCCCGCTGGCCTTTTGCTTGCTGGTCAGTGCCTGTCTCGCGGGCTCCCCGGCCACAGCGGGCTCTCCCCCCACGAAGGAACAGTCACGCCAGCAGGGAAGCTCCCGTCCCGCACCGCTCGTCAAAGAACAGTCGCACCAGTTCATCGGGCAGCATCCCAACCCGCTTGCCAACGAGCTGGAGTCGCTGTCGGTGTCGGCGGAGGAAACCTTCGAGGCCGCCATCGCCGGCAAGTTGGACCGGCTGCCGAAGAAATTCGAGGCGGTTAAGAAGAACGCCGCTTCGATTCCCCCCATCCAGGACGACTCCAACGCCAACCTGCTGCCGCACCTGCGGCATACCATCACCGAGCTCGAACAGGCGGTCAACTCCAAGGACCGGCTGGAAGTGATGCGCTATGCCAACCGCGTCTCGCTGATCGCCGCCACCCTGGCTGTTCCGCTCAAGCCCTGCGTGCCGACCGAGGTATCGCTGCTCGACTATAACGCCCGGGAGCTGGTCATCTGGTCCGAGATGAAAAGGATCGAGCGGCTGTCGAGCATCGTGATCCGCATGCACCTTGCCTGGCAGGCACTGATGCCCAAGCTGGTGGATCGCAACGCCACCAAGGAACTGAGACGCTTCTCCGACCTCATGGGACATCTGGAGGCCGCCAAGACCCCTGAGGAGTACAACCGCATCTCCCGGCTGTTGAGCAACGAGTTGAACAGCATGAAGCTCGTTTTTGCCCGCAAATAGCCCCACCTCAGCTGGACTCTCCAGCCCCTCTCGCCGATTCCTTCCCGACCCCCACCGCATCCGGGGCGCGGAAGCCGAGGCGGCTTACCTCTTCCTGTAATTCCACCCCCATGGAGGCCAGTACCTTGGACTTGACCAGGCCTGCCAGTGCCACCATCTCGCCTGCGCTGGCATGACCGTTGTTGATGAGGTAGTTGGCATGTTGGGGGCTCACCGATGCTCCGCCCACCGTGGTGTTGCGCAGCCCCGCCCGGTCGATCAGCCAGCCGGCGGGGATCCTGCCGTCCCGGCAACGGACCTGCTGGTCCGACTCGAACCTTCCGATCAGCTCCGGGTCGCTCACCACGGGATTCATGAAGAAAGAGCCGGCGCTGCGCTCGCACTGCAGGTTGCGGGCCGCACGTCTGGCCAGCGTTAGCTCTACCTTGTGCCGGATCTCCTCCGGGTCGCCGGAGGCAAGGAGGAGCGAGCTGGAGATCACCAGCAGCCGCGGATCCTCCTTGAAGCGGCTGCAACGGTACCGGAAACGGCACTCCTGGCGGCCCAGGGTGACCAGTTCCAGGGTATCGGCGTCCAGGGCGACCACCTCTTCACACAACTCGCCGATGCAGCGGCCGTAGGCCCCCGCATTTCCCCGCACGGCGCCTCCTACCAGGCCCGGGATCCCCGCCAGCGGTTCCATGCCGGCAACTCCCCAGCCGGCCGTGTTATGCACCAGGGCGTTCAGATCGACTCCCGCCTCCGCCCGCACCCGAGCTCCGTCAACCTCGACACCTTCCAGCTTTACCCTGACCACCACGCCGTCGAACCCTTGGTCGCTGACCAGAAGGTTGCTGCCTCCTCCCAAAACCGCGAAGGGGAGGCCGTTACCGCGCGCGAAGAGCAGAGCTTCCCGCAGTTCCTGGACGTTTCGGGCGGTGGCCAGGAAGCGGGCGGGACCGCCGACTTCGAGGGAGGTGAAGGGGGCCAGCGGCACGTTTTCAAGGATGGTGATCATAGAGATGTCTTCCGGGGTGATGGGGCGCCACAACCTCAATATAATACAGGAGTTGGAGCGCCGCCACTCGTTTTTTCCAGAGGGAGCAACACTTTTTTCGGACGGGGTCCGGTTACGCTGCGACTTTGCGTCTTGAAACGGCGCAACCGACTCCCAGCTGTTGCTGAAACAGCCGCGGTTCTTTCGAGTCCGGGAAGAAAAGGCAGGCAGACGGCAAGCCTTGAGAGGCCGTTTCAGGACGGCGCCAGGCATCGCCTCGCCGGGGCGCGGCGAAAATATGCTCTCAAGTGGAAAAGGGCGGGGGCGATAAGGAGTACATCTGACGTGGGTTGGGTGCGGGCGGTGCAGAAGGCGAGGCCCGCCGCGCCTCTTTCAAAATGCGGCCCAAGGGACCAGGGAACTGCGGCTCCTCCCCCGGACCCCGTCCCATCTGATCACGAGCTCTGACGCGGCCGATACCGCAGAGCATTCCTGGCACAGGCACCATGCTGCCGCTCCCGCAGCATGCGTGCCTTTTTTTTACCGGTAGCCGGTGGTCACTCGCCGTACAGGAGGTATGCCTGCCGCTGATGCAGAAAGCGATGAACGCCGTCGCCCCAGGCGGACACGATGCTCCTGGGCGATTCTCTCCCCTCCACCCCTGTCCTGACCCGCTCGGAACCAGCCATGTCGTCCAGACCGCCTCTGAAAAAGACCCTGCGCGCCGGCTCCTGGACCGAACCGTACAGGGCGTCCAGCACCGCGACACCCGCCTCGACCGGCTGCACGTTCCTGTAATTGGTGATCTCGACGTGGACCCCGTTCACGTCACGGTTTTTGTACTTCGGGCTGCTGGAGACGCCGGGGAGGCTGACCGGGGTGAAGTGCACCGGATCGAAGCGAAGGCCGGGGAGCCCTTCGCTGTTCAGCTTCTGGGCCAGGGCCTGCGGGTCAATGCCAGGCCAGCCGGCTAGCCGGAACGGTTCGCTGCTGCCGCGCCCTTCGGAGGCGCTGGTCCCCTCCAGGAGGCCGAGGCCCGGGTAGAGCAGGGCAGACTCGAAAGTTGCGAGGTTAGGGCTGGTGGGGACCCAGGGGAGCCCGGTGTCGGGCCAGCGCATCCAGCGCTGCCACCCCTGCATGGCGACCACCGAAAGGTCAAGCCGGGAAAGCCCCGGCAGCATCTTCTCCCCCTTGATCATCTCCGCCAGTTCACCCACCGTCATGCCGTGTGCCAGGGGGATCGGATAGAGGGAGGTGAAGCTTGGCCTGGTCTCGCGCACGAACCCCGCCACATAGTCACCCCCCAGCGGATTGGGGCGGTCCAGCACCACGAACGGTATTCCCGCCTCCGCCGCGGCCTGCATGACATAGCCCATGGTGGAGATGTAGGTGTAGAAGCGCACCCCGACATCCTGAATGTCGAAGAGCACCAGGTCGAGTCCAGCAAGGTCCTCCGGCCGCGGTTTCCTGGTGGCCCCGTACAGGCTCTTCACCGGAACGCCGCTCTGGCTGTCGTCGGCCAGCTTGACGCCGTCCTCGGCATTTCCCTTCAGCCCGTGCTCCGGTGTGAAGATCACTGCGGGCCGCACGCCGTTTTTCGCCATGGCCTCCAGGATCTGGACGCCTCCCACGGTGGCTGACCGGTTGGTGACCAGAGCGAAGTGCCTTCCTTTGAGGGAGGCGAAACCGTTCTCACTGAGGATCTCGGCGCCGGTTTTTACCGTTTGGGCAACGGACAGACGGGGACAGCAAAAAAGGAGCAGCAGCAGGAGGAGAGGGGTGCAGCGGAACACGGCGATGTCTTCCTTGTGGGGTAAAGTTGGAAAGCACCTTACTCCGAAAACGTTTGTGGCGCAAGGATTTACTGCGACAGCGGGCCACATTTTCGCACCGGCTAACGAGGGTGTGGCGAACTTGGCGTGGAGGCTGGTCAGGGCGGACCAAGAGGGAGGGGGATGCAAATAAGTGTTGTCTTATTGTTGAAATTAAAATAAATTACACACATTTATTTTTCCTATTTATATCACTCGCCACAGGAGGGCCCATGAAAAGACTGGCACTGGTATGCCTGATTCTCTTCGTCGGCTCCGGCGTTCTCTGGGCCGCCGGAACCAAGAAGAAAAAGCCTCTTCCCTATCAATACGGGAGTGTCACCATCAACAATTTCTCCCAGCAGTCCGGGATGCCACCGGTCGTCTTCGACCACTGGCTGCACCGCAAGAATTACACCTGCAGGGTTTGCCACGTCGATATCGGCTTCGGCATGACCGCCAACTCCACCAAGATGCGCGCCGCCGACAACATGAAAGGGTATTTCTGCGGCACCTGCCACAACGGTTCCACCACCCTCGGCAAAAACAGGATCTTCGCCTCCTGCGCCACCAGCTACTCCCGCGACGATTACAAGCGCTGCGTACGCTGCCACGCCATCGAGAAGGATCCCGCCCGCGAGGAAGCCTTCCACGACTTTCTGGAGCGGATGCCGCGCGAGACTCTGGGCAACGGCATCGACTGGGAGAAGGCCGAGCTGGGCGGGCTGATCAAGCCCCAGGACACTGTGGAAGGGGTTTCGCTGAAGAAGGCGGGGATGAAGGTGCAGCCGGATTTCGCGCTGAAGGCCAAGATGGAAGGGATGCCCGACATCATCTTCTCCCATAGCAAGCACACGGTCTGGAACGGCTGCGAGCTCTGCCATCCCGACATCTTCGTCGGCATCAAGCGGGGTACCACCAAGTACTCGATGATCGAACTGTTCGACGGGAAGTACTGCGGGGTCTGCCACGACAAGGTGGCCTTCCCGCAGAGTGACTGCAAGCGCTGTCATGCCAAGCCGGTCTAGGGGGCGCTCGTGATGACAGGGAAAAAGAAAGTACTGGCGGTGGTGGCGGCAGTCTTGCTGGTGCTTAGCCAGGGGGGCGCGCTGGCCGCCGAGCCGTCCTGGAGGACGAGCTTCGAGGAGACCTGTGCCCGGAGCAACGAGGCGATGACGCTGTCGGTGGGAGAGCTGACCGCACTGCTCGAGCGTTGTGTAACCCTGGAGAAGGCGATCCAGCAAGAGGAAGAGTCGGTGCGCAAGGTCTACCTGAAAAGGCTGCAGCTGTGCAGGAACCTTTACGCCTATGTCCTCGACTACAAGAAGAATTCCGAATCAGCGAAGTGAGCCGGCGCCGGTTTTGACGGTAAAGGAGTTGAGCGCGTGAACGGTGCAAGGATGGCCATCAGGTGGTGCGTGCCGTGGCTGGTCGTGCTGCTGCTAGCCTCAGGGGTGGGGGCGATGGACCGGGACGAACTGGCCAAGGTGCTGAAGGCGATGCCCCCCAACGGTCCGTTCTGGAAGTACGGCAATGTCAGGATGCCGTTCCGCTCCAAGCAGGCGGGGATGGACCCGGTCATCTTTCCCCATTGGAACCACCGGGCCCGCTATACCTGCCGTGTCTGCCATCTTGACTTGGGCTTCAGCATGCGGCAAGGGGACTCCGGCATTACCAGGGGGCAGAATGTGGCCGGCAAATTCTGCGGCGCCTGCCACGACGGCGGCATTGCCTTTTCGGTGCAGGATGATGCCAGCTGCGACCGCTGCCACCTGAAGGACACCACCGCCCTCGAAGCGCGCTTTGCCGAATTCTCGGAGTCGCTCCCCATGGCGAGCTTCGGTAACGGTATCGATTGGGCGGCCGCGATCAGGAAGGGGCTCATCACCCCTGCCAACACCCTGCGTGGAACGGCACCGGCCATCCAGTTCCCCGACAAGCTCAAGAAGCCCCTGAAGCTTGGCACCGCATCGCTGCGCAGCGACGTCACTTTCTCCCACCAGGATCATTTCGCCGAGCTCGACTGTTCGAGCTGTCATCCCGACCTCTTCAAGATCAAGCAGAAGGCCACCGCCGACTTCACCATGGACAGCAACATCTACGGCAATTTCTGCGGAGCCTGCCACATGCTGGTCGCCTTCCCCATGAACGACTGCAAGCGCTGCCACACCCTGATGGCGAACCACTGAGAGGATGCAAGAAAGGCGAGGTCAAGATTGAGATCAAGATTGGGAAATCCGCCAGTGCCTCTTCTTAATCTCAATCTCAATCTCAATCTCGATCTTGCCGTTATTCCGTTTCACTGAGGCAAAGCGCCGCGTAGATGCGCGCGGCAGCCTCGACCTCGGCGAAGCTGACCTGTTCCTCGGGGGTGTGGCAGACCTCCAGGGCACCGGGGCCCAGGATGAGCGGCTTGCATCCGGCGGCGAAGAAGAGGTTGCCGTCGGAGTGGGAGCGGAAGGCGTCGAACTTGAGCGGCAGCCCCAGCCTGCCGTAGATCTCCTTCAGGGCCAGGGCCAAAGGGGTGTCGGTACCGAGCCGGTAGCCGGCGGAGGCGAAATCGAAGGCGACGGTGAGATCGAGGCCGGGGACCTGTTCCCTGGCGCCCGCCACGATCTCCCGGATGGCCTGCTCGACCCCGGCCGGATCCCGGTCCGGCGGAAGGTGCAGGTCGATCCAGGTCTCGCAGCGGTCGGGGACCACGAACCCCTTCTGGGAGGAGCGCATCTCGCGGATGGAATAGACGATCTGGGATTGCTCGCGGTTGAAAAGCGGGTTTCTTCCCATGTGCAGCAGTACCCTGAGCATGGACTCGACCGCGTTGTGGCCAAGTTCGGGGAGCGAGGAGTGGCTTTTCAGCCCGTGGGTGATGAACCCCGCCTCGAGGTAGCCGTAGTGGGCGAAACAGGCGGAAAGGGAGGTGGGTTCGCCGATCACTGCCCAGGGGGCGCGGCTTTTTTCCAGGAAGCTCGCACTGCCGTCGCCGTTTTCCTCCTCTCCCACCACCAGCAAGAGCCCCACCGGCGGTAGCTCAGAGGTGGGCAGGGCCCGCGACATGGCCAGCCAGGCCTCCACCATGGCAGCGCACCCCCCCTTCATGTCGGCGCTCCCCAGCCCGTGGATGATGCCCGCCTCCTCGCGCCCCCCCACCTCGTCGAGGTCCCAGGCGGGGACGGTATCCACGTGTCCCACCAGGTACAGGCGCGGCTCTGCTTCCCCCATGGTCACCCGCAGGTTGTAGCGCTCCTCCTCCACCTCCTGGCGCTCGACCTCGAACCCTTCCCGCTTGAGCAGCTCCTCGAGGTAAAGCTGGATATCCTCTTCCTTGCCCGAGGGGGAATAGATGTCGATCAGATCCAGCAGGGTCCTCTGCAGACGCTGCCGGTCGATGGCGGCCAGTACGCTCTCCAGTCGGCCGTTCACGGTTTCTTCACCGTTTTCTTCTTGTGTCTGCGGGTCAGGTTGAGGGTCATGTAGACGTGCTCCTGGATGTCGCCGAAGCCGTGCTTCTGGAAGAAGTGGATGGCCGGGGTGTTGCTCGCTGAGGTGTCGATGATGATCATCCTTACCCCCTGTTCCTTGAAGCGACGCTTGAGCTCCTTGAAGAGCCTGGCCCCCACCTGCATCTTCTGCAGGTCTTTGCGCACCCCCAGCCAGACCAGGTAGCCGTACTTCCAGGGAGAGTTGTGCTTCTTGACCGTGGTGCCTAGGGCGAAGCCGAGCAGGCGGTCGTCATGTTCGCACACGATGCAGAGCTCGTTGTCGGAGTTGAAGAGGGTGGTGATCTCGTATTCGTCCCAGGTGCGGTACAGGCTTTGCGAGTAATCTGCCGTGAACAGCTGCTCGCCTATGTGGAATACCTCGGGTAGGTCGTCGATGATCATCTCACGGACGCGGGGGAGCTCTTCGCCGCTGGCATGCGTGTCTGTCATGTCTGCCTCGGATACGGGTCGATGATGCCATTATAGCAGAGTTAGAGCGCCCAACGACTGCCTCCCATTAGATTACCCCCGGTGCGCTCTGAACCACCCAAGGAGCTGTTTTTACTGGGAACCATTTATTAATGGGCGACAGGTGGTAGAATTCTTAGAATCGCGGCTCGCTTCGTCACTTGCTAGGCCGGCCCGCCTGATCTTCCACCTCCCGAAAGGCTTTACATGTTCAAAATGCTGTCGCTATACACCGCGCTGGCCTCCCTGCTGGCCATCTTCTGGCAGGTCTCTCCGGCTTTGGCCGCCGAGCCGGTCGAAGTGAAGGTGCTCGGGGTGGAGGGGGCCGCCCTGAAAAATGTGGATGATGCCCTGGCGCTTCCCTACGGCCTCGTGCGCGATGGCAAGGTGGACCGTCTCTGGCTGGACCGTTTTGCCCTCCAGGCGCCGGAGAAGGCCAAAAGGGCAGTAGAGCCCTTTGGCTACTACCACCCGGAGATTTCCGCGGCGGTCCAGGACCACGGCAACGGGAAATTCCTGCTGCTGGTCAAGATCGTGCCGGGCGAGCCGGTGCGCATCGTCTCCCTGGACATCGAGCTGAAGGGGGCGGGAGCCGGCGAGGCCGAGTTACGCCGCCTGGTGCGGGCATTCCCGCTCAAAAAGGGACAGATCCTGGTTCAGCCGGAGTACGAGCGGGCAAAATCGAACCTCAAGGCGCAGGCCGTCAACCTGGGCTACCTGGATGCCGACTTCAGCAGACACGAGATCCGCATCGCTGCCGGCGAGAAGGATGCCCGGCTGGCAGTCACCCTCGACACCGGCGAACGCTACTACTTTGACGACGTCAGCATCGAGGGGGCCTCCGAGTACCCGCAGCCCTTTTTGAAGCGCTACATCACCTTCAAGAAGGGAGAGGTGTTCTCCTTCTCGAAACTGGGCGAGACGCAGCTCAACTTCTCCAACTCCACCCGGTTCAAGGAGGTGCTGATCACCCCTGACAAGGCGGCCGCCAAGGACCACCAGGTGCCCGTCCTGGTCAAGCTCACTCCCGCGCCCAGGCGCACCTTGCGCCCCGGCGTTGGGTACGGTACCGATACCGGCCCCAGGGCCTCGGTCCACTTCCGGGAACTGAACCTCTTCCACAAGGGGCACGACCTGGACCTGATGCTGTACGCCGCCCAGCGCCTGCAGGGGTTCATGGCGCTCTACACGGTGCCCAGTGCGCGGGACATCTTGAGCAACACCACCTTCCAGCTGAACCTCCAGCAGGAGCAGACCTCCAGCTACACGAGCCAGCTTGCCGCCTTCGAGGTCGACTACAACCGCAGCCTCGGCAAGGGAGAGCTGCTCACCCCGTACGTGAAAATCCAGCAGGAGGATTTCACCATCGGCATCGAGAAGTCCTCCTCGCGCCTGGTGCTGCCGGGGCTTCGCTTCGCCAAGCAGAACTTCGACAACCTTTCCCGCCCGACCCGCGGCTACCGCTACGCCTTCGACCTGCGAGGCGCACACCAGTATTTCGGCTCCGACTCCGCCCTGGTCCAGTTCATCACCGACGGCAACGCCGTGTTGCCGCTCCCCTGGCGGCTCTCCCTGCATGTGAAAAGCCGGGTCGGCCTCAGCATGCTGGCGGACCCCCTGGCAGATTTCCCGCCCTCCATACGCTTCTTCGCCGGTGGCGACCAGAGCGTGCGCGGCTACCACTACCAGAGCCTCGGTCCGCGCAACAGTCTCAACGAGGTGGTGGGGGGCAAGGACCTGATCCAGGGTACCGTCGAACTGGAACGCGCCATCTTCGACAAATGGGGCGTCTCGCTCTTCCATGATGCCGGCAACGCCTTCAATGATTTCAGCAGCATCCATCTCTACCAGGGGGCGGGGGTTGGGCTGCACTACTACACGCCGATCGGCGGCCTTCACCTCGACCTGGCCAAGCGGATCGGCACCGGGCAGGCCAATTTCTACATGGTGCATTTTAGCGTGGGGTTTCAGCTATGAAACGGCTCTGGCTCTACCTAACGGGGGCGCTCTTGCTGGTCGTCCTCCTCTGCCTTTGCGCAGTGTACTGGCTTTTGCAAACGGCCGCCGGAGCCCGTTTCGCGCTCACCACCCTGACCGGTGCTGCCGGCATCCAGCTCTCCGCGCAGGAGGTGCGCGGCCGCCTGCTGGACCGGCTGCAGCTTTCCGGGGTGCGTGCCACCACGGGGAAGGAGCGGGCGCAGCTAGGCGAGCTGGTCCTCTCCTGGGAGCCGCGCCAGCTTCTATCGGGAAACCTCCTGGTGCACGAGTTGTCCCTGAAGGATGTGCGGGTGCAGGATGACACCCCTCCTTCCGGCAAGGCGCTGCAGTTTCCCTGGCCCCGCGTCAGTGCGGCGCTGAGCCGTTTCCGGGGCCGGGTCGAGCGCCTGGAGGTGAGGGGGCTCAGCTACCGGAGGTTGCAGGAAGCTCCCGTCGCGGTCGACCGGCTCACCGCCGCGCTGGCCTTCGAAAACGGCATCCTTAACCTCTCCGGTCTGAGCCTCGACACCCCCGACCTGAAGGCACGCGGGGACCTGTCTCTTGGGCTTTGGCACCCTTCGCTGCGGGCCGATCTTGCCGCCCTGCCGGCCAAGCCGCTGCAGGGGATAGATCTCTTCTCCCTGCAGGCGCGGCTGGTGGAGGGGAAAAGCCCCGAGCAGGTCGCGGGGCCGGTTGCTCTGGCCGGCAAAAGCGGCGGCAGGCAGCGGCTGGAGCTGACCGGGGAACTGGGGATGACGGAAAGCTCCTTCGACCTGCGCAGGTTCACCCTGCTCATGCCGGGACGTCGGGGGAAAGTGTCGGGAGAGGCGCGCATGACCTTGACGGCCAAGGATCCGCTCTTCGCGCTCTCCCTCAAGCTCAAGGATGTCGACCTCGCCGCCGAACTGAAACGCCCCACCAGGATCAATGGCAGCGCGACCTTTTCCGGTAGCGTGGCTGCTTTCCTGGGAACCTTCGATCTCGCAAACAGCGGGCCGGGGTGGGAGAATGCGGCGCTGGCGGCCCATTTCAAGGGAGGGGAGCAGGGTGTGCAGCTTTCGCAGATGGCTGGCCGCCTGCTGGACGGCCGGGTGAGCGGGGCGCTCGATATCGCCTGGAACGACGGGGTGCGCGTCAAAGGCGCCCTGTCCGGTCGCGGCATCAATCCGGCCAGCTTGGCAGCCGGATGGCCCGGAGCGCTCAACCTCGACGTCGCCGGCAACCTGGCGGTTCCCAAACAGGGCGCCTACAGCGGCAGCCTGCGCGGGAAATTCCTGGTAAGCAGGTTGCGCGGCCAGCCCTTCTCCGGGGACCTGGCTGGCGCCTTCGCCGGTAAAACGCTGCGCATCGACCGCCTCCTGCTGGTGGGGCGCGGGTTCGACCTGCGCGGCTCCGGGGAACTGGACCGCAGGCTGGACCTCTCGGCCCGGGTGAGCGATCTCTCCCGGCTCCTTCCCGATGCCGGAGGGCAGGTCGACCTGGCAGGCTGGGTGCGCTGGCGGGACGGCCAACTGGCCGGCTCCGCCCACGGCACGGGCGCCAACCTGGCGGTGGCCGGAGTGCGCGCTGCTGCCCTGCAGCTGGACGCCAACCTGGGCGCCGGCAAGAACTACCCTGTGCAGCTGACCGCGCAGGCAAGCACCGTGCAGGTGGGGCAGTACCAGGTACAGAGCGCGCAGCTGGCCCTGAACGGGACGGTCGAAGAGCACCGCCTGCAGGCCGATCTGACCGCCAAGGGGGGCGAGGCGCACGCCATCCTGAACGGGGGCTACCGGGGCGGTGTCTGGCGCGGCGAGCTTACCCGCTTCAGCGGGCGTGACAGCGTCGGCCCCTGGGCGCTGGCTGCGCCGGCGGCCCTGACCGCCAGTGCCGCGGGAATCCGGGTGGCGCCGCTCACCATCAACGGACTCCCCGGCGAGCGGCTAGAATTGGCCGGCGATTTCAGCCGGCAGCCGGCTACCGGCTCCCTGAGAGGAGCCTGGAGCGGCCTCAACCTCTCCCGCGCCAACGTATGGCTCACCGGCGCGACCGTGGTCGGCAGCAGCTCCGGAGAGCTCAGCCTGCGCCTGTTGCCTGGTGAGCGCCTGCTGGTGAGCGGCCGGATTGAGGGCAGCGGCACCTTTGAAGAGAACGGGCACCGGGTGAGCGTGCAGCAGCTGCTGGCCGACCTGCACGGCGACCAGCACGGCATGCGGGCGGTTGCCGATCTGCGCCTTGCCGGAGGACAGGGGGATGCCCACCTGGAGTTCGCCTCCGCTGCGCCTGCCTCCTTGGCGCTTCCCAAGGAGGGGGAGCTGACTCTGCAGATGACCGACTTCGACCTGGCGCTGCTGCGCCCGGTCACCCCCTCCAATTTCACCGCGCAGGGAAGGGTCTCCGGACTTTTCAAGGGGCGGCTTCTTTCCGGCGGCCGGGTCGATCTCCGGGGGAACAGCTCGCTCGCCAACGGGCAGCTGCAGTGGCACAGCCAGGAGGAACAGTTCGACGGCACGATCGACACTGCCCAGGTCGACTTCAGCTGGCGGGGGCGTCTCCAGGGGGGGGAAGCTGCCGCCAAGGGGATCCTGCAACTGCATGCCCGCGCGGCGGCGACCGGCAGCTATAGCGGGAAAGGCCAGCGCATCGCGCTCAGTCAGCTCACCTTGCAGCTGGACGCCGACCAGCAGGGGACCCGGGCCAGGGTGGAAGCCTCTCTCGACAAGGGGGGAGTGCTCCGGGCATCCCTCACCTCCTCTGCACCCGCCGGGCCTTCCATCCCGGAGACCGGTGATTTTGCCTTCGAGGCTGGGGGGATCGATCCGGCCCTGCTGAGACCCTTTTTGCCGTCCGGCCTCAACATCGAGGGAGAAATCGCCGCCGACGGCAGGGGCAAGCTGCTGCCGGGCCAGCACCTGGAGATGACCGGGGAGCTGGTCTTCTCGCAGGGAAGGGCCAACTGGCAGGGGCCATCCGGCGAGATGAAGGCCAACGTCCGCTCGGCCACCCTTGCCTTCGACTGGCACGGTGAAAAACTCTCGGCTAATCTTTCGCTCGCCCTCGCCGAATACGGGCAGGCGCAGGGGCGCTTCCTGCTGCCCATCCCCGCCCGTCTGCCGGTGGCAGCCGATCCCGATGGTTCCCTGCAGGGAACCCTGAGCGGCCGGGTCCAGGAGCGTGGCGTCCTCACCAGCTTCCTGCCGGGCATCGTGCAGGAAACCCACGGCGACCTCGCCATGGACCTGACCGCCGGCGGAGTCTGGCGCTCGCCGCGGGTTGAGGGAACCCTGGCACTCTCCAACGCTGGTGCCTATCTCCCCGCCGCCGGCATCACTGTCTCCAATGTCCAGTTCCAGGCGAAGCTTAAGGACAACCTGATCCGCATCGACAGCTTCAGCGCGGTGTCGGGAGGGGGACGCCTGCAGGGAGACCTGCTGGTGCAACTGCAGGGGTGGCGGCTTGCCGGTTACAGCGGCCACCTGAGCGGCGACAATTTCCAGACCATGTATCTGCCTGAGCTGCAGATGTCGACCTCGCCGCGCCTGACCTTCCAGGGGGACGGCGGCACGGTAACCGTGCGGGGCGAGGTCCAGGTTCCCCAGATGCTGGTGGCCGGTCCGCCGGTGCGCCCCACGGTTGCGCCCAGCAGCGACGTGATCCTGGAAGGCGCCCAGGGCCCAGCGGCCAAGCAGTACGCGCTCCAGATCAACGGGCTGGTGCACGTGGTGCTGGGGGGCAAGGGGAAGGTGCAGGTCAAGGCTTCCGGGATCAATGCGACCCTGGGCGGGGAGATGGACCTTGAGCTGAAGGGGCTGGAAAACATCACCAGTTCCGGCGAGATCAAGGTGCTGAAGGGGAGCTACCAGGCGTACGGGGTCGACCTCGACATCGTGCGCGGCCGGATCTACTATTCCAAGGCCCCGGTCACCCAGCCCACCCTCGACATCCTGGCCCTGAGGACGGTCGGTGACGTGAAGGCCGGGGTCGTGGTGGCGGGCTACCTGCGGGCTCCGGTCATCAAGCTGTACTCGGAGCCGTCCATGGCCGATGTCGACGTGCTCGCCTACGTGGTGCTTGGACATCCGCTCTCCACCGGCACCACCGGTACCGATCAGGCCGGCGCCCTTGCCATGGCCGCCAGCGGTCTGCTCTCCTTTGGGCAATCGGAGTCGCTGCAGGACCAGGTGAAACAGCGCCTTGGCCTGAGCGTGCTGGGGGTGGAGACCGTCACACCCTCCACCTCGGGGCTGATGGGGTACAAACAGGTCAACGTCACCCCCACCGGGGCGCCGGCCAAGGCCCCCACCACTGAGAACCTGATGACCGTCGGCAAGTATGTCACTCCCAAGCTGTACGTGAGCTACGGCCGCTCCCTGGTCACCCAGGGGAGCCTGCTGATGCTGCGTTACGATGTGACCAAGCATTGGCAGATCGAGACCCAAAGCGGCACTGAGAGCGGCGCGGACCTCTATTACAAGCTGGAATTCAACTAGCGGTCTTGCCTGGTGCGCTCTCTTCGCGAAAGGCACGGCGGCAGGCACGGGGGCGCGAGAATCGAGCCCGGTATGTACGGCTTTAGCCGGCGCACCATGAAAACTGCCAATTCCTTGCGGGGAAGGGGGAATAACTTCAACCAAAGTGTGAGGAGGGAGTATGGAACTGACCATGCAGGCGGTAAAAATCGACTATCCCGAGGGATGCAACATCATCCTCGGGCAGACCCACTTCATAAAAACTGCGCAAGACCTCTATGAAATCGTGGCCACCAGCGTGCCGCAGGCCCGTTTCGGGGTGGCCTTTACCGAGGCATCCGGGCCCTGCCTGATCCGTAGCGAAGGAAACGACCAGGAGTTATTGCAAAAGTCCGTGGACGTGCTGCAAGCGATCGGTGCCGGGCACGTCTTCTGTGTCCTGCTCCGCGATGCCTACCCCATCAACGTCCTCAACCAGATAAAAAACTGCCAGGAGGTCTGCCGGATCTTCTGCGCGACGGCAAACCCGCTAGAAGTGCTGGTGGCCTCCACCCGCCAGGGGAAGGGCGTCATGGGAGTAATCGACGGGTTTGCTCCCAAAGGTGTGGAAACGGAAGCCGACCGGGAGGAGCGCCGCAACCTTCTTCGCAAAATCGGCTACAAGCGGTGATCCGCCACAAATTCCCCCGCTGCTAGCGGCTGCCGGCAACCCTGCCCACCGGCATGATCGCCAGCGGCGTTTCGGCCGGCGGCAGGCAGGCGGCCTTCGACACGGCGGCGTCCTCGAATCCGCCGACCATCACCGTGCCAAGTTTCAGTGCGACAGCCTGCAGGTAAACGTTTTCCGCCGCATGGCCGACATCCATATGCACATACCTGACGCCGCGCTCGCCGTATTTGCCGGTGGTCCTCTGGTAGATGCCGGAAAAGAGCAGGGATGCGGGAGCGTTCTGCACGAAGGTCATCTGCTTGGTGGCCTGGGTGAGCTTTCTGCGCTGGTCACCGCTGGCGACCAACTGCAGAGTGTGGCTGGCTGGCAGGTAATGGTAGACACCGGCGGCGAGACCGGTGACCTTGCCGGCGACCAGATAGAGCTCCAGCGGGTAGCGCGCTCCCGCGGACGGCGCCGTCCGCTGCCCCTGCGGCGAGGTGACCCCCTGGGCCGCCCACAGGAGTTGGGCGATTTCAGCCACCGTGAGCGGTTCGTCACGGAATTCCCGTACCGATCTCCGTTTCTGGAGAACCTGCTCCACCGAACTCTCCCCGCTAAGACGCGGCTTGGGGAGCCGGATCTCTGCTGCTGACCCGGAACAGCTGTTTTCCGTGACCTCCTCGCTGGAGCAGCCTGGCTGCGATGTCGCGACTGTCAACACTACCGCTACCAGCATCAACCATGACCTTTTCATGCCCACCCCCCCCTGTAAAGGATGCTGCCACAGTCAAACTACTTTTCCCGCTAGTAATTACCGCCCGTCCACCTGACAATCCTTGCACAAGAACGTAATTGCACAAGAGTTCATCCCCCTTTTGTCATGCAATGGGGGAGGCTATGTCGTGGTCGACTGAAAAACGATCAGGTTATGACAGGCAGGTCATTTCCTCCTGACGTGTAGGGTAAGAATGCAATGCTAATTAATAAATATTCACTTACTCGGAGTGCTATGCGACTGCAATAGAGTCACTATCTGCCCCCGACTCGGCTGCTTTCAGATAGTATCTCGATCTGTTACAATTTACTTGTATGACAGTTCTTGCTTGCGACTTCGCGCTGTTTCAGTGCTGCTATGTTCCGGGGTTCGCCGGGTTCCCGTAAATTTTATTCGGGTAAGGGGCATGACATGAAAGCGCTGGCTCTGAAAGGGTTGATTCCGCTTCTTCTCCTCACCATGACCTGCACGGTTTCTGCCGCACCCACCAAACTCAACTCGCTTTGCCAGTTGCATTATCCCAGCGATTACCTCTACGAATGGAACTGCGTGCAACTCACCAACAGGGACTCTCCCTACCGGATCTTCGGGAAATACTGGAAGGATGGTCTCCGCTTCAACCGGATGGACCGGCGCCACTTCATTGCGGGGCTGTCCATCAAGGTTCCGAAAAGGGTGAAGGAGATCAAGGACTTCACTCCCATGCCGCAGTGGTACCAGGAGGCGGAACAGGAGCCGCAGTTTATCGTGATAGACCAGAATGAGATGTTCCTGGGTGCTTACGAGTACGGAAAGCTGGTTTTTTCGACTCCGGTCGCAGTCGGCATCGACGGGATGAGACTCAAAAACGGCTTCTATCAGATCGATGCGGTGGACCGCCGGCACGAATCGAGCCTCTACAAGGTGGAGGGAAGCGACCGGTACTACCCGATGCATTACGCTCTGCGCCTTTTCATAGAAAAACGCGAGGAGGGGTGGACCACGTATTGGCTTCATGGCCGCGATATTCCTGGCTACCCCGCGTCCCACGGTTGCATCGGCCTCTACGACGAGGAGATGCAGAAAGAGTACTATCACGACCCGTCGCGCCCGATCCTGATGGACGCGAAGAGGCTCTTCCTGTGGGTGCTCGGTGATGCCCGGGAACACGGCAAGTTGTATCACCTCGGCAAGGGACCGAAGGTGCTCATCATCGGCGAGCCGCCAGCCGCAGCACCTGAGCCCCAACCCTCCCCAGTGGTGCCGCTGGTCCCCGCTTCAGCCAAGCCCGGCCAGCGACCCTGAAGGTGACGGGACTGCGCGTGCCAGACCCTTACCGGCGGCACTTGCCAACTTCAGATTTGCCGTCATACTTTTTCGCAGGAATTTTCAGTCATAGTGAAGACGATGATAGGAGGATGGTCATGAAATGCCCCGTCTGCAAGAATGAGGAACAGCTTCAGACTGAGTTGACCTCGGATGGTTTCAAGGAAGGGATCACCGAATGTACTATCTGCGGAGCAGTTTGGTCTGTCAATCACGGTGTCATCGAGCTTGTGCGTGATCCACAGAAGGAATCGTTCCTGGAAGCCCAGAGCGAGTGTGTGGAAGGCGACGACTACAACCTGAGCGACAAGAAGTAGATTCAGTGTTGTATGAGAGTTGACCCTCTCGTCCTGCCGCTCTGCCAAAAAACTCGAAGGTCCATCCTCACCAGCTACTTTCTGCGCCTCCCTCTTTAGCCTCAGGTCGGGCGTCCGTGATACGGACGCCTGCCTCCTCTCTCTAAGAACACCGGCAGCCCAGCCGTTCTCAAGCCGTTACCGGCTCAGGAAGGCGGAGGCGGCTTCCGCGGCGTTGACACACCCTTTCAGAACGCGTACCCTGACACATCTTTCGGAAGCGAGGTGTCGGTGGCATGAAAACCCTTAACATCATTGGCTGCGGAAAGGTCGGCATGGTGCTTGGCCGCCTGTTTCACGAAGGGAGGATCTTCAGGATCGGGGAGATTCTGAACCGCTCGCTCGAAAGCGGCCAGAGAGCTGCGGCCTTCATCGGGGAAGGTCATCCGGTTGCCGGCTTTGACCAGATGGGCCCGGCCGATCTCTGGCTGATCGCGGCCTCCGACGATGCCATTACCGCTTGCGCAGACGGTCTGGCGGCCTCGGCCGTGGTACAGCCGGGGACGGTCGTCTGGCATCTGAGCGGAGCGCTGACCGCCGCGGTGCTGGCCCCGGTCCAGAAGAAGGGAGCGCAAACCGCCAGCGTCCACCCGGTGAAGAGCTTTGCCGACGCCGCCCTTTCCGTGAGGGAATTCCCCGGGACCTGGTGCGGGCTGGAAGGAGACGAGGGTGCCGTCGCCGTCCTCTCGGCCGCCCTGACCTCGCTGGGAGCCAACCTCTTTGCTGTGGATCCCGCTTTCAAGACGATCTACCACGCCGGATCGGTCATCGTCTGCAACTACCTCACCGCACTCCTCGAGGTAGGCCTGCGCAGTTATGAGAAGGCCGGCTTGCCGCGTGAGACTGCCACGCAGGTCATGGAGCCACTGGTGAGGGGGACCCTGGAGAACGTCTTCGGGTTGGGTACCGGGCAGGCGCTCACCGGCCCCATAGCCCGTGGCGACGCGGCGGTGGTCGAGCAGCAGTTGGCTGCCCTGGAGTCGTGGGACGGGGAGGTGGCCCTGCTCTATCGCACTCTAGGGCGGGTTGCGCTCGACCTTGCCCGCCGGCGTGCCGGGAATTCTCCTGCAATGGACACCCTTCAGGAATTGCTGGCTGAAAAAACGAGCGGATAGCGCATCCGGTGGTAGTTTTTCCATACCGCAGTTCTCAACCGGGAATGAATGCGTCTGCCGGCTCTCTCAGGAGGGAGATTTTTGCAGCGGAAAGTATCTGAACATGATGAAATTCGGGCTGTATCTGAACAGTTGAAGGTTTTTTGTAGACGCCCGGGTATTTGGAACTATAATGTCCGCGTTCCTAACGGTAAGAAAGGCATTTGGGTAGGCAAAGATGAGCGAAAAAATGAAACTGGGCGAAATACTCGTGGAGCAGGGCCTCCTCTGTCAGAAAACCGTGGACAGAGTGGTAGCTATTTCCAGAGCACTGAACAAGAGATTCGGCATCGTCCTTGAAGAGATGGGGCTGATCACCGGCACTGAACTCGCTGAGGCACTGGCCAGACAGTACAGTTGCAAGACCGTCTACAACTTTGCCCGCGCCTCCTTTCCCCCTGAACTGCTCGGCATCCTCACGGCCGACACTGCTCTTCAGAATCTCATCTTCCCGCTCAAGCTGGAGGCAGGCAGGCTCCATTTGGCGCTGTTCGACCCCACCGGCTCCAAGATCCTGCAGAACATCGCTGCCAATAACGGCGTCAGCATCATCCCCTATGTCAGTACCCGGGATGAGATCAACAAGGCGATCTGCAAGCATTATCTCGGCATCGAGGTGACCCAGCCGGTCAGAAAAACCATCCTGATCGCCGAAGACGACAAGATGATGCTCTCCATGCTGCGCAACATGCTGTCCCCGCTGTACGACGTCTACACCGCCACCAATGGCATCGACGCCTACAAGGAGGCCGTCAGCAGGAGACCCCACGTGATCATGACCGATAAGGAAATGCCCAAGCTGGATGGTTTCGGCTTCCTTACCGCCCTGCAAAGCATTCCCGAGACCAAAGCCATACCGGTCATCCTCATCTCCGGGACCCCATCGGCCGAGGCCGAGGCCAAGGCTTTCGACCGGGGCTTTTTCGATTTCATCCCGAAGCCGCTCAAGGAAACCACCGTTTTCACCAGAGTCAAACGGGCCTTCGATTACTGCGACCAGCATAACTACCTCTTCCTGAGGTAGTGTTGGCCTTCGGGCGACAGCAAAAGGAAAGGGCGAATTCGCAGGAATTCGCCCTTTTTGATGGCGGCAGCGGGGTGACCATGCGGGATCATTGACTACTGGCGCGGCGCTGTCAGACTGCGTGGCCCTCCATTTCCCGAGCCGTTTCCTTGTCGTCGCTGGAGAAGACCTTGTCGATGTCCAGGATGATGATGAACTGGTCGGCATGTTTCCCCATCCCTTTGATGAAGTCGGTGTTCAGCTTGGTCCCTATCCTGGGGGGGGCCTCGACCTGGTCGGGCTCCAGGTCCAGTACCTCCTGCACCGCGTCGGCCATGGCCCCCATCACCACCTTTTCACCGTCCATCTCGACTTCCACGATGATTACGCAGGTGTTGACGGTCTGCTCAGCTATTGCCATGCCGAACTTCAGGCGCAAGTCCACCACCGGCACCACGCTGCCGCGCAGGTTTATGACGCCGCGCATGTAGTCCGGCGTCTGCGGGACCTTGGTGATGCTGGTGAAGTCCAGTACCTCACGCACCTTGTTGATGTCCAGGGCGAAGAGCTCAGCTTCCAGCCTGAATGTCAGGTACTGGGTTGTTTCCGTAATCGTTGCGACCGCCATGATACGCTCCTTTGTTCCGTTGACTCTCTTTGCTCCGGCTCCAGTTCCTGATGTTGGCCTGCACCGCCGCTCGCCTGCCGTGCCGCCACAGCTGAACCTGGCTGTGATATCGACCGCTTTGGGAAATTGTTGAGCTTTTTGTTTTGTGCTATAAGCTTATAACTTCCCAAAAGGCTCCCCTGTTTTTCCCGCCGGCTGCGACATCTCGGCGCGAACGGCGCCCGGTGGCCCTCTTCCCCTCCCGAGGTCTAGCGCAGATGGATCTGACGCAACAGCAGGCACTCCCACTCATCATCGGCCACCGCGGTGCTTCCCACGACGCCCCCGAGAATACACTTGCCTCCTTCCGGCTCGCTTTCCAACAGGGGGCCGACGGCGTGGAGGCGGATTTCCGCCTGACCGCGGACGGTGAGATCGTCTGTCTCCATGACGCGAGCACTGCCCGCACGGCCGGCGTCGATCTATCCGTTTCCCGGGCGACGTTGCCGGAGCTGCGGCGGCTTGACGTGGGGGCGTGGAAAGGCGAGAGCTGGCGCGCTGCACGGCTGCCGACGCTCAGTGAAGTGCTGGGGGTGCTGCCGGCCGGCAAGCGGCTCTTCATCGAGGTGAAATGCGGCGAGGAGATCGTCGCACCGCTGGCCGAGGCCCTCGCCCTGTCCGGGGTGGAGGCCGACCGGCTTCGCCTGCTCTGCTTCAGCGCGGAGCTGCTGCCCACCCTCAAGGAGCGACTTCCCTCCTGCCGCGCCTGCTGGCTTACCGACTACCGTTTCAGCGGCAGCTGGCGCCCTTCACGCCAAAAGGTGCTGGACACCCTGGCGGAGACCGGGGCCGACGGCCTAGCCAGCAGAGACCGCGCCATTGTCGACAGCGAGCTGGTCGCAGCCCTCAGGGCGCGCGGGCTGGAAATCCACCTCTGGACGGTGGATTCCGTCCAGGCGGCGCTGAGACTCGCCCGGCTGGGGGTCGATTCCATCATGACCAACCGGCCGGGATGGTTGCGTGGCGCCCTGTCCCAGCGGCTTTGCGGCGCCTGTGCCGCCGGCAGCGAGTGGGGCGACCGATGAACAGAATGGCCTACCTCGCCACCGGCCGCATGATTGCCATCTGCGAGCGCTTCTCCAAGCTCAGGGTGCATATCCATGGCGCCGAGCACATCCCCAAGGGGGGCGGCGTTATCTTCGTCGTCAACCACTTCACCCGCATCGAAACGCTGCTGCTTCCCTACCATATCTACCTTTTGACCGGCATGCCGGTCTGGTCGCTGGCCGACGCCTCCTTCTTCGACGGCGCCCTGAGCGGGCTGCTCGACCTGGTGGGTGCCATTTCGACCCGCAGCCCGGACCGGGACCGGGTCATCGTCAAGACGCTGCTTACCCGGGAGGCCAACTGGATCATCTTTCCGGAAGGGAGGATGGTGAAGGACAAGGGGGTGTTCCGCCGCCGGCGGTTCCTCCCTGCCCGCGGGGCGCGCCCCCATTCCGGTGCCGCCACCTTGGCGCTGCGCACGGAGTTCTACCGGCAGCGGCTGACCAGTCTCGCCGGCAGCGCTCCCTCCGAGCTGGGGCGGCTGAAGGAGCTGTTCGGCATCACCGACCTCGATCCCGTGCTCAAGGGGAGCTGCTGGATCGTGCCGGTCAACGTCACCTACTACCCGCTGCGGGCCCGGGAAAACGTGCTGAGCATGCTGGGCGACCTCTTCCTGAAGAACGTTTCGCCACGCCTCAGGGAGGAGATGCTTACCGAGGGGAGCATGCTCTTTGCCGGGGTGGACATCGACATCCGCTTCGGGGATCCCATAGATCCCTCCGCCCAGCTGCTCTCTCCTGCCATCCAAGCCGATATCGACTCTACCATAGGCACCGGCCTGGACGACCTGCTCCCTTCTCTGCCCGATCTACGGCGCGAAGCGACGCGGCTGATGGAGAACTACATGTCCTCCATCTACCAGCTCACCACCGTCAACCATGACCACCTGTTCGCCTCCCTGCTGCGGGCCTCCCCGCTGAAGAAGGTTTCGGAACGCGACCTCAGGCGGCGGGTTTTCCTGCTCGCCTCGCAGTTTCTGAACTCGCCGCTCGTACACTGCCACGACAGCCTGCGGCACGGGCAGATCGCCCTCCTTACCGATGACCGCTACCACAAGTACCGGGACTTTCTGCTGCTGGCGATCGAGAAGGGGGTGGTCGTCAGGCAGGATGGGACGCTGATCAAGGACCGCGGCAAGTTCTCGGCGCCCTTCGAGATGCAGCGGGCGCGCATCGATAACCCGGCAGGGGTGATCGCCAACGAGGTGCTGCCTCTTACTCCCCTGCAGCGTCAGGTGCACCTGCTGGCCTGGCTGCCGGGGGGCCTGGTTCGCAGGCAGGTGGCGGCGGCCCTGGAGCGCCAGGCACTGGAGGAATTCGAGGCCGACTACCGGGAGTTCTATCGCGACGGCGAGAGCAAGGAGAAAAGGATCGGCAGCCCGGTGCTGCTCCAGGGGCGCTCCCGCAGGCTGGGGATCGTTCTCGTGCACGGCTTTCTCTCGGCTCCCGCCGAGGTTGCCGAGCTTGCCCACTACCTGAACGGCAAAGGGTACTGGGTCTACCAGGTGCGTCTCAAAGGGCACGGTACCTCGCCTGACGACCTGGCGCTCAGGAGAAGTGCGGATTGGGTCGAATCGGTGGATCTCGGCTACGCGCTGTTAAGTGCCGCCTGCCAGCGCGTGGTGCTGGGTGGTTTCTCCTTCGGCGGGGGGGTAGCGCTCGACTGCGCCAGCAGGGTAGGGGACGCTACCGGCGTCTTTGCCGTCTCCCCCCCTCACCGCCTGCTCGACATCTCTTCGCGTTTCGCGCCGGCCATTACCGTGTGGAACCGGGTGATGGACGTGGTGAGCTACCAGTGGGCGAAAAAGGAGTTCGTCGAAACGGTGCCGGAGCGGCCGCAGATCAACTATGCGCGGCTGCCGGTCTCGGGGGTCCGCGAACTTGGGCGCTTCATGAAGGACCTGGAGCCGAAGCTCGAGCGGATCATTTCCCCGGTGCTGGTGTTACAGGGGGAGGGGGATCCGGTGGTGGACCCCAGAGGTAGCGAGCGACTCTACGAGAGGCTCGGGAGCAACGACAAGCAGTACCTGAAGTTCCCGCTCAATCGGCACGGTATTCTGGCCGGGGCCGGTTGCGAAGAGGTGCACGCCGCGATCGGCGCTTTCGTGGACCGGATTGCCGCTGGGGGAACGGGCGGCTAGGAGTCCTCGTTTCCCCATTTCTGTTTATCTTTTTGGGCGGATCTGCTAAAAGGGGTGCTATGCATAGATCTCTTGCAGCGATGGACATTTTAGGCAGGCGCCACTGGGTCTTCGACCTCGACGGTACCCTCACCATAGGCATTCACGACTTCGCCCATATCCGCACCGTGCTGGGGGTAGCTGAGGGCGGGGACATCATCGGACATCTCAACTCGCTGCCGGATATGGAAGCAAGGGTGGCCAGGGCAAAGCTGTCTGAGATCGAAGAGGAACTGGCGGAGAGGACGGAGCCGGCGGTCGGCGCCCTGGGGCTGGTGCAGCTTCTGCATGGTCGGGGGAGCCGGCTCGGTGTGCTGACCCGCAACACGAGGAAGAACGCCCTTACTTCGCTGGCACGCATCGGACTGGCGCCTTACATCGCACCAGAAGATGTGCTTGGACGGGATGAGGCGCAGGCGAAGCCTGATCCGGACGGGATCTTCAAGCTGGCCCGCAGTTGGGGGGCCTCTCCTGCGGCGGTGGTGATGGTGGGGGATTATAGGTTTGATTTGGAAACCGGTCGGGCTGCTGGGGCCGCCACCATTCATGTCGATCCCAGCGGTGCCTTCCGCTGGCCGGAACTCACTGATCTGGCGGTCGGCACACTGGCGGAACTCGCCCTGGCGCTAGGGTAGTCACATGGAGGCCAGGCTCTCCAACTCGTCATCGGTGATCTGCACGATCTCGTCGTAGATGGCGAGCATGACATTGAGATCGCACCACTTCTTGATCCCGTTTCTTACCAGGTAGCCGGCGTTGACCAGGGTTCCCGAAAGCAGGGCGATCCCCAAAAGACGCTGGTCGTCCAGGGATATCAGGATGGCGGCATAGATGGCGATGAAAATCATCGAGGCAAGCCAGGCTATTTCGGGCCCCTTGAAGGGGTTGACCATAACCTTGGTTAGATCGATATAGTAACGGGTCAGGCCGCGCACCCTGCGCATAGCTTCCGCGATCTCCCAGTTTTGCTCTCTCAGGTAGATGCGGGCAAGAAAATGCCTGATCGCCGTCTGCTTTCCTTTTGCCATTCGTTCCGAAACGTATATGTCAATTGCCTCATCAGCCGTTTCTTTGTTCATGGCGTACCACCTTTCGGGCGGGTGCCCGGCGTCCGCCAGATGCTGCGGACGCTTTGGGAAATCTATCGAAGAGGGAAACCGTGGAACGGATCCCTTGTTGGCAATGAACGTCTGGTGACGGGGCAGCTTTTGTGGCAAAAGCTGCACTCCTTCAATAACCCAAACTATCCGATAAAACGGGCTCTGTGTCAACTATAGCGGGCCGCCGCGCCTGTCCTGGACGGGTACAGCCGTTGGCTGCTGGCGCGGCGACTGAGGGTGGTGAGCGAATAGACTGCGAAAAGTGGAGACGCGATTGGAAGAAGCGGGAAAAGAGATGACAGCCGGTCAGGTACCGGGAGCCGTTCCCGTGGCGGACGGGCTGATAGTATCCCATTTCGGAGTGGCTGTCGAGGTGCTTTTTGCCAGCGGCGAACGCCGGATGGTGAGGGTGAAGAGGAATTCGGGGCACGTGGTCGGCGACCGGGTGCGGGTCATCGGCGAGGTACTGGAGCGGCTCCCCCGGACCACCGAACTTCGCCGAAGGGACGCACGTGGCAGCGTGCACCTGGTGGCCGCCAATCTCGACGTGCTTGGCATCGTGCTTGCTCCTGGCTCCCCGGCCGGGTTCGCCGACCGGGCCATCGTGGCTGCCCGTGCCGCCGGACTCAAGCCCTTTCTGGTTTGCAACAAGTGCGATCTGCCGGAGGCAAGGGACTTGGCGGGCAACACGGCAGAAAGATATAAGGGGACGGTAGCCACTTTCGCTCTCAGCGCGGCGACTGGCGAGGGGATCGTGCAGTTGTGCGGCTTTCTGCGCGAGGGACACCGCGGTGCCTTTGTCGGCTCCACCGGCGTCGGCAAGAGCTCCCTTTTGAACACCCTCTGCCCCGACATCAACCTGAAGGTCGGGGAAGTCAGCGGTCACCGGTGGCTCGGCAAGCACACCACCACGGTTTCCTCCCTGCACACGGTACCCGGCGGTGGAGAACTGGTCGATACCCCCGGCTTCCGGGACTTCGGCCTGGTCGACATCTCTTCGCAGGAGGTGGTGGAGTACTTCCCCGGCTTCGAGGCGCTGGAGGCGCATGCCTGCCGCTTCCATAACTGCCGGCACCGCAGCGAGCCCGGGTGCTCGGTCGCCGAACTGGTCACGCAGGGGCAGATCCCCCCTGACCGCTACCGGTGCTACCTGGAGATACTTGCCGAGGCCGAGGAGTCCGAGGAAGCGGCATCGCGGCGGACGCGCAAGAGATGATGATCACAGCAAGAGAGGTTTTTTGATGGCACAACCGTGGAAGGTTCTCGATACGGTACAGACCAATGACGGAGTACTGGAACTGAGGCAGCGCGGGGAGAGGGATTTTCTGATCACCGTCAACTCTCTGGTGCTGATGAACAGCTCTTTGCACCGTTCCGAACTGGCCCTAGGTCACATGGCCTGTGGACATCTGAAGGAGCAGGCTGCACCCAGGGTGCTGGTGGCCGGCCTTGGCATGGCCATCACGCTGAAGGCCGTCCTGGATAGTCTGCCGGCCACGGCACAGGTGGTCGTTGCGGAATTGAATCCGGTCGTGCTGGAATGGTGCCGGGGCCCCTTGGCTTCACTGACCGACGGCGCAGTCGGTGACCCTCGGGTCACCGTGGAAATTGCCGACGTGGCAGACGTCATTCGCAAAAGCGCGGGAGGTGGTCGCCCTTTTGACGCCATCGTGCTCGACCTCTACACCGGCCCTCATGCACACACCGATAAGGTTGCGGATCCCCTGTACGGAAGCGTCGCCATCGAGCTGACCCGCTGTGCTTTGAAACCGGGCGGGGTGTTTGCGGTGTGGGGGGAGAACCGGGAGGCCGGTTTCGAGAAAAGGCTCAGCTCGGCCGGATTTGCCGTCTCTACTGATCGTCCCGGCCGGGGGGGGCTGCGACACGTGGTGTATCTGGCGAGGTTGGAACAACGCCAGCAATTTCCCCATGGAAGGAAGGGGGCGCGGCGCTAGCCTAGGCGGCGAGCATGTTCTGCACCGAGTTCACCAGTTGGCTGGCCGTGAACGGCTTGGCCAGGTAGCCCTCAGCGCCGCAGGCCGCCACCAGTTCGCTCAACTCCTCTTCTCCCTTGGACGATATGAGCAGCACCGGAATGTTACGGCTTTTGTCGCGCGACTTGAGGAGCTTGAGCTTTTTGTCGCCCGACATGAGCGGCATGACCACGTCGAGCAGGATCAGGTCGGGCGGTGTCTTGGAATAGATAAGGTGGTTGGAGTAAACGCCGTTGTCAGCGGTTGAGACCCTGAAACCGGCTGCTTCCAGGTAATCACTGGCCATCGCCAGCACCACTTTGCAATCGTCAATGACAACGATGTGTTTAGGCATTGACCCTCCTTTTGAAATATCAAAACGGCGTTCTGTATACCATCTTTCTCCATCCCTGTCTATAGGTCTGAATCTATTCAGTCAGCGTTTTCGCCGCGAAGTCCCGCCATGACAGTTTTGTCATCTCCAGCCAACGCTGCTAGCGAAAGTTCCTGTCGTGATCGCCACGCTCATTGTGCACGCCTCCAGGTCGACCATAGACTTGCATAAGCAAACTTCGTTTGTAAATTTTCCCCGTACCGGTTCTCCGTTTTATCTCCTCTCACCGTACGCTGCTAATACACTCCTTCCCGTAGCGGCCCCCAGCCCCGCAGTGTCGGCCAGCCCATAGCCAGGGCCGCTGGCAGAACGGCCGGATTCCTTTTGCGCGCGCTTATTGGACCTTGCGTTGCACCACCAGATTATTCATGTATATTAACCAAAAATAATTTTCATTTGAGGGCGCGATGCTAGACAGAGAACCGGTTCAGCTTCCAGGTCTTGAAGAGGTGGTGCGGCACGACCACCTCTGCCTGTTCTATGAAAGTGAAGTGGAGCTTCCCACCCCGTTGACGCTTTTCGTCCAGAAGGGACTTTCTTTGGGCGAGCGCTCCCTGTTCCTGAGCGCGGGAGACGAATGCCTGGAGCGTCTGTTGAACAACGCCATATCGGGAGAAAGCCAGGAAGGGTATGCGCTTAAACTGGTATCACTGCAGGACGGCTGGTTGATGGGTGGAAGGCTTGATGTCATGCGGGTGATGGGGGTGCTGGAGGGAGCCATCAACCAGAGTGCCGAGGATGGCTACAAATCAACCCGTATCATCTGTGACACCCGATCTCTGGCCAGTGATCCGGCCGCGTTGAACTTCCTGCCCGAGTTCGAGCTCGCCTTGGACAGCCTCGTCGAGCAGCAGAACGCGACCGCACTTTGCCTCTACCACCGCCCATGCTTCCCCGCCAGGGTCCTCCTGGAACTGGGCAGGCTCCATCGTAACCTGCTGGTCTCCGGCAAGATCTGCCGCAATCCCCTCCATGTCGCCTTCAACGCGGGCCCCAAGGCGAGCCGCTCAACCCTTGAATTTGAGCAGTTCCTGGCAGCAGCCTATACGGGGACCCTCGCCGCCGCCGACCGTGAAAAGCTGCGCCAGGAACTGGAGCAGGCATATGCCGCGCTGGCACGCAAGATCTATGAGAACTGGCAGGGAGAAGACCTGCTCCGCTCCAGCGAGCAGGAGCTCCACCAGAAGGAGGAGGCGCTGCTTGAGCACCGAAGAAGACTGCAGACCGTCCTGCAGCATCTTCCGGCCATGCTTATGGCCTTTGACCAGCATCACGCCCTGTCAGCCTGCAACCATGAGTTCGAGCGGGTAACCGGGTTCAGGGCCGAAGAGGTGATAGGCAAGCCGATGCTTGAGCTGTTCGAGCTCGGGACAGAATTGCGCGTAGAGGTGCTGGCTGCCCATCCCGAAGAGGGCGGCAGCTATCGGGGCAAAGAATGGCAGATCAGGTGCAAGGAGGGCACGCCGAAGAGCGCGTCCTGGTCCAACTTCTCACGCTTCGTGCGGATCCAGGGCTGGAACAACTGGATCGTCGGCCTCGACATAAGCTCGAAAATCCACGCGGAGAAGGACCTCAGGTCGCTGGCCGATCAACTGGAGGCGAAAAACGGCGAGCTTGAGGCCATCAGCCTGGCCGTTTCCCATGACCTGAGCGGCCAGATCTCCCGTATCAGCGGTCATTGCTCGACGCTGCAGGAACTTTTCGGAATGGCACTTTCCCCTCAATGCCGCGAGTTGCTGAGGAGCATCCATGAGGCCACCACCGAAATCACCGGCCGGATCAACGCCCTCCAGAGGTTCACCTCCCTCGTCTCCGCCGAGCTCCAGCCGGAGGAGGTAGATCTAAGCGCCATAGCCTTTGAGATTGCTGACCGCTTGAAGGGAAACGGGCAGCGCCCGGTGACCTTCCGAATTGAGGACGGGGTTACCGCCACCGGTGACCCCAGACTGCTTCGCCTGGCACTGGAACAGCTCCTGGAAAACGCCTGGAATTATACGGTTGGTGTGCAGCATCCGGTGATACAGTTCGGGACCGCCGAGATGGAAGGGGGACGCAGCTTTTATGTCAGCGACAACGGTCCTAGAAGGCAGGCCGGGCCGGAGTTCCAGCCTGGCCCCACTGATAAACCGAGCCACCTCTGCTGCGGGATAGGGCTTGCCACGGTGCAGCGGATCATTACCTTGCACCGCGGGAGGATCTGGGCGGCCGATGAGGCAGAGAAGGGAGGCACTCTTTACTTCACCGTCTGAATGGACGTGCAGTGTGGACAGCGCGAAGCTTGGAGGAAGAGGGAGGAGCTAAATGCCGGAGACAGAGTGGGAAGCAATTGCTGCCTGTACCAAGGACGTGGCCCTTCCTGACGAGGTAAAAGGCGCCGCGCACGCATCCATGCAGGCGCTCGCGACCCTGGTGTTGTCTGCCGCAACCCGCCAGGAACTGGTCCTTGTGACACGACAAGTCGAGCGCCTGCTGGCGGAGCAGGCGCTGCGGGTTGCCACCATCAACCGGGACCTGGAGGCCTTCAACTATTCCACAGCCCACGAACTAAGGACCCCTTTGGCAAGGATCAGCCACCTCGCCCGGCTCCTCCAGCAGCGCTACTGCAGCACCTTCCCCCCGGACGTGCAGGATTACCTGGACCGCATCTGGAAATCCTCCCAGCACATGAGCCAATTGATAGAGGCGCTGCTGGAGCTCTCCCAGCTTTCCTACCAGAGCCTCAAGCGAGAGATGGTGGACCTTTCCGAGATCGCACAGGCAACCGCCCACGAGCTTAGGCAGGGGACGCCGGAACGCAGGGCGCAATTCCTCATTCAGCCGCACATCCGGACGCTTGGCGACGTTCGTCTGCTCGAGATCGTCATGAAGAACCTGTTGCGAAATGCCTGGAAGTTCACCAGGATGCGGAATACGGCCTGCATCGAATTCGGCGCCCGCGAGCTGGCTGGTCACAAGACCTGTTTTGTGAGGGACAACGGCATAGGCTTCGAGATGACCAATGCCGAGCGGATGTTCCTGGCCTTCCAGCGCCTGCACAACAGTTCCGACTACCCCGGCTACGGCATCGGGCTCACCACCGTGCAGCGCATCATCAACCGTCACGGCGGAAAAATCTGGGCCGAAGGGGAGGTGGGGAAGGGGGCAACCTTCTATTTCACGCTTACCTGGTGCATGACCTGAGAAAGGGGGGGCGGGCTTTCGGGAACGGGGCGAAGCAGTTTTCGTCCCTTTTTTGGGGGAAATTAAAGCCGCCGGGCAGGTGTGGACCGGCGGCTCCGGGTAGCGGGGAAGCTGAGCGGAAAGAAAAAGAGGCAACAGGAACCAAGGTGGCTCCCGGAGCAGGTCGCTGACCTCAAGGAGTCAGTCGAGCAGGGTCTTTTCGAATTGCAGGCCCATCCCCTTGTCGGTTACGCGCACCACCTTCGCCTTCAGGTCGCAGAGTACCTGCGGGGTCAGGGTGTGGTAGATGGTGATGGCGACCGTGTCGTTGATCTCCATCTTCCTCTCGGTGGTGACGAAGACCCCTTTCATGCTGAGGTTCTCGACCTCCCCCTCAACGACCTGATCCTCGAGATGGATGTTTGCTTTTGCATGCAGGGCCAGCCTTGCGAAATTTCTCTTTTCCTTGTACATCGCCCCTCCCTTGTTGCGTTTGATTAAATCACCGGGTTGGATAAAAAACAAAGGTTAGTCTAATCTAATGTTTTTGGAATGCAACCCGGTTGCGAGAAAAAATGCAGCGAAAGCTGGCGCCCGCCAAGTTGCGGGGGGCGAGCGGTATGCTATCATCCTTTGTCATGTTAAATCCCCCTTTGTGAGGTGAGGTATGAACAAGGATGAGATGGTCGTGCAAAGGGGAACTTCGGTGTTTGCGCCCGCCGCTCATTACTACTACCAGTTCGCCATATCCCGCGGAGAAGGGTGCACCGTCTACTCCCGGGAGGGGCTTCGCTTCCTGGACTTCACCTCCGGGCTGGCGGTCCTCAACATCGGCCACAACCACCCCCGGGTGTTGCAAGCTGCCCGCAGGCAGTTGGAAAGCTACATCCATACCGGGGGGATCTACTACAGCGAAGCAACCGTGGCTGCGGCGGAGGCACTGCTCTCGGTGGCGCCGCAGAGCCTCGACATGCTCTTTTTCAGTAACTCCGGTGCAGAAGCGGTGGAAGGCGCCCTCAAGCTCGCCCGCTACACGAGCGGCCGGCAGGCCATCATCTCCTGCACCGGGGCCTTTCACGGCCGCACCCTGGGTGCCCTCTCGGTGACCACCAGTTCCTCCGCCTACCGGCGGCGCTATCACCCGCTGGTCCCCTCCATCTACCAGGTCGCTTATCCTGCCTGCTTCAACTGCCCCTCAGGGCTCACCCCGGAGGCCTGCGGGACCCGCTGCCTGGACGAGATCAGCAGGGTCTTCGAACGCCAGGTCCCCCCCGAGGAGGTCTGCGCCATCATCATCGAGCCGTTCCTCGGGGAAGGCGGCTACTACCCTGCTCCCGAGAGTTACCTGCAGGGGTTGCGCTCCATCTGTGACCACTACGGGATCCTGCTGATCTTCGACGAAGTCCAGTCGGGGATCGGCCGGACCGGAAAATGGTTCTGCGGCGAGCATGCCGGGGTGGTGCCCGACATCTTGACGGTAGCCAAGGCGGTTGCCTCCGGGTTCCCGCTCTCGGCGGTGATCAGCTCCCGCAAGATCATGCAGAAGTGGGAGCCCGGCGCCCACGGCACCACCTTCGGCGGCAACCCGGTCTCCTGTGCGGCGGCCAGCGCCACTTTGCAGGTGATCAAAGACGAGGGGCTGTTGGCGCATGCCACGCAGGCCGGCAGCAGGGCGATCTCCTATCTGCAGGAGCTCTCTTCCCGTAATCCCTGTATCGGCGAGGTCAGGGGGATGGGATGCATGATCGGTATCGAATTCGTGGATGCCGCAGGTGCTGCCGACGGCCGGCTGTGCGCCGCCGTGATTGATCAGTGCCTGGTCAACGGACTGATCCTGATCAGCTGCGGTCTCAAGCGAAACGTGGTCCGGTTCATCCCGCCGCTGAACGTGAGCGACGAGGAACTCGAGGAGGCGCTGGAGACCTTCGCCCGCTCGCTTGCCGAAGTTTCCTGACAGAGTGCGCGGCAGGCTCGCCGTCAGCTGCCTGCGCTAGCCAAAACAGGTCCACACCCCGGGAGAGAGTCCGACCGGGGTGTTTTTTTGTGCGGCGAGGCGTGGGGGGAGGGAGTTAAACGGCGGGAAGCGACTCCTGCTGCCGATGCTGGTGGATGATATCGAAGGCCCGTTTCACCCGCGAGACGACCCGTACGGTCATCATCGGCTTGGCGATGAAATCGTGAAAGCCCGATTTCAGGGCCCGGTGCTCTTCCTCGGGCGAGACCTTGGAGGTCAGCAGGATCATGGGGGTGCCGGCGGTGGCTGGATTGGCCTTGACCGCCCTCATCAGGGCGTAGCCGTCCATCCTCGGCATGGCGGCATCACACAGGATCAGGTCAGGCTTTTGGGAAAAGGCGATGCCGAGACCTTCGACGCCGTCGTTGGCGATCAGCACCTGGTAGCCTTCCCTGCGCAGCGCACCGGCTATGTCGGAGGTGATCTCGGTGGAGTCGTCCACCACCAGTACCCGCCGCGCCTCGTTGCGGTCCGGCTTCCCCCGCAGGTAGTGCTGCTTCACCCCTTCCAGGATCTCCTCACGGGTGGCAAGCACCGGATGGATCCTGGCGCCGCACTTCGTCTCCAGAAGCTGCAGGGTGTCGGTGTCGAAGGGGTCGGTGATGGCCACCGTCAAGAGATCCTCCTGCCATCTGAGTGGGAAGACCAGCTTCTGCAGGGCGATCTCTTCCGGGATCAGCTCCAGCAGCTGCTCCGGGATGCTCTGGCAGGCAAGCCCCCGGACCGCCTCGAAGCCGAACTGTTTGGCCAGTGCCTCGATCAGTTCCTGCTGGGTGATCACCCCCATCTCGTCCAGGACAACGCCCAGCCGCTTGCCGCTTCCCCGCTGCCTGGCCAGGGCGCGCTCCAGTGTCTTCATGGTGATGATGCCTGATGCGACCAGTAACTCTCCCAATGGTGTTTTCATGATCGAACCAGCCCCTGCTTTAAATTAGAGTTCGTTAACCGGCGCTCAAATGATACAGGTTTCCTGTCAAATAGCAAAATAAAAAAGGCCCGCGAACGGGCCTTTTGCAGGGGGACAGGGGGAGAAGAGGGGGGCGGTGCCTCCTTCTTCCCTGGTCGTGATGCCGATTAACGGACGTGGTCCTCGGGGTAGGCGTCGATGCTGTGGATGGAGAGGTCGGCGCCCTGCATCTCATCCTCTTTATCGAGCCTGATCCCCACCGTTTTGGAGAGGATGGTGTAGACCAGGAAGCCGTTGACCAGGGCGAACAGGATGGCGGCGGCGGTACCGGCCAGCTGGGAGACGATGCTGACCCCCCCCAGCCCGCCCAGCGCTTCCTGGCCGAAGAGGCCGGCGGCGATGCCGCCCCAGGAGCCGATCACGCCGTGCAGCGGCCAGACACCCAGGACGTCGTCGATCTTCAGCTTTTCCTGCTCGACCTGGAAACCGAACACGAAGATGACGGCGGCGATCACGCCGGTAACGAAGGCGAAGAGCGGGTGCATGATATCGGAGCCGGCGCAGATGGCGATCAGGCCGGCCAGCGCGCCGTTGTGCACGAAGCCGGGGTCGTTCTTGCTGGAGATCAGCGCACCCAGCACCCCTCCCACCATGGCAAGCAGGGAGTTGACCGCCACCACCCCGGAGATCTTCTCGAGGTGTCCCGCGCTCATCACGTTGAAGCCGAACCAGCCTACCGCCAGAATCCAGGAGCCCAGCGCCAGGAAGGGGATGTTGCTGACCGGAATGGGGTGGGACTTGCCGTTCACGTAGCGCCCGAGGCGGGGCCCGAGGATCAGCACGGCAGGAAGGGCG
>DATFAB010000067.1:0-12850 GCA_035255025.1 Geomonas sp.
TACTGGGTGATGACCACGCCTTTCGGCGCCAACTCAAGGGGCAGTACCTGGTCAAGCGGCCGCCAGTCTATGACGATGCCCCCCGGGTGGACCGCAACGTGGCGCGGCCGGCCTACCAGGCGCCGGATCAGCGTCAGTGCCTTTTCCAGTTCGGGAGCTACCCCTTTGGCTTTTCTGGCGCCCCCCGCCTTTCCGGTGCCATTGCCGCCCGATTCCGGCGCAGCGGTCTGCAGCAGATCTGTTCCGCCCGCCCCCCTGGCAAGATCGAGGAAATCGACAGCCTCGACCTCTAGGTCATCTGCTGGGATCGCTCGACTCATGGATTCGATTAAAGCGTCCGGTGCCCCCCACGCTTTCAAGCCATCCCGAAGCGCCGAACGGTGGCGGAAGGTATGATAAGCGGCGATCATCGCTACCCTATCTGCGCCGAACCGTTCATACACCCAGCCGATCACCTCGTCGCGCCGGTCCCAGGGAAGGTCGATATCAACGTCGGGCCAGGCACTCTTGCCACGGTGGAGGAACCTTTCGAAAAGCAGCCCGTGCACCAGGGGATCGACCGGGGAACCGCCGAGGAGGTGCAGGACCAGCGAGCTTACCGCCGAACCGCGCACCGCGACAGGAATCCCCTTTCCACGACAGTGGGTGAGGATGTCGGCAACCATGAGCATGAAGCCAGAGAAATGGAGTTCGTCGAATACCGCCAGTTCCTCCTCGAGCCGGACCTCATATCTTCGGCCATCCTCCTTGCCAGGCAGTTGGACTCCGGCGAGTGCCTTCCTGCAACGATCTCTCAGCTGCATGGTATCTCGCGCTCCGGCCTCCGGGTCAAAGGCATGAGCAGTCCCTTCCGCTTCTCCAAGCTCGAACCGGCATGATGCAGCGATCTCTGCCGCAGCAGCCAATGCTTCCGGAAGATCGGTGAAAAGAGCCTCAGCCTCAGCAGGTGGCCGAAACCAGCGATCTTTCCCTTCCGCCTCCACTCCGCGAGCGACCTCCTCCATGAGCCGGCCCTGTGCGACTGCAAGCTGGAGGACATGGAGGGCTCGATCCGATTGCTGAAGGAAAACGGGGTCGAGGTCCGCGATGACGCGCACCCCCTTCCCCTGCACCCGGGAAAACCGTTCACCATCACCTTGACCTGGTATTGCGGCCTCGGGCCGGACCACGAGGAGCCCCAACCTCTCCGTGGTAAAAAGCCCGCCATACAGCAAGCGGTCAACGACGGCAGGGTCATCGCTGAGAGCGAAAAGTCCCTCGCTATGCAGTTCCGCAACGGCCACCGGATCGCTGAAACCGGCGGCACCGCTGCCAGGCATGCCGCCGCGCCTGCGGCTCACGATGCGGCAAAGGTTGCGGTACCCGGTTTGGTCGGCAGCAAGCAGCACCAAGCGCCCGGCGCGAGTACCGGGACAGCGACGCCCATCGAAACCGGGGCGAAGCTCCACACCGGTAATCGGCTGGATACCGTGCTGACGGCACAGGTAATGGAACCTCACCTGCCCGTAGAGGTTTTCAAGATCGGTGAGGGCAAGTGACCGATAGCCCAACGCCGCCGCCCGCTCCACCAGTTCATCGAGGGAGGCGGTGCCGTAACCGAGAGAGTAATCGCTTTTGACATGCAGCGGGACGAACATCTAACACCCTATTTACAAAGAGGTATAGTCTCATCCTGATACTACCACAGTGGGGAGTCCGGTAGGTGCGACTGCATAAGCAAGGTCTGGAGAGCGCTCAAAAGGGTGCTCTCTCTGCTTCTTCCTTTACCGTCACTATGACCAATCCTCCAAGTTTCCACAGGCACCCCGTTATGCTATAATCCCCCGTCCTGAAACAAATGAAGGAGCGTACACAATGACAGCGAAGATGAGAGAAGTCGAAGCGGCAGCAATGAAGCTTACGGTAGCGGAGCGGGCCGAGCTTGCCGGGAAGCTTCTGTTGAGTCTGGACCTCGCCTCTGAATCTGAAATTGAGCGTTTGTGGCTGGATGAAGCAGAACGAAGATTGAATGACTTTCGACAAGGCAAGTCACATGGTACCGCTGCTGAAGAAGTCTTCCGTCGTGCAATCTTGGAAGTCTCATGAAGGTCGAGTTCCTTCCTGAAGCTGAAGAAGAGTTTCTCGAAGCTGCTCGTTTTTATGAATCCAAAGCCCCTGGCGTGGGCATGGCATTTATTGTCGAAGTTCACAAGGCACTATCTCTCACCAGTTCCCAACCTCTCCCTGCTCCCGTCATCCGAGGCAGCATCAGAAAAAGAGTGGTAAACCACTTCCCATTCACAATCTTCTATTCGGTCGAAGATGATCTTGTTGTCATCCTCTCTGTTGCACACCACAAGCGAAAACCTGATTTTTGGCGCAAGAGATCACGCGGAAGCAAAAGATAACGCGAGACAGCCGCCATATTTTGCCGGCCGGTTCGCAGTAGAGATATAATCTGTGAGTGAAATCACAACAGCAAGAGGCCGTGATGCACTCCGACATCCTAACTCACTTCCATCCCCTGATCGCCCAATGGTTCAAAGAAACGCTAGGTGAGCCGACCGGCGTGCAGCAGCGCGCCTGGACGGAGGTGATGCAGAAGCGGCATGTGCTGGTGACGGCCCCGACAGGAAGCGGCAAGACGCTGGCGGCCTTCCTGTGGGCGATCAACCAGCTTGTCACCGGCAACTGGCCCCGCGGGGAAACCAGGATCGTCTATGTCTCGCCCCTGAAGGCCCTCAATAACGACGTGCGCCGCAACCTGATCGCGCCGCTGGAAGAGCTGCGCGAGTACTTCAAACGAGCGGAGGTTCCCTTCCCTTCGATCAGCGTCCAGACGAGAAGCGGTGACACTCCCGGCAACGAACGCCGCCGCATGCTGCGCAACCCGCCCGAAATCCTGATCACCACCCCGGAAAGCCTCAACATCCTGCTCACCTCGAAAGGAAGCCGCTCCACACTCACCGGTGTCGCCACCGTCATCCTGGACGAGATCCATGCCGTCGCCGGAAGCAAACGGGGCACCCACCTGATCACCGCGGTAGAGAGGCTGGTGCTTCTCTCGGGAGAATTCCAGCGCATCGCCCTTTCCGCCACGGTCAGGCCGCTGGAGACGGTAGCGGATTTCATCGGCGGGTTGCAAGCGATCGGACACCAGTACAGGAAACGCCCGGTATCCATCGTCAGGGGTGAGCGTTCCAAGAATTTCAACCTGCAGATCGCCGCCCCGGAGCAAACGGAGCGCGGAGCGGAGGAGGACTTCTGGCCGGCGCTCATCAGGAGGTTCGCCGGCATCATCAACCGGCACAAGTCCACCCTCTTCTTCGCCAACAGCAGGAGGACCACCGAAAAGGTAACCCGACTGATCAACGAGGAGACCGGTGAGGAAATCGCCTATTCCCACCACGGCTCCCTCTCCAGGGAGATCCGGCTGGCCGTCGAGGAACGGCTGAAACGGGGCGAGTTGAAGGCGATCGTCGCCACCAACTCGCTGGAACTGGGCATCGACATCGGAAAGCTGGACAGCGTCGTGCTGATCCAGACACCGCGCTCGATCTCGTCCGCCATCCAGCGCATCGGCCGCTCCGGCCACGGCGTGGGCGAGGTCAGCTCGGGGCTCCTGTTCCCCACCAACGGCATGGATTTCGTGTCGGCAGCGGTCATCGCCCGGGCAATCGCCGACGGAGAAATCGAGGAACTGCGGCCGGTGGAGGCGCCCCTCGATCTGCTCGCCCAGATCATCCTGGCCATGGCGCTTGCCGAGCAGTGGCACCTGGACGATCTCTACGATTTTCTCAAGTCCACCTATCCCTACCGCAACCTGTCGCGGCAGCAGTTCGACCTGGTGGTGGGGATGCTGGAGGGGAAATACGCGGACTCGCGGGTCATGGAACTGCGCCCGAGGGCCACGGTCGACCGGCTGGAAGAGACCATCTCGACACGCCCCGCCCTCTCCATGCTGGTCTACCTGGAAGGCGGAACCATACCGGAACGGGGATACTACGAGCTGCGACTCAAGGAAAACGGCGCGAAGATAGGCGAACTGGACGAGGAATTCGTCTGGGAAAGGAAGCTCAGTGACACCTTCGCCCTCGGCGCCCAGATCTGGCAGATCGTCGAGATCACTCACAGCACCGTGCTGGTGGTACCAGCCCGCAAGCCGCAACAGATCATCCCGTTCTGGAGGGCAGAAGAGCTCGACCGGGACTACTTTTACTCGGAGAAGATCTCGGACTTCCTTGAACAGTGCGCGCAACGGCTCAATGGCGAAGAGTTCCTCCGGCAGATGGCGGATTACTTCTTCATGGACAAGGGCGCAGCGCTGTCGCTGCAATCGTTTCTCAAAAAGCAGCGGGAAGCCAGCGGCGCCGAACTGCCGCACCGCCACCACCTGCTGGTCGAGCATTACCATGACCCACTGGCCGGCGACCAGGCACAGCAGATCATCCTGCACACCCTGTGGGGCAACAGCATCAACCGCCCGTTCACCTTTGCCCTGTCCGCCGCCTGGGAGAAGCGTTTCGGATACGCGTTGCAGTCCTTCTACAATAACGACGGCATCGCGCTGCTGCTCCCTCATGAGGTCGACCTCCACGAGGTTCTCTCCCTGGTGGCGCCGGAAAACGTGGAGACGCTGCTGCGGGCATCGCTGGAAGGGACCGGCTACTTCGGCGCCCGTTTCAGGGAGAACGCGGGACGCGCCCTGCTACTGTCGCGGTCCAATTACAAGCGAAGGATGCCCCTCTGGCTGAACCGCCTGCGTTCCAGAAAACTGCTCGCCTCGGTCCTTAAGTACCATGACTTCCCGGTTCTCCTGGAGACCTGGCGCTCATCGCTGCAGGACGACTTCGATCTGCCCAACCTGAAACGCCTGCTGGAGGAATTGCAGGATGGCGAGATCGCCGTGACCGAGATCCGCACCACGGTCGCCACTCCCTTCGCCAAGGGCCTGATCTGGCTGCAGACCAACAAGTACGTCTACGAAGATGACACGCCCTACAGCTCCCGGACCTCGGCACTGGGGCAGGATCTGCTAAAGGAGCTGACCTTCTCCCCGCACCTGCGCCCTCGGCTGCCGGCCGAACTGATCCGCCTGTTCCAGGCGAAACAGCAGCGCACCGCCCCGGGATACGCCCCCGATTCTCCCCGCGAGCTGATCGACTGGGTCAAGGAACGCCTCCTCATCCCTTATGACGAATGGCTGGCCCTTCTCGACGCGATGGAGCGGGACTATCAGTTGGACAGGGAAGGTCTGCTCGCGGATGTGGCCGAAAGGATCGCCCTCATCGGAATTCCCGGCACAGAAGCACCGCTTGCCGCCGCTATCGAGATGCTGCCGGAACTCACGAACGGATTGGGGAGGGATTGGCGGGAATTGAAGCTGGCGCTGGTTAACGGCGACCTTAAGTTCCTGAAAGAGTTGCAACGGTCGGCACAGAAGGTGATGACGCGGAAGGTCGAAAAGACAAATCCCCCCTCGCCCCCCTTTGTTAAAGGGGGGGATTCAGAGAGGAGCGCACTTGTTTCTGGAAAGGTTCCCACAGCGTCCCCTCCCCTTCAAGGGGAGGGACAGGGTGAGGCTGGGGTAATCGGACCGGATGAAGAAGATTCGCCCACCCTCTGGCTGACAGGCAAATTGCTTACCTACTATGGTCCTCTCGAACTCTCCTGCCTCCAGCGGATCCTCGGGTTGCCGGATGACATCTTCAACGATGCGATCCATTCGCTGGAAGAGACCGGACAGGTGGTGCTTGACCAGTTTAGCGAAGAAAGCAGGCTGCCGGAGATCTGCGATGCGGTCAACCTGGAAGCGTTGCTCAGGATGCTCCGCCGGTCGAGGAAAGCCCCCTTCGAGGCGCTTGACGTGAGCTACCTGCCGCTGTTTTTGGCGACCTTCCAGGGTGCTGTCCGTCGCGGCGACTCGGTCGATGATCTCAGAAAGAGGCTGGAACAACTGCTGGGCACCCCGCTATCCGCAGCGGCCTGGGAGGAGGAGGTGCTGCCGGCCCGCCTGCAGCCGTACTTCAACCCGTGGCTGGACAGCCTGATGCAGACCAGCGACCTGCTGTGGTTCGGCTGCGCGGAGAAAAAGGTCTCTTTTGCATTCCCCGAGGATCTCGACCTTTTTCTCGAGCCCCAAGACCCGGGCGATGATGCGGATAGCAGGCTGATCGCGCAGTTGATACCAGATCCCAAGGGGCGCTACACGCTACCGGCGATAGCACTGGGAACTGGGCTGCCGTCCGCCAAGGTGACCCAGCAACTCTGGACGCTCGCCTGGAAAGGCAGGCTGAGCAACGATTCCTTCACGGCCGTTCGCAAAGGGGTACTTAACAAATTCACCACCAGGGAGTCGGAACACCGGCATGAGCTGCGTCGGATGCCGCTAGTAAGCCGCTGGAACCGGGGCCAGGAGAGTGCCGGCAGCTGGTACGTCATCCCCGGGGCGAAAGAGTCTTGGGACATCCTGGAAAGGGAAGAACGAAACAAGGACAGGGTGCGGGTGCTTCTGGAGCGGTACGGCATCCTCTTCAAGGAGCTTCTGCTGCGGGAACTGCCGCCCCTGCAGTGGCCGCGGCTGTTCAGGACACTGCGTATCATGGAGATGTCCGGCGAGGTTCTCTCCGGCAACTTCTTCACCGGTATCCCAGGGCTCCAGTTCATCTCGCACGAAGCGTACCGGATGCTCGACAAGGGACTGCCGCAGGATCAGGTGTACTGGCTCAACGCCACCGATCCCGCCTCGCTGTGCGGCAGCGGACTGGATGGCATCCGGGAGCAGTTGCCGGCGCGGCTTCCCTCCACTCACCTGGTATATCACGGCACCCGGCTGGTCATCATCTCCAAGCGCTACGGCAAGGAGTTGGAGATCAAGGCCCAGCCGGACGACCTGCGGATTCACGAGTATCTCAGCTTCTTCAAGGTGCTGCTGACCCGCGAGTTCAACCCCCTGAAGCGGATCATCGTGGAGCAGATAAACGGTGAGGCAGCGGCCACATCGCCATTCGGCAAGAGGCTCAAAGAGTTCGGCTTTCAAGAAGCCTATCACGGGCTGGAGTTGTGGAGAAGGTATTAGAGTAGACTTCCTTAAAAGTTGCACCGACAGACATACTCCCTCCTGCGTCGACAGACCGCCCCTCTCAAAAGCTTGCACCGACAGAGACCTCTCCCGTTAAAGAGCATGCCTGGCTATAAGTCTCTCCCCTTCAAGAGTATGCCCGGACAGAGGTCCCCTCCCCTTCAAGGGGAGGGACAGGGCGAGGATGGGGTTATCCAGCCGAGAACTTCCGATTTCAGCTAACAGCGGCAAGGAGTAAGATAGGGTAAGAGATCAAACTGACAGCAAAAGGAGGCGAAACTTTATGAGGTTTTCAACTCCGCACGGACACGATTTCTTTCACAGCCCAAGCTTTTTTCATCGCGGCTTTTTCTGGAAAAACGATCTCTATGACAGGCAAGGAGTTCACCGCGGTTGGCTCGCCGTACTTGGCATCCTTTACCTGATCCTGGGTATCGTCGGCTTCTTCATGGCGACCCTCATGACGCTTGCCAGCGTGCTGTTCTTCGGCGTCCTGGCAATCATCGGCGGTGTCATCCAGATTGTCGCCAGTTTCAGCTCACAGGGACGGCGGCATGTGTGGGGAGGGATACTGCTGGGCGCCCTCTACATCATCGCGGGGCTGCTGATAGTGGCAAACCCGATAGTGAGCTCACTGATCCTCACCCTCTTCCTGGCCGGCGCGCTGATCGCCCTGGGAGCGGTGCGGATCGTTTACTGGATGGAACACAGGAACCATAGCTTCTGGATGTGGTCCATCATTTCCGGAGTTGTTTCCATGGTGCTCGGCATACTGATCATTGCACAGTGGCCGGTTACCGGCCTCTGGGTGATCGGTCTCTTCGTGGCCCTGGACCTGCTCTTCCACGGCGGAACCGCACTCGCTTTGGCCTTTGAGGAGAAACGATCTCTGCTTTAGGAGCAACATTGAGACTGCTAACACGAGAAAGCCGCCCCCAAGGCGGCTTTCATACTTTCAACTTGTTCCGTTAACTCCTCGCCGCTCTATCTATCCTGCGACCGATAACGCTTGCGTCCAACCTGCGCTTTCTGATAAACATGACGTACATACAACAGTTCGACTGATTCCTGCTGCACCTTGGCATTCTGCCGCTTCGGGTGGCAGGCAGTTCGAGCGACACGTTTGCCACTTTTTACAAGGGCGGGCCTCGGCACCCGCCCTTGCTGTTTTTCTACACCAGGAGTTTCCATGCAGATAGTTTTCGGTATCGATTTCGGCACCACCAACTCGGCTCTCTCCGTCTACAGAGAAGGCAGGGTCGACTTGGTGAATATTGACGAACTGAAGGGGGACGGCTCGCTGCTGCGCTCGGTCCTTTACTTCAATGAGGACAATGAGGTTTTCGCAGGGCAGGAGGCGATCAACAATTACGTGAACGATGTGGCGGCAGGACGTTTCATGCAGTCCATCAAGACCTTTCTCCCCAACAGGAACTTCGAAGGGACCGAGGTCTTCGGCAGGAAGTACGGCATCGACGACTTAGTCGCCATCATCCTCAGGAAGATCAAGGCAAAAGGGGAAGCATACGTCGGCTGCACGGTCGACAGCGTGGTTCTGGGGCGCCCGGTCGTTTTTTCCGAGGATCCGGAAAAGGACGCCCTTGCCCAGACCCGGCTGGAGAAGGCAGCCCGCAAGGCGGGATTCAAACAGATCCATTTCCAGTTCGAGCCGGTAGCGGCAGCTCTTACCTATGAGGAATCCCTTCCTGCAGGCGCCGAAAAGCTGGTGTTCATCGGCGATTTCGGCGGAGGCACCTCGGACTTCACGGTTATGCGGCTGCAAGGGGGCGCCTTCGAGAGGTCCAACCGGCGCAGCGATGTCCTCTCCATTGGCGGCGTCTACACGGCAGGCGACAAGTTCGATTCGCAGATCATGTGGGAGAAGGTCGCCAAGTACTTCGGCCGCGGCGTGAAGTACAGGGGGATGGGCAAGAACGAACTGTTCGACATCCCGCACAGCATCATCCACACCCTCTGCCAATGGCACCGGGTGCCGCTTTTGCGGGCACGAAAGACCAGGGAGCAGATCAGGGTCATCAAGAATGCCGCGCTCGACAGGAAGCCGCTGGAAAACCTGGAGCAGTTGATCAATGACAACTACGGCTTCTTTCTCTTCCAGTCGATCGAGAAGGCAAAGTGCGAGCTGTCACAGAAAGAGCAAACGGAGATCTCCTTCAGCGAACGGGACCTTTGCATAGCCGAAGAGATGACCAAGCAGGAGTTCGAGGGGATAAACGGCGAGAATGTCGGGGCGATAGCGGGATGCATTGACGAGGTAGTCGGACGATCCGGTATCGACTGTTCCAGGATAGATACCGTCTTCCTCACCGGCGGAACCTCACGGATCCCCTTCATCAGGAGGCTTTTCGAGGAACGGTTCGGGGCAGCAAAGCTCGAGAACAGGGACGCCTTTACCAGCGTGGTGCAGGGGCTGGGGGCAAGCGTCCCGCTGTTTTTCTGACCACGGTTTTACCGGTTCTCCGGCCGGGGCGTGCCCCCAGGGAAGGGAGTTCCCGGCAGGACTAGCGCAAACGGACGCGGTCGACGGCGACCGTGCCGCTTTTAACGGTCAGCTTTCCGGAGATAAGGACAGTGCTGCCGTTGTTGCTGCCGAACCCGCAGTCGTAGCCGCCCCGCAACTTGACACGGGCGCCGTTAGTGAAGCTCATGTTGCCGCTTAGGGTGACGTCGCGCAGCATGATGACGTCGTTGTTGGCTAGTAATTGGAGAGCGCTGTTGACATCGGTGTAGGCAGTGATGGAGGCGCCCACCACCTGAAGTGGCGATGATGAGCAGACTCCGTCTTCGACGACAATCACCAGCCGCTTGGTCGCGCTTTTGGCGGTGGCGTCGGTGACACGGGCATAGAACGCGAAGGAGCCGGGTGTCGTGGGTGTGCCGGTGATGGCCCCGGTGGCGCTGTCCAGCGAGAGGCCGAAGGGGAGACTACCGTTGACGAAGGGGACATTGAGGTAGAGTGACCAGCCGTAAGGAGCGGTCCCGCCGCTTCCCCACAGCACCTGGTTGTACGTGCTGCCGACGGTGCCGTTGGCGAGCGCGGCCGTGTTGACGGCGAACACGGCGGTGGTGTTGACGGTAAGCACGAAGGCCTGCGTCACGGTCAGTCCGGCGGCATCGGTCACCTGGATGGTGAACCCCTTGGTGCCTGTCCCGCTTGGTGTCCCGGAGATAACCCCGGTCGCTGCATCCAAGGAAAGTCCCGCCGGAAGGCTACCGCTGCCGTAGACTACCGACCACGTGTACGGGGAAATGCCGCCGACCACCGGAATGGTCACGCTGTACGGGACCGAGTTCACCGCCGAGGGAAGCGGCGAGGTCGCCGGAATGATGAGCGGAACTGCCACCGTTATCAGCCCGGTTCTGGTCACAGTATCGCTGCCGTAGGCGTTGGCTGCGGTGAGGGAGACCGTGTAGCTCCCGGGCTGGGTGTAGCTGTGGCGGGGAGTTCTGAGCGTACTGCTGACGCCGTCCCCGAAGTTCCAGGTCCAGCTGGTGGCAGCGTAGTCGCTGGTGTCGATGAAGCTTACGGCCAGCGGCGCCACGCCAGCCACCGGCGTTGCCCGGAAGGACGCCAACGGGGCACGATGCTGTATCTGCTGGGCGGTAAGAGTGCCAGTGTGTTCGAGGTCGTGTGCGTAGAGCGGCCACTGGGGGAGGAACCCGCTCGAACTCTGTGTCGATTCCCAGACGTTCAAGGTGCCGTCCTCGCCCTTGACGGCGATGTCTATCCTGCCGTTGCCGTCGATGTCACCGAGGGCAGGAGTGGTGCGAACCTCGGAACTTACCCCGGCAAGCTTGGGGTAGCCGGCCAGTTGCTGTGAGCCGCCGCCATAGCCCCACAGCCAGGTGCTGGGCGCCCACCAGTCGGTGGTGGTGTAAAAGAACTCCTGGCCGCCGTCGCCGTTAACGTCTCCCACTACTGGAAAGGCGCTGATGTTGATGCGTCCGTTGCTGGAGGGCGTCGGCCATCCGGACACGGCTGTACCGTACCACTTGAAGGCGCTCCAAGTGCTCCATTCCGGGCCGCTGTTGGTGATCAGCTCGGCCCGCTGGTCGCCGTCGACGTCTGCGGCGATGATCCCTCCGCCCGCGACGGCACCCAACTCGCTGGAGAACACCAGGGGCCAGCCAGGAAGGAGCTCGCCGTTGCGGTTGAACATGGAGATGCGGTGCTTGGTCGTCCCGGCGTCGTCCTTGAAATTCTCCTTCACGGCAATTTCGAGGAAGCCGTCGCCGTCGAAGTCGGCCATCACCGGGGTCCACAGCTGTGACGCGTTGGTCGACGCCGGCCACTGGCCCACTTCGCTGCCATCTTTTCGGTAGATGTGGATGACCCCGTCCCCACCGAGGCGCACGATTTCCTTCCTGCCGTCGTTGTCGATATCGCCGGCCAGCGGCATCGGTTCGTTCTGGCTGACAGCGGCGCTGACGATCTTCGGCCAGCCGGCGACCACCGCACCCTGCGCATCCACCATGACCAGCACGCTTTTGCCGTAATTGGGGTCGCTGAGGTTATTGGGGGCGCAGTCGACCAGGATCGACTTGTTGCCGTCGTTGTCGAAGTCCGCGACCACCGGAGAGCCGCAGAAGCCGGGCGAGGTATTCCAGGTATCGAAATGGCCGGAGGGGAAACCGGGCAGGATGTTCAGATCCTTGTCGAACACGAACACGGGGGGCGTGCTGCTGGGCCACCCCTGGCTGACGATGATCTGCTTCCTGCCGTCGTTGAAGAGGTCGGCCACCGCCGGGGTGCTGTAGATACGCGCGTACGGCTGGACGTTGGGAAACTGGTAGGACGCTGTGAGCCCGTTCTCCTTGAAGACGTAGATCACCGCCGGCCTCGTCCCTTCGGTGTAGTCTCCCACAATCAGCTCGTCCTTGCCGTCGCCGTCCAGGTCGGCGAACACGGGTGATGAGGAGATCATCGAAAGGAAACCGGTGCCGGTCTTCTGTTGCAGCATCTGCGGCCACCCGGGTCTCAGCCCCTGGCCGATGACGATTCCCCAGCTGCTGCTATCGGTGAGCCCAATGGTATCGGTGACCCGGATGGTGAACGCATAGGCGCCGGTGGCGGCCGGCGTACCGGAGATCTCCCCGGTGGAGCCGTTCAGGCTGAGGCCGGCGGGGAGCCCCCCGCCTGCAACCGACCAGGAGTAGGGAGGCTTCCCACCGCTCGCACTGAAGATTTCGCTGAAGGCAACGCCGAGATTGGCGGATGCTGTCCGGCCGGTGATGCCGGCGGGGCTTGCTACTGTCGCCGTGGCGGAGACGGCGAGCGGTGGATAGGAGACGACCTGCGTACCGGCGGGCGATGAGAAGCTAAGCACCACGCTGGTGGAAGAGGCCGGAGTCCAACTCCCGGTGAAGACGCCGTCGCCCGCCGCCAGGTCCGGAGCCACGCCGTCATCACGCAGTTGCAGGTAGCTGGCAGCTCCCCCCTGTGGTGTGATGGTGACCGAAACGGGGCCGGCAGCCTCACCGCAGTTGATGCTGATGGCGGAAAAGGTCATTGCGGTGCCGGCCTGCAACGAGTCCGGCATCTGCTGCAGGACGAAGAGCGGCCGGTCCAGGCAGGCGACGGAATTGGCGGCATCGATGCGGCGGCCGGTGATGGTCTTTGCCGTGAGCGAGGCGAGGCCGTCGCCCCCGGCGAGGATCAGGTTCCTGATCTGCTTCCAGTCCTTTCCCGAGGCACCCAGCAGTGCGGCGAGGCCGGTCACGTGGGGTGCGGCCATCGAGGTTCCCTGCAGGTACTGGTATGAGTTGCCG
>DATFAB010000068.1:0-5108 GCA_035255025.1 Geomonas sp.
CAGCTTCCACGGCAGGCACTACCAGCCTGCGGTAGACCGCTTCGAAGTCGATCACGCGCCCGGTGCAGTCCTTCCTCTTCTCGAAAGGCATGAGGATCAAACACAACGGCCTTGCCGTTTCGCTCATCTGTTCCTCCTTCGGCACTCCCTTGACTAACTCCGGTAACTGTCCCGCCCCGGGTTTGCCGTGAAATGGGGGTGGACGGCTGGTCGCTTTCGGACGGTGGAATTACGTGGAGAAGTTATGGGAGGCGGTTGCCTGTTCATGCTGAGCCAGTCACAGCGCCTATTCTCTACTACCCTTCGACGGGCTCAGGGCGAACGGCGTTCAAAGACGAAGGTTCGTTTGTACCAGCGGTACTATCTGCGGCTCTCTATTCGGTGCTGTTGGGCATCACCATGGCCTTCTCAGGCACGATCTTCACGAAACTGCTGCGGGCGCGGGCCAGCACGGCATGCACCCAGTCCGCTTCCTCTTTTTGCTGCGAGTGGAAGAGTTCCCTGGCGTACCGGCCGAGAAGATCCTCCAGTTGGACCACATCGTCTTCTTCCAGATCACGGATCTCTACCCCGGCACCTCTGGCCAGGCGCCTGCGCAACACGTCACGGGTGAAGCCCATTTCAAGATCAAGGTGACAGTACACCACCCCTCCGGTCATGCCGGAACAGAGCCAGGGACCGGGGTCGCCCAGCACCACCACCCGGCCGGCTGTCATGTACTCGCAGGCAAATCCCTTCAGGTTCGCCCGGCCGGCGATATTCCCCACTTCGTCATCGATGACCCTGCGGATCCGGCCCCCCAGTACCACGTCCGCACCGGAAAGCCTGATGCAGGCGCGGCTGTCGGCGTCGCCCTGGATGAGGAAGATCCCTCCGAGGGCACCGTAGGCGAGCCCCTTGCCAACGCCCCCTCCGACCCGAACACCGGAGCGGTTTTCCCCCTTGAGGATGACGATCTTCCCTCCGAGGGTCGATTTGCCGACCCCGTCCTGGGCTCCCCCTTCCACCCGGATGGCGATCTGCGGCATGGTAAAGGCAGCGAGGCCGTTGCCCGGGATGGAATCGTGGTGGAAATGAAGCTGGGCCTGGCAATCAGGGGGAAAGCGGCCGTCCCGCCAGCCGCGGAACATGGTGCCGGCCAGATGGGTGCCGATAGCGCGGTCGGAACTGCTCACGCTGTCGTCATCATAGCGGACTTTTTGCTCGCCGTTATCGAAGGCTTGGCCGATCAGGCTGGAGATGAGCGAGGTCAGGTAGTTTAGCGGCTTCCTGATAATGCGCACCTCGCTTTCAAACTGGCTCGGGTCTCCGGGAGTAGGTGCGCTCAGCAGCCCCGCAAGGTCCAGGCGCTCTCCCCCCCTTTTCTGCACCAGAAGATCGGCCCGACCGACCAGGTCCTGGCTGCGGCGGAAACCGAGCCTGGCGGTCAGCACGCGGATCTCCTGTGCCAAGGCACGGAAAAAAGTGGTCTCGTAGATGATGCCGTTTTCCAGCACGCGCGGCACGAAGCGCTTCATGCCCCGCAAGGCCGCCTCCTGCTCGGTTTCGATCTGGGTGGCGATTCCCACATGGCAGGTCCCCAGGTGGCAGCTACGGCAGGTAGTGCAGCCGATGATGACCATGGCCATGGTGCCGAAGCCCACCCGGTTGGCACCCAGCAGCATCAGCTTGACCACGTCGCGTCCGGTGCGGGCGCCACCGTCGGCCCACAGCTCCACCTTGTCGCGCATCCCGGCCTCGACCAGGGCACGGTGCGCCTCCCGGACGCCGATCTCTGCCGGAAGCCCTACGAACTTCACCGCGTGCTTGCGTGCGGCGCCGGTGCCGCCATCGTAGCCGCTGATGGTGATGATGTCGGCACCCGCCTTGACGATCCCCAGGGCGATGGTGGCGATGCCGGCCACCGCAGGCACCTTGACCGAGATCCTGGCGGCCGGGTTGGCGGTCCTCAGTTCCTCGACGATCTGGGCCAGGTCCTCGATCGAGTAGATGTCGTGGTTATTGGAAGGCGAGATCAGCGAGACTCCCGGCGTGGCGTTGCGGGCGGCGGCGATCTTGCGTGTTACCTTGAAACCGGGGAGATGCCCACCCTCGCCCGGCTTGGCGCCCTGCCCCACCTTGATCTCCAGGACGTCCGCCGAGTTGAGGAACTCCATGCTCACCCCGAAGCGCCCCGAAGCGATCTGCTGACCACGGTTGTTCCGGTAGCGCCCCATCATGTCGGCAATCTCGCCACCCTCCCCGTTCATGCAGATGATGTTCAGCCTGCGCGCGGCCTCGGCGTAGATCCTGAACGGGGTCTCCCCCTGCGAGCCGAAGCTCATGGCCGAGAAGATGATGGGGAGATCATGACTTCCTACCTTCAGGTCGACCTCCTCCGGGTCGACAGAAAGCTCTTCCGTCACACGGAAATCGATCAGGTGGCGAATGGCCAGCGGGTGCTCGTTTTCCAGTTGCTGGATCAGCCGGGAGAGGTCGGCATAGCTCTCCTCCATCTTGGCGACCTGGCCGACCATCTTCCAGATGCGGGGGTAGAGGCGAAACTGCACCGGCACCGGTTGCTTCTTCCGGCTGCGGGCCACCTCGCTACGGCCCCGGTTGTCCTCCTCCAGCCGTTCCAGGGTCATGCCTCCGGCATCGCTACCGCAGAAGTTGGGGGTCTCGAAGATGCCGGCCAGATGGCTGCACAGGCCGATGGAGGCGAAGTACTTGCCGTAGCCGCCGATCTCGTGGGTACCCATGGTGGAGATCACCTTCTCCATGCCGCGTCCGAGCACGCCGAGCAGGTTCCGTATCCCGTACTCCTCCTGCTCCCCCAGCTCCCAGATCAGGTACGGACAGAGGGCGTCGGCCCCCATCCCCAGCGCGAAGATCAGATCGTGCAGGTTCCTGAGGGCCCCGGAACGAAGGACGATGGAACAGCCGCGCCTGAGGCTCAGGCCATCGGCAGCTTCACTCTCCTTGAGAGCCTTGTGCAGCACCGCGACTGCCAGGAAGGGATCCAGGAAGTAATGCTGGGCGGTGAAGGCCCGCGCATCGTCCAGCACCACCAGCAGCGCTCCCCGGTTTACAGCAAGGACCGCCTCGCCGCAGATCCGGTCCAGGGCGGCGCTGATGGCCTCGCCCCGCCTGATGGTACAGGGGAGGACCACGCTCTTGCCCCGGCCAAAGCTCTCCAGCAGCGCCTCGATGGTGCAGGTTCCGAATTCTGCTGCCAAGGGGTCGCCTCCGGACAGGCCACTCGTGCGCCCGCCACCTAGCAACAGCGGCAGCGAAAGCTTCACCGCCTTGGCGGGACGCCCCCGCAGTGACGGGCGCGCACCCAGGTAGACGCTGGTCGAAAAATGCTCGGACTCCCGCTCCCGGTCGATGGCCGGGTTGGTCACCACCGCCACCTGCTCCTTGAAGTAATCAGAGAGGTTTTGTCGGGAAAGTGAAAGTGCGGCCAGCGGACCGTCGTAGCCAAGCGAGGTGATCGGGTCCTGCCCTTTGCGGGCCATCTCGCTCAGGTTCAGGACGTCACTGGATTTCCAGGCCAGAGCGTTAAGGAGGTTCTCGGTGAGGAGCTCTTTCTGGCCAGCAAAGGGACCGGCAGCTTCCCCCTTGCGCAAACGGTGAGCAACCTCTGCGCCCCCTACGATGCTTTTCGCCTGGGCCGTTAGGTTGGTCCTGCGCCGAAGGAGATTGAGCAGCTCGTCGCGCAACTCGTTGTGTTCGAGAACCTGCGGCGCTTTTCCCTGGAACAGGCGCACCCCCATCTTCTCGCCGGGTGCCAGCGGCTTGGGATCCCGGACGATCTCCTCGTGGGGTACTACGCCAAGCTCGGAGGAGGCGAAGAGTTCCTCCTCGGTTTCGCCGACCCAGAGCGGCCTGAGTCCCATGGCATCGACGCTGAAAACACACTGGTCGCGGTGCCTGGCAATGATGGCGGCCGGCCCCTGGGCACTGGCCGAAAGGTAGCGCCTGAACCAGTGGTAAACGGCGGCAAGTTCGGCAGGCATCCTGTTCATGGCGCTGAACACGGCAGGGAATACCATCTCCATGGCCTCGAACAGGGTGAAGCCCTGCGAGCAGATCAGCCCCTCCAGGGTGCGGTTCAAATCCTGGGAATCGCTGCCGCCGGGGACCAGCTCGATCCCCAGCATGCGGGCCTCCTCACGCAGCCGGGCTATGGTGTTGATCTCGCCGTTATGGCCGAGAAGCGAGAAGGGCTGGGCGCGCAGCACGGTGGGAAGGGTGTTGGTCGAGTAGCGGCTGTGCCCGATGGTGGCGGCGGAGAGGAAGTCGCCTCTTTTCAGTTCCGGATAGTAGCGGGCGAGGATCTCAGGAGCGCCGTGCACCTTGTAGGCGGCGACCTCGCAGGAAAGGGAGGCGACCTGCACCGGGAACTGCCTCTCCAGCTGGAGTTGCAGCGTAAAAAGGCTGCTGGCTGCCCGCGAGGGCTCGGGCACCTGCAGAGCGACCTGCCAGAGGACCGGCTCGGTCACCCGCGCCCGGGCCGCCAGCACCTCACTTCGCACCTGCGCCTGACGGTCGGCCAGCACCTCCATTCCCGACTCACGGACGGTCTCCAGCAGCGACGACTGCAACCCAGGCTCCCGGGCCAGCCTTTCCCGGTCAAGCAGGAGGTGGCCGACCGCAAAGCCTTCCTGCCTGGAGAGTACGGGATTCTTGCCGCTTGCCTCCAGGATCTCGGACCAGAGGGCGCGGGGGATATCGGTGAGAATGCCGCAGCCGTCTCCCTCGCCGTTGATCTCGCCGGCCCGGTGCCCCATCTTCACGAGGGCCTCGATGGTCCGCTGGACGTTGCCGTGGGTGGGGCGGGCCTCCTTGTTGATGTAGCAGATGATGGCGCAGGCGTCCCGCTCCGAGGGGACGAGGCCGGAGGGGTCGATGGGTTGGTTGGTCATGGGGTATCTCCGTGGTGGTTCGGGCCGGTCCTGTCGCCGGTCGGCAACGTCACCGTAACCGGTCGAACAGATATTCGAGCCCGTTTACCTTGATTTCATAGAGGGCGCGCAGCATGGTGCCCAGCTTCCCTTCGGGAAAGCCTTGCCCGGCAAACCATACGACATAGGGCTCCGGCAGATCGATGAGGCGGCGCCCCT
>DATFAB010000069.1:0-8425 GCA_035255025.1 Geomonas sp.
CGGCGGGCCTCTTCGCTTGCCAGAAGGTTCGCCCTGGCAGATTCCGACAGGCGCCGGACCCGCCCCCACAGGTCGAGCTCCCAGTTGACGCCGCCGAACACCTGGAAGGAGGAGGCCGGGTTGGAGACCCCGGAACTTACCGGTACCGCGTCCTTCTCGCTGGCCCGCGTTCTGAGCGCGCTGCCGCCGTAGCTCACCTGCGGGAAGAGCGGCGAGCGGGTCTGGGTGAGCACGGCTTCCGCCTGCTCGATGGTGGCGGCCGCGATCTGCACGTTCTTGTTGTTGGCGAGCGCCTCCGCGATCAGGGAGTCCAGCACCGGGTCCTGGAAATCCTTCCACCACTGGGTGTTGGCCGTCTCCCGGGCGTCCTTGTCCTGGTAGTGGTAGGCGGACGGGGTGTCCACCGCAGGCCGCCGGTAATCGGGGCCCATCAGGCAGCCGGACAGCAAGACGACGGCAGCGAGCATCACGAGTCTGCGCATGTCAGTTCCCTCCTTCCCCGGCAGGCTCCACCACCGGCGGCGGGCCGCCGTCCTCGGGTGGCCCCTCCGCTTTCGCCTTGGCGGCGGCTTTGGCGGCGGCTTTCTCCTTCTTGCGCTCGGTGAGCTTGTCGAACAGGTAGAAGAAGAGCGGCACGTAGAGCATGGCGAGGGTCGCCTCGCCGATCATCCCCCCCATGATGCCGGTGCCGATCGAGTGGCGGGCGTTGGCGCCGGCGCCGGTGGCGATGGCCAGGGGGAGCACGCCGAAGATGAAGGCGAGCGAGGTCATGATGATGGGGCGGAAGCGCTCCTCGCCCGACTTCACCGTGGCGTCCATGATGGAGAGCCCCTGTTCGCGCAACTCCACCGCGAAGGCGACCCTGAGCACCGCGTTCTTGGCACCGAGGCCGATCAGGGTCAACAGGCCGATCTGGAAGTAGACGTCGTTGGAAAGCCCCCGCATCCAGTTGAAGGTCAGGGCGCCCAGCACCCCGAAGGGGACCGCGGTCATCACGGAACCCGGCAGGGTCCAGGACTCGAACTGCGCGGCGAGCAGCAGGAAGATGATGATCAGGCCGAAAGCGAAGGCGGCGATCGAGGAGGCCCCCGATTTCTTCTCCTCGTAGGCCATGCCGGACCAGGCAAAACCGAAGCCGGAGGGGAGCACCTCGCGGGCCACTGCCTCCATGGCGTTCAGCGCCTCACCGGAACTGAACCCCTCAGCCGCGTTGCCGGTCACCTGGGCGGCCGGGAAGCCGTTGAAATGGGGGACCAGGTCCGGGTTGGTGACGTACTTGGTGGTCACCAGGGCGGACAAGGGCACCATCTGCCCGTTGGTGGAGCGGGTGTAGAGCCGGATGATGTCCGCCGTGGTCCGGCGGTAGGGGGCATCGGACTGCAGGATGACGTTCCAGACCCGGCTGTACTCGTTGAACTGGCTGACCTGGATGGAGCCGAACTGGGCCTGCAGCGCGCTGTAGACGTCCGCGATCGGCACCCCCAAAAGCACCGCCTTGGCGCGGTCCACGTCGGCCCGCAGCTGCTGGGAAGCGGCCCGGAAGGTGGTGTTCAGGCCGACCAGCTCGGGGCGCTGGCGGGCCTTGCTCAGGAACTGCTGGGTGACCTCGAACAGGCGCGCCGGGTCGCCGTTGCCCTTGTCCTGGATCCAGAACTCGAAGCCGCCGGTGGTGCCGATGCCCGGGATGGCCGGCGGAGCGATCGGTATGGTCACCCCCTCCTTGATCCCCCGCGCCCCGGCAGCCACCTCCTTCAGCACCGCTTCCGAGTTTTCCTTCTTCGCACGGTCCTTGGAGGAGTAGCGCTCCTTGAAATCCTTGAGCGTCACGAAGAAGGTGGAGACGTTGGGCTTGTACTGGCTGTCGATCAGGCTGTAGCCGGTTACGATGGTCCGGTTCTCCACCGCCGGGTTCTTGGCGAACAGGGCATCCACCTTGGCCGCCATCTGCGAGGTGCGGTTCAGGCTGGCGGCGTCCGGCATCAGGATCTGGGTGAACAGGTATCCCTGGTCCTCGTTGGGGACGAAGCTGGTCGGGATGGTCTTGAAGAGGTGGAACAGCGCGTACATCATGACCGCCAGCACCACGAAGGCCACCCCCATCCGCTTGATCATCAGCACGACGGCGTCGCCGAACTTGAGGGTGAACTTGTCGAACATCCGGTTGAACCAGGCGAAGGGGCCCTTCTGGGGCGGCGGGTTGTGCTTCAGCATGGCCCCGCACATGGCGGGGGTGAGCGTCAGGGCGGTGAAGCCGGAAAGCGACACCGAGACCACGATGGTGATGGCGAACTGCTTGTAGAGCTGCCCGGTGGTGCCGGGGAGGAAGGCGGCGGGGATGAAGACCGAGGCCATGACCAGGACCACCGCGATCAAGGAGGTGCCGATCTGCTGCATGGCGACGATGGTCGCCTCCTTGGGCGGCAGGTGCTCCTTCGCCATCTTGGCCTCCACGTTCTCCACCACCACAATGGCATCGTCGACCACCATGCCGATGGCGAGCACGATGCCGAACAGGGTCAGGAGGTTAACCGAGAAGCCCAGGGCGAGCATGCCCGCGAAGGTGCCGATCAGCGAGACGAAGATGGCGACCGTGCAGATGATGGTGGAGCGGAAGCTCTGCAGGAAGAGGTAGACCACGATCACCACCAGCACGATGGCCTCGAACAGGGTCTGGATCACCTCCTCGATGGAGAGCCGCACGAACTCGGTGGTGTCCAGCGAGATGGTGTAATCGATGCCGTCCGGCAGCGTGCTCTTCAGCTCCTCCATCACCTTCCTGACCCCTTTGGACACTTCCAGGCCGTTGGCGCCGGCCTGCTGGTAGACGATGATGGGGGTGGCGGCGATGCCGTTTAGCCGGTTGTCGTCGATGTACTGGCGCCGCCCGGTCTCGGCGCGGGCCACGTCCTTCACCCGCACGATGGCGCTGCCGTCCTGGCTGGCGCGCAGGATGATGTTCTCGTACTCGGAGGGCTTGATGAAGGGGGACTGGGTCACCACCGGGAAGGTCATCTGCACCTTGCCGTCATTGGGCTGCGAGCCGACCTGCCCCGCCCCGAACAGGGCGTTCTGGCGGGACACCGCGTTCTGGATGTCGCTGGTGGTGATGCCGAGCGAGGCCATGCGGTCCGGGTTCATCCAGATGCGCATCGCCTGGTCCGGGACCCCGAAGATCTGCGCCTGGCCGGCCCCGTTCACCCTCTTGATGGCGTCCAGGACGTAGACGTTGGTGTAGTTGGTCACGTAGTCGGGGGTGTAGCGGCCGTCCTTGTTGTAGAGCGAGATGATCATGAGCGGGCTGGAGGATTTCTTCTGCACCGAGACCCCGTACTGCTTGACCGCGTCGGGGAGCTGCGGCATGGCGAGGTTCACCCGGTTCTGCACGTCCACCTGGGCGATGTCGGGGTCCACATGCAGGGCGAAGAAGACCGTGATGGTCATCTGCCCGGTGTTGGAGCTGGTCGAGGTCATGTAGAGCATGTTGTCGACGCCGTTTATCTGGGCCTCGATGGGGGCCGCCACCGAGTCCCCCACCGTCTTGGAGTCGGCGCCCGGGTAGGTGGTGGTCACCTGGATCTGCACCGGCGTGATGGTCGGGTACTGGGCGACCGGCAGGTTTTTCATGGCCACCAGGCCGGCGATCACGATGATCAGCGAGACGACGATGGCGAAGATCGGCCGTTCTATGAAGAACTTTGAGAACATGGAGCCCCTCCTTCTGTGCGGCCTGCGATCAGTGCGCCTTCCTCGCCGGCTCCGGTTTGCCTTCCGCCGCCTGGGCGGTGCCCGGCTCGCCGGAAGCGCCCGGAGCCTTCACCACCACGGTCGTGCCGGGGCGCAGGCTAAGGCCTCCGTCCACCACGATCCGCTCGCCGTTTCGGAGCCCCTCGTTGATGAACCAGTCGCTGCCGGTCTGGTCCCCTACCTCCACCGGGCGGGGCTCCACCTTGTTCTGCTTGTCCACGACCCAGACGAAATGCCCCTTGGCCCCCTGCTGCACGGCGCGCTGCGGGATGGCAATGGCATTGGGCCTGCTGGCCCCCTTCACCCGGGCGCGCACGTACTGGTTCGGACGCAGGATGCCGTTGGGGTTCTGGACGCTGGCGCGCATCATGAAGGTACCGGTCTTCTCGTCGAAGGAGGGGGCCATGAAGGTGACCTTCCCTTTGTGGGGGAAGATGGAGCCGTCCACCAGCACGATCTCGATGTCGTAGTTCTTGTCCTTGGGGACGCGGATCTTGCCCTGGGCGACTTGGTCGCGCAGGTTCTTCAGCTCGTTTTCGGAGAGGCTGAAGTTGACCCAGATGGGGGAGAGCACCGACACCGTGGTGAGCTTGCTGTTCAGCACGTTCAGGTAGGCGCCGTCCTGCTGCTGGGCGGCGCCGGTGATGCCGGTCACCGGAGAGGTGATGGTGCAGTAGGAGAGGTTCAGCTTCGCCGTGACCAGGTTCGCCTTGGCCTGCTCCACGGCGGCGGCCGAGGACTCGTAGGCGCCGGTGGCGTCGTCCAGGTCCTTCTTGGAGAGGGCGTTTTTCTCGGTGAGCGGCCTGGTGCGCTCCAGGTTCAGCTTGGCGGTCTGCATGGCGGCCTTCTGGCGATCCAGGGCAGCGGCGGCCGCATCCACCTGGGCCTGGTAGGGCTTCTTGTCCATCAGGAAGAGGACATCCCCCGCCTTCACGATGGTCCCCTCGATGTAGGTGCGCCGGTCCAAAAAGCCGGAGACCCGGGCCTGGATGTTCACCTCGTGCGAGCTCTGGGTCTGCGCCACGTACTCTAAAGAGATCGGGGTGTCCCTGGCGACCACCTCGGTCGCTATCACCGTCGGGGGCGGCGCGGCGGCCGCTTTCTCCTTCTCCTTGCAGCCGCACGGCAGGAGGGCGACTAGGCTAAGGGCAGTCCATGTGAGAAAACGCGCCGCAGCTTCCACGCTGTGCAACCTGGTCCGGCAGTTCCTGACCGTCTTCATGTTATCCCCCATGCTCGGCAAGAATCGGTGGTGGCAGTTCGCCTTACTGGCAAAGACCCAGTTCTCCGAAGATGTACTTTCCAAAAACATGCCCACCGTCCCGGAGGCATCTTCGGTTACGGAAACAGCCGATATTAGAGGGGATTGGGAAACAAGCCGGTAGCCGGCAGTAAACTTCGGAAGCGGGACGAGGACGAGATATCATCTTGGGGACGGCATATCGACTTTACCGCAGGGGGGTGCTTATTTCGTCGCGGGTACCTGCCGTTTTTTACTGGTTAAGCTCACTGTTCGGGAGCTTTTCTGTGCGGGGAACCGTGGTATATAAAACTTCATGCGCATGCGAACCGAAACCGTCACGCTCCTTTTGGCAATCCTGGTACTGGTTGCCACCGCCTTCGAGGCTTCCGCCCAGGACCTCGAACCGAGGGCGTACGTCAACACGCCGGTGGGGATGAATTTCCTGGTTGCCGGCTACGGCTACCTGGACGGCGGGGTGGGCACCGATCCGTCGGCGCCCTTGCAGGACGCCAAGGTCACCACCCACTCCGCGCTCTTTGCCTACGCACGCGCCCTCGATGTCTGGGGGATGTCGGGAAAGTTCGACCTGGTGGTTCCCTACGCCTGGGCCTCCGGCAGCGCGAGCTACCGGGGAGAGTCACGCGAGCGCAGCGTGTCCGGATTCGCCGATCCCAGGTTCCGCTTCTCGGTGAACTTCTACGGAGCGCCCGCCCTCTCCATGCCCGAGTTCGAAAAGTACCGCCAGGACCTGATCGTGGGGGGGAGCCTGCAGCTGTCCGCCCCGCTGGGGCAGTACGACAGCAGCAAGCTTTTGAACATCGGCACCAACCGCTGGTCGATCAGGCCGGAGCTCGGCATCTCCAAGGCGTTCGGCCCTCTCACGCTGGAACTTGCCACCAACGTCACCTTCTACACGGAGAACGACGACTTCTTTGGCGGCCACAAGGTCGAGCAGAACCCGATCTACTCGGTGCAGGGTCATCTGGTCTACCGGTTTCGCTCCGGTATCTGGGCGGCGGCCGGCGCCGATTTCTATGGAGGGGGGCGCACCACCCTGGACGGGGAACGGCAAGAGAACCTGCAGCAGAACTGGCGGCTGGGGGGGACCGTGGCCTTCCCGGTGAGCCGGAAGCACTCGCTGAAGCTCTTTGCCAGCACCGGCGTCTCCACGCGCACCGGCAGCAACTTCGACGCCCTGGGAGTCGTCTGGCAGTACCGGTGGGGGGGAGGGATCTAAAACCGTTCGCCACGGAGCAAATCTGAGTCACTTCGCAGCTGCCAACGGCTCCCGGTTAGCTGCCCAAACCAAGGCAAAAAAGGAAACCCGCAGCCAAAGCCGTTCGCCCTGAGCCAGTCGAAGGGTGAGCGCAACCGTCACCGCTCGTTCCTGCTCGCACCTCATCCCGGGACAGCACTCCCGGATTTCTTCGAATTGTCTCCGATTTTCTCAGATGTTCTCCGTGGCAAAGGCCTCTGCACTCTCCGCTTACTTCGCCGTATCGAACTCCCGCTTCTTGGTGTAGAGGTAGCGGACCATGTCGTACTCGAAGGGTGAGCCGGTCCCCCAGTAGCGGAAGCTCTCCAGGTGCCGCTTGTCGATCGCTTCCATGGCGACCACCACGGTTGCGATGGTGTCCCAGTTGTCGCTGTTGTCCAGCCCGGTTCCCGCAATGATGGCGCTGCGTATGGCGGCGTCCGCCACGAAGCCGCTGGTGTCGCGCAGGCTGGAGGGGCCAAGGAAGGGCATGACCAGGTAGGGACCGGGGCCGACGCCCCAGTAACCGAGGGTCTGGCCGAAGTCCTCGCGCCGGGAAGGCATCCCCAGCGGCGTGGCCACGTCGAAGAGGCCGCCGATGCCGATGGTGCTGTTGGTAACGAAGCGCCCCAGGGTGGTCAGCGACTCCATCCCCTTCAGCTGGAACATGCTGTTGGTGAGGTTACGCACCTCCTCGATATTGCTGAAGAAGTTGGAGACCCCTTTCTGGGCGAAGCCGGGGGTCACGAACTCGTAGCCGCGCACGATGGGGAGCAGCAGATAGCGGTCGAGCCGGTAGTTGAAGTTGTACATGCTCCGGTTGAACCGCTCCCAGCGCTCCGGCGCCACTTCCAGGCGCGCATCCGCCTCCACCTCGCTCACCGTATGCATGGGAGGCTGTTCGGGAAGGGTTCCCGTGGTCGTGGCGCATCCGGCCGCCATGAGCAGCAGGGAGAGCGCGCAAATGATCCTTCTCAATGTGCTGGGCATCGTCAGGCACCTCCTGATCACTTGAAGAATCCCACCGCGTAGGCGACGTTGTCCCTGTACTCGAAGTTCCCCCCATGCCCCCCGCTGGGATAGATCTTGACCCTGTCGCCGAACAGCTGCCGGAGGTAGTCGAGGTCCCCCGGGGTGAGGATGAAGTCGTTCTGGTTGGTCATCACCCCGAACTTGCCGCTCGACTTCAGGTACCCCTCGATGCTCTTGAACCCCTCTGTTTCCCTGAGCTGTTCCCTGCTGACCGTGGGGTGCAGCCTCTGGTAGCTAGGATAGAAATACTCGTCTATGTACTGGAAGAAACTGAGATGGACGCTGACCCGGAAATAGTCGGTGAGCGAATCTGTGTCGGAGAGCTCCCGGTTCCTGGGCACCACGTACCCTCCCTTGGTCATCACGTCGGAGGTGAAGATCATGTTGGCCGAGCCGAGGCGATAGACCACGCCGATCAGCCCGGCCGCCTCCTCGGGCGTCAGCAGCCGCTCCTGGTAGACCCTGTACAGGAACTCGTCGTTGAAGGCCACGAACTGGCCGCGCTGGTAGAACCGGCTGAACTTGTCCATGGTGTTGTTGAAGAACCTGATGATCTGCCCCTTGCCGCCCGGCACCTTGTCCAAAAGCCCCTCGATCTGCCCGATGGAGCTGTGCAGGCTGACCGCCGGGTTGACCATGAGGACCTTTTTGAAGTTGAAGGTTTTCCTCTCCTCGTCCAGCTTGGCCACGAAGGCGGATTCGGTCCCCCCCAGGCTGAAGCCGGCCAGGTAGAAGTCGGAGACCTCCACCTCGTCCTTCACCTCGCGCCAGGCCGTCTCCATGGCATGGTAGAGGTCGGCCGCGTCCTCGGTGAGATCGCCGGGGATGTGCCGTTGGGAGGCGGAGATGATGAAGTTGGGGTGGGTCGGGGAGGGGAGCACGATGACGTGGAAGCCGGCCTGGTGGAGCGCCTTCATGAGCGTCATCATCCTAGGGGCCTTGTTGCTCCCCCCGGCGCCCGGGATCAGGAAGACCAGCGGTGCTTTCTGCGCCTGGTAGGCGAAGGTGCAGCGCAATCCCTTGTCGTAGAAGAAGAGCTCCGGCCGCTCCAGGTCCGGAATAACCTCGAGCACCAGCTCCTTCATGGGGACCTTTTCGGGAAGCTGCGGCTTGAAGGCGGCAGGTGTCTGCAGGATGGTGGCCGCATAGGG
>DATFAB010000070.1:0-58561 GCA_035255025.1 Geomonas sp.
TCCTCGCTACCTACTCTTGTGCGGCACCCCACCCTTGCGGGGCGACCCGCTCAGCACGGGCGCCTCGGGCTTGCTCTCCGCCTCGCGCACCCGGTGGCCGTCCTCTCCGCCTCCCGGATGCCAGTCCCGCAGCTCCGCCAGGATCCGACGGCAGCGCGCCACGTCCGCGGCGATGGCTTCCTTGAGCGCCTCGACCGAGGGAAAGCGCATTTCGCCCCGCAGCCTGTCCATGAAGAACATGGTCACCTCGCGCCCGTACAGGTCCCCCTCGAAGTCGAACAGGAAGACCTCCAGGGAAAGCCGGTCGTTGTCGAAGGTCGGGTTCGTGCCGATGTTGCAGGCGCCGTCCAGGAACTCTTCGCCGACCCGGACCTTGACGGCATAGACGCCGGCGGCGGGGAGCAGGTCCTTCTGGATGCAGAGGTTGGCGGTGGGAAAGCCGAGGCCGCGCCCGCGCTGGTGGCCGTGCACCACGGTGCCGGTGACCGCGTAGTGCCTGCCCAGCACGGAGACCACACCGCGCACATCGCCCGCGCTCAGCATGTTGCGGACCGCGGTGGAGCTGTAGATGGTGGCGCCGTTGGAGATGGGCTCCAGCACCTCCACCCGGAAAGAAAACTGCTCACCCAGCTTGTGCAGGAGGTCGACGTTTCCTTCCCTGCCGCGGCCGAAGGCATAGTCGTAGCCGATCACCAGCTGCTCGATGCCGAGGGTGCCGACCAGGATCTTTTCCACGAATTCGACGGCGGGGATGGAGGCGAAGTTCCAGTCGAAAGGGATCTCCAGGAGGTAGTCGATGCCGGCCGCCGCGATGAGGGATTCCTTCTCGCTGGTGGTGGTGATCAGCTTCACTCCGGTGCCGGGGGAAACCACCTGCAAGGGGTGCGGCACGAAGGTCACCACCACCGAGACGCCGTCCCGCTCCCGGGCCGCCTCCCGCACGCGGCGAAAGATCTCGCGGTGCCCCAGGTGCACGCCGTCGAAGTTGCCGATGGTGACCACCGGATGCCTGAGTTTCTCTTTTACGTCCGATATGCTTCTGAAAATAACCATTACTGCACAAACCCTCAAAGCTTGACCGCAGAGGAACAGAAAGGGACACAGGGTGAAAAGAAATCTAAACCTCCCTCCGGACCCTTTCAGCTGAAAAGGCGAAGCAAGGTTCCCCTCCCCTTCAAAGGGAGGGTCAGGGTGAGGATGGGGTCCCAGTTTTCCTCTGTGTGACTCTGTGTACCTCTGTGGTCAGGCTGACGACTTCCGGAATTTTAAGCTTCCACCGTGTCCTGCACGGCAATCTTCCTCTTCTTGCCGAAGATGAGCGCCACCCAGATGCTGATCTCGTACATAAGGTAGAGCGGGACCATGATGACGAACATGGTCACCAGGTCGGCATGGAAGGCGGCGATGATGGAGCTTGCCAAAAGCGCGTACTTCCTTTTGGTGGAGAGCATCGAATAGCTGATGAGGCCAAAACGGGCCAAAAGCAGCGAGATGACCGGCAGTTCGAAGATCAGCCCGAAGATCAGGATCAGCCGCAGGCAGAAATTGATGTAGGCGGAGATGTTGAACCAGCTCTGCAACCCGACCGCCTCGTAGGAGAGGGAGAAGTTGATGATGACCGGCCAGATGACCACCAGGAAAAAGAGCGCCCCCACGCAGAAACTTAAAGAGGCGGCGGTCACGAAAGGGACCACCATGCGCCGCTCGCCCCGGGTCAGTCCCGGCGCCACGAACATCCAGAACTGGTGGAAGAGGACCGGGAGCACGATGATCAGGCCGGCCAGCATGGAGATCTTGCACTGGACGAAGAACGGCTCCAGGGGCGCGCTGTAGTTCAGCATGCGCGGCTTCTCGGAAACCCCTTTCTCCTCACCCAGCTGGTACTGCTTGTAGGCGGCGGGATAGCGCTTCTTCAGTTCACCGTAGAGCTGCTTCTTGATGTCGGTCAGGTAGGTCTTGCCGGTGAGCGGCTTTTCGATGAAAGTCAGGATGTCGTTGGAGAAGTTCCAGGCGACCCCCATCCCTATCACGATGGCGATCACGCAGACGATGAGCCTCTTCCTGAGCTCGGCCAGATGCTCCAGGAAGGGCAGAACCTTTTCTTCGGTCATAGTTCCTCTATTTGGCTATCCGGTACGGGGTGCAATGGCAGGATCAGCCGGCACGACTGGCAGCGGCTGCATGCGGCCTGCAGGAGCGACTCCAGGCGGTTTCAACAGCCGGCTCGGCGGCTGAGACCGCTCCCGCGGAAAGATCGTAAAGCTGATGAATAGTTAAGGAAGCTCAAACAAATTCTATATCACAGCGGCGGAAGTCAGCGCAACTGCTTTCGCGGCTCGGCCCGCTGGCCCCTCCCCTCTTCAGCCGGCGCTCCCTCTCCCTCCGGGAGAGGGTTGGGGCGAGGGAACTCTCCAGGAAGATGCGCGGTGAGGGAGGTACTTTCACCTCCGCCGCGGCTTGGGGCGCTTGCCCTTGATGGGAACGCGGGCGTAGGCCTCCGCCGCCGATACCGGGGCGACGGGGCGCTTCTCCAGGGTACCGACCATGGCGAACTCCACCTGCTTGCGCGCCTCGTTGATCCCGGCCACCGTGACCCGCACCTTGTCCGCCATCCGGTACATGGTGCGGCTGTGCTGGCCGATCAGCGCGTGCCCCTTCTCGTTGTGCACCCAGTAGTCGACCGGCAGGGTGGCGACCGGCACCATCCCCTCCACGAAGAGGTCCACCAGCTCCACGAAGATCCCGAAGGAGGCCACCCCGGTGATGAAACCGTCGTACTCCTCGCCGATCTTGTCCCGCATGAACTGCATCTTCTTCAGATCGACCATCTCTCGCTCGGCTTCCATGGCGACCCGCTCGCGACGGCTGGTGTGCAGGGCGACCTCGGGGAGCCGCGCCTCCAGCCTCGTCTTGTCGCTCCCCTTCATCTGGCCTGCGAGCACCCGCCTCAGGATGCGGTGCACCACCAGGTCGGGGTAGCGCCGGATGGGCGAGGTGAAATGGGTGTAGGAGGCGGCGGCCAGGCCGAAGTGGCCGAGGTTCTCGGCGCTGTAGCGCGCCTGCTTCATGCAGCGCAGAAGCACCTCGTTGATCAGGCGCTCCTCGGGCTTTCCCTCCACCTCGGCCAAAAGCTTCTGGAGGGCGAGCGGACTCACCTTGTCCTCCTGCATCTTCAGTTCATAGCCGAAGCTGAACACGAACTCGGCGAGGTCCTTCAATTTGAGCGGGTCCGGGTTCTCGTGCACGCGGTAGAGCGAAGGGACCGGGGTCTCTTCCAGAAAGCTCGCCACCGCCTCGTTGGCGGCCAGCATGAACTCCTCGATGATCCGGTGGGCGAGGTTTCGCTCGCTGCGCACGATTGCCGTGGTCTCCCCCTGCAGGTCAAGGATGATCTGCGGCTCGGGGAGGTCCAGGTCGATGCTGCCGCGCTTGGCCCGCTTGCCGTTCAGCCTGAGCGCCAGTTCCTCCATCAGCTTCAGGTGCGGCACCAGCGCGGGATAGGCGTCCATCGCCTCCCGGTCCCCGTCGACCACGATCTTCTTGACGATGGTATAGGTCAGGCGGGCCGCGCTCCTGATGACGCTCGGGTAGAAGCGGGCCTGGGTCATCTCCCCCGCCTGGTCGAAAAGCATCTCGGTGGTCATGGTCAGCCGCTCCACGGCAGGGTTCAGGGAACAGATACCGTTGGAGAGCTCTTCAGGGAGCATGGGGATGCAGCGGTCGGGGAAATAGACGGAGGTGCCGCGCTGGTAGGCCTCGGTATCGAGGGCGGAGCCTTCCTTGACGTAATGGGAGACGTCAGCGATGGAGACCCACAGCCGGATGGAATCACCCTCGGCCGCCACCGAGACGGCGTCGTCGAAGTCGCGGGCGGTCTCGCCGTCGATGGTGACGGTGACTCTGCCGCGCAGGTCCTCGCGGCCGGCAAGCGCCTCTTCCTCGACCTTTTGCGGCTCGCGGGCAGCCTCGTCCATGACCTCCTTGCTAAAGACGTGCGGCAGGTCGTACTTCTTGATGACCGTCAGCACCTCGACCTCGGGGTCGTTGGGGTTGCCCAGCACCTCGCTGATGCGCCCTTCCAGGCTGCGCGCCTCGCCGGGGTAGGCGGTGATCACCGCCTGCACCACCTGTCCGTCGCGGGCTCCACCGGTATCGCCGGGCGCCACGAAGAGGTCGCGCTGCACCCGCGGGTCATCGGGGACGACGCGCCCTCCCTTGCCGACCGCCTCGAAGCGGCCGATCACGCTGGTGATACCGCGCTGGATGAGGGCGGTCACCCTCCCCTCACGCTTGCCGTCGCGGCGGCTGGAGACCACCTGCGCCTCCACCACGTCGCCATTCATGTATTCCTGCAGGTAGCGCCTGGGAATGAAAAGATCTTCGCCTCCCTCCTCCGGGGCCAGGAAACCGTAGCCGTCCGGATGGATGGAGAGCCGGCCGCGTATCCCAGCGCCCCCCGCCCCGCCCGGCAAAGCGTAAATCCTTCCAGGCAGCCGGACGATCTGGCCGCTGTCCACCAGGCGGTCGAGGTGATCCTCGAAACGCGGCCGTTCGAAGCGGGTCACCCCGAACGCTTTCAGCATCTGCCGGAAATGCACCGGCTCCCCCTTACTAAGAAGCTTCAATACCGGATCGGCAACCTCGCGCCGGCCCTTACCTTTATGCATGCATGTACCTTTCTTATTTTCTTTCGTCTTCCCCTGGCACTCCCCTTTGCGAAGGAAGGCCGGAGGCGATTTGCCGATGCCCGGCAGTGCGCCGGGCATCGGAATTAATTAAGAACAAATCAAATTTATCTTAATTGGGATAATGCAGGAGCACCAGCGGAAAGTCAACGATTGTTGGCTCCTTTGCGGCGTATACAGAACGGCTCACCGGTCCAAACGAACCTGATCCGACGGCCCCTCCCCCTGAACGGGGGGAGGCCGGGAGGGGGGAACACTGCCCCGCAGCACGGAGCGGCATCCATGATAGAGACGCGGGCTCCCCCTATCTCTCCCCGTCCGGCGGAGGGGACTTTGGGGCTCATCCCCCTCCCGCAGCCCCCGTTACACGGTCCCTTTACCCTTGCTATTTCAGGCCCGCTTCGGTACAAGTAGAGGTTAGTTTTTGTGCAGACAAGGGAGTATGTAAATGTTTTACCGCGTCATCGCTGCCGCCGTCGTCCTTTTGTTCGTCACCCTTCCCGCCTCAGCCCTCACCCTGAAGAATGCGGACGCCGCCCTGGCTGCCGCCGCCGAACGCATGAAGGTCAAGGACTTCAGAGGCGCCCGCGAAGCCGCCCTCAAAAGCGGCGAAAAGGGCCCGCGCTCCTTCCTGGTGGGGATGTCCTGCATCAAGCTGGAGATGTGGGAGGAGGCGGCCTCCAACCTGGCAGTCGCCGCCGAAAACTACCCCCTCCTTGCCGACTACGCCCTCTACAACGAGGGGCTTGCCCTCTCCAAACTCGGACGCAGCGACCAGGCACTCGCCCCGCTCTACAAGCTGCTCAGGCAGTATCCCGACAGCCGGCTGTACCGCGCGACCATGATCCTGTACGGGGACAGCATGGCGGCCGCCGGACATGCCAAGGAGGCCCTGGAGACCTATACCATGTTCATCGAGCGCTACCCGTCCGGCAGCGACTCGATCTCCGCGCTCTACGGATCCGCACTCTGCCGCTTGCAGCAGGGCGACAGCAAAACCGCCGCCGCAGCGTTCAGGAACATCTGGCTCACCTACCCGTCCTCTTCCTTCGCGGACAAGGCCACCGAAGAACTGAAGAAAATGGCGGCTGCCGGCAGCCCGACCGAACCGTACACGGACGCCGAACTGCTGAAAAGGGCCAACACCCTTAGCAACCTCGGCCGCCACAAGGCCGCTGCCGATGCTTTCGCTGCGCTCAGCCTGGCCGGCCAACCGGACGACTACGTCGCCAAGGTGCGGCTCAAGATGGGGCAATCACTCTTCAAAGCCCGCCACTACGAGGAGGCCAAGGGGGTGCTGATCGGCATCACCCAGAAAGGGGGAGGCAACCTCACCAGCGAGGCGAGGTTCTGGCTCGCCAAGACCCTCGATAAAACCGGCAAGGGCGATGAAGCCTACGACCTTTACCTGCAGCTCGCCGCCGACAAGAACAGCCCGGTGGCCGACGATGCCTTGCTGGAGGCGGCCTACCTGAAGCGCTTCCAGAGGAAATGGGACCTGGCCCTGCAGCTTTTCAAGAAATACCAGGCCAGCTACCCCAGCCACAACAAAAGCACAGTCACCTGGGAGCTTGCCTGGGCAAGCTACCAGACCCGCGACTTCCATGCAGCCTCCGGCTACTTCAAAAGCCTGGCCGAGCGTGACGAACAGCGGGAACGCGCGCTCTACTGGTTGGGCAGATCGCTGGCAGCGTCCGGCGACGCCAGGGGAGCGGAAGCCGCCTTTACCGCGCTGGCCTCGGAATACCCGTTCGGCTACTACGCCCTGATCTGCAACAGGTGGTGCAATGTATCCGCTTTCCCGACCGCCCCCAAGAACCTGGCAGAGTCGCTGGCGGTGCCGGCCGGCTTCGAGCGGGAGAAGGCGCTGATCGCCTTCGGTCTCTACGACGAGGCGACACGGGAACTGAACGCCAAGAAGATCAGGAACGCCCTCCCCATCGCCCGCCTGTTCCTGGAAATGGGGAACTATAACGGCGCGCTGAACATCATCGCCAAGGAGAAGCCCAGGCGCTCCCCGGCGGACAGTGCAACGGTCTGGGGACTCAACTACCCGCTCGCCTTCCGCGACGACGTAGTTAAGAACGCCTCCGCCAACGCGCTGCCGGAGAGCCTGGTCTATGCCATCATGCGCACCGAGAGCAATTACCTGCCGGGGGCGCTGTCTCCGGTGGGGGCCGTCGGCCTCATGCAGATCATGCCCGCCACCGCGGAGAGGATCTCCAAGGGGGACTCGACGCGGCTGACCCAGCCGGACCTCAACATCAAGCTGGGGGCCAGGCACCTGAAGGGGCTACTCACCCAGTTCGACAAGAAGCTGCCGCTGGTGATCGCCGCCTACAACGCCGGTTCCGGCAACGTGAAGCGCTGGCAGAAAAACCTGGGAGAGCTCCCCAACGACGAATTCGTGGAGAGCATCCCCTTCGGAGAGACCAGAGAGTACGTGAAGAAGGTGACCACGGCGATGGCGCTCTACCAGCGGCTGTACCGCCAGCAGGCAGCCGGCACCGTTCCGGCAGCGGCAGCCCCGGCAGCTCCCGCTGAGGCAGCCCCGGCAGCCGCAGGAGCCGCCCCGGCACTCCCCGCTGCGGCAGCAGAGGCTGCACCGGCGGCAGAGGCTCCTGCGGAGGCGACGACCATCCTGGTCACTCCGGAAGCCGGGTCCGTTCCGCCTGCCGCACCGAGGCAGTAGGCGGGACCGGCGGGAGGGCCTTTTGCCCATCCCCCAACCCCATCCTCACCCCTACCCTCCCCTTGAAGGGGAGGGAGAGCCGGTAGAAGGTTGAAAGGTGAGATGTTTGGAGAAGGTCCCCTCTCCTTCAAAGAGAGGGAAGCCGGGAGAAGCTTGAAAAGGTGAGATGTTCGGGGAAGGCCCCCTCCCCATGAAGGGAAGGGAGAGCCGGGAGGGGGTTAAAACGTACCCCACTCTTCGCGCAGCGTCCCCTCTCCTTCAAGGAGAGGGACAGGGTGAGGATGGGGTTTCCCATCTCAAAACCACAAAGGGGACCTGCGGTGCAGGTCCCCTTTGCTTTTTTCATCGTTTACCGCTCGTTACTTCCTGTTCCACTCGAAGAATCCTTCCTCCGACGGTGCGGGCACTTTCCTCTAACCAGCCTTCCCCTACCCTTCCATCTCGATGAGCGAATGGTCGCCGATGTTCATCCTGCGGTTGGAGCCGACCAGGTGCACGGAATCCCCGATGATGGAATCGTGCAGGATCATGTTGCTGACCGTGGTGTCGCTGTTGATGATGGAGTCCTTGAGGATGCTCCGCTCGACCAGGCTGCCGGCCGCCACCGAGACGTTGGGGCCCAGGATGCAGCTCCGCACCACCGCCCCTTTCTCGACGTGCACCGGTTCGATCAGCACCGAATCGATCACCTCTCCGTGGTTGTGGTGCCGGCCCGCCAACAGGTAGCTGTTGGTCTGCAGCAGGGTATCGGGCGTGCCGCAGTCGAGCCAGGCGTCGATCTCGGGAGCCTTGAAGCGGTGCCCGTCCCTGATCATCCGCATGAAAACCGCCGGCAGGTAGTACTCCCCTTTCACGGTCTCGCAGGCGCTGATGGTCTGATCCAGGTAACGCATGAAGCTGCGGCCGTCCTTCAGGTAGTAAAGCCCCACCTGGGCCAGCTTGGACACCAGGGTCTCCGGCTTTTCCACCATGTCCACGATCACCCCGTCGCGCACCACGTTGACGCCGAAACGCTGGTAGTCCTCGACCTCCTTGGAGTAGATGAGGCCGTCGCAGCCGGCGCACAGCTCGGGGATGCGGGTCAGGTCCGCGTCGAAGATGGTGTCGTTGAACACCACCAGCAGGTCTTCCCCCTCCCCGATGTACGGCTCGGCCAGGAAGACCGCGTGCGCCGGCCCCTTGCGCTCCTTCTGCACCACGTAACGGCAGCACAGGCTCGGGAAGGCACACTCCATGAACTCCCGGATCTGCCCGCCGTTCTCGTCGGTGACGAAGATGAACTCGGTGGGGTTGAGGGGCACCAGGCGGCTGACGATGTGCTCCAAAACGGTCTTGCCGGCGACGCGCACCAGCGATTTTGCCTTTGTGTGGGTGTGGGGTCTGAGTCTGGTGCCTTTGCCGGCGACGGGAAGCAGGATCTTCATGTTTCTCCTCTGAACACACAACGATGCAGGGCACGCCTGATAGAGAGGCTTAGCCACGCTTCGCTGTCACTAACTGCAAAAATCACGGTCGCCCAGTGAGAGAAATCAGGAAGAGCTCCTGGCACTGAGGACATAAAATTGGCAGATAGTAGCACAAAACGGCCGCTGTTACCATCCACTAATCGTTATGACAGCGATCGCAAAAGCTAAGAGAGTGGTTTCCCCCCCGCCTGCCGCAACAGCGCGGGGATCTCCCCGGCCGGAACCGGCGGAGAGTGCAAGTACCCCTGGGAGTACTGGCAACCGATCCCGTGCAGGATGGCCTGCTGCGCCTCGGTCTCAACCCCCTCCGCCACCGTCTCCAGATGGAGGTTGTTGGCCAGGGCAACTATGGAATGGGCAATGGCCAGGTCGCTGGGATCGCTGGAAACGTCCCTGACGAAGCTGCGGTCGATCTTCAGCACGTTGACCGGCAGGTTCTTCAGGTAGCTAAGCGACGAGTAGCCGGTGCCGAAATCGTCGATGGCGATCTTGCAGCCGGTTTCCCGCAGTTTTTGCAGGCAATCTCTGACCAGCTCCGGCTTGCCGGCCAGATAGCTTTCGGTCAGCTCTATCTCGAGCTGGGCCGGCACGATGCCGCATTCTTCGATGATCTCCTTCAGGCGCTGGATCAGCTGCGGCGTTTTCAGCTGGGCGGCCGAGATGTTCACGGCAACCGACAGGTCGTAACCCGCCTTTTTCCAGGCTACCTGCTGCTCGCACGCCGTTCGCAACACCCATTCGCCGATCGGAGCGATGGTCCCGCTTTCTTCGGCAATGGGAATGAACTTCTCCGGCATGACCACGCCAAACTCCTCGCAGCGCCACCTGAGCAGTGCCTCCACCTTGCAGACCCTTCCGTTGGCGTTGCAAATCACCGGCTGATAGTGCAGTTGCAGCTCTTCCCGCTCGAGGGCGTGCTGCAGGGCGTGGGTCAGCCCGATCCTTTCGTGGGACGACCGGTTCAGCTCCTCCGAGAAGATGCGGAAGGTGTTCTTCCCTTCCGCCTTGGCGTGGTAGAGCGCGATATCGGCGTACTTCTCCAGGGTGCTGGTGTCCTTGGCGTCCCGGGGAAAGAGGGCAACCCCGATGCTGGTGGAGACGGCCAGCTCCTTGCCGTCCAGCAGTATGGGAGCCCGGGTGCTCTCCAGGAGCTTGCTCACCACCACCGAGACATCCTCATCGCGATGGATGTCGAGCGCCAGCAGCGCGAACTCGTCCCCCCCCAGCCGGCAGATGAAGTCTTCGCTGCGGATCACCTGCTGGTACCTCTTGGCGAGCACCTGCAGCAGCTGGTCACCCGCGGTGTGACCAAGGCTGTCGTTGATGTTCTTGAAGTTATCGATATCGAGGTACAAGAGGGCGAAGGACGCCCCCTGGCGCAGGCTCCGCCCCACCGCCAGGTTCAGCCGGTCGTGCAGCAGGCGGCGGTTGGCCAGCGTGGTGAGGGGATCGTAATAGGCGAGCTGGTGCAACTTCCCCTCCGCCTCGCTCAACTCCCGGATCCGCTCCCCCAGCGCCGAGGTCATCTCGTCGAAGGAGCTGGCCAGTTCCCCGATCTCGTCGGCTGAATGGGGGAGCTCGCTCCTGATGGAGAGGTGGCCGTTTTTCACCAGCTTGGTAGCCGCCACCAGCTGCTCGATGGGGCGGCTTATGTGGAGGCTGGAGATGATCTGGCTGAGGAGGTAGGTGATGAAGGCCGCCAGCGCGAAGACCATCACGGATATGACGACCGACGCCCGGGCATTGGCGAGCACCGACGCCTCAGGGATGGAGATGCGTATGAAGAGGTAGGGGGCATCGGCGACCCCCAGCCGCACCCTCTTGAAGCCGATCAGGCGTTTCACACCGTCCAGGCCGACGGCGGTGAATACCCCTTCTTCACTGGGACCGGTCAGGTGGCTGCGCAGCCTGGGATCGTCCGGCATACCGTCCAGGGGGGCCAGCGGTATGTCGGCGTGGCGGTAAAGGACGGTCCCCTTGTGGTCGGTGAGATTGATGATGGACCCCCTGGGGAGTCCCTGGGCGTCGAAGATGCGGGCGAAGCTGTCGAGGTTGTAGGCGGCGTACAGCACCAGGTTGACCTTGCCGTCCGGGCCGGTGACCGGCAGGGCAAAATGGAGGGTGGGGGTTCTCCTGACCGCCCGGCTGATGGTGTACTCGCCGGCGCTGAACTGCTTGCTGCGCACAGCGTCCTGGAAGTACTTGCGGTCGCCCACCACGTACTTGATGGGCAGGGGCTGCTTGAGACCGGTGGCCAGCACCCGGCCGTCCACGTCTGCTATGCCGACGTTGATGCTGGAGGGGCTTTTTTCCAGCAGCGTGTTGAGTATCCGGGAGCAGCCGGCCGGGTCCTTGGCCCGGATCTCGGGGATCTCGGAGAGGGCGTTCAGCAGGTTGCGGATCCCCTCCACCTGGGAGCGGTGCTCCAGGGCGGTCGACTTGACCGAGGAGAGCAGATCGCGCCGGGACTGCTCGATGGACTGGTGGTACTGGTTGGCGATGAAGATGATGAAGGCCGTGAAGATGGGCAGGCCGGAGATCATCATGATCAGGAGTATTTTGCCCCTGACGGAGGTCGTCGTTTTTCTGAACATGCCACCTCTTCTTTCCGCCAAGTCACATGACGAAGACGTTGTTACGCCCGTTCCTTTTCGCCTCGTAGAGCGCCTGGTCGGCCCGTTTCAGCAAGGACTCCTGGGTGTCGCCCTTTTCCAGAACCGCCACACCGATGCTGGCCGTGGTGCGGGCACAGGTGCTTGCGTCCTGGATGTCCAGGGCCGCGATCTTCTCCCGTATCCGCTCCGCCAGGGCGACCAGATCCTCCTTGGATTTGACCGAGACGATGAGGGCGAACTCCTCGCCCCCGTACCTGGCGGCCACGTCGTATTCCCGCAACATGCCGGCAAAGGCCCGGGCCGTGGTGGCCAGCACCAGGTCGCCGAACTGGTGGCCGCAGGTGTCGTTGACCTGTTTGAAGTTGTCGAGGTCGATCATCAAAAGGCCAAGCAGCGATCCCTCCCGCCGGGAGCGCACGATCTCCTCTTCGAAGCGGGACATGAAATAGCGCCTGTTGCGCAGGCCGGTGAGGTCGTCGGTGATGGAGGCCTCCTGCAGGGATTGCTGGGCGGCCCGCAGCTTGGCGACGAAACCCGAGAGGATGTAATAGGTTGAGCCCAGCAAAAGGGCCAGGGTGAGCAGGGAAAGGTAGATGACCGCCGTCCGGTTCAGGGCCAGCTCCCGGTGCAGCTTGTGGATGGGGATGTTGATGCAGATGCCGCCGCGCACATCGCCGAGACGGTAGCCCATTTTGAAATGGCACTTCTGGCAGGACTGCTCGACAAGCAGGGGCGCCATGTACCGAAAGAGCGGTCCGTCCGGGCCCTGCTCGATCGACCAGCGCTCCTTTTCGCCGCGCTCGAACCTCTGCAGGGCATCGCGCTCGAAGGGATCGGGGGCGTTGGCCCGGTCTACCAGCCTGAGGCTCGTGATATGGAACCTGATCCGCTCGTCCTTGCCGAAGTCGTTGGATATCTCGTAGGTCATCAGGAAGGGGTTTTTCAGGGTGAAGGTCCGGCCGTCGGTGGTGGTTATCTCCGGATCGACCCCCATTTCGGCGAGGTACCTGTTGGTTACCACACCGGGCTTCTTTTCCACGTACACCCCGCCGAAGGACGCGTTCCAGCGCCGTACCTTTATCAGAAGGTCGTAGTACGATCTCGCCTGCTGGGTCACCGTTTCCATGATGAGTCTGCGGTCTCTCAGGTAAATGCCGACGTAAATGGCAATGATCACCATGCAGATAATGAGAGATAGCTTGAGATAGAACGCGGTGACCGGGTTGGTTTCCCTGTTGCCATTGACCTTCATGCTGATTACCCGCTCCGGTTTCGAAAACGCACTGAGAAAGGAGGCTGTGCAGGCGAAAGTTTCGCAGCACTTTCCCGTTTCTTGGGAAGGCCGGCGCCATGTTCGGCACCGACTTCCCCAAACAGTGGCACTTTTTGGATACATTAATTTAGCGTGATTTATAAACTGTCTTACTTTTGGCGTCAATTTAAAAACACTCGCCCTCGCTCGCCGGGGAACGGGAAGACCCTTCGTCAACAATATTGACAGTACACTGATTATATGCATAATGATCCCGACCCCAGGTCCTGCCCGGCCACAGCCCAACCGGCTGATTTATCGTCAGTTGTCGCCACGGCCGCCGGACGGTCACCCGCGCGGGTAATTCCACTTTTTAAGCGAGTTATTCATGAACGGACCGGAGAATGGTATCGACATCGAGAAGAGCATCGGTTTTCTGCTCGCCAAGGCCTATCAGCGCGCCTGCCTCCTCTTCAAGGAAGAGTTCGAAGGTTACGAGCTGACGCCGCAGCAGTTCGGCCTGCTCGGCTTCCTGTGGCGGGAAGACGGGCTCACCCAGGCAGAGCTTTCAGCCCGGAGCCAGATCGACCGCACCACCATGGGGGGGCTGATCGACCGCCTGGAGAAGGAAGGGCTGGTCGTCCGCCAGGCCCATCCCGAGGACCGCCGTGCCTACCGGATCTGCCTGACCGAGAAGGGGCAGGCGCTGCAGCCCGTTCTCACGCCGATCGCGATGAGGGTGCAGGAACATTTCGCCGCCAAGCTCGACCAGCAGGAGGTCGAGCTTTTGAAGTCGCTTTTGGAAAAGATCCGCAGCTGACCGGAGAGTTTAGATGTTGAAAGTAGCCATTGTACTCGCGGCCCTCGTCTCGCTGGCCGGGGTAGCCGGTGCCGAGCCGCTGACCCTGAAGGAGTGCCTGTCGAAGGCAGCGGTCTCCAACAGGGGACTCAAGGCCGACCTCTACACCATCGGCATCGCCAAGGAGCAGGAGAAGATCGCCGGCAGCGGCCTGCGCCCCCGCGTGGACGTGCAGGGAAGCTATACCGCGCAGCAGGAGGCGCAGTCCTTCCGGCTGGACAACGTCACCGCCGCCACCCAGGATGCCGATTACGGCGCCTTCTCCTTGAGCATCTACGACACCCTCTACGACTTCGGCAGGACGCGGGCCCGCGAAGGGGCGGCGGCCAGGCAGAAAGATGCCGTCATCCACAGCTATTCTGCAGATCAGCAGGACCTCTTCCTGCAGGTGGTGCGGGCCTACTACGGCATTCTGGAAGCGGAGAAGGTGGTGACGGCCGCCAACGACGAGCTACTCTCCATGACCTCCCACCAGCGGACGGCACAGGCGCTCTTCGACGAAGGGGTGGTGACCCGCAACGACCTGCTGCAGGCCGAGGTCCGGGTGGCTTCCGCCAGGCAGAAGCTCTACAGCGCCCGTAACGCCGTGGAAAACGGCTGGCTCGTCTTGAACTACCTGACCGGCTCGCCCGCCGATGTACGGCTCCCGCTGCAGGAAGAGACGCTTCCCGCGCTTCAGCCGCCCCCGGCAGCCCCCGACCTCTCCCGGCGGGGAGAGCTCTTGGCCTTGCAGGACACGGTGGCCGCCCAGGACTACCTGGTCAAGGAGGCCAAGACCAACTATTACCCCGAGCTCTTCGTCCGGCTGGGCTTCGACTACCAGCAAAACAGCAAGGTGACCGAGCAGGCCATCATGGCCGCCACCGTAGGGCTCAAGGTCAACCTCTACGACGGAGGGGCCAAGACCTCCCAGCTGCGCCAGGCTGTGCAGGCGCGGAGCCGGGCAGAAGAGCGGCTGCAGGACCTGGAATTAAGGGTGCGGCTGGAACTGGCCAGCGCCCGGAACGATCTCCAGGTGGCCGCCGCCCGCATCAAGGTGGCCGAGCAGGCGATCACCCAGGGGATGGAGAACCTGAGGATCACCAAGGACCGCTACCAGGAGAAGGTCGGAACCGCCACCGAAGTGGTCGATGCCCAGACGCTGTTGACCCAGGTCCGCACCGACTACTACCAGAGCGTCTTCGACTACGAGGTGGCCGCCGCCCGGGTCAAGCGCGCCACCGGGGAGCTGTAGAAGCAGATACAGAAGCGAGATTAAGATTGAGATTAAGATTAAGAGTTCACCTTTAAGATTCAGGAAAATATAAACTCCCAGCATCAGGTCCCCTCCCCTTCAAGGGGAAGCCTGCCCGCCGAAGCCTTTAGGCGAAGGCGGGGGACAGGGTGAGGATGGGGTTGCCAATACCAGAGGTCATGCATGTCCGAAGAAATCGAAAAATCCGCCAGCAGCGAAGAAGAGAACACCGGAAAAAAAGGGATGAGCAAGAGACGCCGCGGCGGCATCGTGCTCATCGTCATCCTCATCATCGGCGCGGCCCTGGGGGTGCGGCAGTGGCTGCACGCCAGGACCCATATCGAAACCGACGACGCCTTCATCGAATCCCACATCCATTCGGTCTCCAGCCGGATCCCCGCCCTGGTCAAGACGGTGGCCGTGCAGGACAACCAGTTCGTGCACAAAGGTGACCTGCTGGTGGAACTGGACGACTCCGACTTCCGCGCCCGCATGAAGACTGCCGCCGCCTCGCTGGACATGGCCAGGAACGAGACCTCGGGCGACTACGCCCAGCTCGATGCCGCCAAGGCCAGCGTCGGCCTGGCTGCCGCAACCCTGGAGCAGGCCAATCTCGACCTGCAGCGGGGCCAGAAGCTGTACGCCAAGGAAGTGATCCCCAAGGAGCAGTTGGAGAAGCTGACCACCGCCAGGAGGGTGGCTGAGATGCAGCTCAAGGAGGCCCAGGAGGCCGAGCGCCGCGCCAAGGCCATGCTGGGGGTGGCGGGGAACGGCTCCCGCGAGGCCCGTGTCGCCCAGAAGCAGGGTGAACTGGAGACCGCCGCCCTCAACCTCTCCTACACGAAAATCGTGGCGCCCACCGACGGCTACGTGACCAGGAAATCGGTGGAGGCCGGCAACTACGTGCAGCCCGGGCAGGCGCTGATGGCCCTGGTGACGCTCGATGACGCCTGGGTGACCGCCAACTACAAGGAGAGCCAGCTCACCAACGTGCGCCCGGGCCAGCAGGTGGAATTCAAGGTGGACACCTATCCCGGCCACGTCTTCCGCGGCACCGTCGACAGCATCATGGCCGGCACCGGCGCCGCCTTTTCCATGCTCCCCCCCGAGAATGCCACCGGCAACTACGTGAAGGTCGTGCAGAGAATCCCGGTGAAGATCGCCATCGACAAAAAGAGCGATCCCGAGCACCTGCTGCGGGTGGGGATGAGCGTGGTGCCTACCATCCTGACCGACAAAACGGCCAGCCGGCAATAACCCCTTGAAAACAGGCGAACCGCAGAGACGCGAAGACGCAGAGAGAACCAGGAACAGGATTACCTCTACGCACTCTGCGTTTCTGCGGTTCGATCAGGTTTTATCTTGACGGAAAACAGCGAGAGACAAGTTAACAAGTGGCTGGTCACCATCACGGTGATGCTCCCCGCCATCATGGAGATCATCGACACCTCGGTCGCCAACGTCGCGCTCCCCCACATGCAGGGGAGCCTGAACGCCGGCACCGACGAGATCACCTGGGTGCTCACCTCCTACCTGGTCAGTAACGCCGTGGTGCTCCCCATGACCGGCTGGCTCGCCCGCATGTTCGGCCGCAAGCGCTTCCTGATGACCTGCATCGTGCTGTTCACCCTGGCCTCCCTGATGTGCGGCGCGGCTCCCAGCCTGGGCGCGCTCATCTTCTTCCGCATCCTGCAGGGAGCTGCCGGGGGCGCGCTGATCCCCATCAGCCAGGCGATCCTCATGGAGACCTTCCCCCCCTACCAGCAGGGGATGGCGATGGCGATCTTCGGCATCGGCGCCATGTTCGGCCCCATCATCGGCCCGGCCTTGGGCGGCTGGATCACCGACAACATGAGCTGGCGCTGGATCTTCTACATCAACATCCCGATCGGCATCATCGCCGTCACCATGGCCACCTTCTTCATCTTCGACCCGAGCTACCTGAAAAAGGCCCGCGTCACCATCGACTACTGGGGGCTCACCCTGCTGGTGGTGGGCCTGGGCGCCCTGCAGATCGTTTTGGACAAGGGGCAGCAGGAAGACTGGTTCAACTCCCTGTTCATCCTGGCCTTCTCCGCCATCGCGGCCGTCACCCTGCTGGCGCTCATCTACGTGGAACTGACCCACCCCCACCCGATCGTCAACCTGCGGCTCTTCACCAACGTCTCCTTCGCGGCGGGCAATTTCATCATGTTCGCGGTCGGCTTCTGCCTTTACAGCTCCATCATGCTGATCCCGCTCTTTCTGCAGACGCTCATGGGGTACAACGCCACCATGGCCGGCATGGTGCTGGCGCCGGGGGGGATGGCCACCCTGGTCTGCATGCCCTTCGTGGGGGCCTTCATCCAGCGCTACGACGGGCGCAAGGTGGTCTTCTGTGGACTGGTCATCGGGGCCGTCTCCATGTTCATCATGCAGCACTTCTCCATGGAGGCGGCCTACCGCGACTTCGTCTGGCCGCGCATCGTTTTGGGGGTGGGGCTCGCCATGACCTTCGTGCCGCTCACCACCCTCACCCTCTCCACCATCGCCAAGGTGGAAATGGGGAACGCCACCGGCATCTACAGCCTCCTGAGGAACATCGGCGGCAGCGTCGGCATCGCCATCTCCGCCACGCTCTTGCAGCGCTACGCCCAGTTCTACCAGACCAGCCTGGTGGCGCACGTGAATCCCTACAACCCGACGGTGCAGAGCCGGCTGGCCATGCTGAAGAGCGCCAACATCGCGCGCGGCATCGACCCGGTCACCGCCGAAAAGACCGCGCTGGCCATGATCTACGGCTCCATCCGGCAGCAGTCCTACATGCTCGCCTACAACCGGATCTTCTTCATCGTCGGCATAGCCTTCCTGGTCATCATCCCGCTATTGTTCCTTTTGAAAAAGCCGGCGAAGCACGCCCCCCCCACCGCCGCCCACTGACGGACACTGACGGACACTGACGGACACTGACGGCCACTGACCGCCACTGACAGCCAAGCTTCCGGGTGGGAAACCATCCCAGGCAACCATTCCCCGGGCACGTCCCCCCCTTGATAAAGGGGGGACAGGGGGGATTGCCGCTGGCTTTAGGACCCTATCGTCCGGAATCCTTCAGCTTCAGTTCATTGCACGAAAAAAGGGCGGGGCCTTGCCGGCCCCGCCCTTCCCCTCCTTTTTTCCAGATCATAACTAATTAGTAAAAGAACAACCTCACACCAACCAAACCCGCCCAGGCGATGGGATCGTACTTGGCGACGGTGATGCCGCCCGACTTGATGTCCGCCTCCGGCGCGAAAATCCCCCTGACATCGGCGTTGATGGCGAAGTAGTGGGTGATGAAATAGTCGACGCCCACCTTGGCGTGCCCCCCCACCACGGTGTCGATATCTCCCCTGTGCCCCTGGCCGTCCTTCACGTTGCTGAACAGGACATCCACCCCGCCTCCCAGGTAGACGGCGAGGTCCTGCTCGACGTTGTTGCGGAACTGTATGCCCAGGGAGACGTCGGTGGTGGCGATTTCCAGGACCTTGGCGCCGCTCGCGTCATCGTAGTCGATCTGGGGTGTATGGAGCGCCTCCGCTTCCAGTGCCCAGTGGTCGGTGAGCCCGTAGAAGAGACCGCCCCCGCCGGTGAAGGCGCCGCTCGACTTCAGGTTATCCGAGCTCAGCCCGAACGCGCTGACGACACCCTCGGTGTACTGGCTGTTGTTGGGCGAGAGGAAACCTAACTGCCCGGTGACGCCGAGCCTCCCCTTGATGCTGTCAGCCATGGCGTTTGCGGCAATCAGCACCAAGGCAATAGTCATAAAAGCAATGAACCTGCGCATAAATTCCTCCTTGGGTGTCATAAGAGATCAGTTGCACAGTTGCATTTCCCGGCCCGCCAGCCTTTGGCTGGCGAGTAGCCGGCCGGGCGGATCACTGTCTTGTTACTGTTGCGGTGACGCTCTGCCCTTTGCTGTCCGAAATCAGGATGGATACCGTCTGGGTCCAGGCGGAGGCGTCCTGCAAGGTCAGGGTCACGGTGCTCCCGGACACGGAGGCAGAGACCAGGTTGGGAGCGCTGGAGGTGGCGGTGTAGGGGGCCACCCCGCCGGCGACGATGATGGTCCTGGTTGCCCCGACCACATCGCCAGCCGCAAAGGCTGAGGATTGCGGCGCGACACTCAGCGAGCTGGCAGTTTCAGTCAGCTTGGTGGTCAGGCCGGCGTAGGCGACCAGCGGCAACGTGTCGTTGGTGACCGCCTTGAAGACGATGGAATCGGAGGTGAACAGGCCCGGCCCCGGTGCAAACACCTGGACGGTGACGTTGAAGATACCCTGCCCCTTGCTGTCGGTAGTCACGGTGCTCTGGGTGAGTTCCGCCGTCGGATCGGCCAGGTAGTCCACGGTAATGACAGTGCGGGGGTCGCCCGAATGGCTGTAAACCGACAGGGTCACCGGCACACCCGGCCGCGGGTTGCCGTTGGCGTCGGTCAGGGTGAAGGGGATTTGGTTCTGGAAGATCACGTAGGGAACGCCGGGATCGATGGACGCTTCGTTGGTATAGGGTGAGCCGCTGAAGGTGATGGCTCCCGTGCCTCGTGCCATCGTGAAGGTGGTATGAGCGCTGGCGGTCTGCAGGCCGAATTTGCAGGTGGCCAGGACGATCACGTTGGTGGTGACGGTAGTATTGCCGGGGATGACGATGGCGATTGCTTCCCCGTTGGAGTCGGTGGTTACCGTGGTGAAATTCGGGTCGACGCTGGCCGGGCCGGCAACGACGCTGAATTTGACCGCCTGGTTGGGGAGGGCGGTTCCATTCAGGTCGACGACCTTAGCCGTCACCAGCACCTGGCCGCCGTTGGCGTCGATGCTGGCAGGAGTTGCAGTCAGCGTGAGGGTACCGCTCACGGTGGTGTTGACGGTGGTCGAGCCATTGTTGCCGCCGACCGCGGTGGTTGAGACGGGAGTAAACGTGCCGTTGGAATTACCGCCCCCGCACCCCTGCAAGGAAAGCAGCATAAACGGCATCAACCATACAAAAATGCTCCTTAAGTAGCGCATTTTTCCCTCCTGTTGTGCAATCCCTCCGGATATGTCTACCAATACCAAAGTTCAATAGATTAATAATTTTGCAGATTACGATACCATATGCTGCTGCGTTAGCAAGCGAGGGGCCGAAGATATTTGAGAATCGCGGGAAGTTGCCCGCGCATTTCCCGCCATTGCTGCGAAGGAACTGGCAGTTGTTGTAAATTATTTTTTATTAATTGTTAATTTTGGGACATCTCTGCTGAAACGTCGGCCTCGCCTACCAAAGTACCGGTCGAAGCCTGTCCTGAAATGGTCGAAGGGGGGAATTCCCGCATGAACACAAAAAAAGGCGGGGCTTCTGGCGGCCCCGCCTTTTTTGACGTCCTTTGTACTGGTGCGATTACTCTTTCTTGTCCCTCTCCTGCTCCACTCGTGCCTCGTGCGCCTGGCGGATCTTCTCCATCTGCGCCCAGTGGGCGTCCCAGTCCTTGTTGCGGACCAGGCGAAGGGCGAAGCTACCCAGGATGATGCAGATGCCAAAGAAGATCTGCATGATCTTGATCCCTTGTGCGAACCCGTAGACCACGCAGCCGATCCCCACCGCCAGGATCAGCGTCTCCGCGCTCAACAACTGCCGAACCAGCGATTTCTTCTGTTTGTTGCCCGCCGTCATCATGCCTCCCGTCGACTTTGCTCGCCAAACACCCACCGGTGACGGCGCACCCATCATAGCAAAGGGGGACCTGCGTATACAAGCGGCAAAACGGTTTTCCAGATTTGACACCCCCATCCTCACCCTGTCCCCCACCTTCGCCTAAAGGCTTCGGCGGGCAGGCTTCCCCATGAAGGGAAGGGAACTCCCTGGCAGACGATGCCGTCAGGCATACTTGTTCCTCCCCTAAACGCCGTGGCAGACGATGCGGTCGGGCGCTTCATCAACCGGTGTTCCGCAGTCCCGAGGCGATGCCGTTGATGGTCGCGGCCAGCACGAGGTCAGCCTTGCCGTCCCCCTTCCCTTCCCGCTTGCGCCTGAGCATCTCGATCTGGATCATGCTCAGGGGATCGACGTAGGGGTTGCGCAGCCTGAGCGAGCGCGCCATGGCGGGGTTTCCCTCCAAGAGCTCCCGCTGCCCGGTCACCGCCAGTACCTGCCGCAGGGTCCGCTGGTACTCGTCGACGAACATCCCGAATACCCGCTCCCGCAGGGCCAGGTCCGGCACCAGTTCGGAGTACAGCCCGGCCAGCGGCAGGTCCACCTTGGTCAGGGCAAGCTCGACGTTGCGGATCAGGTCGTGGAAGATCGGCACCCCCGCCAGCATCTCCCGCAGGATCTCCAGCCCGCCCGCCTCCTCCTGGGCGAAGACCTCCAGGGCGTGTCCCACGCCAAACCAGGCGGGAATCACGTGTCGGCTCTGCATCCAGCCGAAGCCCCAGGGGATCGCCCGCAACTCACCCAGCTCACGGCTGGCGCTCCGTTTGGCGGGGCGCGAACCGATCTTGGCCAGCTGGAACTCCAGGAGCGGGGTGGCCTGCTCCAGGTAGGGCATGATGTCCCGGTTGTCTGCGATCCGTTCGCGGTAGAAATGGAAGGAGTGGGCCGACAGCCGCTCCATGATCTCCTCCCAGCGCCGGGCAAGCTCAGCCGGGCGGGCCTCCAGGCTCAGCGAGTCGAGACAGGCCGCCACCATCAGCTCAAGGTTGCGCTCGGCCAAAACCGCGTCGGAATACTTCCAGTTGATCACCTCACCCTGCTCGGTGAGCCGGATGGCGCCGCTGAAATCCTGGGGAGGCTGGGCGGTGATGGCCCGGTAGGTGGGACCGCCCCCCCTTCCCACCGTGCCGCCGCGGCCGTGGAAGAGGCGCAGCTTGATCCCGCACTGGGCTGCCACCTGCTGCAGGGCGCGGTGCGCCTTGTAGATCTCCCAGGTGCTGGTGAACATGCCGCCGTCCTTGTTGGAGTCGGAATAGCCGAGCATCACCTCCTGCCGGCGCTGCCAGGAGTCGAGATAGGGGGCGTACTCGGGCGAGCTCCAGAGGGTGCGGCAGGTTTGTGGCGCATTGCGCAGGTCCTCGATCGATTCGAAGAGCGGCACCGGCATAAGTCCCGGGTCGCGGCCGTCTGCGCTCGCCGCCACCTGCACGCCGCCCAGTTCCATCAGCCAGACCAGCGAACGGACGTCGGCCACCGACTCCGCTCCGCTGATCACGTAGTGCCTAAGCGCCTCGGGCGGATAGCTCCGTTTCAGCTCGGCCAGGGCACGCATGGTTTCCAGCAGGTCGACCGTCTCCGGCGAGACGGGCGCCGCTTTCAGCTCGCCGTCCTGGCCGAGCGCCTTACCGGCGGCAAGCTCGGCCACCGCCTTGGCGTGGATGCGGGCATGCTGGCGTATGTCGAGGGTATGCAGATGGAAGCCGAAGGTATCCAGCCTGCGCAGGAAGGGATCCAGGTACTGGCAGGCGAGCCGCTCCGCCCCCCGGGCAGCAAGGCTCGCGCGCACCAGGGAAAGGTCCTCCCGGAAGGTGGCGGCGTCCGGGTAGGCTTCGGCATGGCCTAACTGCTCCAGGGCCAGCTGCAGGCGGTGCCGGACCAGGGCCAGGAAGCGGCGGTACTGCTCGCAGTCGGGATAGGCGTCGATCCTCGGGGCCAGGGCGGGAAAGGCCTCGCAGTAGCGGGAGATGGCGGCTTCCAGCTCAGGCGAGAACGCCACCCGGCAGCTGGAGGGGGTGAGCAGTTCGCGCAGCTCGTCCAGCTCGGCCAGGTAGTGGGAAAGGATGGTCTCGCGCGCCATCTGCAGCGCGAGCCGGGTGGTCTCGGTGGTGACGTAGGGGTTGCCGTCCCGGTCGCCGCCCGTCCAGGAGCCAAACCGGACCACGGTGGGAAGGTCGCAGGAGGAGATCTCGACGCCGTACACCTCGCGGAAGGCGTCGGCGATGTCCTGGTAGAAATGGGGCAAGGGTTGGATCAGCGATTCGGGGTAGTGGTTCACCCCCATGCGGATCTCGTCGTGCACGGTAGGCTGCTTGCGGCGCACCTCGTCGGTCTGCCAGAGGGTGGTGATCTCGGTGAGGATGGACTCCTGTCCCTGGAAGGCGGCGGGCTCGGTGAGCGGCAAGCGGTCCAGCGCCTCCAGCACGCGGGAGATGCGCCGCCTCTTGAAGAGCACCACCCGGCGGGCCACCTCGGTCGGGTGGGCGGTGAAGACCGGGGTCACCTCCACCTTCCCGAGCAGGGCCAGCGCATTGGCCCCGCTGATGCCCGCCTCCTTCATGCGGGTGAGGGTGCCGCGTATCGAGCCGGGCTTGTCGGGAGTCCCCGAGCAGAGCCGGGTCGCCTGCAGGCGCCTTTTGCGGTGGTTGGTCTCCGCCAGGTTGGTGAGCTCGAAGTAGCTGCCGAAGGCCTTCACGATGTGGTAGGCGTCGTCCTCAGACAGCTCACGGATGATGACCACCATCCGTTCCTTGATCTCGCGTTCCTCGGCGGCGCCGACGGGCGTCCCGTTGCCTCCGCTGTTCAGCAGGCGGTGGCGGATGGCCAGGTGGCGCAACTCCTCCTCCGCCTCGTACACGGCAAGCCCCGCCTGCTCCCGGATCACCTCGCCCAAGAGCATGCCCAGCGAGCGCACGTCGCGCTTGAGCGGCTTGTCCCTGTGCGCGGGGTCCGCGCCGATCAACTCGTCCAGCCGCTCGCGCTGGTCTTCCGCAAACCAGTACAGTTCCCCGTTCCGCATGTAGCGCCCTCCCCGGTATCTCTTGGTAAAAACATCCCACAAGGATAACTGGTCAGAAGGAATAGGCAATTTGGCAGGAAAGAGCAGAGAATCCAGCACCGTCGTGAAACGTTTCGTCATCCGGACGCTGTGCCACCGGTGCCAGCCGTTCGCCAGGCAGGCACACGACACCAGCCGTTTCAGCTCACCTTCAACACCTTGTAAAGCACCTCCCGCAGCGCCGCGAAGCTGTAGGGCTTCTGGATGAAGCCGGCCAGGCCGGTGCCGGTGAATTTCTGCACCACCTCGCTCTCGTTGTAGCCGCTGGACATGATCACCCTGAGCTGGGGATCCAGCCGCCTCAGCTCGCTGAAGGTGTGCTCGCCGTCCAGCTGCGGCATGGTGAGGTCCAGGATCACGCAGGCTATCTTGTCCCGGTTGGACTGGAACTGGTCGATCCCCTGCACACCGTTCATGGCGGTCAGCACCTCGAACCCCATCTCCTGGAGCATCTCCTTCCCTATGTCGAGGACCGCAGCCTCGTCATCGACCAGCAGGATGGTTCCGCTCCCCACCCAGCTCGCCTCGACCGGGGCGCGCGCGGGGAGCGGCTCGCTCGTTATCCCCGAGGCGGGGAGGAAGACCTTGAAGGTGGTCCCATGCCCGGGCTCGCTGTAGATCTTGATGGCACCCTTGTGGCCGCGGATGATCCCCTGCACTGCCGCCATTCCCAGCCCCCGCCCGGTGAACTTGGTGGTGAAGAAGGGATCGTAGATCTTGGCCATGGTCTCGCGGTCCATCCCGCACCCGGTATCGCCGACCTCCAGGAAGACGTAGCTCCCCTCCGGCAGGTCCTCGTCCACCGAGATCTGCTGCAGATAGGAGCGGTCGCACTGCATGCACCCGGTGCAGATGTTTATGGTGCCGTCTTTCTCGCCGATGGCTTCCGAGGCGTTGATCACCAGGTTCATGATGATCTGCCGTATCTGGGTGGCATCGGCGGCGACGGTGGGCAGGGGGAGGTGCAGGTCGAACTTAAGCTGCGCGTACTTGGAGATGGAAACCTCCAGCATGTGCGTCATTTCCTGGACCAGCTGGTTCAAGTCGACGTTCTCGATGGAGAAGGTCCCCTTGCCGGAATAGGCCAGCATCTGCCGGGTCAGGTCGGCCGCCCGGGAGGCGGCCTTCTGGACGTTGAGAAGATTGGCCCGTACCGGCGACTCTTCCTCGACCCGCATGAGCGCCATGCTGGCGTTGCCGATGATCGCCATCAGGATGTTGTTGAAGTCGTGCGCGATGCCGCCGGCCAGCACGCCGAGACTCTCCAGCTTCTGCGCGTGCAGCATCTTGCGTTCGATCCGCACCCGCTCGGCGGCCTCGCGTTTGAGATCGCTGATGTCGCGCGTGATGGTGGAGACGCCGATAATGGCGCCGCTTGCATGATCCCTGATCGGCGAAAAGGTCACCGAGACGTCGATCAGGCTGCCGTTTTTATGGACGCGCACGGTCTCCAGGTTCTCCACGCTTTCTCCCCGGCCGACGGTTTCCAGGATATTCTTCTCCTCCCCCACCCGGTCCAGGGGGTACAGGCAGAGGACCGACTTGCCGATCATCTCCTCCTCGCTGTACCCGAAGATCTTGCCGGCCCCGCGGTTCCAGCTCTGCACGATGCCATCGAGCGACTTGGAGACGATGGCGGCATCGGTGGACTCGACGATGGTGGACAAAAGGCCGATCTTCTCGTTGGCCTGCTTGTGGTCGGTGATGTCCCGGTTGGAGACCCTTCTCCCCTTGAATACGGCGTCTTCGAAGATGGGGGCGCAGTGGTGCTGGATCCAGCGCAGCTCTCCGCTGCGGGTTATGATCCTGAATTCTATTTGCTGGGGCTGGCTGCAACTGGGGGAGATGTGGGACGCGGTGTGCTCGCGGAAGGCGGCGACATGCTCCGGATGGACGATTTTCTGGAGCAGCTCCGGGTCCCTCATGAACTGTTCCCTGCTGTACCCGGTGACCGTGTGGCAGGAGGGGGAGACGTACTGCATGCCGCCATCGACGTCGATCCAGTAGTCCCAGTCCAGCGTCCAGTCGCACACGGTGCGAAGCTTCTTCTCGCTCGCCTCCAGTTCCTGCCGGTAGGCCCATTGCCGGCGGGCGCTGCGTGTTATCCCCACGCTTCCCAAAAGCCACACCACCAAGTACCCGGACCCAATCTTCAAGGCGGCCCTGCGCTCGATGGAGTAGCGCTCGGCAAGCGGAACGGCGACCGCAATCCCTCCCCCCACATCGCCCGTGCGGAAGCCCTGCTGTGCATGGCATTTGAGACAGGCGTCTTCGGTGATGAAAACCGCCATGTACCTAAGGTACGGCAGTCCTTCGATGTCGGTGACTTCCGAACGTTCCTTGTACTGGTGCCGCTCGAATCCCTGCAGAGACTGGCGTTCCCAGAGGTCCGGGGCGTTGTCCGGGTTGAGGGGCTTCAAGCTGGTGATTCTGCCGATGAGAGGGGAGGAAACCTTCTTTTCGATCAGCTCGAAAACCATCCGGGTCATGTAGGCGGGGTTCACCAACGTGTAATGCGTGCCGTCGCCGGCGATGATGTCCCGGTTGGGGACACTGAGGTAAGGATTGGGAGCTACCCTGTCCGACGCGACATATACCCCGCCCACTTTGGCAATCCAAAGCCGGTAGTACATGTTGAACCGGAAAAAATCCTTGGCCTCGCTTTCCGCTTCTTTGAGGGTGTCGCTGTGATAGGAATAAAGCGTGAAGCAGGCAAGCGAAAAGATCAGGGCACTCCAGTACATTACCCACTTGATGCCGTACTTTCCTGCCGCAGCCTTCTTTTCTCCGACTGGCATGCCGTCTCCTTGCTTCCTTCCAGGCCACTTTCCGGTTGCCTTTGCGCAAATGCCGTTTCACTGTGACCCGTCTTGGGACGGGTTGCAGAAAACGCTGCCGAACTGCGGAATTGCGCCAGCTTAAAGAATAATGCCGTCCGGCAGATGAGCAAAAACTCACCCGATTATCACCATCTATCGCTGCCACCGATCCCCCCCTCCCTTCAAGGAAGGGGACGGGAGAGGATGGGTTTGAAGTGGAAGGGGCCGTAGCCGAAGATCCCAGTTCAGCAGGCAAGAGGATCCGACCGGTTCGTAACCGGCGCCAAATATACTCCGGTTTCATGAGCCATGTCAAAAAGTTATCCGGAGCCAGGCCTCGAAAAGCGGCCTCACTGCCCGGTTGTGGGCGGAGTTTTCCTGCTGCGTCGCTGCTTTTTATGCCGGCCCAGGCCTCAACAGTGGCAGCGTTATCAAATTACTATATACTTATTCCCAACTTTTAACGATAATCAGTCCTCCTGTGGCCGTTTCTCCCATCCCCGGCGCGGATAACCAAGGCGCGGAGTCTTACCATGGCGTTTAAAAGAAGAGGGTTGACGGCATTTCTGCGGATCCTCCTGCTGCTGGTCCCCCTCTTCTCTCCCACCTTCGCCCGCGCTGCCGAAAGTACGGAAGCAGCAATCAAGGTCGTGGTGAACCGCGATTATCCTCCCTTTTCCTTTTACGACAGTTCCGGGAAACTGCAGGGGATTTTGGTCGATCTGTGGCGGAGCTGGGAAAAAAAGACCGGCCTCAAGGCGGAACTTCATGCCATGGACTGGGCCGAGGCCCAGCGCCGCATGGACGCCTGCGAATTCCAGGTGATCGATTCCATCTTCTACAGCGAGACGCGCGGCAAGAAGTACGACTTCTCTCACCCCTACTACAAGGTCGAGGTGCCGGGCTTTTTCAACAGCGAAATCTCCGGTCTCAACAGCATCGATTCGCTCCGGGGGTTCGTGGTCGCCGTGATGGCCGGTGACTCGGTGATCGAAGTGCTGAGGAGCCACCAGGTAACCCACCTGGCGCAGTACCCCACCTACCAGTCGATCGTGAAAGCCGCCCAGGAAGGGAAGGTGGTTGTCTTCGCCGCCGACAAGCCTCCCGCCCTCTACTACCTCTACCAGACCGGGTTGTACCGGAAGTTCAAGCAGACCCCGCCGCTTGCCGTCGGGGAACTGCACCGGGCCTACCTGAAGGGGAACCAAGCACTGATGGCCACGGTGGAGCGGGGTTTCTCGGCCATCTCCCAGCGCGAAATGGATGACATCCAGCGCAAATGGTTCGGGCTTACGCCGGTGCTGGAAAAGACTCCGCCCTACCTGGCCCCGGTCATGGGGGCTATCGCCGGCAGCTTGCTGCTTTTGGCAGCCTGGAATCTCACGCTCCGCAGGAAGGTCGCGCAGAGGACGGCGGAACTCTCCCGGGAAATCGAGAGGAGCAACCAGAGGGCCGAAGAGCTCCGGCTGAGCGAGGAAAGCTTCCGGGCCATCTACGATTCCGTCAGCGAGGGGATCGTCATGTACAACCTGGAAACCGGCGGCATCCTCGATGTCAACCTGACCATGTGCGACATGTTCGGCTTCAGCCGGCTGCAGCCCGGCGGCATCCCCATCGCGGCACTTGCTACCGGCGTCCCCCCCTACACCGAGGAAGCCCTGCAGCACTGGTTGCGCAAGGCCAAAGACGGCCAGCCGCAGCGCTTCGAATGGCAGAGCAGGGATCGAAGCGGCACCACCTTATGGACCGATGTCCACATCACCAGGGCGCAGATCCGGGAGAAGGAGGTGCTCCTCGTCTCCCTGCGCGACATTACCGACCGCAAGCGCGGGGAAGAGGCACTGAGCAGGTCGGAAGAGAAATTCCGGGACATAGTGGAAAGCGCCCCGGTGGGGATCTTCCGCTCCACCCCGGAGGGACGCTTTTTGAGCGTGAACCCGGCCCTGGCAGCGATGTTCCATTTCGACTCCCCCGGCGAAATGGTGGCGCAGGTAACCGACATCGGAAGGCAGCTCTTCGTGCACCCCGAGCAGCGCAAAGCCTTGCTGAGAAACGTGCATACCAACAGCCATTTCATCCAGGATGAGGTCGAGTACCGGCGCAAGGACGACGGGCTCTTCGCCGCCAACCTCTACCTGCGGGCGGTTGGCGACAAGGAGGGCGCCATCCGGTTCATCGAAGGGTTCGTGGAAGATATAACGGAAAGAAAGCGTGTCTACGAGCTGACAAGGGAACTCAACACGGAGCTGGAACAACGGGTCCAGCAGAGGACCGTCGAACTGGAGCGGGCGAACGCGGCCTTGCAGCAGGAGGTGGAGAGCCGCAAGAGGGCGCAGCACGAGATCAGCTGCCTGAACCAGGGGCTGATGCATCAAAGGGCCGCGCTGGAGGCCGCCAACCGGGAGCTGGAATCCTTCAGCTACTCGGTCTCCCACGACCTGCGGGCACCCCTGCGCCATATCCACGCCTTCACCGAGATCCTGAGGGAGGATTGCGGGGCGGAAGTGGGGGAAAAAGCCCGCCCCTACCTGGAAAAGATAAACAAGTCCGCCTACAAGATGCAGGAACTGATCGACGCCCTGCTGTCGCTTTCCCGGGTGAGCCGCGGCAACCTCACCACAGTTTCGCTCGATCTCGCCATCTATGCCCGCGAGATCGTGCAGGAACTGCAGCGAACGGACCCGCAACGCCAGGTCAGCTTTCTCATCGCCGATCCCATCCCCGCCACCGCCGATCCGGTGCTGATCCGGTCCGTACTGGAGAACCTGATCGGCAATGCCTGGAAGTACTCCTCCCAAAAGGAGCAGGCCACCATCGAATTCGGCCGCATGGACCAGGATGGAGAAAGCGTCTACTTCGTGCGCGACGACGGGGCCGGCTTCGACATGGCCTATGCCGACAAGCTGTTCGGCGTTTTCCAGCGCATGCACGCCCCCGAGCAGTTCGAGGGGTGCGGCATCGGCCTGGCCACCGTCCAGCGCATCATCAACCGCCACGGCGGCAGGATCTGGGCCCAGTCGGAGGTAGGCAAGGGAGCGACCTTCTACTTTACCCTAGAGCAGTCCCCCTGACGAAGCCCTCAACCGTTGATCCCGACCACCGGCGATACCCCTTCACCCTTCTGTCCCCAGGAATTTCCGGATGCCCCCTACAGACGGGCGGCCGCGTGCAGCTGTTTCAGGGGTTGCGGACGCACGACGATGGTGCAGGTCATCCCGGAAGAAAGCTGCAGCCCCCTCGGCACCTCATCCAGCCTGATGCGGACCGGCACCCGCTGGGCAAGGCGCACCCAGTTCATCACCGGGTTCACATCGGAGAGGAGCTCGCGGCTGGTGGGATTGTCGCGATCGCTAATGCCGCGGGCGAGGCTTTCGATGTGCCCCTTCAGCGCCTGCTCGCCCCCCAAAAGCCTTATATCCACCGGATCCCCCTTTTGCAGCAGCTGCAGCTTGGTCTCCTCGAAATAGCCGTACACGGCGAAGGAGTTCTTGTCGATCAGGGCAAGCTTGGCCTCGCCGGCCGAGGCGAAATCGCCGGGATGGACGTTCAGATTGGTGACATAGCCGTCCACCGGGGAACGAACCTCGGTCCGCTGCAGGTTGAGCTTTGCCGTCTGGACCGCCACCCGTGCCTCGTCGCAGGCCGCCGCTGCAGATTCCACCTGCGATTGGGAATTCTGGACGAGTTCCGCCGAAACGGCGATGTTTTCCAGCTCCCTGCGCCGGCCGGCCTCCTGCTCCTTCATGTTGAGTTCCGCCTTGCGGGCGGCGAGGGAGGCCTCGGCCTTCGCCAGTGCCAGACGGTAGCGCTCGCGGTCGATGGTGAAGAGGAGTTCCCCTTTGCGCACCTGCTGGTTGTCCCTGACCGGCACACCCACCACGATGCCGGAGACATCGGAGGCGACCTTGATGACGTCCGCCCGCACACGCCCGTCACGTGTCCAGGGCGAATTCATGTAACGGTTCCATAGCGCCCGGCCGGCCAGAACTGCGGCAGCCAGGACCGCGATGGTACAGGTGAATCTGAGGATGGTGCGGTATTTCATGAAGTTTCTCCGTGTATGCGATCGAAAGTGAAAGTGTTTATTCAACTGATCAGCACCCCTCTTCCGGAAAGTCCCCCTTTGAAAAAGGGGGATTTAGGGGGATTTGCAGTTGCTGGCGGCTGGAAGAAATCCCCCCAGCCCCCCTTTTTCAAAGGGGGGAGCGTTAGGGGCCGATCCTACCCGCGCAGCAGCGCGAGCCCGAAGGCGCCGAAGGTGCAAACGAAAAGGCAAAGCCTGAACAGGGTGGGATGCCAGACGTGCCGGTAGATCCCCAGCCGCCCCAGGACCCGGTCGGTAACCACCTGGAACGCGATACTGGCAAGAAAGGAGAGCAGCAGGCTCGGCACCAGGGCGTCGAGCATCGGAATCTCACGGATCATATAGCTTCTCCCGGGTTGGCCGCTGAAACAGCGGTGGTGGCCATCAGCACGCCCTCCTCATCGAGCAGTGCCGACTGGATCAGATGAAGGGAGGTGCGCAGGCGCGCGTAAAGGACGGAGCTGTGGTCATCGGCCGCCGGCAGCAATGCCGTCTGCGTCGCGAGCCGAAGGGCCAAAGCTACCTGCTGCAGGGCAGCTTCCCGGTGCTCCCTGCCGGGGCGGCGATAGAGGCCGGCCAGGGCGGAAACCGCCCCCTTCACCGCGGCCTCCAGTTCAGCCGGGGCAGCAACATCGTGCAGCACCTGCCGAAGCTGGATCACCGCATGGCCGATCTCCAGCACCGACAAAAACCAGCCCACAAGCAGCCGCTGCTGGTGATCGTCCGGCTGAGCGGTTACCACCTGCTTGTGCAAAAGATCCCTGGTTCCGCTTTCGAACCGCTCGCGCAGCCCGGCAACCGGTTCAAAGCAAGCCGCTTCCACCTGGCGGCGTAACTGGCGCAGCACCCTTTTCCTCCCCCAGGCTCCGTTGACTGGAGCCAGGGTGGCAAATACCACACCCGCAACGGCAATCCCGATCAGGGTGGCGATTCCTTCGTTGACCGCATCTGTCGCGTTGAAGGTCATGGGATTGGTAGGAGAGGTGATGTAGCTGAAGAATATGAGGAATCCGTGGCCGATGGCGGCCTGCTTGGGGCGGCTGACCAGGTGGGCTCCCAGCATCAGCACCGGGAACATCGCCACACAAAGCAGCAGCACCGTGTCCAGCGAGGGAACCACCAGGAACTTGAAGAGGACCGCTGCCACGAGACCGGCGGAAAATCCGGTTACCATGCGGCGAACGGCAGCGGGCGGATCGGGAGCCGCGGCAAACAGGGCACTGACGATGCCGGCATTCATCACCATGCTGGCGCCCCCGGCCCAGCCGGAGGCAATCCAGAAGTACGACGCCACCAGGAGCGCCAGGAAGGCCCTGAGCCCCGAGACCAGCGCCACCACCGGGTCGGTGCGCAGATCGAAGCGGACGTCTTCCTGCGGGTCCAAGACCCTCTGCTCACCGCCCAGGGCCGCGTAGCTCCTGGTGTAGCCGTGCATTTCCCGCAGGAAACGGTTCAGCAGATGCAAAGCCGTGCGGAAATCCTGGAGCGATCCGGGAGCAGCACCGCCGCCCTCCCCTGCCGGAAAGGCCAGTTCCGCTTCCCGCGCGCGCCGAGCCAGCAGCACGCGCAAGGCGGCGATCCTCCTGGCGGTGCGGGACGCCGCAGCAGCGGAGCCCGGCGCCTCGGCACCAACCAGGCCGCCCAGCGAGCGGTAGATATCCTGGAGCAGTTCGCCCGCCGGCGTCTGGTCCCGGGTCAGCCGTTTCATGAGCTGATGGAATGAGTAAAAGGTAGTGGCTGCCGCCATGAATTCGCTGTTCAGCTTGCGCAGACTGCGGTCCCTGGCCCGCAACTCGGGATCCTCCAGTACCGCCGCGCTGCGCAGCGATTCCAGGGCAAGCACCTTGCTGACCAGGGAGAGCTGCATCTTCTCCAGCTGCGCGGCAGTGGCGCTTCCGGACAGCGAGGCCCGCACCAGCGAGATGAAGGCGGCATAGCGGCTTTCCACGTTGCCGTAAATGGCAGCGGCAAGCGGCCGGGGAAAGATGAGGTCACTGACCACGCCCGCACAGACGATGCCGAGGCAGATCTCGCTCAGGCGGGTCACGGCAGTGGTGAAAAAGGTATCCGGCTGCACGGCGGAGGGGAGCCCGATCATGGCAGCGGTGTAGCCGGCCAGCACGAAGCCGTACGACCTGAAGTTGCGGTGGAAAGCCGCCCCCGCGGTGCAGATGCCGATCCAGAGGGCGAGCCCCAGCAGGAAAAGCTCCCGCTGCTGGGCAAAGGCCCCTACCAGCACGAGTGCCGCCAGGGTGCCGACCACGGTGGCGGCGATGCGATAGAGGCTTTTGGCGAGCACCATGCCGGTCTCCGGCTGCATGACTACGAAGACGGTGATCATGGCAGTGCGCGGCTGGTCGAGCTCGAGCAGCATGGAGAGCACCATGGCCAGCAGGGCCGCCAGGCAGATCTTCAATGAGAACAGCAGCCGTGGAGCATCACCCTTCAGCCAGCCGGCCAGTTCCTGCCCGGAGGCATTAAGCCACCCCTTCGCGGTATCCGCTGCCGTGGTACTCAAGGCCGTCCTCCCGGGGACTGCGGCGATTGCAGCGAAACGCCCCCTCCCAAAGCCTGCATGAGGAGGGCGTAGGCATCGAGGTAGCGTGCCTCCACCTGCGTCTTTCTCTGCGCTTCGGTGAGCGTCTGGTTCTGGGCGTTCAGCACGTTCAGATAGTCGGTGAGCCCGCCGCGGAACGCGCGCAGGCCGATGTCGTAACTGCGCAGGGCGAGCTGGTAGGAGTTTGCCGACTCCGCGCGCTGCTTCTCCAGTGAGCGCAGCGAAACCACCTGGTTGGCGACCGATTGCAGGGCGCCGATCACCGTGCTGTTGTAGGATTCCACTGCCATGTCGTACTCCGCCACCGAAACGGCCAGCTCGCCGCGCAGGCGTCCCCCCTGGAAGATGGGAAGCGAGACGGCGGGTCCGAACCCCTCGATCAGGGAACTGGGGGAGAGGAACTTGCCGAAGTCGAGGGACTGCCAGCCGACAAAGGCGGAGAGGTTCAGGTTGGGATAGAAGGCGGCCTTGGCCGTCTCGATCCCCTTGGAAGCTGCCTCCACCCGCCAGCGCTGGGCGACCACATCCGGACGCCGCCCCAGCAGTTCGGCGGGGAGCAGTTCCGGGAGGCGGACCGGCAGCTGCAGGGAGAGGGATGGCCGCCCTATCCGCTCGCCGTCACCCGGTCCCTTGCCGGTCAGCGCGCCCAGCTCGTTTCTGAGCAGTTCGATTGACTCCGAAAGGCGCTCGACCTCGGCGCGGGCGGCAGGAACGGGCGTCTCGGCCTGGCGCAGGTCGAGCTCGGTACCAAGCCCGGCGGCCAGCCGCCTGCGGGTGATGGACAAGATCTCCTGGCGCTGGCGCAGGGTCGAATTGGCGATATCCAGCAAGGCGTATTGCAGCGACAGGTTCAGGTAGCTGCGGACCACCGCGGTCTCCAGCGCGAGGCGCACTTCCTGCGCCTCGGCGGTCGCCATCTGCAGGTAATCGAGCGCGGCGGCAAGGGAGCTGCGGTTCTTCCCCCAGAGGTCGAAATCGTAGCTGAGATCGAGGGTGGCCTGGTTGCTCCAGGACCAGTTGCCGGCGTAAGGCGCGGGAAAGAACTGGTTCTCCGTGAAGCGCTCGCGGGTGAAGGCCGCCTCGCCGGAGAGGTGGGGAAGCAGGCTGGCGCGGGCCACGCCGGAAAGGGCCTGCACCTTGGCGATGCGTGCCTTGGCAATGCGCATGGTGGGGTTCCCCGCGGTCGCCTCGGCCACCAGCCGGTCAAGCTGGGGGTCGGCATAGGCCTGCCACCATTTTTCCGAGGGCCAGGGCCCGGCCTGCTTCGGTGCCGACTTCAGCGCGCTCCCCGGGTTAAGTCCATTGGGATCGATCAGCTTGGAAGTTGGGGAGATGGCGTGCGGGATACTGGCACAGCCGCTAAGGAACAATATGCATGCGGTGCTGAGATAGATGATTGTACTTCTCATAGGGAGGTAAGGCAGACTCCTGTAGGTTGTGTCGGACTGTTTCGGGGCCGGATACAGAAGTGGCCGGTTCAGACGCTAACAGTACCGGCCACTTTCTTGATCAACGATGAGTGACTACCTGGGGAAGGTCAGGAAGAAATGATGGTGTTCAGCAGGTACTCATCGTCTTCCAGTTTCTGTTTGAGCAGGTTCAGTTCCTGCCCGGTGTAGACCGCCGTCCCCTTGTTGATCTCCAGCCGTATCTTGGCTATCCGTCCCGGCAGGGTCTCGGCCTGCTCAGAGGCGGGACAGTTCTGTGAGTTGAGAAGGCACAGGTCCTTCCCGTTGGCGGCTGCCTTATCAGCGGCAGCGGCCACCAGCGGCAGTGCCAGGGTCAGGGTGCAGGCAATTGCGATTATCTTTTTCACGTTCTTCTCCTTTGAAGTCTCCGCGGCCCGCCTGGGCGGGCTGCTTCCTTCTACCATGATGCTGTTAGCGCGCTACGGGGATACTATAGCGATAAGCATGCCAAAGGCATAATCCCTGCATTTACTGGTGTTTCACGACAGCAGCATCCAGTATCCGCAACATGCCGCGGCTTGAATCACAATATATTGCTACTTTATATTAAAACGCGGTATATTGCGGTATATCAATTTCCCCTTGCAGAGGCGGCACACCATGCCAAACAGAGACAACTTCTTCCGGGAAGTCACCATCAGGATCTGCAGCAGCCTGGACATCCGGACAGCTCTTGCCAACACCTTCGATTACCTGAAGCGCCACGTTCCGCTGGACATACTCAGCCTGACCGTCCACGATCCCAAGCTGATGGCGATCAGGAGAGTGGCCAACATAGCGGCCGACAACGTGCAGCTGCCCGACGACATCATCACCATCCCCAAGAAGCTCTGGAAGCAGTTGAACGAGTGGAGGCCGACCGTCCCCACCATCATCGACTCGGACGGCCACGAATTCTTCCGCCTGCTGGCGCCTTTCATCCAGCTGGAGGGCAATTCCAAGATCACGGTGCCGCTGCTCGTCGAGGGGAAGCCGCTGGGCTCCCTGATCCTTTGCGCGCAGGGTGAAGGGAAATACAACGAGGCCCACCTCGAACTGCTCTCCACGGTGGCAAGCCCCTTCGCCATCGCGCTCGCCAATGCCCTCTCCTACGAAAAGCTGCAGAAGTACAGCGACCGGCTGCTGGACGACAACCGGTTCCTGAACAGCGAGCTGACCGCCCAGGCAGGCTGCGAGATCATCGGGGCGAATGGCGGGTTGAGGCACGTGATGGAGATGGTGCGGCAGGTGGCGCCGCTTGGGAACACCGTGCTGCTTCTGGGAGAGACCGGTACCGGTAAAGAGGTGATCGCCAACGCGATCCATGCCGCCTCGTCGCGAAGCAGCGGGCCGTTCATCAAGGTGAACTGCGGGGCGATACCCGAGAGCCTGATCGACAGCGAGCTGTTCGGCCACGAGAAGGGAGCCTTCACCGGGGCCATCGCCGAAAAGCGCGGCCGCTTCGAACGCGCCGACGGCGGCAGCATCTTTTTGGACGAGATCGGGGAGTTGCCGCCCCACGCCCAGGTGCGGCTTTTGCGCGTGCTCCAGAACCGGGTCATCGAAAGGGTCGGGGGGAGCCGGCCGATCCCGGTCGACATCCGGGTGATCGCGGCCACCCACCGGAACCTGGAAGAGATGGTGAGCCAGAACGGGTTCCGCGAGGACCTCTGGTTCCGGCTGAACGTCTTCCCCATCATCATGCCGCCGCTTCGGCAGAGGAAGGAGGACATCCCCGCCCTGACCCGCTATTTCATCCGCCAAAAGAGCGCCGAATACGGCTTCGGGATGGCGCCCGAGCTGGCGCCAGGGGCGCTGGAGCGTTTGAAGAACTACGGATGGGCCGGCAACGTGCGCGAGCTGGAGAACCTGGTGGAGCGCGAGCTGATCCTGCACCGCGGAGGGAAACTTGGCTTCGAGTCGCTGGGCCCGGCATGGCAAAGTGCCGAGCCTGGTGCTTCCGAGCGTGGGGCTACCGTACCGGAAGTTCTGAGGCTGGAGGATGCCATTGCCGCGCACCTTAAAAACGTACTGCAGATGACCGGAGGGAAGATCTACGGGCCGGACGGCGCGGCGGAGCTATTGGAGATGAACCCGAGCACGCTCAGGTGGCGGCTGGAGAAACTGGGAATAGCGTACGGACGCCGGAAGAAGTGAAAACGGCGGAGCTGCTGCTCAAGGAAAGGGCGTCCCGGGAAAAGGGACGCCCTTTTTGTCTATGAACTATCACCGGATTCCGATCAGCAGCAAGGCGCTGAGGGTAAGGGTGCTGACCATTACCCACAGGGTCACCCCCTGCAGCAGCGGACGCACCCCGATGTCGGAGAGGGTCTGCCTGCTCAGGCCGGCGCCGACCAGGAACAGGGTCACCACCAGGCATTGCCTGGCCACGGCCGCCGCACCGTTCCAGATAACGGCATGAGCGGGGAAGGCGGTCCGCAGGGCGGCGGCGACGATGAAGCCGATGATGAAGAGCGGCACCTTTGCCTTCTGCTGCGACTTGTTGAACCAGGAAACCCCGATCACCACCGGCGTTATCCAGACCGCCCTGGTCAGCTTGACCGTGGTCCCCACCGCGAGGGCCTGGCTGCCATAGGAAGCGGCCGCGCCCACCACGCTGCTGGTATCGTGAATAGCCAGCCCTGCCCAGGTGCCGAACAGGGTCTGGTCCAGGTGCAGGGCGTGGCCAACAGCCGGGAAGAGCAGCAGGGCCACCGAGTTGAGGGTGAAGACGGTGGCGAGCGCCACGGCGGTCTCGTCGTCCTCGGCCTTGATAACCGGGGCCATGGCGGCTATGGCACTGCCGCCGCAGATGGCGGTCCCGAAGGAGATGAGGGCCGAGGCGTTCCTGCCGGTTCCGAACAGCCTGCCCAGCAGATAACCTGCCGCCAGGGTGAAGCTGATGCCTACTATGGTATAGACAAGGGAGTCGCGGCCAGACCGGACCACCTCTGCCAGGCTGAGCCCGAAGCCGAGCCCCACCACCGAGAGCTGCAGGATGATCCTGCTGAACCTGGCCGACATGGCAGGCCACGGATTGCCCAGCAGCAGGCTGAAGGCAATGCCGCCCACCAGTGCCGCCGCCGTGCCGACCTCCGGCAACAGACAGGCGGCGAGACAGACCGCGAACAGCCACCCCCGTAACGTCTTTCCCTCCATGACATCCTCCCGCTAACGATTTTCAAGGTACATCTTCAGATTCCGTCCGATACCAGCGCGCATCCGTTTCATATCATCGGGTCTGAATATATGGTTTCTGCTTTATAAATAAAAATATAAAATATATGATATCTTGTTCAGTATTATTGATAAGGAGGCTGGGATGGCTATCTCCTTCCGGCAGTGCGAGATTTTTTGCAAGGTGGCGGAGCTCGAACATGTGACCAAGGCAAGCGAGCAGCTGCTACTCAGCCAGTCGGCGGTGAGCATGGCAATCGCCGAACTGGAGAAATTTGCCGGCGCCCCCCTTTTCGAGAGGAGGGGAAGGAGGCTTTTGCTGAACGACCGGGGCAGGCAGGTCTTGCCGGAGGTGCGCGAGGTGCTGGCGAAGATGGCCGGGATCGAGCAGTTTCTCAACGAGTCGACGGCCGAACCGGTGGGAGAGCTGAAGGTGGGAGCCAGCACGACCATCGGCAACTACCTCCTCCCGCTCATCGTCGGGGAGTTTTCCAGGCATTACCCCCGCGCCAGTGCCCTGCTGCAGGTTGGCAATACGCTGCAGATAGAACTTGCGGTAGAGAGCGGCGAGTGCGACCTCGGGTTGATCGAGGGCCCCGCGCACCTCTCCACTCTGACCGTGACCCCCTGGAAGAGGGACGAACTGGTGGTCATTGCCGGCCAGGGGCATCCGCTGGCAGAGAGCAAAACCATTGCCGAGGCGGCCCTGGAAGAGACCCGCTGGATAATGCGGGAGAAAGGCTCCGGCACCAGGGAGATCTTCGAGGCGGCCATGCAGCGGCTGGGCGCCGGCTACACCATCGCCATGGAACTCGGGCACACCGAGGCCATCAAGAAGGCGGTTGAGGCGGGGCTGGGAGTGGGCTGCCTCTCCAGGATGGCGGTCCAGCGGGAACTCGACCACGGCTGGCTGGTCGAAATCTCCTCGCCGCTGGAACTCACCAGGACCCTGACCATATTGACCAGGGAGTCCGCCTTCCGGACCAGGCTGCTCACCGCCTACCTGGCGCTGCTCGAGCAAAGCGGCGACGTCAAACGCGCCGACCCCGGCGCCGGGATATGAGCCGGCCGACTGATGCAGATGTCCGAAAATGGCTAGTTTCTTCCCGCCCACAGGTATACAAATGGAGTTGAGGTGAAGGAAATGACCACCAGCACCAGGGAAAATCTGCCGCTTAACCAGGAAGCCTGCTACGCCGCCATGCAATCCCATGACGCCCGTTTCGACGGCCGTTTCTTCTGCGGGGTCGCATCCACCGGCATCTACTGCCGCCCCGTCTGCCGGGTCAAGGTCCCCAAGAAGGAAAACTGCAGCTTCTTCCCCAGCGCCGCCGCTGCCGAGGCCGCCGGCTTCCGCCCCTGCCTGAGATGCCGGCCGGAACTGGCTCCCGGCCTTGCCCCCGCCGATGCCTTCACCCGCCTGGCTAGAAACGCCGTGCGCAGGATGGAGGAGGACGGCCTGAGCGATACCACCATCTGTGAACTGGGAGAAGCACTGGGCATCTCGGACCGGCACCTGCGCCGGGTCTTCATGGCCGAATACGGGGTATCTCCCGTGCAATACCTGCAGACCCGGCGGCTGTTGCTCGCCAAGAGCCTGCTGGCCGACACCGGCTTGTCGATCACCGAGGTGGCGATGAGCGCCGGCTTTGGCAGCATCCGCCGCTTCAACGACCTGTTCAGCAAGAGGTACCGGATGGCACCGGGCAGGTTGAGGAAGGAGGAAAAGGCGCCGGCAGCCCATGGAGATGCCATCACCCTCTTCCTTGGCTACCGCCCCCCCTACGCCTGGCAGGAGATACTTTCCTTCCTTGCCGACCGTGCGGTTCCGGGGGTAGAATGCGCTACCTCCGAAGCGTACCTGCGCACAGTGTCGCTGCACAGAGGAGAGCAGGTTTTTGACGGCTGGATCTCGGTCTCCCATGTGCCAAAACGAAACGCGCTCTCGGTGACGGTGTCCGCCTCCCTGTTGCCCGTCCTGCCGCAGCTGCTCGGGCGGGTAAGGCAGCTTTTCGACCTCGATTGCGACCCGCTGCCGGTACAGGAAAAGCTGGCCACTTTAAAAACCGTCTCGCCGCTTCTCCCCGTCTTGGGCCTGCGGCTGCCGGGCTCCTTCGATCCCTTCGAGAGCTGCACCCGCGCCATCCTGGGGCAGCAGGTGACCGTGAAGGCGGCCCGCACGCTGGCCGCCCGCATTGCCGCGGCGCTGGGGGATAAAGTCAGCACTCCGTTTGCAGAGCTTTGCTGCACCTTCCCGCTACCGGAGAAGATCCTTTCCCTGGAGCCCCCGGTGGAGGACCGTCTCGGGCCGCTGGGCATCACGGGGGCGCGCTCGCGATCGATACTGGCGCTGGCCAGGGCCCTGGTGAGCGGGGAGATCATGCTCACCTCCCCTGCCGATCCCCAGCAGGAGATGGCGAAGCTGCTCAGGCTGCCGGGGTTCGGGGAATGGACGGTACAGTACGTCGCCATGCGCGTGCTGGGGTGGCCTGATGTTCTTTTAAGCGGGGATTACGGCGTGAAAAAGGCGCTGGCTGGGCTGGCGCGGGAAGAGGCACTGAAACTGGCGGAGGGGTGGAGTCCGTGGCGCTCCTACGCGACGGTCTCGCTCTGGCACGCACTGGCGAAGGGGCAGAAAAGATGAGCGTTGAGCGAAAGGAAAAAACGATGACCTACCGGTGCACGATCGATACGCCGCTGGGGCCGATGACGGCCGCGGCGGAAGACGATGCCATTGTCGGGCTGTGGTTCGACGGGCAGAAATATTTCCCGGCAGGAGCGGCCGACTGGACCGAGGCTCCTGGGCTCGCGGCCTTCGCCGCACTGCGGGAACAGCTCCAGTGCTACTTCTCGGGAGATCTGAACCCCATCCTCACCCTGGCCCTCCCCTTGAAGGGGAGGGAAGGTCAAGGGGCGCCGGTCAAACTGACGCTGGATCCCAAGGGAACCGACTTCCAGAAGGCGGTCTGGGAGGTGCTCTTGAGAATACCCGTCGGCACAACGGTCACCTACGGCGACATCGCGCGGCAGATCGCCGCCCAACGGGGGCGCCCATCGATGTCGGCCCAGGCGGTGGGGAGCGCGGTGGGACACAACCCCATCTCCATCCTGATCCCCTGCCACCGGGTGCTCGGCTGCAACGGCAAGCTCACCGGTTATGCCGGCGGCCTGGACCGGAAAGAAGCACTGCTGCGTTTGGAAGGCTGCTGTCCGGCTGACTGAGCCTTCACCGTTCCGTTCATGAACTCGAACACCGAGTAGTAGGGCATGGTCTGGTGCTCTTTCACCAGCTGGTAGCCGGCATGCTGGAAAAGGGAAAGGACCGCCTGGTCCGGGCAACCGGAAGCGTCCAGTTTGGCCAGCAGGTGCTTGGCATCCCTGTCGGAGAGATCGATCCAGACTACCGCTTCTCCCCACAGGTTCATGTGCAGCATGTCCATGAGCACCAGGCGGTTGAGCAGGCGCAGGCGGTGCCGGGCGCTTTCCCCGATACTCCCAGGCTTGCCATCAAAAACCCCTTCCCTCTGCAACATCCCCCCTAGCCCTTGTAGAAGAGCCCCATAGCGCCCGCTGAGCGGCCATTTATTCGCCTGAGCTTCCGGCCACAGGGTCGGGTCATCCAGCATCCTGTTCAGATCCTGGACCAGCACGGTCTTCAATGCCTCGCCCGGCCGCGTTTCCAGCGCCTGCCTGGTCGATGGCTGCAGCCTCCTCCCCACGGTCTGTTGCAGTTGTGCGGAACTGATGGTTCCCGGCAGGTCCGGTGCTCCTTCCAGTTCGATGGAGGTGAAGTCGGGATCCACCTTGGAGACGATGGCCCATAACCGCCCGCTCTGCGTCTTCAGCGTAGGCCTGATCTTGCTCACGAAACGGTCCGGCATGACGATATCCGGCAGCACATCGGACAGGATGATGAGGTCGTAGGAATGCTCGGCGTAGAAGGCATCGACACCGACCGCCGACACTTTGACGGGACAGACGTTGTCGACCTTCTCCTTGGCCGATTGCCGGGAAAGGTAGGAGATCACCTGCGGCTCCACATCGGTGGCGAAAACCTTGCCGCTCGGCCCCACCATTCTGGCTACCGGGAAGGTCAGCGCACCGTAGCCTGCGCCGATGTCCAGCACCGTGCTGGCTGGCTGCGGATTGATCAGGGTGGCCAGCCGCTCGGGGGTCATGATCTTCAGCCGCTGCTGGCTGAGATGGTCGGCAGCCGTTCCGCCCTTGTCGTATTTGTAAGGAATCAGGTCGTGCAAGGGGCGCGACAGCAAAATGGCTGCAGCTACCAGCAGGCCCATGATTATCAACGCCTTTTTCCTGTTCTTCGCCATGCCCCCTCCTCTCTAAATTGTCACAGCGCTCCTCTCGGCCATGAAAAGGTAGCGGAACGAAAACGAGCTGAACCTATAGCAGAGATAATCAAATGTCAATTAAATGTTTCTTTCCCAATCAGGCAGGGAACAGACGCGTGCTTACCGGAATCGGCGGGAAACTGCCCGCCGTAGGACAAGCGGTCAACGATGGTGGGGGTGGTTAATCCAGCGACTTCTGGAAGCGCAGCACGCTGATGCTGAGTAGCAGGAGGGCGAGAAGAGCCATGGCGGCGAGCTCAGGCCACAGAACGTCGAGACCTGTCCCCTTCAGGAAAACGCTCCTGAGAAAGGTCTGATAGTAGCGCGTCGGGTTGAGGTAGGTAAGCCACTGCAGGAACTTCGGCATGCTGGCGATGGGAGAGGCGAAGCCGGAGAAGATGAGCGACGGCATGATGAAGAAGAAAGCGGTGACCATCGCCTGCTGCTGCGTGCCGGAAACGGTGGAGATGAACAGTCCCACCCCGAGCATGCAGAGCAGAAAGAGCATGGTGCCCAGCGCCAGCACCACGATGCTCCCCTTGAGCGGCACATGGAACCAGAGGGTGCCGAAGACCGTCACCAGGGTGGCGTCCAGCAGGCCGATCAGGAAAAAGGGGAGCGTCTTGCCCAGGATGAATTCCACCCGCCGGATCGGGGTGACCATGATCTGCTCCAGGGTGCCGATCTCGCGCTCACGCACCACCGCGAAGGCGGTCAGGTTGACCACGATCACCAGCATGAGATTTCCTATCACGCCGGGAACGAAGAACCAGCGGCTGGAAAGGTCCGGGTTGTACCAGGGGCGCCGGTCCAGGACGATGCTGGGCAGGCTGGACATCACGAGCGGGTTGCCGCGATCGATGCGCTCGTTCAGGTAATCGCGGGAAAAAGCGGCGGTCACCTCGTTGACATAGCCAAGCCCCACCAGGGCCGTGTTGGAGTTGCTGGCATCCACGATCACCTGCAGCGGCGCGGTCTGCCCCTTGCGCAGCAGACGGGTGAATCCCGCATCGATGCGGATCACCAGGTCGACCGTCCCCTTGTCCATCGCCTCTGCCACCTCCTTGCCGTCTTTCAGCCGTTTTTCCACCTGGAAATAGCGGCTCCCTGCGAAGCGGGAGATCAGCTCCCGGCTTACCTGGGTCTGGTCGTAGTCGAGGATGGCGGTCGGGACGTGGTGGATGTCCAGGGTGGCTGCGTAGCCGAAGACAATCATCTGGATGATGGGAGGGCCGAAGATCACGAACCGGGTCCGCTTGTCGCGGAAAACCTGGATCAGCTCCTTGATCAGCATCTGGCGCAGTCGACCGAACATGGAGCCTCCTCAAAGCCTCTTCTTGAAGACGCGGGTGGCGGCCAGCACCAGGAGCAGGGAGAAAAAGGCGAGTGCCGCCAGGTCGGGAAGCAGCACCCAAAGGGCGGAACCCTTCAAAAAGACGTTGCGTACCACCCTCATGAAATAAAGCGCAGGGAAGATACGGGCGATAACCTGCACCGGAACCGGCATCTGATCGATCGGGAAGATGAAGCCGGACAGGAGAAAGGCCGGCAGGAAAGTGGCAAGCAGCGAGATCTGGCTAGCGGCTAATTGCGACTTGGCAACCACCGAGAAGAAGTAGCCGATGGAAAGGACCGCCAGCAGGAAGAGCGTGGAACTCAGGAAGAAGACGATCCATGACCCGCGAAAGGGAACCCCGAACCACCACACCCCCATCAGGGCGCAGAGCACGGTGTCCAGCATGCCGATCACAAAGTAGGGACCCAGCTTGCCGAGCATCACCTCCAGCGCGGTGACCGGCGTCGAGACCAGTTGCTCCATGGTGCCGCGCTCCCATTCCCTGGCGATGGTGAGGGCGGTCAGGAAGGTGCCGATTACCGCCATGACGACCACCACCACACCCGGCACGATGTTGTCCATGCTCTCCAGGTTTTCGTTGAACCAGGTCCTCGCCTCCACGCTGACCGGCTGCTCCTGCTTGTCCAGTCCCCGCCGGAACAGCCAGTCCAGCTGGATCTGCTGCGAATAGGATTGGACCACCGCCTGGCTGTAGCTGATGGCGAGGTTGGCGCTGTTGGCATCGGTGGCGTCCACGATGGCCTGGATGCTGACCGGCCCGCCCCGGGCGATTCGCTTCGAGAAGTCCCAGGGGATGACGATCGCCAGCTGGCAGCGTTCCGAATCGACGGCCCTGACCAGGTCGGGATAGTTGTCGACGCTTTTCAGCACGTTGAAGTACTGGGAGGACTGGAACCGTTTCAGGAAATCCTGGCTCTGCTGGCTCCCTTCGCGGTCAAACACGTAGACCGGCAGGTCCTTGGCGTCCAGGCTGATCCCGTAACCGTAGGCGAGCATCATCAGGATGGGCATCAGCACGATGACCGCCACGCTCCTGGGATCGCGGATGATCTGCAGGAATTCCTTAACTGCGAGCGCCTGGAGCCGGTACCACTTCATGATGATGCTCCGTCCTCAGCCCCATCCTCACCCTGTCCCTCCCCTTGAAGGGAAGCGGACGGGCCAGGCAGGGTCTGTAGTTACAAGAGTTTTCGGTTGCTCCGTTACAACTACCTCACACCTCTCCTTCCAACTCTTCTTCTTCCAACACCCCTCCCCTTGGGGAGGGCCGGGGTGAGGATGGGTTTGTCGTGAGCGAGACGAAGACATCCTCCAGGCTCGGCCGAATCTGCTCGATCCTGGAGACCACGATGCCGCGCTCCTTGAGATAACCCGAGAGCTTGGGGATCGCCTCCCGCGCGCTGGCAACCACCAGGTGCAGCGAGTTTCCGAAGATGGCGGCATCCACGATATCCGGTGAGCCGTGCAGTGCGGCGAGGGCTTGTCCCACCTCGTCGCACACTACCAGCAGCAATTCCCCCTTCATGGCGTTCAGCTTGAGCTCCATGGGCGAGCCGGAGGCGACGATGCGCCCCTGGTAAATCAGTACCAGGCGGTGGCAGTATTCCGCTTCGTCCATGTAGTGGGTGGTAACGAAGACGGTGACCCCTTCCGAGGCCAGGTGCTGGATCAGCTCCCAGAACTGGCGCCGCGAGATGGGATCGACCCCGGAGGTGGGTTCGTCCAGGAAGAGGATGGGAGGACGGTGCAGCATGGCGCAGCCGAGCGCGAGCCGCTGTTTCCAGCCGGTGGGGAGCGTGCCGGTAAGCGTCTGCTCCCGCCCCTTGAGCCCCGCCATTTCCACGGCCCAGGCGGCACGCTCGCCAAGTTCCTTCTCTGGAACACTGTACATGCCGCCGAAGAATCGGATGTTCTCGATGACTTTGAGATCGTTGTAGAGGGAGAACTTCTGGGACATGTAACCGATCTTCTGGCGAACCTCTTCCGGCCTGGTCGCCACGTCCATGCCGGCCACCTGGGCCTCACCCGAAGTCGGCCTGAGGAGCCCGCAAAGGGTTCTGATGACGGTCGACTTGCCGGCGCCGTTAGGGCCGAGGAAGCCGAAGATCTCGCCGGCGTGGGCCTCGAAGCTGATATGGTCGACAGCCGTGAAGTCGCCGAAGCGCTTCTCCAGGTTCTTGACCATGACCGTCACCGCACCGCTGCTCACGACGCCCCCCGATTGCTGCACCACTTGCTGCACCACTTGCTGCACCACTTGCTGCTTCACCGAATACCGCACTACACATCCAACCCCTTCCAGCACACCCTCTCCCTCCGGGAGAGGGCCGGGGTGAGGGAAGCCGGCCTGGCCGGGCTCTTCAGAGGGCCGGGGTGAGGGAAGCAGGCATGGCCAACATCATCACCGCTGCAGAGTTCCCTCACCCGCCCTTCGGGCACCCTCTCCCGGAGGGCGAGGGTCAGTTGCGCGCCTTCCCTTTCTCCTTTTCGACCGCCGCCACGAAGAGATCTTCCACGGTAGGCGTTACCTGTTCGATGCTATCGAAGGGAGCCCCGGCTGCGGAAAGGCGCGATCTCAGCTCCTCGATCCGCCGCTGGGCGTCATCGACTACCAGGTGCAGGCCGTCGCCCACCAGCACCATGGTGGCAATTCCCTCCGCTTCGGCAAGAGCCTTCTGCACCCGCTCGGGTTGCGCGGAGACCACCGCCAGCACCGCACCGGGCAGGTGTTTTTTGAGTTCGGCAGGAGTGTCGCAGAACAGGAGCCGCCCCTCGTGCAAAAGCGCCACCCGGTGGCAGCGCTCGGCCTCGTCCAGGTACGCCGTGGAGGTAAGGATGGCCACCCCCTGGCCGACCAACTCGTACAGGATGCGCCAGAAGTCGCGTCGCGAGACCGGGTCCACCCCGTTGGTCGGCTCGTCGAGGAGGATCACCTTCGGGGTATGGATCAGCGCGCAGACCAGGCCGAGTTTCTGCTTCATCCCCCCCGACAGTTGCCCGGCCCGCCGGTCCCCGAAAGGCCCCAGTCCGGCAGCCTGCAGCAGTTCAGGTGCCCGTTTGATCCGCTGCTGCCTGGCAATCCCGAAGATGTCCGCATAGAAACGGATGTTCTCGTTGACCGTCAATTCCTCGTACAGGCCAAAGCGCTGCGGCATGTAACTTATCAGGGGCTTCGCCCCCTCCGGGTCCGCCACGATGTCCGCGCCGGCCACCGTGGCGCTGCCGGAATCCGGAGCCAGCACCCCCGCGATCATGCGCAGCGTGGTAGTCTTCCCCGCCCCGTCCGGCCCCACCAGCCCGAAGATCTCCCCCTGGTTGACCTCGAAGCTGAGCCCGTCGACAGCCACCCCCCCCGGAAACTCCTTGTGCAGGTCCCGAACTTCTATGGCACGTTGAGATTCAGCCATCACCAGTCCTTTTCTTTCGCCCTCTCTCTCCCACTCGTCTCCCACTCGTCTCCCACTCGTCTCCCGCTCGTCCCCCACCCTTTGAGCGCCCCCTCCCCCAGCACGAAGTGCGCCTACCTAAGCGGAATGCTCGCGTCCGCCGGCATACCAGGCTTCAGCTCGTGATTGGGATTCTCCAGCTCGATCTTGATGCGGTACACCAGGGTCACCCGCTCGGCATGCGTCTCCACGCTCTTCGGGGTGAACTCAGCCTGTGACGAGATGAAAGATATCCGTCCTCGGTAGCGTTTGCCCGGAAAGGTATCGGTGGTCACCACCGCTTCATCGCCCCAGTGCACCTTGCCGAGATCGGTTTCCGGCACATATCCCCTCAGCCAGACATGATCGAGATCGGCAATCGTCACCACCGGCGAGCCCGGCGACGTCACCTCGCCCAGCTCGGCCTGGCGAACGGTTACCACGCCGCTGGTAGGAGCCGCCAGGGTGGCGTAGTCCAGCCTGATCCGGGATAGCTGCAGGTTCTCGCGCGCAGCCTTCACGTTGGCCCGGTTGATGGCAATCTGCTCCTTCCTGGTCCCTTCTTCCAGGGTGCTCAGGTTCTCCTGGGCCTTCCGGTACACAGCCTCCGCGCGTTTCAGGTTGGTGGCCGCTACATCGCGGGTCTCGGCGGAGACCTCATCCTTCTCGTAAAGGGCCTGGTTCCTCTCGAACTCCTTTTTCTTCAGATCGAGGTCCGCCTTGGCATCCAGCAGCGACTGGCGCCCCGCCTTGATGTCCTGCTGCCGGCTCCCGGCCAGCGCCAGGGCAAGTTCGGCCTGGCGGGAGTTGACCACAGCCTCGTCAGAGGCGACCTGCTGCCGGTAATCGTTACTGTCCAGTTCCGCTATCCGGTCGCCGGCCTGCACGACGCTCCCCTCCTCCACCAGGAGCTTCACCAGCCGCCCCTGCACCTTGAAACCCACCACGCTTTCGTGAGCTTCTATGTTGCCGGAGACCTCCAGCGAGGTGCGGACGCGGTGTCGCTCCCGCCAGCTGACAATGGCATAGGCGGCAATGGCGAGCACCGCTATCAGCAGCAGTATGGGAACCAGCTTTTTCTTATCCGGAAGGGTCATAGCCACCTCATCATGTCTGCTACTCTCCCCCCTTTAACAAAGGGGGGCAGGGGGGGATTTGCCTTAACAGTTCAAGAATCGCTGCGAAATCCAGAAGCAACCCCAAGGAAACTGTGGGCTTACGGAATCCCCAGAAACCTCCGGTAGGTGATCTCCGTATCCCCCAGGGCCCGGGCCAGCGCTATCCTGGCATCTGCGTAACCTGTCAGCGCCAGTATCCGGTTCTGCTGGGCACGAGCCAGCGCGTCCTGGGCATTAACCACTTCGATGTTGTCGGCTACACCGTGCCGGAACCGGTCCTCCGCCATGCCAAGCTCGCGCTCGGCAAGCAGCAACCCTTCCTGCGCCACCTTCACCTGGTCCCCCGATGACTCCAGGTTGAGCAGCGCCCCCCGGACGTCCTGATCGATGCCGCGCCGTTCATCAGCGATCTGCGCTTCTATCCGCAGCAGGCGACTCTGCAACTCCTTACGTTCCCCTTCCCTGTCCAGATCGAAGATGGTGAACTGCAGATCGAGCTTCACCAGCCCGGTCTGCTGCAGGTCGCTCAGATGCTGCCCGTCTGCCCCGTAATTCCCGCTCACCGTGAGCTTCGGATAGTAGCGGGCACGCGACGCCTTGAGCTGCTCCTCCAGCGAATCGTGCTGCAGCGACAGCGACCGGTAGTCTGCCCGCCGCATGAGCGCCTCGGTGACCGCCTCCTCGATCTGCGGCGCCTGCAGCGCTTTGTAGCCGAGCGGTTCGGCAAGCACCAGGGGAGTGCCGGGCGAAAGGCCGATGCTGCGTGCCAGGGTCATCGATGCCTGCTTCACCGCATTTTGCGCCACCAGCAGCGCTTGCCTGTCATTGGCGAGCTGCACCTGCGCGCGCAGCACGTCGACACCGGTGGCAACGCCTGCATCGTGCTGGTCGCGGGCCAGCTTCTCCAGGGTCTCGGACGTCACCGCCCGCGACTGGGCCGCATCGGCCTGCGCGATGAGAGACTGGACCTGCAGGTACTGCCCTGCCACCTCCCTGATCACCTGGCTGCGTACATCACGGTAATCCTGCACCCTCGCCTGTTTTTCCTTGTCGCTCGCCTTGATCTGGTGGTAGGCCTGCAGGTCGATGATGGACTGGTCTGCATAGGCGCGAAAATCCCAGGTGGTGAAGGGGCCGACCACCGAGGGAGCGCCTGAGAAGTTGATGCCGAGGGCCCTGATATTGATCGATTGGTAGGTGAAGCTGGGTTCCAGGCGGGCGTGTGGGAGGTACTTGGAAAGCTGCCGTTCGTGGGTTCCCTCCGCCTCCGCCACCCTGGTAACCGCGGTAAGGAGGGCGAGGTTGGCCTCGATACCCCTGCTGATGGCATCCTCAAGGGTAAGCCGGACGGACGCAGGCGGAGCCGTCTCGCAATGAGCGGGCGAGATCTGCCATAGCGAAGCGAACAGTACAACAGCCGCAATTTTTCTCATGAGCCCCATGCCGATTCCATTCGTCCCAAGTTGCTGATAACAGAGGCTTACCGCTTAATGGCAAGGAAGCCGACGCCGTCATAATGAGAGTATAGTATGAAAGGTGGAGGGCACAAGGAGCTATGCCTGTGATTTTCTTTGGAATAACCGGAAAGGGAGGAAGGCGTGATTCACCGATCGGCGAAGGGGGGCGATGCCAGTCCACTCTTGCCATCCTCGACACCCACAGAGAGGGATAAGCAAGATGAAGATCGAAGCGGAGAGATTAGACGATACACTACTGTTTAACCCAATCTAATGATCTGACTGTACTTGCGGAGGAGCCATGGAAGGGAACGCGGAACTGCTTCGGATGGAGCTCACCGAACTGCATGCCTTTGCCAGACATCATCTGCAACTGTACCTGACCTGGTACACCTTCTTCCTCACGGTCAATTTCGCCGCCATCGGCTGGTTCACCAGCGTGCTTTTAACCGGCGCCCTCAAGGTTAGCCTTCCCACGGTTTATATAGCTGCATTTTTCATCATCCAGATAATTCTCTCCTATGTAGGCAGCCTGGAGGTGAGAACGTACTTTGAGAGCGTCCACGAACGGTGCAGAGAGATCTTCTCTTCCATTCCGGTTCAGGAATCGGGATGGAAGGTCCAGCCACAACCGGCCATTCCAGTCGATGTCTATGTCAAGATAATACGTCTTATCTGTTACACCCTGATCTCCTTTGCTTTTTTCTGGCTGGCATTGACAGTAGTCTCAATCTATCTTGTACCGCTATGACTTTTCGTTAGGCTGGCTAAGCCAGTCGGCATTGACTTTCATCCACTGTATCTTAGACTCGATTCTATCTTGACAGAAGGAAGTGGCGATCTAAAACAGACCCACGCAAGGGAGGAAACGATGAACGTTTTCCAGGCACGGCTGACTGGGTCCTTGCTGTTCTGCCTGCTTGCGGCGCCGGCCCTGGCCGCCGACGAGCAGCCATGTTTCAGGGAAATGGCCACCTTCTGCCACGATGTCAGATGGGGAGGCGGAAAGATGATCGACTGCCTGTTTGCTCACCAGGACCAGGCTTCCCCTGCCTGCAACGGCTTTCTGGCGACGATGAGCGAAAAGGTGAAGGAAGTAAATAGGCCGTGTCAGGATGATATCGAGATATTCTGCCCCGATATCAAGGCTGGCCATGGCAGCCTCATCAAATGCCTGCAGGACAACGGAACGGAGATCTCCGTCGAGTGCCAGGAGTCGATGCGCAGGTAACACTGTGAAGAAATGGGCTAGGTAAAGGCCACCCTATCAGTTGGGGTAGCCTTTTTGTTGGTAGCTGTACTTCACAACCTGCACTGTCATAGCCGCAGAATGAACTAGCAATCTGATGCCGTTATTCTGTTACAGCCGCCCAGTTGAGTTGACCCCGGCTGGTAATTGTGGGAAGATTGGTGCCCCGGTAGGCCTTCGAGATGTTGCGGAGTGGGTGGCGGGAAAATGGTGGGAATTTCGGAAACAAAGGGCACGGACAAACCATGAATCTCGTCATCATAACCAACAAACGCTACAATACGGATTTTCGGAAGTACCTCATTCGTGCGGCCGAAAATTCCGGACACAAGACTGTTCACGTTTATTCCTGGGACAAGGTCATCATCTCTCACGGTGGGAAAGAATCCAGAACTTACACTTCTGAGGTAGACCCGAAAACGATCTATGCAGAGGTGCACCGGCTGATTGGCGACGGTAAAACCGTCATTCTGACAGGCATGGGCGGCTATACCACACCTTTTGCCATGCAGGCACGAAAGCACTTCCCAGATTCGCTGTTTATCTATGACGTCTATGACGATTTCAGATATGAAAAGTGCAGATGGGAATTGGTGACCCGTTATTTAAACGATCTCCGGTGGCGCTTCTACTGCGACAAGACCATGGTTCTCGAGAAGGGGCTTCAGCGGCTGTACCCATCCTCGTTTCACCTCAACAACGCCTCCCACTTACGCCCCTTGCCCTATAACGGCGACCCAACTGACCACAGACTCGTTTACATCGGCTCGATAGACCGGCGGGTCAACTTCGATCTGCTTGGCCATCTGGCGGCGCAAAGCGGTGTGACGCTCGATATTTACGGAAGTTGTCATTGCGATAGCATCGATGCAGAGGAATTCCTGCAAAACCTCCTGCAGCAGCATCCAAATGTCACCTTCAAGGGCCCCTACGACAACGACGATTTGCCGAACATTCTCAGCAGATACAGGATCGGAATCGTCCCGTACAAGGTCAACCACCGGTTGACCAGACATGTAAATCCGGACAAGATTTATCACTACCTGAATTCCGGCCTGGAGGTGATCGCATCGCCAATCCCCCAGGCACTACAATTGGCTGACTACCTGCACCTGGTTCATGTCCCGCAGGATTGGGCAACTGTACTGGATGAGGCAGCGCACAAGCCGCGCGCCGGAAAAAACTGGCCTGCAGAGGATTTCACCTGGGTAAAAAGGTGGAAAGAGCTGCAGACCTTGGTCGGCTAACCGTTCACTCCCGTTTTTCACCCTTGGTAACACGTTGGTCTTGAGCATGTCGAAGGACCGGCCATCCCTGTCAAATCGGAATTACTTCCGGGCTAGGCTGTTGTCGAGGTCTGTTCAATTCCGGCTTTTCTAATGGTTTTTCGACTGGTTCCTGCTTCCGCATCTCCTGTTGCTCCACTCCTGGGCTTGGCTCTTTTGCTGGAGATTCGGCAGGTCCATTCCCTTCCGTATCCTGAGGCACCCTTTCCCCCGGCGTTTTCACCTCAGGCGCCTTCGCTGCGCCATCCTCGCCCCCTGCCGGACTCACGTCGGGGGCGGAATTCGGTCCAGGGTAGCGCTTGCGGTCCGCCTGGTACAGGCGGAATTCGCGGTCGCGATACTGGTGGATCCTGGCGATGCTATTTGCGCGAAGTTCACGCGGAAGCTTCTTCTTGCCGACCCTGGTCCAGCTGCCGCCGTAATAGGGCGCTTTGAACCAGTTGCCCCCCCGGTGCAGGAAGTAGGCCCCGTTGAGGTAAAAAAGGTCGTAAGGAGTCCCCACCGCCACCCCGAACCCCAACTCCGGCGGGTAGAGGAACTCGGGCGGCTCGTCAATGACAGCCGCCGGGCCACCGACATTGATGGGGAAGTCTATCTGATCTTCGGCCAGAGACGGCAACTGAAGCAGTAACAGTAATGACACAATCGCCAACAGCAGTCTCATGCAGCCTCCGTTTCTGAACTTTGTGTGTGGAGTTAAGGTCACGACCTGTTATCACAGCAACAGTGTACCAACGGGGCAAAACATGGCAATTGAACTTGCCCCCTAACAAGCGGATCTCTTCTGTATAAGGAGGGTTCAGCCAGAATTTGTACAGACGCCTTTGACAGTGGGATTGCAGAACAAAGGAAAAAGGGTCCAGGAAGCATTCCTGAACCCTTTGCCTTGATTGGTAGCCGGGCCGCACCTGACCTCAATTCACGAGGGCGTTGGGTTTGGGTGACGCTATGGTGGACAGTACAGGAAAAGGCTGGTCCCGTTATTCTGTGGCAAGTGCCACCCTTCCGGGTTCTGTAAGCCGTTTTTTGCCGAACCTTTCTTTAAACTGGGAAAGGGGCTTTTCTATCAGGTACCATGACAACGATGCGGTGAAAATAGTGAGGCCAAAGTCGATGGAAAACTGAAGAAATGCCTGGGAAGGATATCCCACTTTAATCAGCGACGCCAATGATCTGCCGACGGTGGGCATGAAATTGTGGTAGACATAAATTCCGTAACTGACTTTTCCAAGATAAACAAGAGGTTTCCATTCCAACACCGTACCGGCTGCTCCGGTGAAGCCATCCGAGGCTCGGTGCAAAATCCAGAGAAAGAAAAAGCCCTCGAAGGTCCGGTAAAAAGTATTGTACGTGTCCGGGTATTTGAGCATCAGCAACAGGAGAAAGGGAATACCTCCTGCCAGGAGGCACTGCTTGGCGAAAAAGTCGACGCTAACCTGGCTGTATCTGCCCGACGTTTTCAAATAGGCCAATAAAGCCCCGATACCGAACAGATCGATAGTACCAAGCGTGATGACATTCGTGATGAAACTACTGGCATCAACGATAAAGCACCCCGCTCTATACAGCGGTCCTGTCAAAATCACGCAGATGAGGAACTTCAAGAGATGCTTGCGCGGCACCAACAAAATCAGCCATGGCCAAAGCAAATAAAATTGCTCTTCCACTGACAATGACCAAAGGTGCCCGATGAGGGGGGGCCATTTCCCCTGCAATGCGACATAGATGTTTGACAGGTAAGCTAAATTCCAGAAAAAAGCATCCCGGGAACTGGCGACTGACAACATGGCACTTGTAATCAGAGTGAGATAGTAAATGGGGAAAATTCTGAGGGTACGTCGAATGTAAAAGCGCTTTGCGCTTTCCAGCAGGGTCTCTTCGCAACGATCTACTTTGTCCTTACTTGTCAGCAGTATTTTGGTTATCAGGAACCCGCTCAAGACAAAAAACAGGTCAACTCCAATTCCACCCCAGTTGATGGTATCCCTGAAAAAAGGCAGCGGGGACCTTCGCCATACAAAGTGCTGATACACAACGCCAATAACTGCAATGGCGCGTAATGCATCAAGCTGTTTCATGTATGATTTCAATGTCACCACCTCGACTTGTTAGTTCCAGGCACCATAAAGGTCTGCCAAATCACAGTCAACAAGTTTTTAAGACAGGACTAAATTGATACTCAGCTGGTTTTGACAGTTCCCGCAGAGAAGCAAGGCGGACATTTCACGATTTAGAGTCTGTCGGAGGAGCCAGACAGGGTCCGGTTCTTTGATGGAGGGAAGGTCAGCGAGATGGGAGATGTAACGCGGCAATAAAACGGCCAGGCTTTGCGGGCCTGGCCGTTGTCATTATTTGGAGCGGGAAACGGGGTTCGAACCCGCGACTTCAACCTTGGCAAGGTTGCACTCTACCACTGAGTTATTCCCGCTCAATGGAGATCCTGTTTATAGCAAAGTAGCCCATGGCAGTCAACCCTTTTTTTCATTCTATTGACGAGAAAGCGGGTCTCGGGGTAAACATCATGGTGACGCAGAGCGCGGCTGGTAGCGGATGTAGCCGATGGGGTATACTGGCCTCATGAAAACGCACGACAAGATACGCGGCCTGATCGCCTGTGAAGCGGCCCGCCTGATGTACGAGGACGGCGTCAGGGAGTACCGGGATGCCAAACGCAAAGCTGCCAAGCGGTTCGGCCCCGAAAAGGCGCTTTCCCTCGGCTCCCACCTCCCCTCCAATGCGGAAATCCATGAGGAGCTGGCCAGGCTGATCGAGTCCAAGGATGAGGCGGTCCTGCCGGAACGGCTCCTGACTTTGAGGATGACCGCGCTCCGCTACCTGGAGCTTTTCAGCGGCTTCTCGCCCTACCTGGTTGGCTCGGTCCTCTCCGGAGCGGTCACTGAACGAAGCGATATAGATATCCATCTGTTCGCCGATAGTGTAGAAGATGTTGAGGCCTTACTGAAAGGGGCTGGCATCGCATTCGAGACGGAAACGGTGCCGATCAGGAAAGGCGGCCAGATCACGGACTACACCCATGTCTACCTGGAGGACGGCGGTGCCGAGATCGAGTGTTCGGTCTACCCGGTGGAACAGAGAAGAAACCGCTCGCTGAGCAGCATCACCGGCAGGCCGATGGAGCGAGCGAGTGCAGCGCAGTTGAAAAAGTTAATCTCACGTTCTCTCGGTGAGGAGGAAGATAATGGAGAACCGTAGCGCGGAACTGATTGAGACGCTGCTCCCCAAGGACACCAACGGATATGGCAACATCTTCGGCGGCGTGATCATGAGCATCATGGACAAGACCGCCGGCGTGGCCTGCTGGCGCTACTCCCGCAAACGGGTGGTGACGGCCTGCGCGCAGAAGATCTGCTTCCATACGCCGGTCAACATGGGGGAGGTCGTCTACTCGCGGGCTACCATCATCCACGTCGGGCGAAGTTCCATGGAGGTCGAAGTCGAGGTGGAGGTCGAAAACGTCATGGAGGGGACCACCCGGCGGGCAGCCAGCGGCATCTTCAGCATGGTGGCACTCGATGAAAACTGGCACCCGACCCCGGTCCCCCCCTGGCAACCGGTCACCGAAGAGGAGCTGGCGAAGTGGCGTGAGGTGGAAAAAAGGAGGGGCCAGCGTGAGGCGGCTTAAGCTCTTTTTGCCGGCGCTTGCGCTGCTGGCGGGTTGCGAATCCCTCAACAACGCCATCGTTCGCAGCTGGCACATGGATTCCGGTATAAGCCGGCAGACCAATCGACAGATCAGGAAGGGGCTGGAACGGAGGGAGACCGCTCCTCCGGTGACAGCTCCAGCTGCCACGGCGCCGCCGTTTTTGGATGAGGGGTGAAGGCGGGAAAAAGAAGTGTGAGTTTCAGGTACCCTTCGACGGGCTCAGGGTGAATGGCTCTCCTCTCGACAGGCGGGCTTATCCTTTGAAGGGCTCATGGGCAAGCAGTTGGCGGCTTTGAGACGGTGAGAGGTGCCAGGCTTCCCTCACCCCGGCCCTCTCCCGGAGGGCGAGGGAGGCTGCGGGAGGCGCATAAGGAGGAAGAGAGGCCAGATCGCTGGCCTTTTTTATTTTATAGAGTCGAATATCTCGAAGGGTGCCGGAGTATGGGGGACGGTAGCCGGGTCGAAGCTGGAGATGGCCCACTGGAGTATTTCGCGAGGGGAAGCTCCGAGCAGTGAGGCCGGCGGCTGCTGACCGAGAAAACGCAGGGCGGAGAGCAGCAAAATCCCTCCATCCTTACGGAGGTCGCGGCCTGCCTTGAGGGAAACCGCGTTGTCCCGCTTGCTGAGTTTGCCCCCGTCCTCCCCGGTCACCAGCGGCAGGTGGAGGTAAGCGGGTACCGCATAGCCGAAGATCCGCTGGAGGTAAATCTGGCGGGGCGTCGAACTCAAGAGGTCTGCACCGCGCACCACCTGGTTGACACCGGCTGCGGCGTCATCCACCACCACCGCCAGATGGTAGGCGAAGGGACCGTCGGCTCGCTGGATCACGAAGTCCCCGCAGGACGTGGTGAGGTGCTGGCTGTAGCGCCCCATGATGCCGTCCTCAAAGGAAATCACCTCGTCGGAAACCTTCACCCTGAGCGCCCTCTCCACCTTGCCGGGGGGAAGGCCGTTGCGGCAGATACCGGGATAGACGGCGCCGTCCTGGTGCGGTGCTGACGATATCTGGGCGATCTCGCTCCTGGTGCAGCCGCAACCGTAAGCCAGCCCCTGCTCGAGCAGGATACCGGCCGCCGCCCGGTAGTATTCGCTGCGCCTGCTCTGGTACAGCACCTTCCCGTCCCATTCAAAGCCAAGCAGCTCCAGGGTGGAGAGCATGTCGTCGGCAATGCCGGGAACCACGCGCGGCAGGTCGAGGTCCTCCATCCGTAGCAGCCAGAGACCGCGAGATTTTTTCGCCATCAGATAACTGCCAAGAGCGGCAACCAGGGAACCGACATGAAGGGGACCGGTGGGGGACGGGGCGAAGCGCCCAGTGATGACGGGATTATTTTGGGAGGAGTCCTTTACTTCCATTTCGCCTGCCAGATCTTCTAACTGCCAGCTGCCCGATCCTCACCCTGTCCCTCCCCTCGAGCGGGGAGGGAACCTGTGGTGGGCAAAGACCGGACAAAGAGGTTGAGACTCTGCGGGTTGGCGTCCTGTTGAGGGACGCCCTCTTGACGCTTACAGGTACGAGCAGCAGTAGTCGGTGACGGTGGTTACCTTCAGCTTGAAGCTGGAGTTCTCCGGCACTTCGAATGCCTCGCCACCTTTCACCGGCACCCACTCTGGGGAACCCGGGAGCTGGACGGTCAGTTCCCCAGCCAGGATCTCCATCAGCTCGGCAACGCCGGTATTGAAAGCGTAGTCGCCAGGGAGCATGATGCCGAGGGTCTTCTTGGAGCCATCGGAGAAGATGACGGTGCGGCTGGTGACCTTGCCGTCGAAATAGACGTTGGCCTCTTTGACTATGGAAACATTGTTGAATTCGGACACTTGTTACCTCCTCGTAGATCAGGGCATGATAGATTGTTGCCGCCTCGGGGTGATTCCCCGGACGGAGGTGACCGCTAGCGCGGCCAGTCACCGGACTCCCAGCGTTCCAGGGCGACCTGCGCCCTGAACCCCATCAGTCCGGGAAGTTTCGCGATCCTGGTGAGCGCGAAGGTGCAGCGGTTTGGTGCCTCGCGCATGGCATAGACTGCAGCCATGCCCGCCACGGCGGCGTCCTCGCTCTCCAGCAGCAGGAGGAACATTTCCAGTCCCCCTTGCCGCCGGACCGCGGCGTAGAACCTGTCCAGCTCGTGAACCTGCACCGAGGCGCCTTCCTCGTCCATGGCCTCGATGGCCTCGGCATGCCTGAGCGCAGCCTTTACGAACCAGTTGATGAGCTTGCTAATTCTTTCCTGCTGCTGCACGCGTTTCTCCTGCCGCGCCCCTCCAGAAGGGAGGCTGCGCCCTCACCGGAAAAACATTAGCAGCTTTCCACTACCGCTTCAATGAAAAAGGCAGGGCAGCATCTTACACGAAGAAAGGCGGGGTTACCCCCGCCTTTCGGTGATGCCGGATGTCCGTCCCGCTTAGATGTCGAAGTACAGGGCGAACTCGAGCGGTACCGGACGCATACGGACCGGGTTGACTTCGGCTTCGGTCTTGTACTCGATCCACTTCTCGATGACGTCCGGGGTGAAGACGTCGCCCTTGAGGAGGAAGTCATGGTCGTCGGCCAGGGCGCGCAGAGCTTCCTCGAGGGTGCCCGGAGCGGACGGGATGGTGGCCAGTTCCTCGGGGGAAAGACCGTAGATGTCCTTGTCCAGCGGCTGGCCCGGATCGATCTTGTTCTCGATGCCGTCGAGGCCTGCCATCAGCATGGCGGCGAAGGCAAGGTAGCCGTTGCAGGACGGGTCCGGAGTACGGTACTCGATGCGCTTGGCTTTCGGGTTGCTGGAAAACATCGGGATACGCAGTGACGCGGAGCGGTTACGGCTGGAGTACGCCATGTTCACCGGAGCTTCGAAGCCCGGCACCAGACGCTTGTAGGAGTTGGTGGTCGGATTGGTGAAAGCACACAGGGCACGGGCGTGCTTGATGATGCCGCCGATGTACCAGAGGGCCATCTGGGAGAGTCCGCCGTATTTGTCGCCGGCGAACAGGTTGGTGTCGTCCTTCCAGATGGACATGT
>DATFAB010000071.1:0-77356 GCA_035255025.1 Geomonas sp.
TTCTCTGTCTTCCGCATGGGGACGTCACTATTATATACGAGGGCCCGGTCGAACCATCGCTTCTCAATCGTCGAACAAAAGCGGGGGCCCCCCGGTCCAAAAGGGCGGCTTAAGGAGAATCTTCATGAATCGGACGCTGCTGGCGGGAATCCTGGTCGTCTTCGGCGCGCTGACCCCGGTGGCCACGGGTGAGCAGGAGACCAAGTCGGAGCTGCGCTATTCGTTCACGAAGGGCGAGAAATTCTCCTTCGGCCTCAAGCACGGGCTGAGCGTCCGGCTCGACCGCGTGCCCGAGATGCTCCAGGGCGTGCTGCCGGAGGATCCCATCGACGTCAAGTTCGAGGGGCTCCTGGACGCCGAGGTCGCCGAGGTCGCCGAGAACGGCAGCGCGACGGTCACCGCGATCTGGCGCACCGCCAAGGCCAAGGGCCACGTCATGGTCAACGACATCGACTTCGACTACGACGTCGCCAAGAAGGGCGAGGAGAAGCCCAAGAAGAAGGAAGAGGAGGACCCCGCTCTCCAGGGCTTCGGCGACCTGCAGGACCAGCTGGGCAAGATGGTCCGCATGCCCCTCAAGCTCTCGGTCGACAAGCTGGGCAAGGTGTCCGTCGTCGACGGCGGCGGCAAGCTCGGCGAGATCGAGTCGGCGTTCCGCTCCCTCAACGGCCTGATGGGCCCGCTGCCCAAGGAGAAGGTCGGCAAGGGCGACTCCTGGAAGGACGAGATCAAGCTCGGCATGCCGGGCGTGGGCGGCAACGTGGACATCAAGATCCGGTCGCAGAACACGATCGACGCCGTCGAGAAGGTGGACGGCGACGACTGCCTGGTCGTGAAGTCGAAGTTCTCGGTCGGCAAGCTTCCGGGCGAAAAGGACGAGGCTCCGCCGGGGGGCATCGAGGCGAAGATCAAGACCGACGGCGAAGGCGAAGGGAAGACGTACTTCTCCGTGGCGAAGAACCGCTCGATCAAGTCGCAGAGCGCGCTGAAGGTCAAGGTCAGCGCCACCATCCCCAATCCCGGCGGCGGCGAGGAGATGGAGATCAAGGCCCAGCTGAAGATCGAGTCGTCGACCGTGCTGGGGAAGTGAGCCGGAGGGCCTCAGGCAACAGGCCACGGGCCCCAGGAAGACGTTCTCGAGAGGCGCCACGCGACGAAGGCGCGCCCTCCCCTGGGACTACTTGCCGCATCCCGCTCCCTGTGATATAACCGCCAGACCATGCGCTGGACGAAAACGTTCATTCCGACCCTCCGCGAGGCGCCGTCGGACGCCGAGAGCCCGAGCCACAAGCTGATGGTCCGGGCGGGCCTGATCCGCCAGCTGGCGGCGGGCAGCTACAGCTACCTTCCCCTGGGCTACCGCGCCCTCCGCAAGGCGGAGCAGATCGTCCGGGAGGAGATGGACCGCGCGGGCGCGGTCGAGCTCCTCATGCCCGCCCTGCATCCCGCCGAGCTCTGGCAGGAGACCGGGCGCTTCGACGTCATGGGCGACACGCTCATGAAGCTGAAGGACCGCAAGGGGGCGCTGAACGTCCTGGGTCCGACCCACGAGGAGGTCATCACGCACCTCGTCCGGAACGAGGTGAAGTCGTACCGCCAGCTCCCGATCACGCTCTACCAGATCCAGGGCAAGTTCCGGGACGAGGCGCGTCCGCGGCACGGCATCATCCGGACCCGCGAGTTCATCATGAAGGACGCCTACTCCTTCGACGTCAACGAGGCCGGCGGCGACAAGTCCTACGAGAAGATGTACCGTGCCTATCGCCGCATCTTCGAGCGCTGCGGCCTGAATTTCCGCGCGGTGGAGGCTGACACCGGCTCGATCGGCGGCACCTCCTCGCACGAGTTCATGGTGCTTGCCGACTCCGGCGAGGATGCCATCGTCTCCTGCTCCGCGTGCGAGTACGCGGCCAACATGGAGAAGGCCGAGGCGAAGAAGGGGGCGTCCTGCGAGCACGCCGACCCGCGCCCGCTCGAGCACGTCTCCACGCCCGGCCAGAAGAGCATCGAGGATGTGGCCAAGTTCCTCGGGGTCAACACCACCCAGATCGTGAAGACCCTGGTGCTGCTGGCCGACGGCGAGCCGGTGGTGGCGCTTCTGCGCGGCGATTACGACCTGAACGAGATCAAGCTGAAGAACTACCTGGGCTGCAACGATATCGAGATGGCCGGCGACGAGGTGGTCGTCAAAGTGACCGGCGCTCCGGTCGGCTACGCCGGCCCGGTGGGGCTGCAGGGGAAGGTCAAGGTGATCGCCGACCTTTCCGTCCAGTGCCTGCGCAACTTCGTGACCGGCGCCAACGCCGGCGATACCCATCTGAAGAACGTCAACCTGGACCGCGACTTCACCGTCACCGAGTTCGTCGACATCAGGAACGTGGTGGTCGGTGACGGCTGCCCGCGCTGCGAAAGCGGGTCGCTGGAGATCTGGCGCGGCATCGAGGTTGGCCACGTCTTCAAGCTCGGCTACAAGTACTCAAAGGCGCTCAACGCGAGCTACCTGGACGCCGACGGCAAGGAGCAGATCATCTTCATGGGATGCTACGGCATCGGCATCGGGCGCACCGTGGCCGCCTGCATCGAGCAAAACCATGACGACAACGGCATCATCTTCCCGATCCCCATCGCCCCCTTCCACTGCATCATCTCCGAACTGGGCGGTGCCAAGGACGAAGCCGTCAGAAAGGCTTCCGAGGAGATTTACGAGCAGCTTCTGGCAGCCGGCGTCGAGGTGCTGCTGGATGACCGCGACGAGCGCCCCGGCTTCAAGTTCAAGGACGCTGACCTGATCGGCATCCCGCTCAGGATCGTGGTGGGCGCCAAGAGCCTGGCCGAAGGCAAGGTGGAACTGAAGGAGAGAAAGAGCGGCAACGTCGAGATCCTGCCCATCGCCGAAGCCGTCGCCAAGGTGAACGCCGCCGTCAAACAAGCGCTGCAGGCATAAAATCCAGAACCGTTAGCCACGCAGGCACGCAGAGCACGGAGCACCGCAACAGCTTAAAAGGTTAAAACCAAAAGACCTTTAAGGGGGTGATCTTCTCCGTGTGCTCCGTGCCTCCGTGGCTAGTGGTTTTATAAAGGAAATAAAAATGACGAGAGAAGAAGCGGTCAAGAAGATCATTTTCGCCATGGACGTCAAGGAATTCAGCGACGTCGAACTGTGGGCCGAACTCCTTTCCCGCCACGTCGGCATGTTCAAGGTAGGCAAGCAGCTCTTCACCTCCTGCGGCCCCGATGCGGTGCGCAAGATCCAGCAGTGCGGCGGCGAGGTCTTCCTCGACCTCAAATACCACGACATCCCCAACACGGTTGCCATGGCGACCCTGGAAGCCGCCCACCTCGGCGTCAAGCTGACCAACCTGCACGCCCTCGGCGGTTACGAGATGATGGCGACTACCATGGAGACCCTTGATAAGAAGTTCTCCGCTGCTGAGCGTCCCAAGGTCCTTGCCGTCACCATTCTCACTTCCTCCACCGAAGAGACCCTGCGCGGGGTCGGCATCGACCTGCCGGTCAAGGAGATGGTGGTGAAGCTGGCCAAACTGGCCAAGAGCGCTGGCATAGATGGTGTGGTTGCCTCCCCGCAGGAAATCGGGCTGATCCGGGAAGCCTGCGGCAAGGACTTCCTGATCGTGACCCCCGGCATCCGTCCCGCCTTCGCCTCCACGGACGACCAGAAACGGATCATGACCCCCGCCGAAGCCGTCAAGGCCGGATGCGACTACATGGTGATCGGCCGTCCGATCGCCGCCGCCGAAAACCCGGTGGCAGCCGCCGAGGCCATCGTCGACGAAATCATCGCCGGATAAGCTGGCTCGGTCAGCCTGATCTCTAATAGCTCCTCTCCCCCCTCGTCAATATCTCCCCCATTAATAAAGGGGGGCAAGGGGGGATTTGCTTTTCGGGACCCCATAACAAAGGACCCTCATGCCCAAAGAAGAAATCATCTACGGCCTCAATCCCGTAACGGAAGCCCTGCGCGGCTCCCGTCGCATCTACGAGCTTTTCCTTGCCGGCTCCAGTTCGGATAGGAGGCTGGAGAAGCTTTTGAAGCTCGCCGCCGAGCGCAAAGTGCCTGTGCGCCACCGCGAGAAGGGGGACCTCGCCCGCCTGTGCGGGACCGAGCATCACCAGGGGGTGGCCCTGAAGGTGGAACCCTTCCCCTACGCCGACCTCGACGATCTGCTCGAGAACCTGAAGCAACGCGGCGACGGGCTGATCCTGGTTCTCGACAGCGTCCAGGACCCCCACAACCTGGGCGCGCTGATCAGGAGCGCCGCCTGCGCAGGTGCGCATGCCGTCGTGATCCCCAAGGACCGCGCGGCCGGCGTCACCGCCGCCGCCGAGAAAGCTTCCGCCGGCGCCGCAGGCACTATTCCTGTGGCTCAGGTCACCAACGTCTCCCACGCGCTCGACGAACTGAAAAAGGCCGGCTTTTGGGTGTACGGCGCCGACGGCTCGGCCAAAAGCAGCATCTTTCAGCAGGATCTGACCGGTCAGGTCGCCTTGGTGATCGGCGGTGAAGGGGAGGGGATCCGCCCCCTGGTGCGCAAGTCATGCGACCAACTGGTCAGTATCCCCATGCAGGGTGGTGTCAACTCCCTGAACGCTTCGGTGGCGGGAGGCATCCTGCTCTTCGAAGTAGTACGGCAACGGCTAACCCCGAAAAGCTGAGGCCATAACCTCCCATTTCAGCCAGCGTCCCTGCGTCTCGGTAATACCCGAAATACCCTGGCAGGTTGTCATTATGCCAACCTGCCAAAGCACCCTTTTTCTGCTAACCCTCCGATTTCCTTGCCCGCGTGAGGACGGTCCCGAAAAACTCCTCCCTTTCCCTCCTTGTCATGCGATACTCCCGGAAAATCGGTCCGCGCTGAGCCGCACCTGCCGCCCGGAGGGTTGATGTCCGCAACTACCCCAGGGCCTAAAATCAGCCAGCCTCTGCCGGCCGGGCTGGTGCCACAGCGCCCACGTGTTCGGAATGTACAGAATATATCAAACGAAAAAACTGATCTTCCTCGCCACCTTCATGCTGGTGCTGGCGGGAATCTGGGTGGCCCTGCTGCTGGAGTGCCGGCATGACCGGATCCAGACCCGGCGAGCCGCCGAGGTGGATGCTGCCAACCTCGCCCTGGCCTGCGCCGAGCAGGTGAAGCTGACCGTCCATCACGTCGACGGCCTGGTGCTCGAACTGCGAGACGAGTACCGCAACGGCCGCCAGGGGTTCCTGGAAAGGATCCGCTTCCACCAAAAGCAGCAGTACAACCAGTTGATCATCCAGGTGAGCGTGATCGACCCCCGGGGGCAGCTGGTCTACAACAGCCAGGGGCTCCCCCCCTCTCCCACCGACCTGAGCGACCGCGAGCATTTCCGGGTGCACCTCGCTACCCCGGAGGACCGCCTTTTCATCAGCAAGCCGATCATCGGCCGGGTTTCCAAGAAGTGGAGCATCCAGTTCACCCGCAAGGTCTTCAACAAAGATGGCTCCTTCGGCGGCGTGCTGGTGGTCTCCATCGACCCCGACTACTTCTCGGGATTCTTCCGCAACTTCAAGCTGGGCAAGGACGGTACCATCATGCTGGCCGGCATGGACCGGGTGATCAGGGCGAGTTCCGCCGCGATGCCCAGGGGCGAGGAGCCGAAAGGTATGCGGTTTCCTGCCGACCGTCCCTACTTCGACTCTTCAAGGCCCGCCGCTGATGTGGTAGACATCGCCCGCGGGTTGCGGGGCAATGCGCGCATCGTCTCCTACCGGCGCCTCAAGGAGTACCCCCTGGTGGTGCTGGTCTCCCAGGCACGGGACGAAGTCCTGGCCCAATCGGCGCTCCGCACCGAAAGCCTGGTGTGGAAAGCCGTGCTGGTGAGCCTCGCCCTGCTGGCGGCCTATGGCCTGGTCAGCTGGTTTGACCGCAAGCAGCAGATCCTGAACGAGAGGCTCATGGCGAGCGAGGAACGTTACCGTCTGCTGAACAGGTCCCTGGAGAACCGGGTGGAGGAGGAGATCGCCAAAAACAACGCCGCCCAGCAGGTGGTGCTGCAGCAGGAAAAGCTGGCCTCGCTGGGCCAGCTTGCGGCCGGGGTCGCGCACGAGATCAACAACCCGGTGAGTTTCATAACCAGCAACCTGCATACGCTGAAAGGCTACCTCAGCACGCTCGACCGCTTCCTGGCCCGGGTCAGGAAGCTGGCCGCCGGCAGTGGCCCTGCCGTCCAGCAAGAGCTCGCCCGGACGGAGCATGAACTCGATATCCAGTACATCCTCTCCGACGGCGTGGAGTCGGTAGACGAGTCGCTGGACGGGGCAGGCCGGGTATCGAAGATCGTGGCCGACCTGGTCGGCTTCTCGCGCACCGACGGTTCCGATTTCGCGCCGGCGGACGTCAACGCCTGCCTCGATCGTGCCTTGAGCATCACCAACAACGAACTAAAGCACGTCGCCAGCGTGGTCACCGAGTTAGGCACCCTCCCTGCTGTCTACTGCAACGCCCAGCAACTAACCCAGGTCTTCATCAACCTCTTGATAAACGCTTCCCAGGCCATCGAGGGAATGGGAGTGGTGACCGTGAAAAGCCGCCTGGAAGGCGAACAGGTGCTGGTGGAAATCAGCGACACCGGCTGCGGCGTCGACCCTGCCCTGCAATCCCGCATTTTCGAGCCGTTCTTCACCACCAAGGAGGTCGGCAAAGGGACCGGGCTCGGCCTGAGCATCGCCTACGATATAGCCCGCAAGCACGGCGGTGACCTGTGGGTGGAGAGTGTGGTGGGGAAGGGAAGCACCTTCACCCTCAGCATTCCCTGCCGGTCTCCGCTGGGCCGGGACGGGGACGGCACTCCCGGCGCCGACGGGGGACCCGCCACGGTGGTGCCAGGGAGACCGTTGTAAGCCATGGAGCAGAGAGCTTCCATAACGGGAATCCCGGTCCCGCGCAGCAGCTGGATCCTGTGGATGGTGCCGCTATCGGTGTTTCTGGTGGTGCTGACCATCACACTGCTCGGCTGGCGCGCGCTGGACGAAGGGGCCCGCCTCAAGGCCCGCACGGTCTATCAGGACAAGACTCGCAGCATCGTCAACCGCCTGGTGGACCGCTGGCGTGGGCAGGAGCAGCTCCTTTTGGGCGGGGTGGGTCTATTCAATGCCAAGGGGGAGGTCACGCGCGCCGACTGGCGCCGCTACGTGGAGGCCCTCCAGATGGAGCGTAACCTGCCGGGTATCCTCGGCATGGGGTACTGCGCCTGGTTCACACCCCAGGAAAAACCGGCGCTGGAGGCCAGCGTGAGGCAGGAAGGGTTTCCCTCTTTCGCCGTCAAGCCTCCCGGTCCCCGCTCCGTCTACACCTCGATCATCCTCCTGGAGCCTTTTAACTGGAGGAACCAGCGCGCCTTCGGTTTCGACATGTATTCGGAGACGGTACGGCGAGCCGCCATGGATGAGGCGATCAACGAAGGAGTGACCACCATCACCGGAAAGGTCATCCTCGTCCAGGAGACCAAGCAGGAGGTGCAAAACGGGGTGCTCATGTACGTCCCGGTTTTTCGCCCCGGGCTCCCGGTCGGCAGCGCCGCCGAGCGGCGCCTGGCCCTGAAAGGATTCGTCTACAGTCCCGTCAGGATGAACGACTTCGTGGAGGGAAGCCTGAGCAGCTTCCCGGAAGACATTTCCTTCGACATCTACGACGGCGATCCAAAACCGGCCAACCTCCTTTTCACCAGCCGCGCCAATGTCAAGGCTCTCATTGCGCCCGACTACCGGCCGGCGCTCACCAGCGTGAGAAGGGTCCACCTTTACGGCCGCACCTGGACGGTGACCTTCAGCACCCTTCCCCCCTTCGATGCGCAGCTGAACCGGGGGAACTCGATGGCGGCGCTGATCGCAGGGGTGCTGTTAAGCATCCTGTCCGGTCTCGCCGCCGCCAACCTGCTGGCGACCCGGGAGAGGGCGGTAGCGCTGGCCCGGAGCATGGTCCAGGAGCTGCAACAGAGCGAGGAGCGGGTCAGCCTGATACTCAATTCCACGGCCGAGGCGATCTACGGGATCGACACGGAGGGGCACTGCACTTTCTGTAACGACGCCTGTCTCCGGCTCTTGGGCTACGGTAGCGCCGAGGAACTCTTGGGCAGAAACATGCACAGCCAGATCCACCACTCGCGGCTAAATGGCCTCTCCTTCCCGGAGGAGGAGTGCCGGATCTTCAGGGCCGTTCGCGTGGACCGGGAAAGCCACGCGGACGACGAGGTGCTCTGGCGCGCGGACGGCAGCAGTTTCCACGCTGAGTACTGGTCGTACCCGCAGCGCAAGGAGGGGAAGGTGGTGGGGGCGGTGGTCACTTTCATCGACATAACCGACCGCAAAGCCCTGGAGCAGGAGCTGCAGAAGCAGGCTGCCATGCTGGAGCGGGAGGTCGGCGAGCGGCAGCGGGCACAGCAGACGCTGGCCGGCCACGCGGCGAAGCTTGAGCAGTGGAACGTCACCTTGGGGCTGCGGGTGAGGGAAGAGGTGGCCAAGAACCGGGAAAAGGACCAGAAGCTGATCCAGCAGGACAAGCTCGCTTCGCTGGGGCAGCTGGCAGCAGGGGTGGCTCACGAGATCAACAACCCGATCGGCTTCATCTCGAGCAATCTCCGGGTGCTGCGCGAATACATGGAGACGCTCAGGCGCCACTATGCCCTGCAGGAGGAGATCCTGCGGAGGGAGGCCCCGCAGGGAGTACAGCGGGCGATGGAAGAGAGTGCGCAGGGACTGGGGATAGGGGAGCTCATGGCCGACGTGGGGGACCTGGTCGAAGAGTCCCTGGAGGGGGCCACCAGGGTGGCCAAGATCGTCACCGACCTCAAAGGCTTCTCCCGCATCGACAGCACCGACCGGGAGGAGACCGACCTCACTTCCTGCATGGAAAGCGCGCTCAGCATCGCCTGGAACGAGCTGAAATACGTGGCGCGCGTGGAGAAGGATTACCGCAGCCTCCCCGCCGTCCTCTGCCACCCGGGACAGCTCAACCAGGTGTTCATGAACCTGCTGGTGAACGCAGCGCAGGCGATCTCGGCGCCGGGCGTCATCACCTTGAAGACCTGGTGCGATGCCGGAAGCGTGTACGCGTCGGTGAGCGATACAGGCTGCGGGATAGCCCCGGACATCATGGCCCGCATCTTCGAGCCGTTCTTCACCACCAAGGGGGTGGGGAAGGGTACCGGCCTGGGGCTGAGCATCTCCTACGACATCATCAAGAAGCACCACGGGGAGCTGACAGTGGTGAGCGAGCCGGGGAGGGGGACCACCTTCACCGTGCAGCTGCCGCGGACCGGCCTGGCGGACCTGCAAAAGAACGAGGCGGGAACGTGATCCGGAGGCAACAGGGAGGTGCCGGCTGCGCCGGGGAATACGGAGTGACCGGGGGAGGGAGCCGATGACGGACATGGTGCTGGTGGTCGACGACGAAGTCAACGTACTGAAGACGCTGCGCCGCGCGCTGCGGGCCGAGCCTTATCAGCTGCTCACCGCTCAAACCGGTGAGGAGGCGCTGGCGCTGCTGCAGGAGAACTGCTGCAAGGTGGTGGTCTCCGACGAGAAGATGCCCGGCATGTCGGGAACTGCCTTTCTCACCCTGGTCAAGGAGCGCTGGCCGGATTCTGTGCGCATCATGCTGACCGGCCATGCCACCCTCAATGCCGCCATGAACGCGGTGAACGAGGGGGAGATCTACCGGTTCTTCAGCAAGCCATGGGACGACCTTGCCCTCAAGTTCGCCATCAGATCCGGCCTGGAAAGATACGACCTGGAGGCGAGGCGCCGCGCGCTCTTGCGGGCCATCCCGGACACCATACTGCGCATCCGAGCGGACGGTGTCATTCTCGATTTCCATGGCAGCGAGACGGGGCCGCTGTTGCCGGATGCACAGGTGGTGGGGCGCACGCTGCAAAAGGTCATCCCCACTGAGCTGGTCGCCACGACGCTGGCCCAGATGGAGCGCACCCTCCGCTCGGGGACCATGGAGCTTGTCGAGTTCCCTTTCGAGCTTCAGGGGGAACCCAGGCAGTACGAGGCCCGCATGGTCCCCGCCGGCCCGGACGAGGTGCTGAGCGTGGTGCGCGACGTCACGGACCGGATGCAGGCCCTGGAAAAAGTCCGCTTGCAGCAGGAACGGCTGGAGGAGCTGAACCGGACCCTGGAGGCACGGGTGACCGAGGAAGTCGGCAAGAACCGGGAAAAAGACCGGGTGCTGGCCCACCAGGCACGGCTTGCGGCCATGGGAGAGATGGTGGGAGCCATCGCGCACCAGTGGCGCCAGCCCCTCACGGTAACCGGCTCGCTGGTGCAGAACTTGGGGGTGCTGGCGGCCATGGGGCGGCTTAGCCCCGGATTCGTGGAAAAAACGGTCGCCGCCGCCATGGGCCAGATCAGGTTCATGTCCGAAACCATCGATGACCTGCGCAACTTCTTCAGGCCCGGCAAAGAGATGGAGCGCTTCGACCTGGGCGAAGTTGTCGAACAGGCGGTGCGTATCGTCCATGCGCAGATCGAAAAGCAGGGAATAGAGGTTTGCCGCGAGGCCGAAGGAGAGGAGCCTCTGCCCGCCCGGGGCTACCCCAACGAACTGACCCAGGTGCTGGTAAACCTGCTGAACAACGCCTGCCACGCCATAGAGGAGAGGGTGCCCGTGCCGGGGGAGGAGCTTCCGCCGGGAAAGATAGAGTTGCGGGTGGGCAGAGGCGGTGGGCGCTACCGGCTCTGCATACGGGATAACGGCTGCGGCGTGCCACCCGAGCTGCGAGAGCGGATCTTTGAGCCTTATTTCACCACCCGCACCGAACGGGGCGGGACCGGCACCGGCCTATACATGAGCAAGATGATCATCGAGTCCAGCATGGGGGGGAGGCTCTATCTGGAGCCTGCCGCCGCGGGGGCCTGCATGGTGATCGAGATCAGCGGAGAAAGCGCGTGAACGAGAAGATACCAGTAAAGCTATTGTATGTGGAAGACGACCCGGCCATCCGGGAAGCGGTGCAGATGTACCTGGAGCTGAGCTGTGACGAGGTGGTGACGGCGGCCGACGGAGTGGCGGCCCTCGAACAGTACCGGGTCCATCGCCCCGACCTGGTGGTTACCGACATTCTGATGCCGCGCATGGACGGCATGGAGTTGATCTCCCGCCTGCACAAGGTCGACCAGGAACTGCCCGTGCTGATCACTACCGCCTTCAGCGAGAGCAATCACCTGCTGCGGGCCATCGAGCTGGGAGTGCGTGGCTTCATAAGAAAGCCGCTCGACTACCAGGAGCTTAACGCCGCCATCCGTGCCGCCACCCTCCCGCTGGTTCAGCAGCGCGAGCTTGCCCGCCTGCGCAACGACCGGGCGGAGAGCTTCTTCCAGGCCAACGGGTCGCAGTACCGGCGGGTCTGCCAGCAGATCGGTCAGGTCGCCGAAGCAGAGTACAGCGTCCTGATCCACGGGGAGGCCGGAACCGGCAAGACCCGCGCCGCCCGTGCCATCCACGCACTCAGCCCGCGTGGCAGACGTCCATTTTTGCCGGTCAGCTGCCGCGGTTCGTCGGCCGAGCGGCTGGAACTCGAGCTTTTCGGCAGGGAACGCGGTGCCCTGGGAGCCTTGGCGGCTGCCGACGGCGGGACCCTGCTGCTGCACGAGGTGAGCGAGGCGCCGCTGCAGACCCAGGCGAAGCTGGTCTCCTTTCTGGAGGAGGGAAAGAGTTACCGGTGCGGAGGCAAGATAACCCGCGCCGACGTCCGCCTGCTAGCCTCGCTGACCGGGGAGCCGCGCCGCATGGTGGAGGAGGGAAAGCTTTTGGAGGGGCTCTTCTACCTTTTGTCCGATCTGACCATCCGGATGCCTTCCCTGCGGGAGATGCCTGAAGAGCTGGCTCCCTTGGCCCGGGCCTTTCTGGCTGAGGGGGCCGAGGATGCCGGGCGCCGCGTGCCGCGCCTTGGCGAGGATGCACTCAAGGTGCTGGCCAAGGGGAAATGGCCGGGTAACGTCCGGGAACTGAAGCACATCATGCGTCGCGCCGTCTTGCAGGCTGACCGCGAGATCGGCGAGTCCACCCTGCTTCCCCTCATGCGCGCGGGAGCCTCGGCTGCCGTTTCCGTGGGTGAAATCCCCCCCTCGCTCTCCCTGGAGGAACTCGAACGCTGGGCGGTCGGCCAGGCCTTGCAGATTACCAGCGGCCGGAAGCTGCAGGCCGCCTCCCTCCTCGGCATCGACTATAAGCGTTTGCAGCGGAAAATAGTGCGCTACGGGCTCGGCCAGTAACTCTATGAGCATCTTTCTTTGCGACCGGTTTGGCTTGGATGTCGGTGGCCGGGGTATAGAGGGAAACTTTAGATTGACTCGGGTCGGCAGCTGTAGTATAAGGGTTGAGTTCAGCAAATGACGCGGGGTGGAGCAGTCTGGTAGCTCGTCGGGCTCATAACCCGAAGGTCACAGGTTCAAATCCTGTCCCCGCAACCAAATAAAAAAGGCACCCGGTTTCGACCAGGTGCCTTTTCTCATTTCGGGGGACTGGCTCCTCAGGCGCCTGCCCGTATCCCAGCTCAAGGGACCGGTTGCACCACTCGCCGAAAATATGTTTCCCCGCCTTCAGTGCCGTGTGGCACCCCGTCATCTGATCTCTAAGCAATTGCGTTCAATCAAGACCCCTTGATTCAGCAAAACCTTCCCCTTTTGTTAAACAGGAGGTCGTGATTGTCAATTCCCGCTGCCCGGTCGTTAAACAGGACCCATCGGCTCCGTCATGCAGCCCCTGGTCCCGCTTCGTCACCATCATGCCTATCTAGCGCGATGACCTGCGCTTTAGCGTTACCTTTCCTGCAAAGCAAAAGGCATCTGGTATCTACCAGGTGCCTTTTGCTTTGCGCGGGACCTGGCCCCGTAAGGGGCGCTACCGCCACCGCTGGAATCGGAACAGGTCTCAGATGGGCAACGCTGCGCCGGCGTTGTGGCGGCCAGCCGGGGCCCAAAGGGCCTGATCGTATCCCTGGTAGCGTGTGGTCAGGATCGAGGCCTGGGTTTCGGGGGAGAGCAGGAATTGCTGCAACGCTGTTGCCCCCATGACGTTGGCCGTCGGAAAGCGGGACGGGTTGACGACGGTAGCCACCATGATCCTCTGCAGGATCGGGTCACTGGTCAGTAGTGGCACCAGGCCGTTGCGGGAGGCCTGCTCTTCCCGCAGGAACGGGGTGAGCCCCCAGATCACATAAGCCTTGCGTTCGCCGGCGAGGGCGAAAGCCTCTTTCTTGCTGGCCCCGGCGTCGATCAGCCAGCTCCCTTTAGCAGGTTGGCCAGCTGCATGCCACATGGTCTCGGTCAAGTACCTGATGCCTTTGGTCCGGTTTACAATGTAGGGGGCTTTGGCCTTGGCAATTTTCCGGAAAGCGGTCACCAGGTCGTGTGAGCCCCGCACTCTCGCCGGATCGGAGGCGGGACCGGCAAGGCAGAGCTGATTGGAGAAAATCGTGCGGGGCCAAAGCCCAAAGCCGCCCATCACGAATCCCTCGGTGTCCCGGTGACCGAAATGGGAAATCAGCAGGTCGAACTTCCCCTGGCGGCCTGGCGCGTAGAGGTCGTCGTCCCTGGTCAGAACAGCTTTGATCCCGGTTTTACTGGTGAAGTCGGCCAGCAGCCGGGGCAGCAGTCCTCCTTCAACGGCGGGAAACGCTGGCAACCCGAACGATATCGGGTGCTGACGGTTCTTCTTTCGGCTCTTCAATGGCAGCACCGTGCGCTAGTCCGCTGATGACGAACGGCCCCGCTGTCACTGCGGCGGTTGCGTATTTCAAAAACGCCCTTCTGGCAATACCTTCTTCCGACGACATCGCATACCTCGCTCGATTTGTTCCCCCATTTCTAACCAAAAAGCCGCTAACAGGCAAGGTATACGTTTTGGTCAGTAAATTATGCCTGCGCGTCCGTGCCGATGCCTGTGCCGATGTGCCAAGGGCGGGCCTTCAGGTGGCTCTGGTGATATTATTTACCCATGAACTTCGACGCCATCCCACAACAGGCACTTCACGATATCCTTCTCCGCATGCCGAAGGCGGAGTTGCACGTGCATATCGAGGGAACGCTCGAGCCAGAGCTGATCTTCGAGATGGCGCGGCGAAACCGCATCCATCTCCCGTACCCGTCGATCGAAGCACTGCGCGCCGCCTACGCCTTCACGGATCTGCAGAGTTTCCTGGATGTCTACTACGCCGGAGCCGGTGTGCTGCAAACGGAAGAGGACTTCTTCGAGATGGCCTGGGCGTACCTGCGCCGCGCCTGGGCCGACCAGGTCCTGCATGCGGAGATCTTCTTCGACCCGCAGACGCACACCTCGCGGGGTATCCCTTTGCAGGCCGTCATCGGCGGGCTGGACCGGGCCATCGCCCGGGGACGCCAGGCACTCGGCATCAGTGCCTCGCTTATCCTCTGCTTCCTGCGTCACCTGAGCGAGCAGGAGGCCTTTGCCGTGCTGGAAGAGGCTTTGCCGTTTCGGGACAGTTTCATCGGGGTCGGCCTGGACAGCGGGGAACGGGGAAATCCGCCGGAGAAGTTCGCGCGGGTCTTTGCACGCTGCCGCGAGCTGGGATTGCGTGTAGTGGCTCACGCAGGGGAAGAGGGGGCTGCTCGGTACGTTGCCGACGCCCTCGATCTGCTGGGAGCGGAAAGGATCGACCATGGGGTACACTGCATGGACGATCCGCTTCTGGTCGAAAGGCTGGTACGGGAAAGGGTACCGCTGACGGTGTGCCCGCTTTCCAACGTGAAGCTGGGGGTATTCCGGAGCCTTGCCGACCACAACATCGCGGGAATGCTTGCCGCCGGCCTCGTGGTGACGGTCAACTCGGACGACCCGGCATACTTTGGCGGCTACCTGAACGACAATTACACCGCCACCTTCGCGGCCTTTCCGCGACTCGGTGCCAGGGAGGCGTACCTGCTGGCCCGCAACAGCTTCCAGGCAAGCTTCGCCGATCAACTGGTGAAGGCAGGCTGGTTAAAGGAGCTGGACCGCTTTTTTGACCAAATTCTCAGCAGCATTTAAAAATCGACTTTTTTCTCCCCCGCCTCTGCTTCCTCCTTGATGCTTAGCACTTCCTGTCGAATCTCCGCCGGCATGGTCTGCATGATTCTCCGTTCCGCTTCCTGGTCCTTGGGGGTCCAGTGGAGCTCCATGGAGAGGCGCACCGAACCAACCGGGCTCTGCCGGGACAGTGGCACAGCCCGCATGGTAGCGCTGCCAAAAAACAGAGGGTGATCCTGCATCGCGTAGCGGATCTCCCTCTTGGTTCTGTCGATAGTGACCCGCTCCACGTATTGCAGCCAGCGGGCCCGGACCTCCCGGACCAGGAAGTCCTCCTGTCGCTCCATGATCCGCACCACTTTCATGGCCGCGGCAGCAGGATGCTCGACGCGCTCGAGCATCAGCGCCCATATCGTTTTTACGGGTGCCTGCACATTGATACTGAAGGAAATTTTACGCAAAGTCGTGCCCTCTCGTGGCCGGTGGGCCGCCATCTCCTGTGCAGCAAAGACTGTATAGCAAAATATAGGGAAAATGGTAACCGCTTACTGATTGGTTCGCTGGCGAAGGGGGGGACCTGTATCACGGAGGACCGGCTGATCAGCAAAAAAAAGAAGCCCCTGCTGGCATTGCAGCAGGGGCTTCTCTTCATGCGGCCTAAGCCGCTCCTTCTTCATCCGGCGCAGCCGGATTTTCTTTACGGTTTCTTGACAACGCAGTCGATGACGGCGTCGATCCTGCGGTTCATGGCTCTTCCTTCCGGCGTGGAGTTGTAGGCGACCTGCCTGGTGTCGCCGTACCCTTTGGCGGAGAGGCGCGAGGCATCGATGCCGTAATCCTTCACCAGCGAGTCAACGACGGCCTGAGCACGCTGCTGGGAGAGCTTCATGTTGTAGTCGGGGTTGCCGACGTTGTCGGTGTGTCCCTCGATAATCGCGGTGGTCTCCGGGTACTGCTTCATGTAGTCGGCGACCTTGGCGACCTCGGGCTTGTAGACTTCCTTGATCTGGTAGGAGTTGGTGTCGAACTGGATATTCAACTGCATGCAGAGCTTTTCGGGTGGCTCGATCTTGGTGACGTCGAAGGCGCAGTCGATGATCGCCTCGATGCGGCGGTTCTTCTGCTTGCCTGCTTCGGTCGAGTTGTCGGCGACCGGCCTGCTCATGCCGTACCCCTTGGCGGTCAGGCGGGAGCGGTCGATACCGAAGTTATCGGCCAGATAGTCGACCACTGCCTGTGCCCGGCGCTGGGAAAGATCCATGTTGTGCTCAGCAGTCCCCACGTTGTCGGTGTGCCCCTCGATGATCGCGGTGGTGGTCGGGTATTTCTTCATGAAGTCGCCGACCTTGGCAACTTCGGGGCGGTATTCGGGACGTATCTCAGCCTTGTCGATGTCGAACTCGATGTGCAGCGTAACGCAGTACTTGTAGTGGGGCTGTTCCACCGGAGTGACCACTACCGGCGCAGGGCAGAGGGCATTCAGCTTGTTGATGGCATCCTGGGCCATGGCTTTTGCTTCTTCGGTACGGCACTGGGCGTAGATGGCATAGGCCTGGTCCACCTCGTCCTTGGCGGTTTTGAATTCGGCTGGGCATTCCCTGTCCTTGCCGGCCGCACGTGCTGCATCAACCCTGTGTGACGCCTCACCGAGAGGCTTGTGGACCAAGAGCCATCCCGTTTTTCTTTCCGGCGGCGATTTTTCCATGGTGGCACATCCAGCCAGGAAGTTCGTGACAAACAGTGACATGACGAGTGCAAGCATTAGGTACCAGGTCTTGTTTTTCATTCCGGTGCTCCTCCCCCTCACGATTTAGTGGTTCCCGGTGCGATGTGTCCGGTTCTTAAATTTTACAAGAGCAGAAAATATTTTCATTATTAAATAAAACTTGTAAAACACGGTGCTGTCCAAGAAGCAAAGTTGCTTCTTCTGCAAAGTTTATCCCCTCATGTCCCAGTTTCAACTCTACCTGTTAAAAACACCGTACTTTATCTGCCGTGTGGCATCAGCTGCAGATCAAAAGGGCAACGGCTTCCGAGAACCCGGCTTACCGCTAGCCAACTTTCGGCCCGGTGCTATACTTCATATCGGGAAAATCCATTTCCAGGAGGAAAACCTTTACCAGGCAACCGCCTTGTTGAAAATCTTGCACCAGCAACTTCAGCGGCGGCGGCCTAACGAGAGGTGATCAGCTATGTTAGATAAAGCAGATCTTCTTTCAGCGTCGTTTGAAAACTGGCTGTTTGGTTTTTATGCGGAATATCGCATCTGGATTGTCATCGTCGCGCTCCTCTCAGCCTACGTTTTCGTGCTGTGCGTGTTGCAGAAACCGCCAAAAGTTTGAGACGCTGCAGCCATATCGATGCAGGCTACACTCTTTTTTGCCCGCACGGTGCAAAGCGCACCGGTCTGCCTGCCAATGCCTTTTTCCCAACCTCCCATTCTGATCAGCTTTTGTGAATGCCTTGACGGTTTTCCCCGCATCCTTCCCTATTCCCTCCCACTACCAGCGACGGGCCCGCGGCGTCTTCGGCGATTCAACTTCTCGCGGCCAAACCTTCCCGCATACGATCATGGTTTGAATATTTTAATGCTTCATAATTCCCTATCTTACGTTGACATCACAACTCTCTGCCATAGAATTTGGTTATTCCTGGATGTACGGGTGCGCCGAAAGGGGGAGTTGCCAGCGTTGGCAGTTCTGACAGTGCGGTTTTACTATTGATCTTTGGAGGTTCTCCAAATGATTCAGCAGTCCCGTTTCTTGACATCAGGTTTTCTCAACTCGTGTCAACGTTTTCCGGACCGTCCTGCTCTCGAAGTGCAGGGAAGAGTGCTGACCTACCGCGAGCTCTGCAAAAAGGCCGCTTCCCTTGCAGCAACCTTGCAACAAACCCCGAGCCCCCGTTCCGAACTTACCGCAGTCTTCGCCTATCGCTCCGAAACCGCTTTTACCGGAGTTTTGGCCGCCCTGCTCAGCGGGCACGGATACGTGCCTTTGAACATGACCTTCCCTCCGGAGCGCACCCGCCTCATGCTGCAGCGCTCCGGCTGCCGGCGCCTGATCGTTGACAGCGAAAGCGAGCAGCAGCTCAGCCACCTGTTGGGGGCGGGCGTAGAGCCGCTAACCGTGATCATGCCGGAGCGCGAGGAGGTTTCCTCTTTCGCGCAGCAATTCCCGCAACACAGCTTCCTTGGCGCGGCTGAACTGCAGGAGGCGCAGCGCTGGCTTCCAGTGGCGGTAGCGGGGGACTCGCCTGCCTACGTGCTGTTCACCTCCGGGAGTACCGGCATCCCGAAGGGGGTGATGGTTTCCCACCAAAACGTGCTCTCCTTTGTCGATGTCATGGTCGAGCGCTACCAGATAGACGAAAACGACCGGTTTTCCCAGATGTTCGACATGACCTTCGATCTCTCAGCCTTCGACATGTTCGTCGCCTGGGAGCGAGGTGCCTGCGTCTGCTGCCCTTCCAGGAAGCAGACCATCATGCCGCACAAGTACATCCGGGATTCCCGGCTTACCATCTGGTTTTCCGTCCCCTCGACCGGGATCTTCATGAAGAGCATGGGGATGCTCAAACCCGACTCGTATCCGGAACTCCGGCTGAGCCTGTTCTGCGGGGAAGGGCTGCCCGCTTCGCTGGTCTCGGCCTGGAGCGAGGCGGTGCCGCGCTCGCTGATAGAAAACCTGTACGGCCCCACCGAGCTCACCATTGCCTGCACGCTGTACCGTTGGAACCGGCAGCATTCCCACGCGGAGTGCGAAAACGGGCTGGTGCCCATCGGCTATCCTTACCCGGCGATGAAGGTACTGGTGGTGAACGACAACCTGGAGGAAGTCGCCCCGGGTGAAAGCGGGGAGCTGCTGATGACCGGGCCGCAGCGCAGCCTCGGCTACTGGCAGGACGCCGAGAAGACCGCGGCGGTTTTCGTGGTGCCGCCGGGCAAGAGCGAACTCTACTACCGTACCGGCGACCGGGTGCGGCGGCCCTTGGCCGGCCAGCCCTTGATCTACCTTGGGCGGATGGACACCCAGATCAAGGTGCTGGGCCACCGGGTGGAACTGGCCGAGATCGAAGCGGTCCTGCGGGAGGAAGCAGGCAGCGATATCGCCATCGCCCTGGGATGGCCGGTCACCGCAAGCGGGGCCAACGGCGTGGTCTGCTTTTTGAAAAAAGGGGGGCTCCCCGTGCAGGAGATCCTCGCCAGGGTGGAAAAGAGGCTCCCCGACTACATGGTTCCCAAGCGGATCCACCAGCTGGAAAGCTTCCCCCTGAACAGCAACGGCAAGGTCGACCGCAAAGAACTGAGAACCTACCTGGAGATGCAGTCATGAACCAGTTTTCCGCCGCCAACGTGCGGGAGTTTCTGCTTGATTTCATGGACGACAGGCTCTCTTCGAGAGGGCTTTGCGCGGCAGAGGTCGATGACGACTTCGACCTGCTGGTGAACGGGGTGATCGACTCCCTGGCTTTCCTGGAGATGACGGTAGCTTTGCAGGAGCAGTTCGAGGTGGAGTTCGATTTCGACCAGGTCGACCCGGTGCAGCTCTCCATCGTCGGCCCTCTCTGCAATTATGTCAGCTCGCTCAAAGTGAAAGGCGTTTCCTGACCGCGCGGCAACTGCGGTTTTCCGGCTCCCTTGCCCGGTCAGGGAGCCAGTGCACGTCATGACGCAAGGAGGGATAGATGTTAAATCCTGAACTTACCAAAATTGCGGCAACCCTGCAGGAACTTCCCTTTCCCACCCGTTTTGCGGTGGAGGTCTGCTCCGCCTGCAACCTCGAGTGCATCATGTGCCATCACCCGGAGATGCGCAGGCCGAAGGGGAGGATGCCCTTTGAACTGTGGAAAATCTGTGCCGACGAGATCGCGGCGGTGTCGCCGGATACCCAGTGCTGGTTCTCCTTCATCGGCGATCCCTTCCTGGAGCCCGACCGCCTGCTGCAGATGATCCAGTACGGCAAAAGGGCGGGGCTTCGCTCCCTCAACATCAACACCAACGGCATGCTGGCCACCCCGGACCTTGCCGAGCGCATCCTCGATTCCGGCGTCGACCTGATCGTTTTCGGGATCGACGGCTTTCACCGGGAGACCTACGAGAAGATACGCGTCAAGGGGAACCGGGACCAGCTGTACGCGAACGTCTCGCACCTTCTGGCCGAGCGTCAAAAGCGCGATTGCGGACCGGAGATCCAGGTTCAGTTCATCGAGATGGACGAAAACGAGCAGGAACGGGAGCTCTTTACCAGGTACTGGCTGGAGAGGGGCGCCAGCATAAAGCTGCGCAACAAGCTGAGCTGGGGCGGGAAGTTCGAGACGCCCCTGGAGGTTCCCAAGCAGGAACGGATAGCCTGTCCCTGGGCCACCACCATGATGCACGTGTACTGGGACGGCAGGATCCCCCGCTGCCCCGGCGACACGGAAGGGGAGGAGGGGGCGGGCAACGCCTGGGACGAGCCGCTCTCCATCCTGTGGAGACGTCTCGGGCGGTACCGGAAACTGCATCTGGAACGCCGCTTCGACGAGTTGCCGGAGCGCTGCCAGGACTGCAAGGACTGGATGACCGGCGCCGCCGAGAGGATCAATCTGATTTCCGTCAACGGGAACTGATGGGGAACGATCATGCCACGGACCACTAAGACACTTTACCTGTGCGGTGCCGGCAACCTGGAGGGCGTACACCTGGCGCTCACCATTTGCAGCGCCCAGCACCGCTGGGACCGCATATTCCTTCTGGATGACGACTCCGGAAAGCAGGGCAAAGCCGTGCTCGGGGTAACGGTTCTGGGGCCTTTTTCCCTCCTGCAGGACGTCGATCCCAGCTGCTCGGAGATCGCCAACCTGGTCACCCGCAGTTCGGTGAAGCGCTGGCTGGCCTGGGGCAAACTCAGGCAGTACGGCCTTCCCTTTGCCTCGCTTATCCACCCGAACGTCGACACCTGGGGAGCCGAGCTCGGCGAGGGGGTGACCGCCTATCAGAACGCGGTGATCGGTCCGGGCGCCACCATCGGGGATGGGGCGGTGGTCATGGTGGGAGCCGTGGCGGGCCATGGCTGCAGGCTTGGGAGCTGCTGCATCCTCGCACCCAACGCCGTGGTGAACGCCCGGGTGACGGTAGGGGAGGGGAGCTACGTCGGCACCGGTGCGGCGATCATGCCCGAGCTGAGCGTAGGGGAGTGGGCGACCATAGGCTCCTGTTCCGCGGTGATTCGCGACGTGCCGGCCGGTGCCACCGTGATGGGAGTCCCCTCCAAGATCGTGGTGACCCTTGAACAAAAACTCGCCTCCGAAAAGGATGACACCCTTCCTCCCGAGGTACGCATGGAGATGAGCACCTCCCTGGAAGCGGGAGCCGATCAGGACGCGGGCAGGGAGCCGGAAGACGACCAGCCCGCCGTGCAGAAATCGCTCCGTCTTGCGGTAATGAACAGCCGGAAAGGGAGCTGGCAAAGCGGCAACCTCAACTAGCTGGGTGATCGACCGGGGCGAAAAAGATGAAGAGTGTCGTCGTCATAGGCAATGGGGGGATGGCCGTCGATTGCCTGAAGATCATGCAGAGGCAGGGGCTGGCCCGGGTCCCCCTGGTGATTGCCGATCCTGGCGACCTGTCGCTGATGTTTCTGAGGCAGCATTGCCAGGCGCAAGGACTCGAACTCCAGCTGGCACGTGACGTCAACTCCCCAGAGACGGTGGCAATGATCAGGGCGCTGGCGCCACAGCTCATCCTCAACATCAACAGCTTCCAGATCATCAGGGAGGAGCTGATCGCCCTCGCGGCAGAAGGGATCGTCAATTTCCATAACGGCCCCTTGCCGAGGTACCGTGGGATCAACGTCTGCTCGTGGGCGATCATGAACGGGGAAAAAAGGTACGGGGTCACCTGGCACTTCATGGAGAAGGGGGTGGACTGCGGGGATATCGTCGCCCAGAAGTTCTTCGAGGTGTCGGAAACCGAGACCGCCTTCAGCCTGATCGTCAAATGTATCAGGGAAGGGGTCGCCCTTTTCGAGGAATTTTTTCCTGCCTTTTGCCAGGGGCGGATCGCCAGGACCAGCCAGAACCACGCAGTTGCCAGCCGCTACACCAGAAAAGACCTCCCCAACGGTGGCTTCGTCGACTACGGCTGGCATTTCCAGACCTTCGACCGCTTCGTGAGGGGGCTCAACCACAGTCCCCTGCCAAACCGGTTCGCGCACCCGAAATCCCTGGTCGATTCGAAAGTCTTTTTCGTGCACAAGATAGCGCGGTACCAGGAGGCGGTACCTGGTCTCCTGCAGCCGGGTACCATTTTCGGGCTCGACCGCGGCGGGATCGACGTGAAGATCAAAGATGGCGCCATCCGGATCACCGATGTCCTGAACGACGACGCCAAAGCCGTGCGCCTGGAGCGCTTCATCGAGAACTACAACCTTCGCCTCGGCGGCCAGCTGAAGCCATCCGGAGGGGGGGCGCTGGGCATGGAGGGAGTGCCGCTGCGTCAAAGGTAGGAGGTCGTGTGGAAACGCTTTATCTTTGCGGTGCCGGGAACCCGGAAGGTGTGAGGCTGGCGCTCAGCGTGAACAAAGCGCTCAAGCGCTGGGACCGCATCGTGATCCTCGATGACGACCCCGTAAAGCATGGCCGCACCCTGCTGGGAGTCGAGATAGCAGGTCCCTTCTCGCTGCTCGAGGGAGCCGACCCGGCGACTGCCGAGGTTGCCAACCTGGTGGCCAGGACGGCCAGCGGGCGGATGGCGGCGTGGCGCAAGATCGAGCAGTACGGGATTCCTTTCGCAACCCTGATCGCTCCCGAGGTGGATGTGGAAGGGATCGACCTGGCCGCTAACGTCACCGTTTACCGCAATGCCATGTTCTGCGCGAACGCCACCGTGGGGGAAGGCTCGGTCATCTTCGGAGCCACCGTGATCGGCCACGGCTGCCGCCTGGGAACCTGCTGCGTGGTGGCACCCGGTGCGGTGATCAACGCGCGCGTGAAAATGGGGGACGGTGTCTATGTCGGAAGTAACGCCTCCATCATGCCCGAACTGCAGATAGGGGACGGAGCCGTGATCGGCGCCAATTCCGCGGTCATTCAGCATGTCCCCGCAGGGGCCTCGGTCATGGGGGTGCCGGCCCTGATCGTGATGCAGAAACCGGCCGCTGCCGGACAGGGGGAGGCCGCCACCTCCGTCCGCCACGGTTTCGAGCTCCCCTTAAGCGAACTGGAGAGGGCGCTTGCCAAAGTGTGGATGAAGGTGCTGAAGGTGGAGCGGGTTGGCCGCCATGACAGTTTCTTCGACCTGGGTGGCTCGTCGCTGGACGCGGTCAACCTGTTCGTGGAACTGGAGCAGATGTTCCACAAGAGGCTGCCCCTGTCGGTCCTTTTGCAGGCTCCCACCCTGAAGGAACTGGCGAGCTTCATCGGGGAGGGGGGACAGACCCCTGACTGGTCGTCGCTGGTCCCGATCAGGGGGGAGGGGAGCCTCTCCCCCCTTTTCCTGGTGCACGGCGCGGAAGGAAACGTGCTGCTCTACAGGGATCTGGCCCGTCACCTTCCCAAGGAGCTGCCGGTGTTCGGCCTGCAGTCGCGTGGCCTGGACGGCCGCGGGTCCCTGCTGACGACCATCGAGGAGATGGCAGCCTGCTACATCAGGGAAATAAAGAGCGTGCAGCCACAGGGCCCTTATTTGCTGGGAGGCTACTGCCTGGGCGGGATCGTGGCCCTGGAAATGGCGCAACAGCTGAGAGCGATGGGCGAGTCGACCGCCCTGGTGTCCATGATCGAAAGCTACAACGTGCACTTGTCACCCGGGCGCCGTTCACCGGTGATGTCGTTATGCCACCTGCTGCAAAACGTCGGCTACCACCTGGGAAACCTTTTCTCCATCGGGATGTCGGAGCGGCTACAGTTCCTTCAGAAAAAGATGGCCATCGAGAAGGGAAGGGTTGCCGTCAAGGTCGCCTCGCTGGGCAGGGGGAAGGACCGGTATCCGCACCTGGCGGTGACCGAGGCGAATGAAGAGGCAGCTTCCGGCTACGTACCGGGGGAGTATGCGGGGCGAGTGGTGGTGTTTCGCCCCAGGGTCAACTTCCTGGGGCAAAATGATCCGGCCTTCGGCTGGGGCGAGGTCGTTCGCGGCGGCCTTTCGGTCTGCAGCCTTCCCTTCTATCCGAAGGCGATGCTGGTCGAGCCTTTTGTAAGGACCCTGGCCGGGGAGATCAACCGCTGCCTCGCAGAGGCCCTCGCGGCCGAAAGAGGCAACGCCCACCTCTCGTTACAGGGGACTCCAGTTGATGACCTGGTTGGTGAAATCGATGGAGTACTTGAAACTGCGCAGGAAATTCATCCCTAACAGGCCGTCGAAGATGAAGCCCCCTGGCGCGACCGCCACTTCCACCCCGTTTCTGGAATGAGGCCCGACCGTCACCCTGTCGAGCCTCGTCTGCCATCCCCGGACCACTCCGCCAACTCCATGCAGCAAGTTTCGCCTCGCGTTCCCCAGGTCGACGTCCAGCCGCTCGGCCACCTCCCTGTTTATCAGGGTCATGGCGGCGCCGGTGTCGAGAACGAGGGTCACTTCCACTTCGCGACCGCCACGGGTCAGGGTGACCGGGACCAGCACCGTATTTTGCACGATGGTGACCCGTGTGGAACTTCCCTCCGTCCCTGTCCGCGTTGCCGAGGAGCGGAAGGAAACCGGCGGCGTGTATGCCTTGATGCGGGCAAAAAGCTGCTCGGCCCGGCCGGCATCCAGCCCCTTCAGCGCCTGATATTCCCCGAGAGCGCTTTTTTTGTCGTGGAGCAGCAGGTAAACCAGCCCCAGCTGGTAGCGCGCTTCCGCCAGGTCGGGGGCGGTCCGCAAGGCTTCCTTGAAGGAGAGTACGGCGTTGTCCAGCATTTCCGGGTTGGTGGAGGTCTCGCTGGAGCCAAGTTTCAGGTAGGCCGTCCCGAGTCCCATCTGGGCCTCCGGACTGTTCGGGAGAAAGCGCATCGCCTGCTTGAAGGCTTCGGCCGCCCTTTGGTAATCCTGGGACTGCAGAGAGGAATTTCCCAGACGCAGATAATCCGCTCCCTTATCCTCTTCCGCAAAAACGGCAGAAGCGAGCAGCAGATAGACCGCGACGTACAGGAACAGTTTCACGCACCCTCCGCACTTGGTACTTTGATCTTTAGAAGAGGATACAATGCGTGCCGTTATCCGCAAGCAGCCGATAACACCGGTCACCAGGGAGAATTCTCCGGGGCGCGCTGCTAAATTCACCTAGAGAATGCGGACGGGTTGTGTTACCTTATCTTCTTGGTTCGAGAGCCAGCGCCGGTCACCAGGTAATGGAGGTGGCGCCTTTCGAATGGATCTGCCGTTAACAGGGGGGTGCATGAATAAGTACATCGTATGGTCTTTTTCTTTTTGTTCTCTGCTCGCCACGGTAGCCATGGCTGGCGAACTGCCGGGAAATAAGCCTCTGCAGGTCGCCCAGGCTGCAGCCGCGAAGAAGACGTCCGGCGCGGCTACCGGGAAAAAGGCGGTTGAGCCGGCGCCCAAGGCCTATACCATTGCCGAGTTGTACAAGCAGGGAGATGTCCTGAACGGGAAGAAGGTAGTGGTTCACGGCCGGGCGACCAAGGTGACCAGCGGCATCGTGGGGAAAACCTGGACCCATATCGAGGATGGTACCGGGGAGCCCAAGGGCGGGAAAAACGACATCATCTCCATTTCGGCCGCCAGGGGTGGTGAGGTGGGCGAGGAAGTAACCGTAACCGGTACCGTGGCCGTCAATCCGGATACCAAGAAGGTAAAGCTCGAGGACGCCACCTTCCGCAAGTAGTGCCGCCGGCCACTGCCGGCTGATGGAAAAATACCGGCGAGAAGGCAATCGCCCCGCGCTCAAGGAGGGACCGGCAAGCTTTTGCCGGTCCCTTTTTTTCAGACTCAGTAAAGAGCAGGAGCGGAAACCTCCTCGACCGGAGGCCACCAGGGCGGCAGTAAATCCTTTAAGTGCGGGCGGCCACGCCCTATACTGTCTTTTAGGTGAAAAAGCTTCTCTTTGTGGAGGAGATAGTCATGGCCATCCTGAGGCAAATCGCCCAGCTCGGGCATCCGGTGTTGCGGGAGAAGGGGAAGCCCATCGCGGACCCCATGGACACAGCTGTGCAGGCTTTGATCGATGACATGCTGGTCACCGTCGCCGAGGCTCACGGGGTTGGACTTGCCGCCCCGCAGGTCTACCAATCGCTCGCGCTGTTCATCGTCGCCGTCCGTCCTTCCCCCCGCTACCCCAACGCTCCCGAAATGGAACCGGTGGCCATGCTCAACCCGGAACTTCTCTGGGCGTCCGAGGCAATGGAGCTGGGCTGGGAAGGGTGTCTGAGCATCCCCGGGATTCGCGGCACCGTCCCCAGGCACCGCAAGATCCGTGTCCGCTACCTGACCCGCCTCGGGGAGTTGAAAGAGGAGACCCTGGAGGGGTTCGTGGCGCGGGTCTTCCAGCACGAGTTCGACCACATCAACGGCATCGTCTTTCTGGACCGGACCGACAGCCGCAACCTGGTGACCGAACGGGAATACCTGCGGATGGTTTCCTGAGGTGGGGTGCGTGGTAAGGGGAGGACCCTCATGAGGCCCACCGGCAAGCTGACCATGGAAACGGGCATCCGCTTTGGCATCCTTGGGCGGGGCGGGCCGCGGCAGGCCACTCTCCCCTTCCGGGAGCGCAACCCTCGCCTGCGGCCAGGCGTTTTTCGCGCCTTTTTTTCGGTCCTGTTCCCGCTGATCGCATTTCTTTGCAGCGGCTGCGCCACATCGCACCCTGCGGCCAGGCCGGGGGCGATCGACAGTAAAGCTGCCGCCAGCCTGGACGCGGGCGGATCCCGTCTTGCCGGTTCCGGCGAACCGGCCGCCACGGGGAGCACTCAAGTGGTGGTGGTCATCGGAGAGGAAGGGAGTTCCCGGGCGCACCTGTACGCACTGGAGCGTGCCGGAGAGAGCTGGCACCGTCAGTTCGGGCCGCTGCCGGCGGTGATCGGTCGCAACGGCTTCGCAGCGCCGGGCGGCAAGCTGGAAGGGGACGGCAAAAGCCCCAGCGGCATGTTTGCCCTGGAGCTCGTCTTTGGTTACGCCGCCGAAATGGCCACCAGGATGCCCTATCGGCAGGCGAGCGGCGACGATCTCTGGGTGGACGATGTCAATTCCCCCCAGTACAACAGGTGGGTGACCAGGGGGGAGCTGGCGGCCAGCTCCTACGAGGTGATGCGGCTCCCCGACCGCCGTTATCGGCATGGCATCGTGACAGGCTACAACCGCAACCCCATCGTGAAAGGAAAGGGGAGCGCCATTTTCGTCCACGTGGCGGCTGAAGACGGCAGGGCGACCGCAGGATGTGTCGCTCTCGACGAGGGGGCGCTGGTTGCCCTCATCGGCTGGCTCGATCCTGCCCAGAGGCCGGTCATCGTGATGGGCAATGGTGGGGATGTGACGGCGATTATGAAGGATATGGGCCTGAGCGGGGGCCCCTGAGCGCGCTCTTTTGGGAGCTCCAGACGGTGAAAAGGCACGAAAGGCAGGTGAGCCAGTCGTGCCTTTTTTCGTTTTTCTGAGGGGGGGACAGGGCCCCCCGATAAAGGGGGCAAGGAGGGAGATTGCCTCCGACGGGATTCAGTTTTACCCGCAGCAGCCGGTCTCGGTGTTCCCTTTGGCAGCCTCCTCGTTGCAGCGCTCCACGCAGGCTCGCAGCCAGGCGATCTCTTCGGGGTGGAACTGCTTGGAAAAGTCGGTCCCTGCGTTGAGCGCCCAATGCAGCGGCGGCACCGTATTGAGGGCCAGCACGTGGCCCGGTACCTCGATGTGGGGAACCACCTCGGGACTCCACCCTTTCAGTCGCTCCAGCGAGGAAAACAACATCAGGTAATCGTTACCTTCGGCCTCGATAACCATCGGCAGCACGGCCCTCGTGCCGTTGTCGTTGGGATCGCCGGGCTCCTGCGGCCTGGGAGTATCCAGGACCGGAACGAAGAAGGTGGCGTTCAGAAACAGGTCGTAAAACGCCGACTGTTTCTTGTGATCTCTCATATTCTGGCGCAGCTCTACCAGCGCCTCGTCCAATTTTTCCATTCAGCTAATCCTTCCTATGCAGGTCATGTCAGATGCCGTGCACCATACAGAACCATCCGCACCATTTCAAGAACAATATGAGGTAGACTGGAGGCAGGATATCTCTCATGAAGGAGCGAGCAAGCCATGGTAAATCTAACGATACAGGAGCGGGCGGTCGGGGCCATCATGGGCGCCTTCGTCGGTGAGGCTCTGGGCGTCGGCCCCCACTGGTACTACGATCTCGCCGAACTGCGCAGGGATTACGGTGAGTGGATCAGCGGCTATACCGCGCCCAGACCGGGGCGCTATCATGAAGGAGTCAAGCCGGGGGACGCTTCCCAGCCAGGCTTCATCCTGCGCCTGACCCTGGAATCCCTGGTGGAAAGCGGAGGGTATGACGAAGCCGATTTCTGCAGACGGCTGGAAAGGCAACTGTTCCCGCTGCTGGACGGTACCCCGGTAAAAGGGCCTGGTGGCTACACCAGCCAATCCATCCGCGAGGCGTGGCGCCGCCGGGTTGAACAGCGGCTTCCCTGGGACAGGTGCGCAGGGCATGCCGACACCACCGAAGCCATCGAGCGCGCCCTGGCCATCGCGGTGCGTTACGCGCAGGCGCCGGACCAACTGGCCCGGGGAGTCGCCAGCAACACCGTCCTTACCCAAAGCGATGATACCGTGGTCTCCATGACGGTTGCCTTCTGCGCAGTGCTCGGGATGCTGGTGCAGGGACACATTTTGGATGAACGGCTCTCCGGCAAGCTCATGAAGCTGGTCTCGAAGGGAGAGCTTCCCTTCCATGCGGTGACCCGGGAAGGGTTTGGCCCGCCGCGTCCGGGCGACCCCGATCCGCCGCGCGCTGGCCGCTTTGCCTCGCCGGACGCCCTCCTCACCCCGTCTTACATGGCGGCTGCAGCTGCCGATCCGGAGGTCCGCATCGAGCCGGCCTGGAAGGTTTCCCTGGTGTACGGAATGCCCTGCGCCATCTACCACGTGCTGCCGGCGGCCTACTACCTGGCCGCCCGCTTCCATGATGACTTCGAGCAGGCGGTCTTGCACGCGATCAACGGCGGCGGCCAGAACCAGGCGCGCGCCATGCTCACGGGCGCGCTGACCGGTGCGCAGGTTGGACGGAACGGGATTCCGGAGCGCTTTATCTCTGGCCTGGCAGAATCGGCGGCGCTTGAGGAACTGGCGATCGCGTTGGCTTCGGCCGTCGCCAAAGAGTGAAGGTGGTATCTATTTCTTCATCCAGGACGCCTTGGTCTCCAGCCTGATGCCGTCTTCCAGTGTGGCCTGGCTCAGGCTGCCGGCCTCGGCCTGGATGCAGATGAAGTAGAGGTCCTCGTCGCCCGCTTTCCATGCCCGTTCCCCTGCCGGGGCGACCCTGATCAGGCTTCCCTCCTGGATCGGGAATTCCTCGCCGTCCATGAAGAAGGTCCCGCTTCCTTTCAGCACGATGTACAGCTCCTCGTTCTTCTTATGGGCGTGAACGAACGGCATCCCCTTGCCAGCCGGGAGCCGGTTGAGCGATACCTCGCAGCCGGTGAGCCCCAGTTCCTTCCCCATGAAGTACTTGCCGTGGAATCCCATGAAGTCGCGCTGCAAAAGGGTCTCCAGCGGCCCTATATGTTCGACGCTGTGATGCTTTCCTGTGACTGTCATTGCGATCTCCTTTCGTGGTGATGTTGCGCGGGCTGTACGTGGCTGGATTTATAGGCCGATTGGCGCCGCCTGTCAATTAGGATCTTCTTTTCACAATTCCTCCTAATTTCCTCCACAAAGACGACGTATCTTTCAGACAGTCGTTAACCACAAAAGGAAGTAAAGGAGGAAGCGATGCGAAACGGACTTAAAACCATACTGCTTGTTGGCTGCATTGTATCGAGTACCGCTGTGGGGGGGCTGGCGCTTGCCGCGGAAAACGCTTCCGCCGCGGCCCAGGGAACCGAACTCCGCCAGGGCTGCCGCGCTCATGAGCACGGGCATTTCCGCCGTCACGGTTTCAAGAAGATGGTGAAGGCCCTGAAGCTCACCGACCAGCAGAAGGCCCAGGCGCAGGCACTCTTCAGGTCCAACCGCCAGGCGATGAAGCCGCTCTTTGTGAACCTGGTCACCGCCAAGCACCAGCTCGGCACCATGGTCGCCTCGGGTAGCGCGGAGCCGTCCGCCATCCAGACCCAGGCCGCCGCGGTAGCTACGGCAGAAACCAACCTTGCGCTGCAGAAGGCCCAGAACACCAAGAAGTTTCTGGCCTTATTGACTCCCGACCAGGTGAACACCTACCAGGCTTTTCAGGCCAAGCGGGAGGCGAGGTTCCAGAAGTTCATGACCAGGATGGAGAGCGACGCCGACGCGGAATAGGACTCTCTGCTCCTCCACCTGAAAGGCATCCAGTGCCGCGACTGGATGCCTTTTTTTATTGCTGTTTGGCCGAAAAGCGTATAATCCTTTGCTATCCAACCCAGGAGCCTTTTTCGAATGTCGATCTTTTGTACCCTTCACGGTAAGTCACTGAAACAATCTTCTTTGCTGCTGCTCTGTGTCTGCGCTTTTGCCTGCACGGTTGTGCGCGGTAACGCCTGTGCGGAAAGCCTTACCGTAAAGGTGACCGGCTTGCACGGCACCGTTGGCAATCTTCAGGTAATGGTCTGGAAAGGGCCGGAAGGGTTTCCTACCGACCCCCAAAAGGCCGTGGCCCACAAAGTTGTGCCGGTAAGCAGTCAGCACATGGAGGTGACCTTCACCGGGCTTGCCAGGGGGAGCTATGCGGTGGCGGCTTATCACGATGTGAACGGCAATGGCAAGCTTGACAGGAGTCTCTTGGGGTGGCCGGTCGAACCGGTGGGCGCCTCCAACGGGGCCACCGGCGTCATGGGCCCGCCCAAGTTCAAGGATGCGGTTTTCGAATTGCAGCCCTCGTCAAACCAGGCCATCGGCGTGACGCTGAAATGACACGGTACGCAATTAACCTTTGCCAGCTCCTCTCCCTGCGGGATGAGAGAAGTGCGCTTGGGGTGCCGGCCACCGACCGGAAAAGATAGAGCGAGAGCAGAGAAAACAAGGAAGGAAGCTACATTTTGCAACTTAACACGATGGAAGATTTCCAGCGGGATATCAGTTACCGGGTTTTGAAGAAAAGCGACTGCGAGGTGGCCCTGACCGCCCTGATGCGCGACCGCTTCCATGACGTAGAGCTGAACGTCGCGGTCAATGCCGAAACCATGGAGATCCTCGCTGCCCAGGTCGAGTTTCGCAGCTGCCCCACCACCGATTGCCAGAACGTCTCGACCCGTTTGGCCGGACTGGTGGGTGTCACCATAGGGAAGGGGCTCAGCAAGAAGGTGATCGAGGTGATGGGAGGCGGCGAAGGGTGCGGCAATCTCCGCAACCTGCTGCTCGGGCTATTGCCGCTGGCTCTCAACGTGAGGGCGGCAGCCGGCATCCAGGACGAGCGGGAGATGCTCGATACCATCCATGAGCAGCTGCGCGGCCGCTGCGCGGGGTATGCCAACCCGGTGCTGGCGCGGTAGGCAGGCTCCTCACTGCAGGGCGGCGAACACCGCTTTCAGCAGCACGGCACTCTCCGCGAGCTGCCGGTAGGCCTCCTCGCGCGTCATCAGCGGCCGGGGAGGGGTGGCGTCACGCATGGAGAAACCGAGGGCCATCGCCCTGTTGGCAATCTCCGCGACCTTCTTCGCCACTGCCAGGTTGAAGTGGCCCATCCCTTCCCGCGCCAACGGCAGCCGGTACTCCGGAACGGACTTCATCTTCTGCTGGATATGGCGCGCTATCCTCGCCACCCTTTCCTGTGTCGAGCCAGTCTCTCCCTGCTCCACCACCCCATCGTTGGCAGCGTGGTTCGCCTTGTTGAAATCGTCGTACACCGTGTTGTGCAGCGGCATGGAGAGATCGCCGATGTAGTGGGCCGCGTATCCGAAGGGGTAGCGGGCGTACTTGTTGACGTTCTTGCGCTCCAGGTACTCGTCCAATGCGGCGATGATGGCCCCGTATAGCTGTCCTTTGCCGTCGCAGCGACAGTTGTACTCGCGCACCTGCCCGAGCACCATCTCGGCGGTCACCACCGTCCCCTTCTCGTTGTCGCGGTAATGATTGCCTTCTTCACGACCGCCGGACTTCTCCTTGGCCATGTCGGCCCCTACCGCGAGGTACGTGTAGTCATCCAGGCCTGCTGCCTTGACCACCGCCATGTGGGTCAGATCGTGCCACGCGTGGGCGGGGGAAGTCAGCAAAAGGGTGACCAGGATGCAAAGGACACCCGTCAGGTGCCGCTGCTTCCAGCATCTTCTTTCCGTTGCGGCAGGTGACGAGAGCTGCGGGGGCGTCGCCCGCTGCACGCCGATACTCATTCTCATGGCTTCTCCTGCGTTAGCCGTTGCATCTGATACTGCCGTTTCCAGCAAATTGCCAAGGGCGATTGCATTGCTACCCTGTAGGGTGGGCTTTGTCGCCAATGACATGGTAGCATATCTCGGCTGCAAAGATGACGGGCGGTTAGCAACCCCCGCCCCAGGAGGTCCATGGTGAGAACTGCGGCGCCACTGCATACACTGGGCAATCTCGACCTGCTCGATCTCTACAAGGTCGCCTTCCTCTGCTCCAGGAAGTGTCCCGCTTCGGTACTGCCAGCATCCCTGGCCTGGGCAAGTCTCCAGCGCGAAAATGGGACCTGCGTCATCTCCGGATACCATTCTGCCGTGGAGAAGGAAGTTCTTTACTGCCTGCTGGAAGGGCGGCAGCCGATCGTCATCGCGCTGGCCAGGGGAATCATGGAGAAGCCGGAACCGTGCGTGCAGCAGGCCCTCGATGACGGCCGGCTGCTGATCGTCACCCGTTACGCCCCAAGCGTCACCCATGCCTGCGAGGAGTCCTGCTATCACAGAAACCGGTTGATGGTTGCGATGGCGGACGAGGCCGTGGTCGCCTATGCTGCGCCGGGCGGGAAGTTGGAGAGGCTGTGCCGGGAAGCTGCCGGCTGCAGGATGTCATTTTTGGGTGGATAAGAAGGAGGTAAGGGATGAACTGGTACTGTCTGAAGATCACTGCCGAAGAGGCCGCTGCAGGAAGAGCCGGCCAGGTCAAGACGGCGTTCGAAGCAGCTTTCGCCGCCGCGCAGGGGCCGCGGACCATGGCCCTTTTCAGGAAGGAGGAGGACGATGGCGAGACCTTGTTCTTCACTCCGGTCTGTCAAGAACATGCCGCGGAACTTCTCAGCGGGTGCGGGGCCTCCGCTTGCCCGCGCCCCTCTCTCATTGGCCTGCAGCTGGTGGTGGGCCATCACGAAATGACCTATTACCTGCCCTGAAGCCTCAACGATTTCTTGGCGTTGCCTGATAACGGAAAGCGGTTAGACTTAAGCAGTCCTTCCCATTAGTAACCGGCAAAAGCACGCACATGAAAGGAGGCAACAATATGCCAAGGGTACCGCATGAGCACTACCTTGATTTGAAAGAGCGTCACGGTGAAGTGATAGCCGCTGTCGAAGGGTTGCGTGCCGCCACCCAGTCCGCCGGGCCGCTCGACCAGAAGACCCTGCAGCTGATCCAGTTGGCCGCTTCCGCTGCCATCCGGTCTCACGGTTCCACCCACAGCCACACCATCCGCGCCCTGGAAGCAGGCGCCACCCCGGACGAGATCCGCCATGCGGTGCTCGCGCTGACCTCCACCATCGGTTTTCCAACCACCGCCGCCGCCCTTTCCTGGGTCGACGATGTCCTCGAGAGAGGGTATTGAGGCCTCCAGCGGCAACACTCCCCGGCAGGCCCGGCGCGACGCCGGCCTGGACCGCCGTCCCCCTGGCCTGCCGAGATCCTCAATGATCCGCCCAACGCCTGCCGAAACAACCCGGCCAGGCAACTCTTTCCATGACGATCCTTTTTTGCGGCGACTGCTGGGGGGATAGATGGTCAAGGGGACGATATCCAAACTGTTCAACTGGATAGGCAGCCTCTCCCCCCTAGCCATCGCGGCCATCTATCTGTTCAGCAGCCTCTGCTGGCTGTTGCTCGGCCAGCATCGTCTTCAAGCGGGTCTTCGCCAACCGTCCGGAACTGCATGACCTGGCCGCGCTGGCGCTTGACCTGCTCGGCGTCTTCAGCATGGGGCTCATCGTGTACTGGCTGAGCTCGATCAGCCAGGCAGGGTACCGGGCGAGCGAGCAGCGGAGTAGCAGTTTGGGGCTGCAGGTTTCCGACCGGGTTCACGGAAAGAGCGGCAAGGCCAAGGGGGACCGGACCGCTGCGAGCGTTTGATGCAGCGGCCCCCCCCCCGGTCCTGCCACCAATTGAAATGGATCTCCCCTTGGCTATAATGGTGTGCGTTAATTAATCTACCAACCTTTACTGCAAAGGAGTTCCTCATGTTAGAAAGGCAAAAGACGGTGGGGGTGCTGACGGGCGGCGGCGACGTGCCGGGGCTCAATCCGGCCCTGAAGACGTTGGTGAACCGGGCGGCGGACAACGGCTACCGGGTGCTGGGGATCCGGCGCGGCTGGGGTGGGCTGCTCAACTTCGACCGGGATGATGAGGAGTCGGTGGAGAAGCACATCGTGCCGCTCGACCGGCAGACCGTCCGCACCGTCGACCGTACCGGCGGCACCTTCCTCCATACCAGCCGCACCAACCCCGCCAAGGTGGCGGCTTCTGAGGTGCCGGCCTTCCTGCAGGACCCCGGCTTCGACGCTGCCATCTCCGCAAACTACGACTTCACCGATCACGTGCTCGCCACCCTGGAGCACCTCGGTATCGATGCCCTGATTGCGATCGGCGGCGACGATACCCTCAGTTATGCCGAGCGGCTGCACCGCGAGCGCTTCCCGGTAGTGGCCATCCCGAAAACCATGGATAACGACGTGTTCGGCACCGATTACTGCATCGGCTTTTCGACCGCGGTCACCCGCAGCGTTAACTTCATCCACAGCCTGCGCACCAGTGCGGGCTCCCACGAGCGGATCGCCGTGGTGGAGCTGTTCGGCCGCAATTCCGGGGAGACCTCGCTGATCTCCGCCTATCTCTCGGGCGTCGACCGTGCCCTCATCTCCGAGGTTCCCTTCGATGTCGAGAAGCTCGCCGCCTACCTGCGCGAGGACAAGCGGGGCAACAAGAGCAACTACGCCATGGTTACCGTCTCGGAAGGAGCGTCCATGATCGGCGGACAGGTGGTGGAGTACGGGCAGGAGGACGCTTACGGTCACAAGAAGCTGGGGGGAATCGGCGTGGTGGTGAGCGAAGCGATCAAGCGGCTGACCGGCTGCCACATCATTTACCAGCAGCTGTCCTACCTCATGCGCAGCGGCGCCCCCGATTCCCTCGACCTCATGGTCGCCTTCAACTATGCGAACATGGCGATGGATCTTATCGCGGAAGGGATGTCCGGGCAGATGGTGGCGCTGCAGGGGGGCACCTACTGCCATATCCCGATCAGCTCCATCATGCAGGGGGTTAAGCGGGTGGACGTGACGGAGCTGTACGACTGCGAGCAGTATCGCCCCAAGGTCCGCCACGTGCTCGGTAAGCCGATGTTCCTGTACTGAGAGCCGCAGGCGCTTGCGCCTTGTTTGTTGTTCCCTCTCCCGAAGGGGGAGCCCCACCACGGAATTCTATGAGCAGACCACTTGTCGAGATCGACGGCAGCCAGGGAGAAGGTGGAGGCCAGATTCTGCGCACGGCACTGAGCCTCTCCTGTATTACCGGTAAGGGGTTCAGGATCGGGAACATCCGGAAGTCGCGCTCCAAGCCGGGATTGATGCGCCAGCACCTGGTAGCGGTGCAGGCGGCCGCCCGCATCGCCGGTGCGCAGCTCTGCGGCGACCTCCTCGGCTCCCAGGAACTCCTCTTCGTTCCCGGGGCGGTGCGTCCCGGCAACTATGAGTTCGACATCGGCACGGCAGGCTCCACTTCGCTGGTCCTGCAGACCATCGTTCCTCCCCTGGCCAGGGCGGCAGCAGGCAGCCGCCTGAAGCTGACCGGCGGTACCCACGTCCCGTTCAGCCCCTCCTGGCACTACCTCTCGCAGGTCTTCGCCCCGGCAGTCGCCGCTCTGGGCGTAAAGGCAGATTTTCTGCTGGAAGCGTGCGGCTTTTATCCCAAAGGGGGAGGGCGGGTAGGCTGCCGGGTGGAGCCGGCCGGCCGCCTCCATCCACTGCAGCTGGCACAGCGCGGCGGACTGCTTCGCATTACCGGTTGTGCTGCAGTCGGCAACCTGCCGCGACATATCGCCGAGCGGGAGGCCTGTGCCGCGCTCCGAGTCCTGCAGGAGGAACTGGGCGAAAGCGTGCCGATGGAAGTGGCAATCCAGGAACTGAAGATATACGGGCAGGGGACCTTCATCTTCCTGAAGGCGGAGTACGAGCATGTGGTGACCGGCTTCACGGCGCTGGGCCAGCGCGGCAAGCCGGCCGAGCGGGTGGGCGAGGAGGCGGCCCAGGAGCTGCTGGCCCACCATCGAACCGGCAGGTCGGTCGATCCCCACCTGGCAGACCAGCTGGTGCTCTACCTTGCCCAGGCCGACGGCCCCTCGCTCTTTGCCACCTCCCGCATCAGCAGTCATCTCATCACCAACCTGCTGGTGACCTCCCTTTTTCTGGAGATGGAAAGCAGGGTGGAGGGCGAGCTGGAGCAGCCGGGGACGGTGAGCATCAGACCGGTATCTTCGGCTTTGTGTTAGCTCCTTCGGCCTGTCGGGCTCTCCCTCTCCCGCGGGAGAGGGTCGGGGTGAAGGAGGCCGGTATCGCCTGGGAAGCTTCCCTCACCCTAACCCTCCCCCGCAGGGGGGAGGGGACCGTCGGACCGGGGACTGTCGCACCAGCTGGCTCGACCCGGACAAAAGGTAGGACCTGATCATGATCGACATCCTCATCCATAATCCGTTGCTGCTTCTTTTCCTGGTGGCCGGCATCGGCTATCCCCTGGGGCGGATCAAGATCCTGGGGAGCAGCTTCGGGGTGGCTGCGGTCCTCTTCGTCGGCCTCGCCTTCGGCGCCCTCGATCCGCAGATGAAACTGCCGGACGTCATCTACATGCTGGGGCTCAGCATCTTCATCTACGCCATCGGCCTGAGCGGCGGCCCCGTCTTCTTCGCTTCCTTCAAGCGCCAGGGGCTGCGCTACAACCTCCTGGTGATCATGATTCTCCTGCTGCTCGCGGTGCTGACCGGGATCATCGGCACTTTCCTGCATCTGAAGCCCACCATCACCGCCGGCATCTATTCCGGCAGCCTGACCAGTACCCCGTCGATTGCGGCCATTCTCGACACGCTCCGCCAGAACTATCACGGAGCCGGGCTCGATCAACTACTGGCCGAGCCGGTGGTGGGATATTCCATCACCTACCCCATGGGGCTGATCGGCACCGTGCTGGCGATCAGCTTCGCCCAGCGGCTCTGGCGGATCGACTTTGCGGCAGAAGCCAAGCAGCTTCGCTCGCTGGGAGCTCCCACCGATCCTCTCAAGAACAGGACCATCCTGGTCAGCCGTCTCGATACCTGCTGTGGCAAGTCCCTCGATGAGCTGCGGCGTGAACAGGGGTGGGATGTGATTTTTGGAAGGGTGAAACGGCAGGGGCTTTTTCAACTGGCGACGACGGAGGAGAGGCTGCAGCCTGGCGATCTCATCTCGGTGGTGGGGTCGGTCGAGGAGCTCGACCGTGTCACGGCATACCTGGGGGAGAAAAGCGAGGAGGAGATCGATCTCGACCGCAGCGAGTTCGATTTTCGGCGCATCTTCGTTTCCAGCGCCCAGGTGGCCGGGCGCCGCCTGCGGGATCTGGACCTGCGCAAGAAGTACGGCGCGGTGGTCACCCGGGTGCGGCGCGGCGACGATGACTTTCTTCCAAATGGCGACCTGGTGCTGGAACTGGGGGACAGGGTCAGGGTGGTGACCCATCACGAGAACATGAAGGCGGTGACCAAGCTGTTCGGGGATTCCTACCGTGCGGTCAGCGAGGTTGACGTCCTCACCTTCGGGCTGGGACTGGCGCTTGGCCTGTTGCTGGGCATCCTTCCCATTCCGCTGCCGGGAGGCATCACCTTCAAGCTCGGCTTCGCGGGCGGGCCGCTGGTCACCGGCATCGTGCTGGGCACCATAGGGCGGACCGGCAGGATGTTCTGGAGCCTCCCCTACAGCGTGAACATGACGCTGCGCCAGATCGGCATGGTGCTCTTCCTCGCCGGCGTGGGTACCGGCGCGGGGTACAGCTTCCTTGCCACCTTCAGCAAGGGTGGGGGCTTTTTGATCCTCGGGGTCGGCGTGGCCATCACCTGCGTGGCGTCCGTCCTTGCTCTCTGGATCGGCTACAAGGTGATGAAGATTCCGATGACGCTTTTGATGGGGATCATCGCGGGTCTGCAGACCCAGAGTGCCGTGCTCGGCTACGCACTCGACCAGACCAGAAACGACCTGCCCAACATCGGCTTTGCCTCGGTATACCCGGCCGCTACCATCCTCAAAATCATTCTGGTGCAGATAATGGTGGTCATGCTCAGGTAATGCCGGCTAGGTGACTGTCGGACCTGTCTGACCTGTCGGACCTGTCGGACAGGTCGGACAGGTCGGACAGCTCGGAACCGAGGGCGGCTACTCCTCGCACTCCAGGAGTTGGCAAAGCTCATCGATGAAGGGCAGCTGTCCCTTCAGGATCTTCTCCCTGGACACCTCGACGCTGAACCACCCGGCCCGGTCTACCTCGGGAAACTCCGCCTTCCGGCCGGACCTTGGGGGCCACTCCATGCTGAAAAGATTGCTGATGATGCCCCCGGCATCGCAGTCTCCTTCAACTGCCCACGCCCTGACCTGCTTCCCCCCCGGCTGTCTCACCAGGTTCAGTTCCCGGAATTCCCCTTCCACCTGAAAGCCGGTCTCCTCTTGGAACTCGCGCCTGGCCGCCTGCAAAGGGTCATCCCCGCCTTGATATTCCCCTTTGGGGATCGACCAGGAACCAGCGTCCTTCTTGGCCCAGAACGGGCCGCCAGGATGGACCAGGAAGAGTTCCAGCTGGTGATCCCGACGGCGGTACATCAGCAGACCGGCGCTTGTTTTGGACATGGGAGCCCCTCGCTGCCGCGCCGGCTTACTCTGCTTTAACCGGGGGCGTGGCGTGGATGTGCCTGCGGGGCAGCTGCCAACCCTTCACGAGGGCGGCGCCTCTGATGGCAATCACGGTGACGGCGGAGACGGTGAGGGTGATGGCGGAGGGGACGGCGGTGTTGTGCAGGCAAAAGAGAAGTGATCCCCCCACCACGCAGGCGGAGGCGTAGATCTCGCGCTGCAGGATGAGCGGGATCTCGTTGCTCAGAAGGTCACGGACCAGGCCTCCGCAGGTGGCGGTCATCACTCCCATGATGACGGCCCCCATGTAGCCCAGATGAAAGGTGAGCGCCTTGCTGGTGCCGATCACCAGGAAGGTGCCCAGCCCAAGGGCGTCCAAAAGCAGCATGGCGCGGTTCATCCTCTCGAAGCTGCGCGGGGTCAGGAAGACCACTACGGAGGCGGCGACCGCCAGGTAGAGGTAAAGCTCGTTCTTGAAGCAAAAAGGTGGGGTGTCGTTCAAAAGCACGTCGCGCATGACCCCGCCGCCGGTGGCGGTCACGATGCCGAGCACGATGACGCCCAGCAAGTCCATGCGGCGCCGCACACCCGCCAGCGCACCTGACGCGGCGAAGGCGACGGTGCCTAACAGGTCGAAGGCGTAGATGATTGAGGCCTGGTGGTCGATAGGATTCATGAAGCTTCTTTCCGTGGCGTCATTGCCACTTCGCTTGGGTCGGTGGTTGCCTGTTCCGCACAGGCGTTATCCGCTCGAGCTACTCCTCGAAATGCTCGTCGATAATCACCGCCTGGTAGTCGGCAACGTCGTGCCAGAAGCGCTGCTGCAGCTCGGTCATGAGCGGCTCCAGGCTCTTCCTGTCATTGGCGCTCACCGTGATGGCGCCGTATTTCCTGGTCAGCTGGCGTACCTTCATGAAAGCGAGCGGGTCGCTCTTCTTGAGAGCCGGCAGCTGGTCGGCCTTGTTGAATACCAAAAGCCTCTGCTTGTCCGCGAGCCCGAGCTCTGCCAGGATGGCATCCACCTCGTTGATCTGTTCTTCGAAGCGCGGGTTGGCGCAGTCCACCAGGTGGATGAGGATGTCGGCGTCCTTCAGTTCCTCGAGTGTCGCCTTGAAGGCGCCCAAAAGGGACTTGGGAAGGCTGCGGATGAAGCCCACCGTGTCGGTGATGATCACCTCGCGGTCCCTGGGGAAGCGGAGCCTGCGGGAGGAGGTGTCCAGGGTGGCGAACAGGAGGTTCTCGGTGAAGACCGTGCTCTTGGTCAGCGAGTTGAGGAGGGTCGATTTGCCCGCGTTGGTGTAGCCGACGATGGAGATGATCGGGATACCGGCCTTTACCCGCTTCTGCCGGCGCTGGTAACGGCCGCTGGATAGCTCTTTCAGCTCACGCTCCAGGTGGGCGATGCGGTCGCGGATGCGTCGGCGGTCGACTTCCAGCTTGGTCTCCCCCGGCCCGCGCCCGCCGATCCCCCCCATCAGGCGCGACATCTGTACACCGCGCCCGATCAGCCGGGGGAGCAGGTATTTCAGCTGGGCCAGCTCCACCTGGACCTTGCCGTCCTGGGTGGTGGCGCGCCGGGCGAAGATGTCCAGGATCAGCTGGCTGCGGTCGATGACCTTGAGCTCGGAAAGCTCGGAGATGGAGCGCACCTGGGCCGGGGAAAGCTCCTGGTCGAAGACCAGCATGGTCGCACCCAGCTGGAGCGCCTTGATCAGCACCTCGCGGATCTTCCCTTCCCCCATCAGGTAGCGCGGGTTGAACTCCTTGGGCCTTTGGATGACGGTATCCAGCACCCCCACCCCGGCGGTCCTCGCCAGCTCTTTCAACTCCTCCATGGAGTCCTGCGCTTCCTCGAGACTCCTCTGGGTGACCGAGATCAGGATGCCGCGCTCCTGGCCGGTGGAGACGGCGGTCCCTTCCTCAAGTCCCTTGGCGAGGGAGTATTCCAGGGTTTCGATGAAGGCGCGAAAATCGAGGTCGAAGCGGTTGAAGGGGACGGAGGGCTCCACCTGGTAGGGGGGGCCGTTCTCCCGGTGGGGGACGAGCGCAGCGGTCTGGATGGAGAAGCGGTCGGCGTTCTGGGTGAGCTGCAGCGCTGCGATCATGTCGAGGCGCAGCAGCGAAAGGTCGGTCAGGTCGTCGTCGGAGAGGGTCTCTCCCTTCAGGTGGGTGTGGACGAGGCGCACCCCCCGCACGAGGCGCCGCCCCAAGGGGTAGTCGTCCAGTGACGGGATGAGCAGCGCGCGTTCGTCGCCGACCACCACGTAGGCAATCTCACCGATCCTGCTGATCAGGATGCCGAGCTGGCGCCGGATCTCCAGCGAGATCTCGGCCAGTTCCCTGGCAACGTCGAGGGAGACCACCTCGCCCGGGCTGACCCGGCGGCGGTAAAGTCTCTCCAGTCTCTTTACCTGGCTTGGCTTGAGTCCTGTCAGATTGCCGTGCGGTTCTCTAATGGCGGTCCTCCGGGGCAGCTGGGATTTGACGGTTACAGGATACTACAATCCGATGATGTTGTAGCCGCTGTCGACGAAGTGCACTTCGCCGGTCACCCCGCCGGCGAGGTCGCTTCCCAGGTAGAGGGCTGCGTTGGCCACTTCCTGCTGGCTGATGTTGCGCCGCAGGGGGGCCTTGCCCGCCACGTGGCCGGCGATCTGGTTGAAGCCGCCCACTCCCGCCGAGGCCAGCGTCCTGAGCGGGCCGGCCGAGATGGCATTCACCCTGGTCCCTTCAGGGCCCATGGCCTCCGCCAGGTAGCGGACGCTCGCCTCCAAGGCCGCCTTGGCCACTCCCATCACGTTGTAGTTGGGGAATACCTTCTGGGCGCCATAGTAGGTCATGGCGATGATGCTGCCGTTTCTGCCGGCCAGGAGCGGCTCGGCGTACCTTGCCATGGCGATCAGCGAGTAGGCGCTGATGTCCAGGGCCATGGCGAATCCTTCGCGGCTGGTATTGAGGAAGGAGCCTTTCAGCTCGTCCTTGTTGGCGAAGGCGACCGAGTGGACCAGGACGTCGAGGCCGCCCCAGGCCTCGCCGAGCTGCGCGAAGAGCGCTTCCAGGTCGGCGTCGCTTCTCACGTCGCAGGGGATGGTGAGGGTGATGCCGATGCTTTCCGCCAGCGGGATGACCCTTTTTGCCACGGCCTCTCCGGCGTAGGCCAGGGCGACCTCGGCTCCCTCTTTTCTGTAGGCCTCGGCCACTGCCCAGGCGATGCTTTTATCGTTGGCCACTCCGAAAACGAGTGCCTTTTTCCCTTCCAGTAAACCCATTCAATCTCCTCCTCGCCGGCGCCGGTCGGATTAACGTTTACTATTCTCCCGGCGGACGTATAGACTGGGCATAATAATGAAAAAGTCGCCCGTTTGCAACTAATATGGCTTGCTTATCTGTTATTTTGCCCGAAAAGGGCAGCTGGTTTTGGGGAAGATGCTGCTCGGAAGTGGCGGGGGGGAACCTCCTGCAAGCTGCCCCCCCGGTGGGGGCGGCTTGCAGGTCAGTGCGGTGTTAAGTAGCTCCTCTGAGAACTGCTGTCGAGGCAGGGTGGGTGGAGCCACCGTTACCCCGGTTGAGGCGGACAGTCATCCTTGCCGGACAGGGCGCCATGGCTGCCGGCGTCAGCCGCCGCGAGTAGCGGGGGCGAGGTAGACCGGCCGGTTACAGCGGCGACCCGGAGGGGGGTGGATTCTCGGGTTGCGCTGCCGGTGCCTGCTCGCGTGCTTGCAGGGCGCGCTCCAGTGCGGCGAGGCGCCGCTCCAGATCCTCCATCACGACCAGGGTCCGGTCCACCTTTCCCTTGATGTTGAAGATGACAAAGGGAACGGCGAACCAGATCACCGTAAGGAAAAAGCCGATTATGGAAAGCATCATCATGAAGCCGCCGAAGACTTCCATAGCCCCTCCCTTTAGGGATTTGCCTGCGCCGCCTGACTCTGTTCCAGTGCCCGGGCCAACTGGTCGGGGCAGGAGGTGTTCCCCTGGCAGGCGATTCCCTTCAGGCGCTCGATAGCCTCGCTGACCGCCATGCCGCGCACCAGGGCGGCCACCGCCTGGGTGTTGCCGGCGCAGCCGTTGTGAAACTGGGTTCCGGTGATGATGCCGTCCTCGATCTCGATGTCGATCCGGGTGGCGCAGCTCCCGGAGGTGGTGTAACTAACCAGCATGTTCTGATTCTCCTTTGAAAGAAAGAATGACAAGGTGAACAGGGATGCACAGGATGCAAGGGATAGAACGCGCAGGGGAGGATGAGGACCAGCCTTGAAACTTTATCCCTGATCCCTTTTATCCTGTTCATCCCTGTTAAAAGGCTTTGGGGTTTAATGCTTCCGCTATGGTGACCCTTTCCGGCCCGGGAAACGATTGCAGGTAGAGCGCGTTGATGGCGGCCAGCATCTCGTTGAGCCTTTCCAGATCGATGACCGCACTCCCCGGTATGCTGGAGAGCCCCCGGAAGTTGTCGGGGCAGAAGTCCACCGACTTTGCTCCCTCCCGGCTGATCAGCAGCGGCAGACCGTGCGTCCGGCAGATGATGGGGCGCGCCTGGTAGAGGAGGCAGAGCCCGTCGTGGAGCAGCGGACAGCGTCCTTGCGGGGCGGCTGCCGCTTTCCGGCGGATGCTTTGGGCTTCGGTTTCGGGCAGGGCGCAGAGCGCCTCGCGCAGGGCGGCGGCTTCTACGGCGAAGATGGAAAGGTGGCGGCAGCAGGCGTCACATCCGGGGTGGCAGGCGATCTGGTCTGCGAAGCTGGTCTGCGTGCGGGAGCACAACTCGTCGACGCGGCTGACCAGTGCCAGGTAGTTTTCAAGACCAGGCATCGATCAAGCAGCTCCGAGCAGGCTTTTGCTGAAGTTTTCCATCAATTCCTTGTTGAGGTAGAAGTAGGGTTTTTCGATGGTTCCGCTGAAACCGTAGCTCTGGTAGTTCATCATGATGGGATCGTCGGTCCGGCCGCTGGAGACGTAGCCCCTGGCGGAGGGGTCGATTTCCAGAAGCTGCTTCATGGTCTCCGCACCCCCCATGCCTCCGGGGATGTTGAGGTCGAGGATGACCGCTGCGAAGGGGGTGCCGGCATCGCGGTGTGCGCGGTAGAGTTTTACCGCCTCGCTGCCGTCGTTGGCGAACTCAACCGCGAATCCGTACCGTTTCAGGGTCTCGCCGGCCACGAAACGAACCATTTCGTCGTCATCCATGACCAGGACTGTTGCCTGTGACTGCGGACTGCCGTTGTCCATTGCGATTCCCCGTTCCCTGGTTGTGCAACCGCGGAAGTCGTGATATTTACTTGCCTGCGCCTATACGTGTATAACGTGGATGGCAAATACTGGCAAGTCGATTTTTTCATGCGAACAGTAAAGCGCCGGAAGGAGAGGAAGATGGCAAAGGTGAAATCGCCGGTCACCGCGGCGATCAGGGTGCTCAGACAGGCAAAGGTGGAGTACGGCGAGCATCCCTACGATTATGAGGAGAAGGGGGGCACCGCCGTCTCGGCCCGTGAACTGGGCGTGGACGAGCACTGCGTGATCAAGACCCTGATCATGGAGGACGAAACCCGGGCCCCGCTGGTGGTGCTGATGCATGGTGACCGGCAGGTCTCCACCAAGGAACTCGCGCGGGTGATCGGGGTGAAATCGGTCACCCCCTGCACCCCCGATACCGCCAACCGTCACTCCGGTTACCTGGTCGGCGGCACCTCTCCTTTCGGCACCAGGAAGCAGATGCCGGTTTACATGGAGGAGACCATCGCCGGGCTTCCCCTCATCTACATAAATGGCGGCAGCCGCGGCTTCCTCGTCTCGATGAAACCCTCCGAGGCCGTCAGGGTGCTGAAGCCGGTGCTGGTGAAGGTCGCCATCGTTTGAGGCAGGCAAGGCAGTCATCGAGGCCCGCAAGACAATGGGGCCGGCAAGGTAATCTTTGAGGGCCGCCCAGCGTCCCCTCCCCTTCAAGGGTGGGTCAGGGTGAGGATGGGGGGGCAGTAGCGTTCGGTGCGGCGGCCCCTCCGGCATGATGAGGTGACACCATGGACCTTTCCACTCTTTTCCAGGAAGCAGCGGCAGCGATCCGCGGGGCGCAGTCCCTCCTTGTCACGGCGGGGGCCGGCATGGGGGTGGACTCCGGTCTCCCCGACTTCCGCGGCAACAGCGGCTTCTGGCAGGCATACCCTCCCTACCAGAAACTCGGCTTGAGTTTCGTGGATGCCGCCAACCCCGAGCATTTCGAGCGCGATCCCGCCTTCGGCTGGGGATTCTACGGCCACCGCACCAACCTCTACCGTGAAACCGTCCCTCATCACGGCTTCCAGATCCTGCTCGACTGGGTCGAGCGCCTAGGCCTCGAATCCTTCGTAGCCACCTCCAACGTGGACGGGCAGTTCCAGAAGGCGGGGGTGCCGGAAGACGAAATACTGGAGTTCCACGGATCCATCCACCACCTCCAGTGCACCCGTCCCTGTTCCAACAGCATCTGGGCGAACCGCGAGAGCTTCAGGATCGACGAGCAGACCATGAGGTCCGATCATGTCCCGCTCTGTCCCCGTTGCGGGGCCACCGCCCGTCCTAATATCCTCATGTTCGGCGACTGGAGCTGGATCGAGGACCGCACGCTGTTGCAGCAGGAGCGGTTCCGCAGTTTCCTGTCCCGCCAGAGCGGCAAGAGGATCGTGGTGGTCGAGATGGGTGCCGGCACCGCCATCCCCACCGTGCGCGCCACCAGCGAGCGGGTCGGCGCTTTCGCCTCCGCCCGGGTGATCAGGATCAACACCCGGGAACCCCAGATCTCCTCCCCGCACATCTCCCTTCCCTGCGGCGCCCTGGAAGGGCTCTCCGCCATCGATCAGCTGCTGGCGCACCTCTAGCCGCATCCGGCGCCCTTTTCGACCTCCCCACTTTGAAAAAGGGGGCGAGGGGGGATTTGCCTTGGAATTCCCTCGTGATTCCCAGCTGAGGTTTACCTCCACGCCGCTGGATCCTCGCAGTTGACCCTCTCGCGCATCCCCTCGTCAGCCCCTGTCGTTGCGCTGTTTTCATTTCTCTTTCCCCTTGCATTTCAACCCCCTTGCTGTTAGTATGCTCATTTTTTAGGCAGATAAAGGAACCACAGTACTATGCAAAAAACGGTGGCCATAGGCTCACTGACCCTGAAGAACCGGGTGTTCCTGGCACCCATGGCTGGCATCACCAATCTCCCCATGCGCCTTTTGGCGCGCGCGCAGGGCGCTTCGCTCACCTTCACCGAGATGGTGAGCGTGAACGGCCTGACCCGCGAGGGGCGCAAGAGTTTCGACCTCCTGAAGACGACCCCGGAGGACCGCCCCATCGGCATGCAGCTTTTCGGCGACGATCCGCAGCTGCTGGCGGAGGCGGCCCGGCTGGTCGGGGAATACGGCGAGCTGATCGATATCAACATGGGATGTCCGGTGCGCAAGGTGGTGGGTACCGGAGCCGGCAGCGCCCTTTTGAAGGAACCGGCCAAGGTGGCGCAGATCGTGAGAGCGGTCAGGAAGGCCACCCCGCTGCCGCTGACCATCAAGATCCGCACCGGCTGGGTCTGCAGCGACCATGTCTTCAGGGAGATCGGCAGGATCGCGCAGGAGGAAGGGTGCGACGCGGTCACGCTCCACCCCAGAAGCCGCGCCCAGATGTTCGAGGGGCATGCCGACTGGTCGAAAATCGGCGAGCTGAAATCGGCACTCGCCATCCCGGTGATCGGCAGCGGCGATCTGTTCAGCGCCGCCGACGTGGTGGCCATGCTCACCGAAACCGGCTGCGACGCCGTCATGGTGGCCCGCGGCGCCATGGGCAATCCCTGGATCTTCCGCGAGTCGCTGGCCCTTTTGGCCGGCGAAGAGCCTTCCGCCCCTACCGCCGCAGACCGCTGCCAGGCCGCGCGGAGGCACTTCGAGCTCTTTACCGAATTGGAGGGTGAGCGGGTGGCCCTCATGGAGATGCGCAAGCATCTGTCCTGGTACTCCAAAGGACTTCCCGGTGCCGCCCAGTTCCGGGCGGCGGTCAACCGGATCGAACGGTATTCTGAGCTGGTCGAGGCAATGGAGAGCTTCTTCGATGGGTGAGATGATGGAGAGCTATTACGCGAACGTGGTGGACAGCTTCGGCGACGGCGTCATCGTGCTGGACGGTACGGGCGCGGTGACGCATGTGAACCCGGCTGCCGAGGAGCTGGCAGGAGTCTCCAGCCGTCAGGCCAAGGGGACCCTTTTCCGCGACATCTTCAAAGGCGAAGGTCCGCTCAACGAAATGGTCGAAAAGACCGTGCAGACCGGGATGTCGATCTCCGACCAGGAGAACATCGTCCTCAAGCGTAATGGCAAGCTCACCCCGGTCGGGACCAACACCTCGCCGCTACTGAGTTCCAGCGGCGAACGGATCGGCACCATCGTCCTTTTGCGTGACCTCTCCAACGTGAGGGAACTCGAAGAGGCGGTGCGCCAGGCTGACCGGCTGTCATCCCTGGGGGCGCTGGCCGCGGGGCTCGCCCACGAGATCAAGAACCCGCTGGGGGGGATCAACGGCGCGGCGCAGCTTCTGGAACTGGAATTTCCGGACAACGAAGAACTCCGGGAGTACATCCGGGTCATGCTGAAGGAAGTGCAGCGGGTCAACGTGATTGTCGAGGAGCTCCTGGCGCTCGCCTCGCCGGGACGCCTGAAACTCGCCAAGGTGAACCTGCACCAGGTACTGGCCGATATCGTGCTCCTGCAGAAAAGGGCGCCCGGCGGACGGGACGTCACCATCAACCAGTACTTCGATCCCAGTATCCCGCCCATCCTGGCCGACGAGGCGCTCATGACCCAACTGTTCCTCAACCTGATCAAGAATGCCGTGGAGGCGGTCGGCGATGGCGGGCAGGTCAAGGTCACCAGCCGGGTGCTCTCCGATTACAGCATGACCCCGAAAGGGGAGCGGCGTGCCAGGATGATCGCCATCGACGTCGTCGATAACGGCCCCGGTATCCCGCCTGACGTGCTGGAGAACCTCTTTACGCCTTTTTTCACCACCAAGTCGAAAGGGACCGGCCTGGGGCTCGCCATCTGCCAGAAGATCGTCTCCGAGCACCGCGGCATGATCCGGGTGGAGTCCACGCCCCCCCGTGGTACCACCTTCACGGTGATGCTCCCTTTCATTCAGTAGTCGTTGAACCTCCCCCTTTGACAACGGGGGATCGACTGGATTTGCCTTTTGCTGCTCTCAATGGGGCGAGCGGCTGTAGAGAAGAAAAATCCCCCCACCCCCCTTTGCGAAAGGGGGGTGCTATGGGAACCCTTTGCTGGCAGGGTGGACGAAGACACCCCTTTGCTGGCAGGGGGGGAGAGGACACCCTTTGCTGAAGGGGGAGAACTAGTGCAATGAATGCCGGGGCAGCAGCGTGGCCGTCCCTTCCTAAACCGGGTCCATGGCCCCTGCCCCAGGAGTGAACAATGCCGATCAAGAACATACTAGTCGCCGATGACGAAGAGAGCATGCGGTGGGTCCTTTCCAAGGCCCTGAGAAAAAAAGGGTTCAACGTGGAGTTGGCCCGCGATGGTGACGAGGCGCTGCGCCTGATCAAGGAGAACGTCTATGACCTTGCGCTGCTCGACATCAAGATGCCCGGTATCAGCGGGCTCGACCTGCTCGACCGCATCAAGGAGGAGCGCGCCGATCTCTTCGTGGTGATCATGACCGCCGAGGCGAGCATGAAGAACGCGGTCGAGGCGATGAAGCGCGGCGCCTACGACTACTTCACCAAGCCTTTCGACCTCGGGGTGATCGACGCCCTGGTCGAGAAGGTGAGCCGGGCCAGCGAGATGACTTCGCAGGTATCGCTGCTCAAGGAGGAGCTGAAGGACCGCTACCAGCTCGAGAAGACCATCATCGGCAACTCGCCGGTCATGCGGGACATCTACAAGACCATCGGCAAGGTGGCCCCCAGCGACGTGACGGTCCTGGTGCAGGGTGAGTCGGGCACCGGCAAGGAGCTGATCGCCCGCGCCATCCACTACAACTCGAAGCGGCTCGGCAAACCGTTCGTTCCCCTCAACTGCGCCGCCATCCCCAAGGAGCTTTTGGAGAGCGAACTGTTCGGCTTCGAGAAGGGGGCCTTCACCGGCGCCTCGGAGAGAAAGCTCGGCAAGTTCGAGCAGGCCAACGGCGGCACCATCTTCCTGGACGAGATCGGCGACATGCCCATCGACCTGCAGGCGAAGATCCTCAGGGTGCTGCAGGAGCGGGAGATCACCCGCACCGGCGGCAACCAGAGCATTTCGGTCGACGTCCGCATCGTGGCCGCCACCAACATGGACCTTGAGGACGCCGTCAGGAAGAAGCAGTTTCGCGAGGATCTCTACTACCGGTTGAACGTGATCCCGATCCACCTGGTGCCGCTGCGGGAAAGGTCCGAGGACGTCTCGCTCTTGGTGGAATACTTCCTCTCCAAGATCTGCGCGGAGCTGGAGGTCCCCGTCAAGCGCTGCTCGCCTGAGGCCATGAAGCTTCTGACCGGCTACAGCTGGCCCGGCAATATTCGCGAGCTGGAAAATACCATCAAGAGGGCGGTCATCCTCTCGCCGGACCCGCTTTTGGGGCTGGCCGATTTCCCGGGGCTGAGGAGCAGGCAGGGAGGGGAGGGCAAGGGCGAAGAACTTTCCCTGGAGGGGATCGTCGACCTCAAGCTGCGCGGCAGCTTCACCAACATGGAGCGCATGGAAAGCGGCGACGTCTACGCGATGGTGCTGGAACAGGTGGAGCGGCCGCTGATCCGTTTCGTACTGGAGAAGACCCGCGGCAACCAGGTGCGGGCCGCCGACATCCTGGGCATCAACCGCAACACGCTCAGAAAGAAGATCACCGAGCTGGGCATCGAGCTGCGCAAGGAGTAGGGAGGGGCAGATAACACGCGAGATTAAGATTGAGATCAAGATTAAGAAAAGATGTCCGATCTCAACCTTTCTCGCCGGCCTTAACTTCTTGCCGTGGCTGGCTGGCCTTAACCTTAACCTTAATCTCGTTTTTCCCCGGGGGTAACTATGACGCTTATGGAGAGATTTTTTCTGGATCGCAGCAGCGCTCAGCTGGTGGTGGTCGACGTGCAGGAGAAGCTTTGCCGCGCCATGGACGCACAGGTGCTGGAGAAGCTGACCAGCAACATCTCCATCCTGCTGGACACGGCGGCTGAACTGGGGCTGCCTGTGGTGGCCACCGAGCAGTATGTGAAGGGATTGGGCGAGACCGTGCCGGCTCTCAAGGAAAAACTCCCGACCAAGAGCCTGGAGAAGATGACTTTCAGCTGCTGCGGCGGCGAAGGTTTCCTGGAGACCCTGGCCGCCAACGAGCGCCGCCAGGTGATCCTGGTCGGCATGGAGACGCACGTATGCGTGCTGCAGACCGCCCTGGAGCTGCTCTCCAACGGCTACATCGTCCACCTGGTCTGCGACGCGGTGATGAGCAGGCGCAAGGACAACTGGAAGATCGCGCTGAAGACCATGACGGCGGCAGGCGCCGTGCTGACCTCCACGGAGTCGGTGCTCTTCCAGCTTTTAAGGGTGGCGGGGACCGAGGAGTTTAAGAAACTCTCCAAGCTGGTGAGGTAGCGCCTGCGCTGATCTGGAGGAAGCGGTCGAGGCTGCCGGCCGCTTCTTCCGGAAGTGACAGAAATTCGATCCCGAACCCTTCCGGCAGAGACGGCTTGCGGCGGTGGCCTTTGGTGTTGAGCCAGGCAACCTTCCCCCTGGTCTGCACGATGGAGCCGACCGGATCGGGGAGGGCGAAGATGACGTCCAGTTCGGTTCCCTCCCTTAGATCCGTTTCGGATGCCAGGTAGACGCCGTTTTGGCTGACGTCCCTGACGATCCCGGAGAGGGTGACGCCGAAGGCCCGGTACTTCGCCTTGATATGGCAGGGGATGCGGGTGTCGCGCCGGTCGATGGTCGGCAACAGTTGGCGCGCGGTCTCCAGGAAAAGGTGGCGGTCCAACGGCTTGGTGAGGAAACCGTCGCACCCGGCCGCCAGGCAGATCTCCCGGTCGCCCTCCTTCCCTTCCGAGGTGATCAGCACCACGGGGGTCGAGTGGATCTGCGGCTCCTTCTTGATGGCCCGGCAGCAGGCGGCGCCGTCCATGACCGGCATGTGCAGGTCCATGAACACCAGGGCCGGCCGTTCAGTCCGGCAGAGCTCCAGCGCCTGCTGTCCGTCCCGTGCGGTGAGGATCTTCACCGAGGAGCGCTGCAGGAACCCCTTCTCGAGCTCCAGGAACATGCTTACATCGTCTACCAGCAGAATTGTTGTTGCCATACGCCTCCCGTCCGCAAAATCATCAGGTTTGTTCAAAGTCGATTCAGCATCCCGAGGCACTGCACATCAACTATCTTCACTCGCTTTGATCCCACAACCAAAGACCACGTCCCGCCGGAGTTCCAGCGTCGTCCGGTCATCTGTTCTCCCTGAAGAGGGGGACCGGCACCTGCGGAGCCAGTCCCCTTCCGTATGCCCTGCCCTGGTTCCCGCCGGGAACTACCGCTTGCCGAGCCTTTTCGCGATCACGTCGTGATTCAGCCAGAAGACCGGGGCCTGCGGTGCCCAGGAAGAGTCGAACATCAGTTTGCCGACCCCTTCGAAGACCGCCTTCGACAGCACCGCGCAGACGATCTCCTTGGGATTGGCGTTCAGGGAGATCAGTTCTGCCGACACATTCAGCATGTACTCCTGCTGCTCGAGCGAGTTGTGCTGAGGCCAGCTGTCATAGTCGCGGGTCGAGGTAACCAGCGGGTTCACCAGGTAGTCGGTGGCGATCTTGATGAGCTGGTCGGTGGTCACCCCTTCCTTGAGCAGCGACTGGCACTCCTCGACCACCTCGTTTACCCCTGCACTCTTCAGCGAAGCGAGCAGCGGGTAGAGGGAGTTCTCCACGCCCAGGAAGAGGGCGCTGGAGTTGGTCAGGATTTCCGGGCAGTTGTAGACGGTCGCCTTGATGCCGGCCTTCCAGGCCTCGGTGGCGATCTCCTCCAGCCTGATCTTGGCCCAGCCCTGCAGGTACGGGGTGTAGGACTGCCAGGTGTAGCTGCCGTTGATCAGCACTTCGCAGCCGTGGTAGCCGTAGGCGGCGTAACGTACGGAGAGCTTGTCGCGCAGCGGGGCGGTCTCCTCGATGAGGTAGCGGAGGGTGTCGGCGGTAACTTCATTGAAGCTCGTCTCGCAGAGGTAGCCGAGGTCCGATTTCCAGAAGGCTTCCGAGGAGAGGAAGCGGTCCCCCTGGCCCTTGAAGAGCTTGTTGAGCAGCGGCATGAAGACGCGTGCCCTGGGTATGCCGCCCGCCATGGTGTGCACCACCAGCAGGTTGCCGCCGGCCGGCAGCTTTTTCTCGAGCTCAGCCACCACGGCGGCCAGGTTCTTGCGGAAACGCTCGGTGCCGCGCTGCCTGGATACCTCGAGCTCCCCCCGGTCCAGGCGGGCCGAGCTCCAGTCGTCCGGTTTCACACTCTTCAAGCGGTCCACCGGGGACAACCCGTCGTTCCCCGGCTCCAGGTCGAAGCCCGCCTCCAGCGGGATGTTGATGATCTTGCCGCCCAGGTTGGCTTCCGCCGCCGCCAGCTCCTCGTCGTTCAGCGGACGCAGCGTGTTGTCGGAATCGCGCCTGCCGACGGTGGCGCCGATGACGGTCATCCCCTTGGCCCGGGCCTCGTCCACGATGCCGTTGGCATAGCCGCGGCCGAACAGTTCGCCGCACAGGAACAGCACGTCCCCTTCCTTGAATCCGGCCGTTGCCGGCAGTTCGCGCATTGCATTATAGTGCGTCATTCTCGTACATCCTTTCTTTTATAGTTCCCTCTCCCAGCGGGAGAGGATGAGGGCGAGGGTAGTTTGCACACACAGATATGAGGCTTCCCTCACCCCGGCCATCTCCCGGGGGGAGAGGGAGTTGGTTAAGGGAGATAGAGGAAAAAGGCTTCGATGTGAGAAGGTGGATTAGTAGTCTTCCCGCGCGAGGTTCTCGAACCTGGTGTACTCACCGCGGAAGGCAAGGTCGACGGTGCCGGTGGGGCCGCTCCTGTGTTTGCCGATGATGACTTCCGCCTTTCCTTTCAGGTCCTCGTTTTCCTTGTCGTACACCTCGCCGCGGTAGACGAACATGATGATGTCGGCGTCCTGCTCGATAGCGCCGGACTCCCTCAGGTCGCTCATCATCGGGCGCTTGTCGTTTCGCTGTTCGAGGCTTCGGTTGAGCTGCGAGAGCGCGATCACCGGGATGCCCAGCTCCTTGGCGAGTCCCTTGAGGGACCGGGAGATCTCCGAGATCTCCTGCTGGCGCGATTCCGGGTTGGCGCCGCCGCGCATCAGCTGGAGGTAGTCGATGACGATGATGCCGATATCGTGTTCGGCCTTCAGCCGGCGGGCCTTGGAACGGAGCTCCATGACGGTGATGGAAGGGGTGTCGTCGATGAACACCTTGGCGTCGTGCAACTGGCCGGCCGCCTTGGTGAGCTTGGGCCAGTCGTTCTCCTGCAGGTGGCCGGTCCTGAGCCTGCCGAGGTCGACCCTGGCCACCGAGCAGAGAAGCCTCTCCACCAGCTGCTCCTTGGGCATCTCCAGCGAGAAGATGGCGGCGGGGTAGGCGGTGTCGGCCTCGATCGCGGCGTACTGGGCGACGTTGAGTGCGAAGGTGGTCTTGCCCATGGCCGGGCGTCCCGCGATGATGACCAGGTCGCCGGCGTGGAAGCCCGCGGTCATCTTGTCGAGGTCGGTGTAGCCCGAGGGGACACCCGTCACCTGCTCCTTCTTCTCGTAGAGGAGCTCGATGTTCTTGATGGTGTCCTTGAGGATGTCGCAGACCTGGTAATAGGCAGGGCGGAGCTTGTTTTCCGAGATCTCGAAGATGACCTTCTGCGCGGTATCGAGCAGCTCCTCCACGTCGACCTTGTCCTCGAACCCCTTGCTGACGAGGTCGGTGGCGGCGGAGATGACCTTCCTGGTGATGCACTTCTCTTTGACGATCTTGCAGTAGTAGGCGATGTTGGCCGCCATCGGGACGTAGTCCACCAGGGTGGCGAGATAGGCTCCGCCGCCGACCTCCTCCAGCTCCCCCTTCTTGCGCAGGATGGTGGTCATGGTGATCAGGTCGCACGGCTCGCCACGCTCGTTGAGCTCGATCATGGCGCGCATGATCTTGCGATGGCTCTCCCGGTACAGGTCATCCGGGGTCAGCATCTCGAGCACGCGGTTGATCGCCTCGTTGTCCACCAGGACGCCGCCCAGGATGGACATTTCCGCCTCAAGGCTTTGGGGTGGCAACTTCCTCATGTCGACAGGATTCATCAAGATACCTCAAGTCAAAACCGTTACTACAGAACAGGGAATAGTACCTGTATCCGGTTCGGCGGTCAACCGCTAAAACCGCTCGCCACGGAGACACGGAGGACACGGAGAAATCGCACTCTCCACTCCCCTCGCCCTCCGGGAGAGGGTGGCCGAAGGCCGGGTGAGGGAAGCCGGTCAGGTGGAAGGGCATGCTATCCCCCCCTTTCTCAAAGGTTCATCCGGGAGTTCCGGGGACGTCGGCGAGCATCCTAGTCAGCCGTTCGTGCTGAGCTTGTCGAAGTACCCCTTCCCGACGCCCGCAAGCGGTCCTTCGACGGGCTCAGGACGAACGGTGTTGTGAGCTTGGTGTGTCGGAAGTGCAGACCACAATCACTCGTCTGCGGTATTCCCCGATGCACCTTGTCAAGGGGGGGGCAGCGGGACGGCTTCTTAGGGGGGCTCCCCATTGTGTCTGTCTTTGCCTCATCCGTGCAAATCTGTCCAATCCGCGTCATCCGCGGGCTATGCCTTCGACGTTGTCCGCGTTTCAATCTGCCGCTACCCCCCGCACTCCCTCAAAAACGCCAGCGACTTCAGTTCACGGTCCAGGTGGTGGTCGATGGCCGGGTTGAGCAGGAGATCGGCCTCCCTCAGCAGGTGGTCGGGAAAGACGATGGCGCCGAACCTCCCGGTCTGCATCGCCCTGGCCAAAAGAAGCGCGGTCTCCTGGGAGACACCCCGCACGTCGAGCTCGGGCTGGTAGCCGAGGATCTTCAGGAGGTTCACCGCGAAAAAGCGCCGATCGGAAGGGGCGAGGGGAGCGGTGTCCAGCCTTTCCAGGTAGCAGTAGAGCAGGCGGAACAGGCGCGGGCTGGCTTCTTCGTCGGGGGTCAGCCGCTCCACCAGCTCGCAGGCGTAGGCGGCGGTGCCGATCTTGGCCAGGTCCCCCCGGATGCCGGGGAAGATGCCGACGATGTCCGCGGAGAGGAGGGATGCGAGGCCATTTCCCTGCTGCAGCTGAATCTTCAGGTGTGCAAAGGGATCAAGCGCGCCGCCGAACCGCTTGCGGCTTTTCTTGGCGCCGCGGGCGATCCCCTGCAGCTTGCCGTGTTCCAGGGTGAACAGGGAGACGATGCGGTCCGCCTCCCCGTAGTCGGTCAGGCGCAGCACAATTGCTTCAACCTCGCTCTTTCTCATGGGATGGAAAGGTAGCATTTGGCGGGATGGTAAGTCAACGTCCGGGTGAAGTCGCCCCGCGGGCTGACAAGTCCCCCTTTAACAGAGGGGGATTTAGGGGGGTTGCCGTTCATTTGCCGGGCGGAAAGGGCCAAGAGCAAATCCCCCTTTGCCAAAGGAGGAGAACTCCTTGATGAGGGAAGAGCTACCTCAGCCCGAGCCGGCTTAAGAACAGACCCAGGTATTTGTTCAGCGGATGGCTGCGGGGAAGCGACTTGATGGGAGGGGGCCTTCTGATCCCCAGTTTGCCGAGGGCCGCGATGATCTCCGGCCCGCCCCCAAGCCCCATGGCCTTGCGCAGGGTGGCGACACCCTGTTCCTTGTCTCCGGCCGCAATCTGTATCCGGCCGAGGTTCAGGTGAAGGTGGGGATCTGCCGGCCGGCTTTCCAGCGCCTGCTCGGCGAGCCGCAGCGCCGTCTGCTGGTCGCCGCCGCTTTTCACCAGGCAAAAGCCGAGATCCGACCTGGCCGCCGGGTCGTCCTCCAGGGTAAGCGACTGCTCGAGGCAGTTCCTGGCCAGGAAGTAGAGCTGGCGCTGGATCGCCTCCCGCGCCTTTTTGCGGAGGTCGCTAGCGCTGCCGCCGCGGACCGGCTCGACCTTTTCGTAGACCAGGAAGCTAAGCGGCGGGGTCAGCTCCGGGCGCTCCTCGATGTAGGTTTCCTGGAACTGTTCGGGAATCTGGGGGAAGTAGACGTCGCCCTGGAAACTGGCATGCACGATGGTGAGGTAGATCCTCTGGCAAAAAGGCAGTGCCTCGCGGAAGATCTCCTGGCCGCCGCAGATGAAAAGCTCCTCTTCCCCTTCAGCGGCGGAGATCCCCTCCTGCAGCGAGCGGGCGATCTCGCACCCCTCGATCTGCTTTACGGTCCGGGAGAGCACGATGTTCCGGCGCCCCGGCAGAGGATGCCCGATCGATTGGAAGGTCTTTCTCCCCATCAGCACGGTGTGCCCGATGGTGATGGTCTTGAAGCGGGTCAGGTCGGCGGGGATCTGCCAGGGAAGCTTGCCGTCCCGGCCGATCACCCTCTCTTCCGACATGGCAGCTATCAAGGAGATGATCATGGCATCCTCCGGGCCGGGAGAACGGCATTCTACCGTTTCTCCCGCCCAGTCAGGTTCATTCCCGCGAGGTGAAGATTCCTTCCGGTGAAAAGGTGCTCTTGATGGGCAGGCCGTTTGACAACCCAATGAGCTTAGCAGCTCAGCGGGAAATTTCTAACGCAAGGTCACCACGGTGACGCCGTCGCCACCTTCGAACCGTTCTCCGGTCCGGAAGGAAGCGACCAGCGGATGTCCGCTCAGGTAGCTGCGCACCCCTTTCATGAGGGCGCCGGTACCCTTGCCGTGCACCACGCGCAGCTCCTGGATCCGGTCCTGGGCGGCGTGGTCCAGGAAGCGTGCCAGTTCGTCGACCGCCTCCTCGACCCGCATGCCGAGCAGGTGGATGGTGGAGGCCGGCTCGCGCTCCTCGCGCTCTTCCTGCCGGGCCCGTTTCTTCTGGACCTTCTGCAGCTTCCCCCTGGCTTTCAGCAGTGCGCTGATCGGGACTTCCAGCTCCATGCTCCCCGCGCGCACCCGCACCCGCCCGGCGCGCTGGTCGACCGAGATGATCGTTGCGTCGCAGTTGAGCGGCTTCACGAACAGGGTGTCCCCCGCCTCGATCTTGTCGGGCGGCGCTCCCTCCTCGGGGCGCAGCTCGGCCAGCGCCTGCTCCACCTCGGCCTCGGCCTGGTCCAGCTTGGCCTTGGCCTCGCGCGCCCTTTCCTTGCGCGCCTCCTCCATGATGGCCAGCACTTCCCGGCGGGCCTTCCTGATGATCTGCTGCGCCTCCTCGTACCCCTTCTCCCTGGCCTCCTTGAGCAGCCGGTTCGAGTCGGCCACCCGCTCGGAAAGGTTCTGCTCGGCCCGCCCGAGCTTCTCCTCGCGCGCAGCCAGGTCGTCCAGGGTCTCGTCCAGCTGCCGGCGCTTCTCCTTCAGATCCCGCAACAGGGCATGGAAATCGGCCTCCATGGTGCCGATCATGCTCCTGGCGAAATTGACCACCTGGGAGGGGAGCCCGTAGCGGCTGGCGATCTCCAGCGCGTGCGATTCACCCGGCTCGCCCAGGGTCAGCCGGTAGAGCGGCGCGAGCTTCTGCCGGTCGAAGGCCATGGCGGCGTTGACCATCCCCGCCTCCCTCTGTACGAAGCCGATGATTTCAGTCAGGTGGGTGGTGGCGATCACCAGGGCCCCCTTGCTGTGCAACTCTTTCAGCACTGCGCAGGCGATGGCGGCTCCCTGTCCCGGCTCGGTCCCGGTCCCCAGTTCGTCCAAGAGCACCAGGGTGCCCCGGTCGGCGTGCTGCAAAATCGAGGAGATCTTGGAGATGTGGGCCGAGAAGGTGGAGAGGCTTTCCTCGATGGACTGCTCGTCGCCGATGTCGACCAGGATGCTGGAGACCTGCGGCAGCAGCGAACCCGGAGCGGCGGGTACCGGCATGCCGCAGAGCGCCATCACGCTCAAAAGGCCGGCGGTCTTGATGGCGATGGTCTTGCCGCCGGTGTTGGGGCCGGTCACCACCATGACCCGGTCGTCGTCGGCCAGTTGCAGGTCGAGCGGAACCACCTCTTTTCCCATCAGGGTCAGGATCGGGTGGCGGGCGCTCTTGAGCGCGATGCTGGCGGAGGTAGAGATGACGGGGGTCTCGCACCTGAGCTTGTCGCTGAAGAGCGCGATGCAGGTGAGAACGTCCAGGCGCACCAGCGCCTCGAACTGCTCCAGCATCGGCTCCGCGTCCTCCCGGATCCAGTCGCAGATCTGCCGGACGATCCGGATCTCCTCGGCCCTTTCCTCGGCGACCAGGTTCTCCAGCTCGTTGGCGAGCGCGATGATCTCCAAGGGCTCCATGAAAGCGGTCTCGCCGGAGTTAGAGACGTCGTGCACCACGCCGGGCACCATCCCCTTGGAGTCCATCCTGACCGGGATGACCCAGCGTCCTGAGCGCTGGGTGATGAAATCGTCCTGCAGGAAGATGGCGGTGTGCCGCTCGCGGACGATCTCCTCCAGCCTCCGCTTGATCCTGGCGGTGAGCCCCTTCTTCTGGCCGCGGATATCGGCCAGCAGCCGGGAGGCGGTGTCCAGGATCTCCCCTTCCGAGTTGACCGTGTGCTCCAGCGGATTGAGGATGTCTGGGAAGCCGCTGATCACGCCGGCCTCGTCCTGCAAAAGCGGCACGTCGGTCCTGAAGGCGAGCTGCGACGAGATGGCTGACATCACCCGCAGGGTGGGAATGAAGAGCTGCAGGTCGAGGGGGGAAAGGACCGCGCCGCGCGGGCGGACCGCCCTGATCTGCCGGGTGATGTCCTCGAAACGGGAGAGCTTCAGCGAGATGTTGAGGCGGGTGAGGGTCCTGAGCTCCTCTACCAGGCCGAAGCGGCGCTCCATGAGCTCCGGGGAGGGGAGGGGGGTGATCTCGAGGGCCCGGTGACGGGACGCCTCGCAGTGGGTGAATTCGGCGACCGTCTCCAGTATCTTGTCGAATTCCAGTCGCCTGAGGGTTTCTTTTTGGATCATTATAAAAGCAGATCGAGATTAAGATTTAGGTTGAGAGAAATGCTCAACCCGGTCCCATCCCAATCCTTACCTCCCTTCGCGTTCCTTACCTGATCGGGGACTTCTTCGGCAATCGGCGATTGATGCTCAGCGATGATGTCAACGCATCCCGTCCCCCCTCGATAAAGGGGGTACAGGGGGGACTGCTTCGGATTTCGCCCGTCGGGTGCATTTTTAAGGGCAGCCACGTATCCATGCCTGCCCTTTTGCCAACCAACAGTATCTAGCTCTTTTTAATCTTAATCTCAATCTTAATCTTGATCTTAACCTCAATCTTGATCTCGCCGTCATCTTCTCACAAAAACCAGCTGATCGCGCTGAACATCCTCTCCAGGAGGCGGACCGGCATGCCGCGCCGCTCGTGCTCATGCAGGACGATGCGGCGGGCGCCCTTCAGGTCGTTTTCCAGCATCTCGGCCACCTGACCGCCGAAGTCGCCACTGTCCACCACCACGTTCAGTTCGTAGTTTCTGTGGAAGCTGCGGGCGTCCATGTTGGCCGAGCCGACCATGGCCCAGCGGTCGTCGATCAGCAGCACCTTGGCATGCAGCACCGCGCTGTCCAGCTCGTAGATCTCGATGCCGTTGTTGAGCAGCTGCGCGTAGCAGGTCCGGCTCACCAGGCGGACCAGCGGCACGTCGCTCTTGTAGGGAAGCAGCAGCCTTACCCTTACCCCGCGCCCCGCCGCCCGCAATAGCGACCTGATAACCCGGGGCCCCGGAATGAAATAGGGGCTGGCGATGGTGACGCTGTCCGAGGCGCCCGCGATGACCATGCGGAAGGCGCTCCTGATGAAGGAGCGCTTGTGGTGCGGTCCTCCCTGGACGATCATCACCTTGGCGTCGCCTGCCGGCTCGCGGCGGGCCTCCGGCTCGCAGAGCTGCGGCAGGCTGCCCCGCTCTTCGGCCCAGTTCTGGCAGAACATCCGCAAGAGTGCCCCGGCGGCATCCCCCTCGATCCTGATGCCGGCATCCCTCCACTTGGTGTGCTTCTTGCCGCAGCCCGAGTAGACGTCCGCGATGTTGATGCCGCCGGTGAAGGCGCACCAGCCGTCGATCACCGCGATCTTTCTGTGGTCTCTCTTGTCGAACCAGGCGATGCCGCGCCGGAAGGGGGGGGGATTGAAGGCTGTGCAGCAGACCCCTCCCTTGGAGAGGCGCTTGAAGAAGGCGGCCGAGGTGTCGAAGCAGCCGATGTAGTCGTACATCACGTAGACCTGCACGCCGCGGGCGGCGGCGGACAGGAGCGCGTCGGCCACCATCCCGCCGGTGTGGTCGTCGCAGATGGTGTAGAACTCCATGCAGACGTTGAGCCGTGCCAGGGCGATGGCCTCCAGAAGAGCCGGAAAAAAGTCCGAGCCGTAGCGATACAGCGTGGCGCTGTTGCCATGGAAGGAAACGGCCTCGGTGTTCCGCCTGAACAGGTCGAAGAACCTGGAGGTCTGGAACAGCAGGGGCTTTCTTTTTCGGCGCATGCTGGTCGTCATGGTTTTCACGTCGGTCACAGCGAGGGGGCCCAACTTTGCCCCATACGACGAAGCGCGGAAATAACGTCAAGAAAGGCATTACTTCCGCGCTTCGGTTTGCGCAGTATGTAACAGGCGGGGTTCTTAGACGGAAACTACTTCCTTGACGCCCGGTACCTTGTCTTTCAGAGTTCTTTCGATTCCCATCTTGAGGGTCATGGTCGACATCGGGCAGTGGCCGCAGGCGCCCACCAGGCGCACCTTGACGATGCCGTCATCGCTCACTTCGACAAGCTCCACGTCGCCGCCGTCAGCCTGCAGCGCGGGGCGGATTTGTTCCAGAACCGATTTTACTTCTTCTACCATTGTGTCCTCCAGGGGGTGGTTTGGTTGCACGATTACGAGTGTATAGGAATAACAGCATAAATGCAAAGACTATGCGCGTCCTTCGCCGGCAGGGATTACGCTACTTCTTCTCATGCACCCCCGGCGTGGTGAGGGGATAGGGGGAGAGCACCTCTTCCAGCTCCGCCCCGCTCAGGATCCCCCGTTCCAGGATGACCTGGCGGATGCTCTTGCCGCTTTTGGCAGATTCCTTGGCGACCTCGGCGGCGGCCGCATAGCCGATGCTGGGGGCCAGCACGGTGGCAAGCCCCACCGACTGGTCGAGGTAGGTCCGGCAGCGCTCGGGGTTGGCGCTGACCCCAGCCACGCAGAGGTGGGTGAACTGGTGCACGCAGTTCTTCAGGATCTCCAGGGCGAAGAGGAGGTTGAAAGCGATCACCGGCATCATCACGTTCAATTCCAGCTGCCCCGCCTGGGCGGCCATCGCCACGGTCAGGTCGGCCCCCATCACCTGGAAGCAGACCATGTCGGTCAGCTCCGCCATCACCGGGTTCACCTTGCCCGGCATGATGGAAGAGCCCGGCTGCAGGGACGGGAGGCTGATCTCCCCCAGCCCGGTGCGCGGTCCCGAGGAAAGGAGCCGTAAATCGTTGGCGATCCTGATCAGGTTGATGGCGGTCCCCTTCAGGCTCGAGCTGAGCGCCACGAAGGGGTCCATGTTCTGCATCCGCTCCACCAGGTTTTTGCCGCCGCAAAGGTCCTGCCCGGTTTCGGAGGCGAGTTCCTCGACGATCCCCTCGATGAAGGCGACTTCGGCGTTGAGCCCGGTACCGACCGCGGTGCCGCCGATGCCCAGCTCGCGCAGTCCGGGGAGCGTGCGCTCGATCCCCAGCCGGTTGTTCTCGATGGCCTGGGCGTAGGCGGCAAATTCCTGCCCCAGCCGGATCGGCACCGCATCCTGCAGGTGGGTGCGCCCGGATTTGAGGATGCCGTCAAACTCCTCGCCCTTGCGGTGAAGCGCCGAGCCCAGGGAGGAGAGCTCCGCCGTCAGCTGGTCGGCCAACTCCAGCGCAGCGAGCCGCATCGCCGTGGGAAAGACGTCGTTGGTGGACTGGGCCATGTTGACGTGGTCGTTGGCGTTTATCCGGGCGTAGATCCCCAGTTCGCCGCCCAAAAGCTCGTTGGCGCGGTTGGCCAGCACCTCGTTCACGTTCATGTTGTGGGAGGTTCCGGCGCCCGCCTGGAAGGGGTCGACCACGAACTGGTCGGCGAATTTCCCTGCCAGCACCTCGTCGGCCGCCTGCACGATGGCAATGGCCAGCTCCCCGTTCAGCCGCCCGGTTTTCCTGTTGGCCTTGGCCGCGCACTTCTTGATCCGCACGGTGGCGGTCACCAGTGCCCGGTGCGGCTTCAGCCCCGAGATCGGGAAGTTGCCGATGGCCCGCTGGGTCTGAGCGCCCCAGTACGCTTCGGCGGGGACTTCCACCGTTCCCATGGTGTCCTTCTCAACACGCGTTGCCATACAAAGCTCCTTTCAGGAAGAGGCCGCGCTCATGCCAGATCCCCTCGCCCCCCCGGAGAGGGGGAGGGGTGAGGGGTGAGGGAAGCCTGCCCTGCGAAACTGCATGTCCTTCGGATATGACCAGACTGATGGTGCCTTCACGGCCTCATCAGTTCTCAGCTGCTAACAGCTGGAGAAATTACCCCCCCTTTGACAAAGGAGGGCAGGGGGGATTTGGCTGTTATTTTTTGCAGCCCCCGCTGCGGGCGTACCCTGATGCTGGCATCACCCCCGCTGCGGGCGACCCTCACCCGGCCTTCGGCCACCCTCTCCCGGAGGGCGAGGGTGTTTGGGGTGTTTAGGGTGAGCCCTTCTCCTCGACCAGCTGAAAGAGTTCCGCCAGCTGATCGGTGGTGCACGCCTCGTAGATCCGGCAGCCGAGCTTGGCCGGTAGCGCTAGATCCACCTCGAAGCGGTCGCCCACGAACAGCGTCTCCTCCGGCCGGCAGCCGATCGCCTCCAGGATCCCCTGCAGGGCGGCCTGGTCCGGCTTGGGACGCCAGTAATCCTCGATGGTGAAGACCTTTCCGAAGAGTCCGCTCACGCCGATCTCCTTCATGATCCGGGCGGAGAGCGAACGGTTGTTGTTGGTGTAGATATGCACCGCGAAGCGGGTGGCCAGCGCCTTGAGCAGTTGCGGCACCCGCGGCTCCACCGACAGGATCCCTTCCGGAGTCACATCCTGGCTCAGCCGTTCGTGGAGGTCCTTGAGGTTTCCGCCCAGCGAGATCACGGCGCGGCTCAGGGTCCCGCCGCTTTCCACCATGCTGTAACGCGCCTCCCGGAGCATGGCGTCCGCCTGCTCCACGCTCACCCCATTGAGGTGGGCGATGTAGTTGCAGGCGCCCAGGTTGACCAGTTCCCCCATCCGCGCGTTGTTGTAGAGGGTGCCGTCCAGGTCGAAGACCAGGGCCTTCAGGCCGTCTTGCCGAAAAGGGAGCTTTTTCACATTGCCATTCCCCATTTCCTCATGCAGAGAAGCTGCGGGTTCTGCACCCCCTTGGCCTGGATCAGCACCTTGAAGGTATCCCCCATCCCCCCCTCGGGAAGCATCAGCTTCTTGAGGGAAAGCCTGTGCTGCAGCCGCTCCTGTTCGGTCTTCGCAGCGGCCTCCAGCCTGATCAGCTCCTCCATCAGCCCGACGCCCAGCAGGAAGCGGTACTGCTCGCCGTACCAGACCGTGGTGAGCCCCGCGTCCTTGCCCTCTTCCATCAGCTGGCTGAAGTTTATGTGGGTGGTGATGTCCTGCTCGCCGACCAGCACGTAGGGGTCGTCGCCGGTGGTGTGCTTGTGGTAGCAGATGAGCGTGCCGTCGCGCCGCTGCGGGGTATAAAGCTCCTCGGTCTGGAAGCCGTAGTCGATGGTCATCACGAAGCCGCGCTCCAGGGCGCCGGCCGCTGCGGCCAGCCAGGCCGGGGCGAACAGGTTGATCTCGCCCCTTTGTCCCGGGAGCAGCCGCACCTCGTAGCGGTCCAGATAGGCCTGGATCTCGGGGGTGGACGGCGCTGCCAGCCGCTCGCGGAATCCCTCGGCGTCGGCATCCACGTAGACCTCCTTGAGGCCCTCCTCGGTCATCTCCACGACATGCACCGGCATGGCGTCGAACAGTTCGTTGGAGATGACGCAGCCGGTGAAGCTCAGCTGCCCGCTGCCCAGTTCCTGCGGGGTGCTCCAGGCCAGCCGGCCGGCATGAGCGGCAAGCCGCCGGGCCTGCACCTGCTGCAGGGACGGTTCCTTCTCGATGAGGCGGTAGGTGACGGTCTGGTAGACGGTGGGGTTAAGCTCCGCGATGGCGTCCAGGATGTCCTGCGCGAGCTGGCCGCCACCGGCCCCGGCCTCGGCAATGGTGAAGGTCGCGGGGGAGTCGAGCAGTTCCCAGAACCGGCAGATCTCCTTGGCGACCAGGCGGCCGAAGGCGCTGTGGACGTTCATGCTGGTGTAGAAATCCCCCTCCGCGCCGACCTTGCGGCCCGGCGAGGTGTAGTAGCCTAACTCCGGCTCGTACAGCGCGCTTTCCATATAGGAGGCAAAGGTCATCTTGCCCCGGGAACGGATCCGGTTCAGTATGACCTCTGCAAGTTTTGTTTTTTCAGCGTCGTCTGACATTTGGTGCCTCCTTGGACTGTCTTTATATATACGGTATGCCAGAGGTTGTCAAACGCGGCAGGATGAGGATGCAAACCGATTGCCACGGAGACACGGAGAACACAGAGAAAGCGGGAACGTCAAAGAGTAGACAGGGATTTAATCAGGACGCAGATACTGTGTTGATTGCAGGAACAGCTGAATGAGGAATGACTGATAGATAAGGAAAGGATCTCTTGTTGAGGGCTAAAAAGTGGTTACTTCTTGTTGAACTTACTCTGTGCCCTTCGTGTCTCCGTGGCTAACGGTTCTCGCCGTACACCCGGGCCGTCTCCCGCACCATGCCTGCCAGCTCGTCGCGCAGTTCAGGCGGCGCCAAAAGTTCCGCGTGGGGGCCGTAGGAGAGGAGCCAGGCGAGGATCTCCATCCTGCCGCCGGCCCGGAAGCTGAGGGTGAGGGAGCCGTCCTGTTCCTCGCGGATCTGCTGGGAGCTGTGCCAGACCCGGTCCCGGACCGCGTGGGCGATGCCGGCCGAGAAGCGGATCACCACGTCCATGGGGGGCTCCGCCACGATGCCGAAGGCCTCTTCCAGCGTCTGGCTGGCGTGGAATCCCTCGGGGATCTCGAAGCGCTCCTTGCCCGCCTCCACCGCGTCGATGCGCTCCACTGCGAAGGTGCGCAGCGCCTGCCGCTCGTGGGCGTATCCCAACAGGTAGATGCCCCCCTTCTGGAAGAGGAGCGTGTACGGGTCGAACTGGTAACTGGTGGCTTGGGAACGACCGGGCGGGCGGTAGGAGATGGTGATCCTCTGCTGGTAGAGCAGCGCGTGGCGGATCACCTTAAGCGCCTCGGCGGACCTGCTGTAGTCGCGCTTTCCCTGCAGAAGCGGGTGCGCCACCTCGGCGATCCGCTCCATGTGGGCGGCGAGGCGCGGCGGCAGGACGGAGTTCACCTTCCTGAAGATGCCCTGCATGTCCTCCAGGAAGGGGGTGCCGTTTAAAAGGTCCAGCTGGGAGCGGAGCAGCGACAGGGTCATCAGCTCCTGCAGGGTGAAGCTGATGGGGGGGACGTTCTTGAAGCCGGTGAGGAAGCGGTAGAGCTTTTCCCCCTCCTGCCACTCGGAGATGAGCGGGTAGCCCGCCTCCTGGATGGCGATCAGGTCACGCTGGATGGTGCGCCGGTTGACGCCGGTCTCCTCGGCCAGTTCGGCGACCGAGATGCCGTGGCGCGCCTCGAGCAGCCGGATGACGTCGTGCACCCTCCCTGCCTGGGAATATTTCTTGGCCGGGCGGCCCTTGCCCATCAGGACTGCTCGGGGGGCGTTGCGGCCGCCGTACCCTGGTCACCTTCCGCAGAGCCCTTGTTGGAGCGTCCCTTCCCGCCGCGCCTGCGGCGCTTTGCTTTCTGCTCCCCCTGTCCCTCGCCGCTACCTTCAGCTTTCCGGGCTCCTTCGCCGCCAGCCTCGGCGGGCTTGGCAGCTTCCGCGGCAGCTGGCTTCTCGCCACGGCCCGCCTCGCTCCCCTTGTGGGGGCCGCCTTCGCGGTGTCTGCCGCCGGAACTCTTGCCACCTCTGCCGCGGGGCCCTTTCCTGTCGGCGGGTTTCGCTTCCGGGCGCGGTCTGGGCTTGCTCCGGTTGTAGTCGTGGACGAACATCTCGTCCTCCGCCCACTCGACCGGTATCTTCTGCTTGATGAAATCCTGGATCGCCTCCAGGTAGAAGGCGCCGTCCTCATCGGCCAGCGAGATGGCCATCCCTTCGGCACCTGCCCGCGCGGTCCTGCCGATGCGGTGCACGTAGTCCTCGCAGTCCTGGGGGAGGTCGTAGTTGATGACGTGGGAGACCCCTTCGATGTGGATGCCGCGCGAGGCAACGTCGGTGGCGATCATGATGGGGAGCTTGCCTTCCTTGAAATCGGAAAGGATCTTCAGCCGTTTCCTCTGCTCCACGTCGCCGGAGATGACCCGGCAGGGGAAGTCGTTCACGTTCAGCCGGTCCTGGAGGAACTCCGCTTCGCGCTTGGTGTTCACGAAGATCATGGTCCGCTCCATCCCCTTCTTCCTGAGCAGGCCCAAAAGCAGCGGGAACTTCTCCTTGCGCGCCACGTGGTAGAGCACCTGCTCGACCCGCTCGGCCGTCATCTGCTCGGGGGTCACCGAGACCTTGACCGGGACGTTCATGAACTCGTAGGCGAGCTCCATGACGCGGGTGTTGAGGGTGGCGGAGAAGAGGAGGTTCTGCCTCTTGTCGTAGGGAGGGAGCCTTCTGAGGATGAAGCGCAGGTCCGCGATGAAGCCCATGTCGAACATGCGGTCCGCCTCGTCGATCACCAGCGCCTCGATGTCCTTCAGCGAGTAGACCTTCTGTTTCAGGTAGTCGATCAGCCGGCCCGGCGTGCCGATCACGATGTCGGCGCCCGCCTTCAGCGCGTCACGCTGCTTCATGTAGTCGACGCCACCGTAGATGGCCTGGATGTTGAAGCCGGTGTATTTCCCCAGCGTCTGGGCGTCCTTTTCGATCTGGACCACCAGTTCGCGGGTGGGGGCCAGGATGAGCGCCCTGGGATGGCGCTGGTCGCCGGTTTTTTCCTGGCTGAGCAGCTTGGTGAAGAGAGAGATCAGGAAGGTCGCGGTCTTGCCGGTACCGGTCTGGGCCTGGCCGGCGACGTCCTTGCCTGAAAGGGCCAGGGGGAGAGCTTTTTCCTGGATGGGGGTGCAAGCGGTGAAACCGGCCTCGTCGATAGCCTTGACTACCACGTGCGGGATCTGCAGTTCTGTGAAGTTCATGCCTTCTATTTGTCCTTTTTTACCTTATTTCAAGAAGATATAATTAGCACACTGTCTTTAAAATGGCAAGGAAACCTTGAACTGCAAAGAATGACACAGGAAAAAGAGGGTGGAACGCTCCATGAAGAACGTAAGTGGGTGCTAATGATATGTCGCGACCACCTCCAAGACATATCTCCTGAGTACCTAACTGCCCCGCCTCAGCACATAGCTTTTCCCGTTAGCCTGAAAGCTTGCATCGGCGTCTTCTGAACCGCGGCCTGAGTTCACCGCCCCTGTCTTGCCTGTCTGTCGTTACTCTCCGTAAGCGCATTTCCTCTGTCTCCACCGTGAAATCCCGGTGTCCTCTGTTGTAATGCTTTTATCCCGCAAGCTTTTGCTTTTTCCCCTTCACTGTGCTAAGTTCGCGGGCTGAATTTATCCCTACGAGGCACGAATGCAATCTTTCATTCACATCGAATCACCCAGCTACCTGAAACCCGAGGAACTCCCCAATCCGCCCGACTGGAGCGCCGTGTTCGGCAACGCGCAGCCGGTCGCGCTGGAGATCGGCTGCGGCGTCGGCGACTTCATGCTGAAGACCGCCATCGACAATCCCGAGACCAACTTCATCGCCATCGATTTCTACAACAAGGGGTGCTACAAGACCTGCCGTCGTCTCGACCGTCACGGGGTGACCAACGTGCGCGTGCTGCGCGACGAGGCGAAGATGTTCGTCACCGAGCGGGTCCCCAAGGGGAGTCTTTCCGCGGTCTACATAAACTGTCCCGATCCCTGGCCCAAGAAGCGGCATCGCAAGCGGCGGCTGGTGAACCGCCAGTTCGTCGAGTTCCTGATGGAATACATGGTGCCGGGCGCCGACTTCTACTTCGCCACCGATTTCGACGACTACGGCGAGGACGTGGCCGGTATGCTCCCGCAGATCGCCGGGCTTGAGAACATGTTCGGCGACGACCTCTACCGCCACGAGTTCCCCGGCTACCACCTCTCCAAATACATGCGCAAGTTCATGGCGGAAGGAAAGCGGATCTATTTCGTGCACTACAAGGTGAGGCAAGGGGAATAATCGGGGAAGGTGGGGCAGGCGGGGGATGATCTCACTTACCATTCTCTTCAATATACTTACCCGCCGCCCTCGCCAGGAAAGCGGACCTGCTCATATGGTGTGATCCCGCGAAATCGTCGATGGTTTTGAGAAGATTTTCCGGCAGCGTGATATTCACCCGCTTCACTTTGGTCGACAGTTTTGACAGATCGATGTCCACCAGCATCCAGGCGCCCCCTTCATAAGCTGCGTCCTGAGCCAGTTTTTCGATCGGAGTGGGCGGGGGGATATTGATATCCTCCCCTATAAAGTAAACCTCTGCCGCCTCCTGAATCATCCGCGGCAATTCTTCCCAGGAATCGGCCGCCGAAAAGCAACCGGGGAAATCGGGTATGGTGATGCCGTGCGCGTGCGTCTCATCCCCTAGATGCAGATAAACCGGGTACAACATTTCAATTACCTCCACTGCCATCCTGCCTGCCGGAATATGTTGCGCAGGGTCCCGACCGGGATGTCCTTGCGGGGACAGGGGACGATCACGTGTCCTGGCTTCCAGGGGTGACGGTACTTCCCGTTTGATGACTTCCCGGCTGTCCAGTGTGTATTTATACGCACTGGCAGTTGTTAATCAACGACAAACCGCTCAATCCCCCTCCCCCCTTTGCAAAGGGGGGGGCGCCGTCCCAATCTCAGCTGGCGTCCTCTCCCCTTCAAGGGGCAGGGTGAGGATGCGGTTCGCCGAAGGCGGGCTAAAGTCAGCACCTTACCCCGCGAAGTACCTCTGCAGATGTCCCTTGATGGTCGCCTCGAAATCCGCCTCGCGGTCGCCGCGGTAAACCAGCGAGGAGCCGATCTCGGCGGCCAGGATGGCGAACAGGTACTTCTGCGGCAGGTTCCGGATCCTCCTGCTGTACTTCGGTTCCTCCCTCAGCATGCGCGGCAGGTGCGAGAGGATGGCGCGCCGGTAGAGCGGCTGCAGGCAGAGCTGCGGCCGGTTCTGGAAGAAGCGGAAGATGCTTGCGTAGTGCGCGTTGATCTCGCCGCTCAGGCTGTCGGAGATCTCCGTGCAGATGAGCGAAGGGGTCTCCCGGCGCCGCTTCAGGATCAGCCTCGCCTCGTCGGCCGCCCGCTGCTCCAGGATCTCCAGGACGTCCCGCACGTAGCGCTCCTTCTCGGCCAGAAACTCCTCGTCGCTCAAAAGGAGGTTGGCGATGATCTCGTAGGATGAGGAGATCACCCCGCACTTGTTGGCGGAGGCGTCCCGCATGATGATGACCCCCTCCTTCTGCAGGTTGAGCCGCGCCTCCGGGGTGATGAAGGAGTTCGCCCCCTCCACGATGGCCGCCGTGGAAGGGGTGCCGTCCGGCAGGAGGTACTCCTTCCAGTTGTCCTTGTCGATGGTCTCCGGCCTGCCTCCCGCCGGTATGAAGAGGTCCGCCTGCACCTGGAAGGGGAGGCTCGCGTACTCCCGGGAGAATTCGTCGGTCGAGATCCATTCCTCCTGCACGCCGCCGGAGGTGCGGGTCACCTTCCTGAACAGTTCGCGCAGCCCGTCCCTTCTGCTGCCGCTTCTGAAGATCATGAAGCCACCCTCGTGCAGCATCCCGGGCGCGAAGGCGTCCAGGTCTTCTTTCAACACGATGCGGGAGAGTTCCGCGCGGTCGGCCCCCTGCGGGTCGTAAAGCGCTGCGGTGCCGTCCAGGATCAGCCGGATGGCCACCTGCGGGGCGCGCTCCAGAAGGATCCTCATGGCGTTACCCGCTACGTCGCCGTTGGGGCCGCCGGTGAGCTTCACGCTGAACGGGTCGCGGTAGATGTCGATGCCGAGCTCCGCCATGGTGATTTCCGCGAACTTCACCACCCCGGTGGAGGTGACGCCGTACTCCTTGTGGTTGATCCCCACCTTCTTGCTGGACATGATGCCGATGCCGAGGATGTAGCCGCGCTGCCTGGAGATCCGGGCGATGTTCTCGATCATCGAGTCGTGCATGTTCTCGTCGGGGCCCAGCTCGATCGGTTCGTCCTCCCGGTAGTAGTCGACCACCTGCGGCAGCCTGGCGACCCCCTTCTCGGTGATGAAGATGTCCAAAAAGGCGTGCAGCACGCTGTGCTGCAGCTTGTACAGGCGCCCTTCCTCCATCTTGCGCTCGCCGCTTCTCTGCAGGTCGCCGGCGTCCAGCACCAGCGCCAGTTTCGATCCCCCCTCGTAGATGTCCTTGTTCTTCAGGTGCTGCGTGTGGGCAAGTACGAAGGTCTCCCGGAAGATGGTGTTGGAGTTGGTGATGAAGTCGTCGCTGCTGCGGGAGATCACCGTCCGCCAGCCGCCCCTGGCGATGTCGGAGAAGCCGACGTGGTAGCCGAAGCCGTTGCGGCTGAAGAAGAAGGTGATCCGGAAGGGGAGGACGCCGGGAAGATCCGAGGTGAAGGCGGTCCCCAGGTCGGCGAGGTAAGCGGGATCCAGCCGGAAGGCCAGCGCCTGCTTCTCCGGCACGAAGAAGTTGGTCTTCAGCGTGTAGGTGATGAAGAGCAGGCAGCAGCGATAGATGGCGCGGCGTACTTCGTCAAGGTAGCGGTGCCCGGTATTGTACCCGTCCACCGCACTGCGGGTTTCCCGGAGGATCTCGCCGTACAGGGTGTCCCGGTCCTTTAGCTCGGGATCGAAGCGGGCCCGGAACAGCTTGACGAGCTGCAGCGCCATTTCCGGGTGGAAGTGGAAGGCTGCCTGCACGTCGTCCAGCCCGAAGCGGTCCGGCTGGTTGTGGGCGAGGTTCGTGTGGCAGAAGGCGATGAAGGCGTTGATCAGCGCCGCCTCCTCCCCGGTCATCACGGCGGTGGTGACGAACTCGCGGTAGGTGTAGCTCTTGGTGGCGACGATCTGGGTGTTGTAGAGTTCCTGCTTGAGGGCGAGGAAAAGCGGTGAGCCGGGCTCGATCGAGCCGCCGGAGCGTTTGCGGACGTAGAAGGTCCCCAGGAAGTAGGGGCGGGCGCCGTCGGTGATGTTCAGGCAGTAGGCGCGGGTCACCCCCAGCCCCAGCCGGTTGAAGACCTCCATCTGCTGCAGCAGGAATTCCTTTTCGGGAGGGTTGGTCACCGCGAAGTGCACCCGCGACACGTCCGGGAAGGTGGTCGGCTCCACGTAGATGTAGAGGCCGCCGGTGAGGCTCGCCTTCTGCAAAAGGTGCAGCACCTGGGCGACCCGGATGGGGACCGAGACCCGGACGTACCCCTCGTTGTTCAGCCACAGGATGCGCAACAGCCGGTCGAAATCCTTCATGTCGAACTGGGGATAGTCACGTTTCAGCTTGGCCACGATCGGCTTGACGATGGCGGCCGGTATCTCCAGGTCCTGCCCATGCGCCACCTCGCCGTTTTTCTTGCGGTCGAATTCGAAGCGCTGGATCTCCAGCGCCTGCTCCATCCCCGGCATCGGCCCTTCCGAGTGGGTGATCATGGCGTAGGAGATCTCCCGGTCCTGGAATTGGCGCAAAGCGTCATAGAGCGAGCCGGGCTCGTTGACCCGGGCGAGTATCAGCGTCTTGCCGCGGTCGGCCAGTATGAGGCGCCGGTTGTGCCGCAATGAGCCCAGTTCCCGCTCCAGAAGCTCCAGCGCCTCCGGTTCGTCCTGCATGGCCTTGAAGAAGAAGGGATTGACCTGTTCCCTGAGCCATCTCCTGTTACCGGCGATCTCGGCTGACAGACTGGTTCTTCCGGTTTTCGTGGCGCACATGCTGTACTCCCCTTTCATCATTGGGCTTTTTGCTGCGATACTATAGCATTCTCGGTACTATTCTTAATCATTTTTTCTGAGTGCACAACTCGTGAGCTAGAAAACGATGAGTGAAATTCTCCTGCCATTGTCACAGGCGGCCTCGAAAAGTCCCCTTGTGACAGAGCACTCCCCAATCGGCGCACCATTTGACTGGCAGAGACTCTCATAACTGCCCCTCGTTGACAGGGAGTTCTCTTCGACAAGGCCACTACTTCTGGACAAAGCCGCCTCTCTCGGTATGCCACCCCGGATGTGTCTTCCGGAACAGTGAGCCATCCCGCTCCCCTTTTGTTTTCCATTGAAAGAGCCGGCCAGAGCAGGTATATTGCCCGCCATTAACAGAAGTTGTCTGGAGGCAGATTGCAGCAAAGCTACCTTACCGCCGGGGTTCCCGGCACCGGCGGCGTGATAAAGAGCATCCCCGAGGACTTTCTCGTCGAGGAGGTTCCCGCCTACCAGCCAAGCGGGCAGGGCGAGCACTGCTACGCGGTCATCGAGAAACGTGGTCTTGCCACCCTGGAGGCGCTGCGCCGCCTATCCAAGGCGCTCGGCGTGCAGGAACGCGACCTCGGCTACGCGGGCATGAAGGATTCCGTCGGCATCACCAGGCAGACCATATCGATCCCGAGGGTGAAGCCGGAGGCGGTACTCTCCCTGCAGATCCCCGGGCTCACCGTGCTTTCCGCCACCCTGCATGGCAACAAGCTGAGGCTTGGCCACCTGAAAGGGAACCGTTTTCGCATCCGGGTGCGCGAGGTGGTAGCGGGCGCAGCAAAGCTTGCCGAAGAGTGCCTGGCCATCCTCGCCAAGCGCGGCGTCCCCAACCGTTTCGGATCCCAGCGCTACGGCGCGCAGGGAAATTCGCACCTGATAGGCGCTGCCATGCTGAGGCGTGATTACCGGGGAGCGGTCGACGCCCTGATCGGCGACCCCGGTGCGGTCGCCGACGAACGCTGGAGCCAGGCCATCGATGCCTACCGTCGCGGTGACCTGGAGGGCTGCCTCGCCCTGTTACCCGGTCACCTTCGCGTGGAACGAGAACTGTTGGGGAGGCTCGTGCAGCGGCCGGATGCCTGGGAAAAGGCATTCAACTCCGTCCAGCCGCGCCTGAAGAGACTTTACCTTTCCGCCTTCCAGTCTTCCCTGTTCGACCAGGTGCTGGAGATGAGGCTGCCGACCATCGACCAGCTCTCCGAAGGCGACATCGCCTTCAAGCACCAAAACGGCGCCTGCTTCATGGTGCGGGATCTGGAAGCCGAGTCGGCGCGCGCGGCGGCCTTCGAGATATCGGCCACCGGCCCCATGTTCGGCTGCAGCATGATGGAGGCCGAAGGAGCGCAGGGAGAGCTGGAGAAAGGTGTGCTGGATGCGCAGGGGCTGACCGCTGAAAGCTTCAACCTCGCCGGAGGTCTGCGCATGGAAGGGGAGCGGCGCCCCCTGCGCGTGCCGCTGTCGGCGCCCGTGGCGGCCGAGGACGGCGCCGACCTGGTCGTCGATTTCGCACTCCCCCGCGGCTCCTACGCCACCAGCGTGCTCGCCGAGATAATGAAATGCTGACCCGCATGAAATGCTGACCCACAACCCTGTTTAACAGGGATGAACGGGATGAACGGGATGATACCAAAAGCCCCTCTCGCTCTTTGACAAGCTCTCCGAACTTCCCCCCTTTAACAAAGGGGGGCCAGGGGGGATTTGTTTTTTCAAATAACTTTTATCGACCCGCGTGGACATTCCCTTCCCTTCAAAGGGAAGGCCAAGGTGAGGATGGGGTAGAAGCAATACATGCAAGGACACACCTTCACCGATACCGAGCTCCTGGCCGCCGCCAGAAAGGCGCTCTACGAGAGGAGCCGGCTCCTCTCCCCAGACGCCACCCTTACCTCCCTGCAGGATCTGAAGGTCTGGGTGGGCGAGGAGCTCGCCTTTGAAGAAGCGGCCTCCACCTCCCTGGGAAGGGTGCTCTCCGATCTTTGGTATGCGGAGTATCTCGACCAGCTCCCCCCGCTTTTGAACAAGTTCGAGCGCCTGGCCTCCGCCTACTTCGTCCGGCGCGGTTCGGTCCCCGCTTTCCACGGCTTCTGCAATGCCTGGCGGGAAGGACTGCTCCGCAGGGTCCTGCAGTTTGCCGAGGAGGACCTGGAGATCGATGACCATGGTCACGCGCCGGTCCCTTACGCCTTGCTGGCGGCGGGAGCACTTGGCAGGCATGAGCAGACCCTGGAAGACAGCGACTCCTATTTCCTGGTCTGGACCAGGGGCGAAGGGAAATACTTCGAGCGCTTCAGCTACCGGATTCTTGCCATCCTCGACCAGCTCGGGATGCTGGGCAAGGACAGCTTGGGCAGCATCCCGCGGGTGATCTGGCGCGGTTCCCTGTGCGATTGGGAACGCTCTGTCGACATCGACAGCGATCAGCAAGACCATCTGTCGCACCTCGAGCAGCTGGCCGATCTGCGCCACCTGTGCGGCGACGAGAGCCTGGGGCTGGAAGCCCTGGCGATTGCCCGCGCCTCGCTAGCCGACTGCCGCGATAGAGGCAAGCTCACCGGCTTTGCCGGCAAGGCGGCAGCAGCTCCCGTTGCCCTGGGGGTCTTTGGCGGCATCCGCCTGGAGAGAGCGGGGGAGTACGCCGGTTGTTTCAACCTGGCCGGTTCCGGCCTGAATCCCTTGGTGTCCGGAGTGAGGCAGCTGGCGATGCAGCATGACGTGGAGCTGGGGACAACCCTGGCACGGCTCGAGGCCCTGTCGGCGATTGGGGCCCTGGAAGAGCAGCTGGTGAGGCGACTTCAGGCCGCCTACCACCAACTGGCCGGGCTCAAGATCGGCAAAGAGATCGCCTTGCAGCCAGCCTATCTTGACCCGTCCGAGCTGAGCATCCTCGAGCAGCAGAAGCTGCGGGCCGCCCTGGAAGCCGTGCGTCAACTGCAGCGGGTGATCAAGCGCGGCGAGCTGGCCAAAGCCCGTCGTTTTGCCAAAAGCACCACCCGCCAAGCCTCCCCCTCCGAAGCCCCAGCGCAGTTCTCCCTCGGCTCCTCCCCCTTGGGAAAAGAAGGATAGGGAGATGAGCCGTCCGGAAGTCGCCCTTTGCGAAAGGGTGCAAGGAAAGTGCAGGCCATCCGGCCTTAACCCTCTGACAAAAGGGGGAAGGGGAGTGCGAACGCTCCACGTTTCTCCGTTGACAAAGGAGGGAAGGTGAAGTGCAGCCAGTCCACGTTCCCCCTTGGCAACCGGGGAAAAGGAAGTGCGGGTAGTCCGATGTTCCCCCCTTTGACAAAGGGGGGCTAGGGGGATTTGCCCTTGAGCCCTGAGTGATGCTTACAGCCGTCCGGCATGCTTGCCCCGTGGCACCTATGCGTTAGCCGTTATACCGCCGACATTGAAGGAGTACTAAAGAAAGTGAAGACGCTGCAACTTAAAGCCCCCGCCAAGGTCAATTACCGCCTGGACGTCCTCAGAAAGAGGCCGGACGGCTACCACGACCTGAGGATGATCATGCAGAGGGTCGACCTCTGCGACGATATCGCCATCACCCTGACCGACCACCCCGGTATCCGGGTCACCTGCGGCAAGACCGGTGTGCCCGACGGCCCCGGCAACATCGCCTGGCGAGCCGCCGACGCGCTGGTCAAGCTTTCCGGCCGCGAAGTCGGCATCGACATCGACATCACCAAGAACATTCCGGTAGCCGCAGGGTTGGGTGGCGGGAGCAGCGACGCCGCCACGGTCCTGATGGGAGTCAATGAACTGCTGGAGCTTGGTCTGTCCGACGAGCGCCTGATGGAAATCGGCGTAAAGCTGGGGGCAGACGTTCCCTTTTTCATTTTCAAGAAGACCGCGGTAGCCGAGGGGATCGGCGATGATCTGACCCCCCTCGACCAGGTCCCGTCCCTGTGGGTTGTGCTGGTAAACGCCGGTATTCACTGCTCAACCGCCTGGGTGTACCAAAATTTACAATTGACAGACAAGGGGCCAGCCGCTATACTCCCGAGTTCTTACAGCGGCCTGGAAGACGTTTGCAACGTCCTTTCCAACGACCTCGAGCCGGTCACCTTCAAGAGGTTTCCGCTGGTGGCCGAGTTGAAAGAGATGCTGAGTGCAGCCGGTGCCCGCGGGGCCCTGATGTCCGGCAGCGGATCCACCGTTTTCGGTCTCTTCGAGGACGAGAAAAGCGCCAGGCAGGCAGTCGCCGAGGTAACCAGGCACAACGACTGGTTCGCGGTAGCCGTGAAGACGCTGTAGGGTAGAAAAGACAAGCAGATACTGGGGTATCGCCAAGCGGTAAGGCACCGGATTTTGATTCCGGCATTCCAAGGTTCGAATCCTTGTACCCCAGCCAGTAACCTAACTAGCTAGATTTGCTAGAGAAAAACAAGACCTTTTATCCCTGTGTACAAAAGTGGTTACACGGAGGTAAGAGGTCTTGTCATATCCAACCCACCTAATATGTCGTGATGGCTACTTCTACTACAGGATCAAGGTTCCAGTAGACATCAAGCAGCATTTCCCCACCAACTTCATTACCAAGTCGTTAAAGACCACCGATCTGTCTGTAGCCAAGACCCTGTTGGTCATCCAGGAACGTGAGGTGCAGCGAGTGTTCACCCTCTTGCGTACTGGCATGCTCGATGAGGTAATGGTCAAGGAACTCGTCAAGGCAGTATCTCCTACCAAAGAACCAAGAGCCGCAGTATCTACAAGAGGAGCTAGTAAGACAGGAGGACCAAGCCTAGCCAAGGTGATCAAGCAGTACACGACGGAGAAGGAAACCGGATGGACGCCGAAGACTAAGATGGAGATGGAAGGTGTCTTTAAGCTCTTGGTGGACATCCAGGGAGACATCGACGTTACCACTATTACCAAGCAGACCATGCTCGACTTACGAGCAAAGCTGATGAGGCTACCAGCCAACCTTTACAAGAAGCATCCAGGCATGACTATTGCCCAGGTCTTGGAACTGCATGATGTCGTACCCATGAGCATGAAGTCAGTCAACAAGCACGTTGGAGCAATGGGAGCTTTACTGCGGTACTGTGCTGGAGAGGGCATTGTCAGATCG